>CABZVB010000012.1 GCA_902529115.1 uncultured Balneola sp.
AGCTTTCTAAGAAGAAGACTAGGCAAAGAGGCTGTAAATTATCTAGCAGATCCAATTTTATCTGGCATTTATGCAGGTGATATCGACAAGTTAAGTAAAACTGAAATTTGTCCTGAATTTGCTCGATATGAATCAGAATACGGGTCTCTCTTTTTAAGTATACTTTCTAAAAATAAGATTAAAAGTGACTCTCAAAAACAAGCCGTTTTTAATTTTCGCGATGGACTACAAACATTGCCTAATCGTCTAGCCGAAAAACTAAGTAAAGAATTAATTCATACAAAAATCACTGGCCTTGAGTTTATGGATGATCATGTTAAAGTCACTACTGAAAACGATGTGTATATTTTTGATCAAGTACTTAGTTGTCTACCTGCTTATGTATTATCGTCACTCATCTGTGAATATGCTCCTGATCTGTCAAATCATCTAGAAAAAATTCATTATCCTGCAGTCCTGTCAACAAGTGTAACTTATTCAAATAAAGATATTCCAAACAATACTGATGCATTTGGGTTTCTTGTACCTCGTATTGAAGGATTTGAACTTTTAGGAGCAATCTGGAAATCGAGTATCTTTCCTTCCCATACTCCAGAAGGGCAAAAGCAGTACACTCTTCTTGCAGGTGGTGCACATAAAATAATTCAAAAGAATGAGATAACAGAAACTCAGAATAAGATCATTCAGGAATTCTCTAGAATCATGAATATTAATGCTGAACCAATTCATTCAGATCATATGTATTGGGAAAAAGCAATTCCTCAGCAAAATCTTGGATACTGGAAAATGAGATCTGCAGTTAGTGACTTCATGAAAATGCACAAAAACTTCACAATCGGAGGAAACTACCTCTGGGGAGTGAGTGTTTCAGACTGTATAAAACAAGCAAAACTAACAGCTCAACAGTTAACTTGGTCAAACATGAAATAATCTTCACATTATCTTCATATTCATTTTATAATTTAGTTTATACTAACTAATATTCAAACTCAAGCAATTAATGAGATTTTCTGTTGTTGGCATTTCTCACTGGAAAAGTGGGGTCCCAATACGTGAGTTATTTTATTTAGACAAAGACAGGAAGAAGAGGCTCAAACAATATACAAAACAAGTCCCTGGTGGGGTACTCACACTCGTAACTTGTAATAGAACTGAAATATTTGGGTTTTGTGAACCCAAAATATTAGTCGAAGCTTTATGTTGCTCAGTCGATATTAGCTCTTCGTTTTTAGAAGAACATGGATATGTACTATCCAACGACAATGCTATTCATCATATTTACAGGGTAGGATTAGGTATGGATTCCCAAGTATTGGGAGACTCGCAAATCATACAACAATTAAAAAAAGCATATAACGAATCGAGAAAGGAACAACTCTCTGGAGAATTCCATCAGCTTATTCAATCCGTATTTAAAGCTCACAAAAGAAGTCGATCAGAAACCGATTTTGGCCGAGGAAATGTATCTGTTGGATTTGAAGTAACACAGCGTGCCCTCGAGTATTTTGAAAATATAGGCAATATTAAAATTCTGCTTATTGGCGCCGGCAAAATGGGGAAAGTATCCTGTAAAAACCTGATTTCTAATGGTGCTAAGCATATCTCGGTTATAAATCGTTCTATCAACCGTGCTAAGAATCTTGCAAATTCGCTAAATATTAACATTAATTCATTTTCAAAACTAGAACATGAAATACATAACGCTGATCTAATCATAACCGCAACAGGGGCACTTAAACCCATTCTAACCCCTAAAAATTTTACAAATATTCAAAAGAAAAAGCTCATTATTGATCTATCTGTTCCCCGTAATGTAGCGCATGAAGTGAGCGAAATCAATGGAATTACACTGATTGACATGGATTCAATTAGTAAAGTGAATCAAAAAGCTTTGGAAAAAAGGAAGAAGGCTATTCCAATCCTTGAGAATATTATCCACGAAGAATTTAAAGCGTATAAAAATAATATTGACCGTTCCAGGTTCCTTCTCCCACACATTAAAGAGGTCGATTACGAATTAAACAGTATTACCAAAGAGGAACTCCAAAAAGTACGCAGTAAAGTAGATCCTGAAACCTTTAATCAACTTGAGAAGATCACTGACCGTGTCAAAAAGAAAATCCTAGCTGTTCATATCGATCGGCTTAATCGGGAGTACCAAAAAGTAGAACAGGATGCTTAAAATAGGCACCCGTAGAAGTGTACTTGCCCTCTGGCAGGCCAATTATGTCCAGCAGTTACTCAAAAAATCAGGATATGCATCAGAAATTATCGAAATTGAGTCATTCGGAGATAAGATTCTGGATATTCCAATTCATAAGCTTGGAGATAAAGGGGTCTTTACCAAAGCACTAGATATTGCACTGCTTAATGAAGATATCGATCTCGCAGTCCATTCTTTAAAAGATGTACCCACTGAATTTGAAGAAAATTTAACCCTAGCAAGTGTTCCTACCCGCGAAAATCCCTTTGACGTGTTAGTCAGGCCATTGAAGAGACAAAACTCAAAGAAAAATATAATTGCTACAGGCAGTGTCCGTCGAAAAGCATTCTGGTTAAATAAATATCCAAATTACAAGATCACTGAACTCAGGGGTAACGTCCAGACACGCATTGTTAAAGTGGACAAATATTACTGGACAGGCGGAATATTTGCTTTTGCTGGATTAAAGCGACTGGGACTAACTAATCGGATATCAGAAACGTTGGATTGGATGTTGCCAGCACCCGCTCAGGGAGCATTGGGAATAGTATGCAGAAACAATGATGAAAAAAATCTCGCTATCTTTAGAACGCTAGAAGATAAATTTATCAGAAAATGTGTGGATACCGAGCGCTTGTTCTTGAATACTCTTGAGTCGGGATGCTCCTCTCCTGTTGGAGCTTTAACCACCTATAAAGATGGCGTTTTCACATTTAATGGAGCAATATTATCAAATGATGGCGCTGAAAAATTGGAGATTCATGATAATCTCCTCGTAGATAAATATGATTTAGAATGGGGTAAACATCTCGCTAAAAAACTTATTGAAGACGGTGCATTTAGACTCTTAGAACGTTAAAAATATGTCATATCCAACCGTTTTATTTTGTAATCCACTCTCTGAAACTTATCAGAATCACCTATTGAATACTGCTTCTTTCGATTATGATATAATTAATTTTATATCCTTTAAAGAAGTGCATACAAATGAATGGCTCCCTAAAACTACACATGATTCTGAATATTGGGTTTTTACGAGTAAAAAAGCTGTAAATGCCGTTTTTAAACATCATAATAAACTGAATACACCTAAAAAGATATTCTGTGTAGGCCCAAAAACAGCTTCTGCTATCAATGGACACGAACTATCATCTTTGATTTGTTTTCCAAATGAATATAATTCGAAAGCATTAATTGAATTAATACTGGACAGTAACGCTGACCGAATCACTCATTTTAGAGGCGATTTATCCCCTGAATATCTAGTAAGTATACTAAAAAAGAATGGGCTGAATGCTAAAGGTATTGTTGTCTATAAAACAGATAAAAGAAAAGAAAAAGTCTCACTAGATCTTTATGACGGATTAGTTTTTATGAGCCCATCAGTAGTCCATGCTTTTCTTGAATCTAACACTCCTACGAGTGAGACTCCGGTATTTTGTATCGGAAAGACCACCGGTATAGCAGCAACGAAGTCAGGTTTTAATAAGGTGATAGTCACTGATGAGGCTACTTTTGAGCATCTGGTCAAAACTATTGAAGTTCACATTCTATGAAAAAATTACCGGTTTTACATAATACTTTATTACTAGATACACTTGAGGGTAAAAAGACTCCACGCCCTCCTGTTTGGATGATGAGGCAGGCAGGAAGATATTTACCTGAATACATGGAGCTTAGTAAGAAGTATCCTTTTTTTGAGCGCGTTAAAACTCCGGAACTAGCCTGTGAGATTACACTACAACCAATCAATATAATTGGAACGGATGCAGCCATTTTATTTTGTGATATACTAGTCATTCTGGAATGTCTGGGTATAGAAGTCCAACTAAAACCTGGCCTCGGTCCTTATATCCCTTTTCCTATACGATCCTCAAAGGATATGAACAAAATTGAAATCCATCCTGCTAAAGAATCTCTTGATTATGTATATAAAGCTCTAAGCTTGACTCGCCAGGAGCTCAATGGCCGAGTTCCGCTAATCGGTTTTGCTGGCGGACCTTGGACTCTCTTCTGTTATTTGGTGGAGGGACAAGGATCCAAAACCTTTTCTTTGGCAAAACAATTTATTTTTTCGGACCCAAAATCAGCTCATCAAGTACTTCAGATACTTACCAATCAGACAATCGAATACTTTCATGAGCAGGTAAAAGCAGGAGCACAGGTCTTACAGATATTTGAATCCTGGGCGGCAGCACTTGGTCCGGACGACTTCATGACCCATGCTTATCCCTTTCTAAAACAAATTGTAAATGAGGATTATGGAGTACCAATGATTTTATTTGCTAAGGATGCTGAATGGTGTTATCCAGATTTTCAAGACGAAGGCGTAAAAGGATTTGGGATCAGCTGGGGATGTACTCCTGAGGATGCTCGTTTTTTAGCCGGAAATAAGACTGTGCAAGGTAATTATGATCCGTCTAAGCTGATGTCCACGCCCGATATTATAACTAAAGAAGTAACGGAAATGATCGAGCGTTTTGGTACAGATCGATTTATCGCCAACTTGGGACATGGCATCCTCCCTAATGTTCCTGTAGATAACGCAAGAGCCTTTGTGGAAGCTATAAAAAATTATCAATCTCCCTCATGAAATACTTTGACTCCAAACGAAAAGAATTCACGGAACTTATCAAAAAACTCCAGATCAAAATCACTGGAGCTATTGAAAAAGCTGACGGAAAGGCTGAATTTCAAATCGACAACTGGAAGCGGGAAAAATTTGGGTTTGGGAGTACCCGTATAATTGAAAATGGGAAAGTCTTTGAAAAAGGTGGTGTTAATATTTCAGCTGTATCAGGTCCGCTACCTGAAGCTCTTCAGCAAAGTCTTAATGAAGAAAAATCTGATTTTTTTGCGAGCGGTATATCACTTGTTCTTCATCCCCAAAATCCTTACGTACCTTCCGTTCATGCCAACTATCGGTATTTTGAACTTTATAATAAAGATTCTAGTGAAATCAAAGACCAGTGGTTCGGAGGCGGAGCTGATCTAACCCCTTATTACCTCTTTAAAGAAGATGCTGTTCACTTTCACCAAATTCATAAAACAATTTGTGATCTAACTCACCCAGCTTTTTATCCCCGCTTCAAGAAAGCATGTGATGAATATTTTTTCAATCATCACCGGAATGAGGCTAGAGGTATAGGCGGTATTTTCTTCGATCACGTAAGGGCAAATGAAGATACTTCTGCACAGGACCTTTACGAATTTGCTCATAATGCAGGCTTGGGATTTATAGATGCCTATATTCCAATTGTTAATCTGAGAAAAGACATCAATTACAATCAGCAAAACCGGGACTGGCAGGAAATCCGACGCGGACGCTATGTAGAATTCAACCTGATCCACGACCGCGGCACCCTATTTGGACTTAAAACAAAAGGGCGAATTGAATCCATTTTCATGAGCCTGCCGCCTCATGTGCAATGGCGGTATAATTATATGCCCAAACCCGGTTCTAAAGAACAGCAAATGCTTGACCACCTAAAAGAAGTGGACTGGCTTAATCTCCAAAATAACTATACTAAACATGAGATATCCAGGAACACGTTTAAGACGTAACCGAAAATCTGAAGCAATTAGAAGCATGGTTCGGGAAAATCAACTCAGCCCTGATGATTTTATGGTTCCCCTATTTATAACTGAGGGTGAGAATGTAAAAGATGAAATACCCAGTATGCCTGGTTACTTTCGGCATTCACTGGATCGGTTGAATTACGAATTGGATGAGATTGCTGAACTGGGAATTAGATCTGTATTGTTGTTTGTAAAGGTACCAGAAGATAAAAAGGACAACAATGGAACAGAACCTCTCCGTGATGATGGGCTTATGCAAAGGGCTATCAAGCACACAAAAGAAAATTATCCGGATCTGTTCGTTATATCTGATGTAGCACTCGATCCATATTCATCCTATGGCCATGATGGTATTGTGAAGAACAATGAAATAGTAAATGATATCAGTGCCGAATTGCTAGCAAAGATAGCTTTGAGTCATGCATGTGCCGGTGTAGACATGGTCGCACCCTCCGATATGATGGACGGACGTATAGACTTAATAAGAAAAAAACTGGATCAAAATGGATACGAAAATACAGGTATCATGGCATACAGTGTTAAATATGCCTCTGCTTTTTATGGCCCGTTTCGTGACGCACTAGATTCAGCACCCGGATTCGGTGACAAAAAAACCTATCAAATGGATCCGGCAAACAGTAAAGAAGCATTGGTTGAAGCACGGATGGATATACAAGAAGGAGCAGACATTATCATGATCAAACCAGGTCAGCCCTATCTTGATATACTAAAGGCTGTCAGTGATGAATTAGAAATCCCAGTGTCCGTTTATCATGTTTCGGGTGAATATTCAATGATAAAAGCAGCAGCAGAAAAAGGTTGGTTAAATGAAAATGAGGTGATAATGGAATCACTGATCTCATTCAAAAGAGCCGGTGCTAGTCTAATCGTAACATACTTTGCTAAACAGGCAGTCAAATTACTAAATGGAAGTAAATAGATGAACATTAATACGAGTAAAGAACTTTATAAAAAGGCTAAAAATATAATCCCAGGAGGTGTTAATTCACCAGTCAGAGCCTTCAATAGCGTTGGAGGTTCTCCTTTGTTCATCAGAAAAGCTGAAGGTGCTTACTTATATGATGAAGATGGAAATAAATATATTGATCTGATCAGCTCTTGGGGTCCAATGTTGCTGGGTCATGCTGATCCTGATGTTTTAAAAGCAGTTACTGAAACGGCCAAGAATTCCACCTCTTTTGGAGCCCCTACCCGACTTGAGATAGAAATTGCAGACCTGATTACTGATACTATAAATGGTATTGATAAGATCAGAATGGTTAACTCCGGTACAGAGGCCTGTATGAGTGCAATCCGTGTCGCACGCGGTTATACAGGCAGGGATAAAATTATCAAATTCAAAGGATGTTATCATGGGCACGGTGATTCTTTTCTAATTGAGGCGGGAAGTGGCGCACTTACAATGGGACATCCCAGTAGTCCCGGGGTTACACCTGGCACAGCTAGGGATACGCTCATTGCTGAGTTCAATGATCTAGATGAGGTTGAAGAATTACTGAAAGCCAATAAAAATAAAGTTGCAGCCATTATACTGGAACCCATAGCAGGAAATATGGGCTGTATACCTCCTGAAGAAGGTTTTTTAGAAGGACTTCGCTCACTATGTGATGATCATGATACCGTACTAATTTTTGACGAAGTAATGACTGGATTCCGGGTGGCATTTGGCGGAGCACAAGAGATATATGGCATAAAAGCAGATATGGTTACCTATGGTAAAATTATAGGTGCAGGACTTCCAGTAGGAGCTTACGCAGGGAAGAAAGAGATTATGGATTTTGTCGCTCCAACAGGGCCAGTATACCAGGCGGGAACTTTATCAGGTAATCCACTAGCGATGGCAGCAGGATACACATTACTCAAGAAATTACATGATAATTTATCGTTATATAATGAACTGGAAGTAAAATCTAAAACTCTAGAACGAGGACTTAAAAAAGTACTGGATGACCATTATATCTCGAATTATACAAATCGAGTAGGATCTATGATTGGAATATTCTACAGCGATCATAAGGTGACAGGCTTCAAGGGGGCCAATACTACCAACAAAGAGTTATTCAGAAAAATTTTTCACCATATGCTGGAGCGTGGGGTATATCTCCCACCCTCTCCCTTTGAGGCTTTCTTTTTGTCAAATGCTCTTAAGATTCAAGATATATCATTAATAATTAGTGCATTTGAAGACTCTATATCAGCCATATGCACTAAAAATTGATGTTTCGAATACTAGCCAAAAAGGCGAATCCAAATTACTATGTACACATAATCGGGATGATTAGCTTCCTTGAAATAGCAGACTTATGTTTTTAGAGATGTAAATGCATTTTAAAAAATAAAAAAAATAAAAGGCTTCTTCATCACAACCTATTACAAAAAATAAAAAGAAATGATGATAATAACAGTAGGTGGACCTATTTGAAGGTATTTGAAAAGTAGTCAAACAATAAAATACTACTCTATAAAAGTAAGACAATTTTATCTGCTCCATGGGTTGTTTTTGAATCTACAAGCAATCGGTTATCTGCCGCTTGTTCTATCGCTAAACTACCAAAGAAAGATTATTTTGAGTTCTGAAAAGGGATAACAATACCAAACAGTACACGTAAATGCTAAATAAGTAATTAGTCATAATTTAGCTGACGTGAGAGTGTTATTTCTAAATCTATCCTCATCAAAGTTACTGGGTATAGTGCAAACATTTTTTCTGCCAAAAATTTTATACCTATTCTTTGAAATTACATCATATAAGTAGTCAGTATATTTTAAAGGAATGAATGAAAAGTAAGAGAGAAATTTAATAGGCGAATTGATTTGTTTTAATATTTCAAATATTGCCTCAGATTTTTTATAAAAATTTCCATTTCTATAAAATATAATACTGGTTTCAGTGTACTCTAATACATTTTCAGGTAAGGTCAATATAGCGTAATCTGATTTCGACCAGGAAAACAATAGATTTTTATCAGAATCGTGCTTCATCAAGAAATGAAGTAATGCATTACAAAGATTACAAAACCCATCAAAGTATACAACATTATTTTCCATCTATGTATATATAAAAATTGTATTTAACCCTTGAAATTATAAGAGATAATTTTTTTGTTATTTATTAAGATTTAGTCTTAATAAGTATTATATTAGACATATTATTAAGAATAAATCTAAATAGCACACCTTAATCTAATAATATTATTTCAAAAATAATGAATTCACCAATACGACCGTTTACATTATTCATTGCATTAATAATGCTAAGCTATTGCGGCACTACTAACACAGATGAAGAAGTAGATAGAGCTGGATTTTTAAAAAGTAACTTAGGTAATATAAATAGTATTACCTTAACAAATTTCACTGTTCCTTCATCTTACGATATAGAGGGCACTTTAGCACCTGGAGCTTATAATGGCCAAAAGCGCCGCTTAGCCCAACTCAAAGAAATTGCTGATTCCTCAAGAAATGAACCAATTAAATGGGATCTAAAAGCAGCTATCGCAAATGAAAATTATGATATGTTTAATAGTGCTGATGCACAAGGCGGTTCTAATATTCGTACTAAAATAGATGAATTAAATTTCGATGCTGGTAATACCAGTGTCGCTGATGACTTTGCCAGCTTAGCTGATTTACTTGTACAATCAAGTCAAGCAAATTATACGGTAGATGCATCAAATGGTACAGCAGGAATGATTACTACTGGTAGTAAAAAGAGACATGTAAGCGCTAATGGGTTAGAATATGCTCAAATTTTAGAGAAAGGTCTTTATGGTGCTATGATGTATGATCAAATGGTTGACGATTACCTCAGAGATTCTCAGGCTGGCAAAGACAATGCATTAGGAAATAATGAATCATCTATTGATAACTATGCATCATATGGTACCAGCCGCCAACACAAATTTGACGAAGCATTAGGTTACTTTGGTGCAAATGCAGCAACCTATCCCAATGATGGCAATACTTCAAGTGGCGATGGTATGTTTTTAGCTAATTATACTTATGATTTTAGTGATGAAACTGAGGAAGCATACGGAGTTAATTTGGCTCAAGCAGCAATGAATGCTTTTATCGTTGGTAGATCGGTATTAAAAGCAGGTCAAGGCTTTGGACCTTCGCAAGAAAGTGTTAATGAAGATTTATTTGTTGCTGCAAGAGCAGACATTAAATTATATGTAGAAGCAGGATTAGCAGCAGCAGCTATGCACTATCTAAATGATGCGATTGCTGATGTATCTGATGCTGACAAAATACATCACTTATCTGAAGCACTGGCATTTATATATGCAATGTCATTCAACTCAGAAGGTCGATTAACAGCCGAAGAAGCTCACAACGCATTAATCGCAATGGGTTGGTCAAGCTCAGATAGTTCATTAAATGGAATCTATGGAATAAATTTGTGGACAGTCACTGACGATCAAATGACTTCTGCGATAAATATATTAGATCAATCTTTTCCAGGTTTTAAAGATGCAAATTTCTGAAATGATCTTTGTCAAACTTAAACGGTTTCAAGCCCTTCTTCTCTCATTGTTGTTAGCATGTTTTATTATTAGCTGCGATAGCGGAGAAGGAGCTTTGGATCTAAATGGGCAAGATGATTATACTGAATTATTAACTAATCAGGTTAATAATGTCATAATTCCATCTATAAGTAACTATAAGGACGCTACTGAAACCTTATACTTATCAGCAAATAATTTCTGTAGTTCAATAAATGATAGTAACCTAAATAGTTTTAGAGATGCTTATCATAATACTTACAAATCATTTCAGTCTGCAGCTTTGCATAATTATTATGCTAATATCAATTATGACTTGGTTAACACAACTAATTTGTTTCCAATAGATACACTACTACTTAAAAATATTATAATATCAAATACTTATAATTTTTCATCTGGATCCCAAAAAAGAGCTAATGGATTCCCTGCTATAGATTACCTCATTTACTCATCTCAGAATACTATAAATTCATTTACATCAGATGAAAAAAAATGCTTGTACCTACTAAAATTGACAGAGTCAATAAAAAACAAAGCTATACAATTAGATGACATGTGGGGTGGTAGTTTAAAAGAAAATTTCATTAGTAATGACGGTGTAGAAATTGGTAGTTCCATTCATGTCCAACTTAATAGTTCATTATCGTATTATGAAGATCACATAAGAGAAAATAAAGTTGGTTTACCAATTGGTCGAATAGGTCCACTAGACTCACCTATAGAGGCTGACCCAAGTAAAATTGAGGCCTATTACCAGTCTTTACATGACGGTAATGATTTATTTGCACTATCATTAGTAAAAGAATCTATCCAAGAAATGGAAGGTTTATATCTTGGTGGAAATACATTGAGAAATAATTTAATAAATTCAGGTTATGATAGGCTACTAATCAGCAGAGGTCACACAGAAGTGGATTCTGATATTAAATCACAATTTGATTTAATTTACGCGAAAATTGATGAAAGGACCTCAATATCAGGAAATACAGATTTATATGATGCTATTCAAGGGCTAATTACAATAATTAAATCTGATCTGTTTCCATTGTTAAACATTCAAGATGCTGATGGTAAAAACGATGGTGATTAGTTAGATAGATAGTTAGAGAAATAAACTATATTCTTTACCGGATCACACCACTAATTAAAGGCTATTGGTTAGTTAAACAAAATACGATGACCGTATCGTTAAAACGCTTGTTTTGGAAAATAGGCGTTTTCTTTAAAATAAAACAAAATGCTAACAGAGACTGTAAATAAACTAACAAATAAATCATTTGAAACAACCGATATTTCACCCCTAATAACATTCCGAATATTTTTTGGGGCTACTCTGTTTATAACAATTCTGCGATTTTGGATAAATGGTTGGATCGAAGAACTCTACATAAGCCCGGAATATCATTTTAATTTTATTTCCAACATCGATGTCTTACCTGATGTTGGTATGTATATAATATTCACAATTCTTTTAATCCTATCGATATTTATAACATTTGGCGCATTTTATCGAACTAGTACATCCTCCTTTTTTTTTCTTTTCACATATATAGAATTGATCGATAAAACGTATTATCTCAATCATTATTATCTAGTTTCAATACTTACCTTCTATCTAATATTTCTACCTGCGAATCGAGCGTTTTCTCTAGATTGTTATTTTAATCCTTTATTAAAATCGAATCTATGTTCAAAATGGCATATAACTTTAATCAAATGCCAGCTCTCAATAGTTTATTTTTATGCAGGTTTAGCAAAAATTAATACGGACTGGCTTATAAAAGCTCAGCCACTTTATACATGGCTACCTGGTAAATTTAGTATACCAATTATAGGTAAATTCACTCATTTAAAAATCACAGCATTATTGTTCAGCTGGGTAGGTTGCATTTATGATTTAACCATTTGGCTTTTTTTGTGGATCAAAAAAACGAGAAAATATGCATTTTATGCAGTCATTGTGTTTCATGTAATGACAGGTATACTTTTTCCAAGAATAGGAATGTTTCCGATGATAATGATTGCAGCTACGACAATCTTTTTACCGTTAAATTTCCACAATAAATGCTTAGAGTTATTATCAATAAAAAAACGTGAAACTAAATCAGAGCGTATAACTAGGAAAAAGAAAAAAAACGTCCTTTTTGTATACTATTTGATGGTTTTATTCCTGGGTATTCAGGTTCTAATGCCACTCAGGCATCATATTTTTTCTAATAACATTTACTGGGATGAAATTGGCTATCGATTTAGTTGGAGGGTCATGCTTATGGAAAAAAATGGCTATACAAATATAGTAGTTATTGATCCACGAAAAGAAATACAATATCAGTTAGATCAAGACTTATATCTAAGTAAATTTCAACAACAACAAATGAAATCACAACCTGATATGATTTTACAATTTGTCAATTACATAGGAGACAATTTCAAAGATATTAATGGATACCCACCCGTAATTAATATTCATAGTAGAATGTCTCTAAATGGGAGAAAAAGTCAACCATTTTTCATTGATACTGTAAATGTATACAAAAATAATTCTGACAAATTTCTACATGATTTTAAATCTTAGATTCTTAGTTTTTTTTGCTACTCTGTTTATATGGCAAAATAATTATATCTACTCTCAAGAGTTCATTTTGTCAGGTAAAGTACAAGATGCCTCAGGCAACGACCTACCAGACATTGTAATATATTCTAGTCAAATTAATCAATATTCCGTTAGTGATAGTTCAGGCAATTTTGAATTTATTTATAAAAAACCTAGCCTTGTTAAATTATATGCGAGCGGACTAAACATAATTTCAGACAGTATAACTGTTGATTTAACTTCAACAACAAACATTGTATTTATATTAAACTTCAAATCTTTTGAATTATCTGAGATTACTATTCGAAATCAAAATAGTATTTATGATACTCGATTCCTTAGATCTGTCGAGGATTTTGGTATTTATGAAGCAAAAAAGTCTGATGTCATTAATTTAGAGGATTTAATTGTAAATAAATCAAATAACAATGCCCGGCAAATTTACAGTAAAGTATCAAGTATAAATATATGGGAAAGTGATTATTTTGGATTGCAACTCGATATTGGAGGAAGAGGTCTAAGCCCAAATAGATCTTCAAATTTTAATACTCGACAAAATAACTATGGAATTAGTGCTGATCCCTTAGGTTATCCCGAGAGCTATTACACCCCCCCCTCTCAAGCAGTAAATCAGATTCAACTTGTAAGAGGTGCCGGTGCTCTGCAATATGGAACACAATTTGGTGGATTACTAAATTTCATAATGAAAGACGGAGAAAATAGTGACCCTATTAATATAGAATTATCACAAAGCTATGACAATCATGGCACCTTTAGTTCATACAATAGTCTATTCGGTGAGGCAAAGAGATTAAATTATTTTCTTTACATACAACATAAAAAAGGTGACGGTTGGAGAGAAAATTCAAGTATCAAACAATATGGCTTTTATGCTTCAATGAATTACAGATTTAGCAAGGGTTTTCGAGTATATCTTGAGTATACACGGATGAATTATGTTAGTCAGCAGCCTGGCGGACTTACTGATAAGAATTTCTATATTAATCCAAAATTATCAAATAGAAACCGAAATTGGTTCAATGTAAATTGGAATCTTTATTCAAATAAAGTTGAATATTCTCCATTGAATAGACTAAAGATAAATAATACCACATATGGACTTATTGCTAGTAGAAAATCAATAGGATTATTAGATGATCCTACGGTCATAGATAATATTGGCAATCGCGATTTATTAGATGGTAGTTTTGATAATCTTGGAATCGAAACGCGTATTCAATACGATATACCCCTAAAAAATAATTTAAATAATACAATTCTATTGGGCTCTAAACTTTATAGAGGTGAAACTAACTTCAAACAAGCTATAGGTAGTGCTGGATATGACGCAGATTTTAGTGAGTTAGATACAACAATTTTTTCAAAACCAAAATCTGATTTTAAGTTTCCAAACTATAACAATGCAATATTTCTAGAGTCTATCATTAGATTAAATAAAAACATAAGCCTTATCCCTGGATTCAGATATGAACATATTAAAACAGAATCAAATGGCTATTATACATACAATAAAAAGATAAATAGTTTTGAAGATTTTGTAGAGGAAATTATAAGAGATACTCTATCTGAAAATCGGAGAATATTTATTTATGGGATTGGCTTATCAATTAGAAATAATTTTTTTACTGAATTTTATGCTAATGCAACATCAAACTATCGTGCTATAAACTTCTCAGATATTCAAATTCAAACGAAAACACAAATCGTAGATAAAGAGATAAAAGATGAATCGGGATATACCATTGATATAGGAATGAGAAAAGATAACCAATCGCTATCAAAGTATGATTTCTCTCTTTTTTACACATGGTATTCTAACAAAATTGGAGACATTATTGATGATGGACTTCGAGTGAGAACAAATATTGGGTCAGCACAAATTTTTGGTTTAGAATTTCATTATGAAAAAAATTTAAGCACACCTAATATCCTTAACAGGTTCGATGCATTTAATTTTTATTTAAATGGATCAATTAACCGGGGAAGATATGTAGAAATTAATGATAGGCAACAATCATTCGTTAGTAGTGGTAATTATATTGAAGAAATGCCTAAATATAATTTTAAGACAGGAATTTATATTTTGAAAAATAAAATGGCGTTCAATTTACAATCACAGTTTACAGGACTTCAATTTTCAGATGCAGCAAATACCGACGAATCTACTCAGGGTATATATGGAATAATTCCAGATTATTATGTGATTGATTTTTCATATGAATATACGATTAATGATAATTTAGCTCTTCATTTAGATATCAATAATTTAACCAATAATTATTTCTTTACTAGAAGAGCATCCGCATATCCTGGGCCAGGCATTATACCCGCTGCTAATCGTACATTAAATTTCACAATTATAATGACATTGTAAGCTACAAGAATATGCCAGAGCTGCTTATTTCCTTTATTAAAATTCTAAATAAAAATTCCCTCAGGATATTGCACCCTAATAAGGCATAATCCATGAGCGGGTGCGGTGTATATTTGATGATCTTTAAGATCATGTATCCAAGGTAAAGTGCTCGATGAGTTTAGATCCAAATATTGTAAATGCCACATTGTTCCAACCAACCTACGAATCATGTTACGCAAAAAGCGATTTGCAGTGATTGTATAAAAAAGCTCGTCTCCCTCAACAGACCAATTTGATTCTACTATCGTACACAAAGTGGTATAATTCTCAGGATTAGTTTTTGAGAGTAAATCAAAATCATGTTCCCCTACTATCTGAACTGCCAATTCATTAAGTGCCTCTAAATCCCAGTCCTTCCCTGCATACCAAGATTGATGAGCTCGCAACGGACTTGGTTTAGTTACAATACGATACATATAGCTCCGATATAAAGCATCGAAACGAGCATGAACATTTTCTTTAACCTCCCAAATATTGGAAATGTAAATAGATGGTCCAAGTATTCGATTCAACCGATGACAAAGCAATGAGCGATCCTCCTCAGGATTACTGGAGGTTGTTTTTCTAAATCTATTCCAATCTTCGGGATTAATATCAATATGCGCGATTTGTGCCTTTGCATTAACGCACGCATCCGTTCTACCCTGACCTATAATATCCATTGGTTGCTGAAAAAGTAGATAAAGGGCTTGTTCTATTGTCCCCTCCACTGTTAGGGCATCTGGCTGAACCTGCCAACCCGAAAAAAAGGCTCCATCGAATTCAATGGATAAAAAAAACCTGGACATTTTATAAGTTGATCCTAAAGTTCAATGTATAATAGATTACAGATGGCTGTTGAATATGATTAATATACAGTCTATCTAAGTAGGATGACTGGCTACCAAATACCACCTTAGAATAGCCTAACAATCTCATATCAGCCACACCAACTGTTTTAGACTCCAAAATATGTGGGAAAATATCATGTGAGCCAATCGAGCCTAATCCTAAATGTGCTTGCAGTCCTATTTTATTTGAATCTCTAACCAATCCAAAAGCATGAATGCCGCTAATAACACGATTAATTACCATTAAAGTTACTAAAGCCGGAAGTTGATTTTTGTTCTTATCAACTCGCTCGCGCATATCATTAAACTGACTTCTAGTAGAATTAGATTTCCAATTCCATTCATTTTCTGGAATTAGCTCCAAGCGTTTGTTCCAATTACGTGTTCTCAATTGATAATCATTATACAAAGCTAGGTTATCATGATTAGATATAGCCAAGTAAATTTCCCGATCTCGACTTGTTAAATCAATTCCTGCATTACTCTGCGCAAAGGTTACAAGTTCATCTTCTAGAAGGGATACCCGATATCGAATACCCACGTACGAAAGTATTAATGAAACGTCTACCGCCATATGCCACTGGCCCCGAGTCCAATCCGAAGGATTAGCATAGTGTTCACCCCAACCCGGAAAAAGGAAAGAACGCCTCAGTGCCGCTGCTGGATTTTTCTGTTCATAAATATCATTATCACTATGTAAAAGAAATTCTGTATCACTCCAAGCATTCTTAGATGTATCGTTTGAACTGAGTGGTAGCGCATTTGATGGATCATTTTTCACCATGTAGATTTGTGCTAAAGTTGGCATAGAATAACTAAACAAGAATGTCAGAGTTAGCACTGCAGCAACATATTTATATTCTTGTTTGATAGAAATATTCATTTAAACTGCCATTTTTCGTTCTCGCCCCCAATGTCGCAATATAGAGATACTAAAGCCAATCATAAGTAAGAAGGTTCCTGCCCATACAACAGAAATCAAGGGTTTTTTCTCTGCAACAATGAGAATCCATTCATCACCAGATCCTTCTGGTAGTCCTATAATACTCAATTCAATACTATCACTTTCAGGATCGAGCTTTGTAAAACGTACCAACAGGTCATAGGCATCAATTTTTACTGGGAACGAAGCCGTAAAGCTTTCGCCATCTTCGTTATAAACAGCAAATAGAGGTTCTAAAATATACTTTGTGTTGCTGGGTAGATGAATAAAGTCGATTTGTGCACGAACACCCACCCCTTTACCCGTTGGAATATTAGTCGAATCCACCATCATAAAATCATTGAATTGAAATGAGAATGGGCCTAGTTCTTTACTCTGTCCTCTTTTAAAACTGATTACCTGAGCTTCCTTGTCTCTTAGACTCACGTCACCTTGGCCCGCCTCACTCTCGCCTAAGGACACTGTTATAGAATCTTGATTAAATGGCATTGACTGTATTTGCGCTGCCTTAGCATTACGATTATTAACATTTTCAATGTATGAACTACCAGCAACATACAGATAGACATCACTTAACCAGCCAGTTCGTACATCGGGGTCTACAGACCATTGAATATTTTCAGCTGTAGACGTAGTTAACATAGGATAGACTTCAGGATTCATTCTGAAGGTTCGCCCATTCTTTAAATCTGTAAAGCTAAGAGCATAGGTTTGTTGACCTAGCCTATTTTGGTTATCAATGGCATAACCGCTATATAAAACTTCATAACGATTATTAAGTACCTTGGGCTCATTGAGTTTTAGTTCTAACATTTCAATCGTTTGCGAGATGATGAATCCTTTTTCATCCGTTACTTCACCATTAAGAACACGCTCATTGTAATTGGTAGTCCTTTCATCAAGTAGAGGCTTATTGTAGGCGGACGAAAATAAAATACCGACTAACAACAAGCCAAAGCCTATATGAGTTGTAGCTCCACCAATAAGTTTGGGTTGTTTTTTAGCTAATCGAAACAACACCCAAAAATTTCCAATAATTGCAAAGAAGCCTGCAAACAAGTAAATCATGTAATAGAAATTCCGTACCTCATAAATCATTATTGAAATTATTGTAGCGACTGAAGTTGCCAATAAAGGTTGAATTAGTGCAGATGAAAGAGATTCGGCATCGTATTTTTTCCAAAATAACATTTGCCCAACAACCGTCATCAATGCCATAATTATCGCAATGGGCATGCTCCAATCATTATAAAAACTTATTTCTGGTGGAGTAGGATTTTCATTAAATAGTAAACCAATAATCGGAGAACTTGTACCAAGTATAATTACTGCTCCAAGAATAAATAATGCTATCGCTCCAGATACCGTCATAAATTCCCTAGTCAAAATACCATGCTCTTTATTGGGACTCGGCAGCTCTTTGTACCGATAAAAAAACATACCAAAACCAATTATTGTTACCATCAACATGAAAACTAATAGTTGATTATACAAGCCTAAATCCACAAAGCTGTGAACTGATGAGTCTGCCAAGATCCCAGACCTCGTTAAGAAAGTCTCATAAACAATCGCAATGTATGCTAGTATAGCAAATAGCAAGGAAGACTTTTGTGCAATTGAACTTTTCCGTTGAATAATCATCGTATGAATACCTGCTGTACCAAATAACCATGGTACTAATGAGGCATTTTCTACAGGATCCCAAGCCCAATATCCACCAAAGCTAAGTGTGATATAGGCCCAATAGCCTCCTAGAAAAATTGCAGTTAACAAAGATAAATTAGCTCCTAGAGTCCATGGAAGAGCTGGTCCTACCCATTCATTATATTTTCTTTTCCATAAAGCAGCCATTGCAAAACAGTATGGGATTGTCATCATTGCAAAACCGATGAATAATACTGGCGGATGGATCATCATCCATGGACTTTTTAACAAATCATTTAAACCTGACCCATCTGCTGGGACAAAGTTTGGATTTGCTTGAATAAATGGTGCATTAGGCATTTCTTCGGCGATGCTGCGGAATGGCGAAGCTCCCAAACTCAGAATATCTGAATGCCAACCAACAATCATTGAAAGTAAAAAGACTTGAGTTAACGAAAGAAAAAACATGACCGGTGCCCGATATGGCTTCCTAGTCCATTTTATCAACATAAATCCACTTAAACAGGAGAAAAGTATCCATAGCATGAAACTTCCCTCTTGTCCTCCATAGAACGCAGACCATAAATATTTTGGGGCAAGATCTAAACTAGTATAATTGAAAACGTAGTAGTACTGGAATTGATGTTCAAAAATCAATTTCACCAACAAAGCAGAAGCCAAAAACAAGAAAAAACTCTTCATAATGAAAAACAAATGACCCCATTGAATCATTTTTTCCTTGTCTTCACGGGAGGCAATACCGTAAAGGACCAAACTAATGATCGAGCTAATAAACGAAGCGCTTATTAACCACTTTCCAATAATTCCTTCCATGATTAGCTTCCTTGAACCCCAACGGCTGCGGGTTGGGTTCCATAACTGTCTACGTCAGTAGCATTATATTTAGAAGGACATTTCATGAGCATTTCGTCCGCATAGAAAACGTCATTCCTAAGCTCACCAATGACCACTAGGCGATCTGCTTGCTCAAAATTATTTGGTTTTGGTCTGCTGTAAATAACTCTTTTAACTTTCCCAGACTCATCCTTCATATAAAAACTGAACTGCATCGTCTCTCGTGAAAAACCATACTCCATTCCTGACTCCCATGTGCCAGGCACATGAGCATTTTTCAATTTAGCCGCTTTATCAAAGTCGGTGTATGTACTGATGCTCTCTCCAAAATTATATAGGAGCAAAGAGGTAAAGCCGATAATCGCAATGCTACTAAAAATTAATTTAGGCTTCATTTGATGAATGATTTAGTTGGTTTTCGAGCATGGTTATTCTCTTATCTACACGAGTAAGATACACAATAAGAACTGTCCAAATAATTAAGGTAACGCCTAAAACGACAAAAATAAGATTATTCGAGCTCATAAAGCTCGCAAAGAATCCCTCTCCTTGGTTAACTGTGGTTATCCATTTATCCGAATATACCTTACTCAATGTATCAATTGGTATGATTTCTGTAGAGTCTTGGAACATATTCGATACTATAAATAATAGCTGAATTATGTACATAGTTTATAATGGATTTCTAATTGTTTGTTCAGAAATGTATTTGACCCGATATGCTCGGTAAGTTATGTTGTATACCCAGCAAGATAAGGCGATAAAGCCAACCATGGCTGGGTATAAGATAAACCTAAGTTCTGCGGCAGTAATTTCAGAAAATGCTGGATTACCATCAGCGCCTGGATGAAGACTAGTTAATTGACGTGGGACAACGTACAACAAAAATGGAATAGTACTTACAGCAAAAATATTATATACTGCAGTAATTCGAGCCCTTTTTTTGGGTTCATCAAATGCTGATCTCAACATAAAATAAGCAACATAAATCATAAGAGCTAGTGCAGCCAAGTTCATTTTAGGCTCAGCAAAGGTCCACCAGGTTCCCCAGGTGAATCGAGCCCATAGAGAACCGGTCATAAGTCCACATATTCCAAAGATGAACCCTGTTTGAGCTGCTGCTTGAGCTTTAATATCATCTGACCAATTTGCTTTTCTTAAGTAATTAATGCTGTGATAAAAACTTATGAGAAACATAGTATACATTGCCATCCACATAGGAACATGAAAAAATAAATTACGAGCAGTCTGCTCCAAGACTGGTATAAATGGAATTTGTATGAGAAATCCACCTATAATAACTAGACTCATCCATACAATAATTAGATATTTCCAGAGATTCATAGAAGCAATTTAGGGTATATTATAAGCTTTAAATATACTAAATCAGACCTTATTCTGCTTTAAATTTGGTCATATTTTATAGCTCTTGTTAAATGCTTTACTAACCTTTGGGGCTCAATCTTTTTTGCAGCCAATTGCGCTCCCAATTGGCTACTGTTGCCAACCATAACAGCCCTGCTACAATAAGACCCGCAGCGTATAAGGTAATTAGCTGCTGTAACTCAAATAACTGCCACTCTAATAGTATCGATGCAAGGATTACTGATAATGAATTACCCAAGGTGAAAAGTAACCACTCGGTACTGAAAACTCGGCCTCGAAAATTGTCTTCAGATCTTTTTTGTAACAGTACAGTCGAGGTAACCCAATTAGCTCCAGATGCGGCATGAGCCAACAATACAAAGACGAACATCATCCACCAGACATCGGTCAACCCAACCACTAAATACATGGTCCCAGTTAAGGTAATACTTGCCCCCATAACCACAATCCATTGACCTTCATTAGTGAAATATTGCCTAGCAATAATGGGCCCAATACCGGTCCCTATCCCCCGAGCTGCGTATAATAAACCCAAACCAATACTACCCATTTGCAATATGCTATCACTAACTAAAATCAACATATAAACTAACCCACCTAAAAATATGGTAGAGGTTCCCTTAGCTATAGCTGGACGTAGAATTTGATGATTATCGCGTAGATAACAAACACCGAGTGTGATATCATTGCCAATATTTTGGCGAATATCTTCCCAGAATGATGACTTATTTTGCGTCTTGGTATTACTTGATTGCCGCTCCTCCTGTGGAATAACCGCCTTATATATAAACCACGCTGAAACCAAATAAGATAATGCGTCCAAGACAAAGACAGCTTCCACCCCTATCCATTTAGTAGCAAAACCACCTATTGCCATACCAGTGGTAAAAATTATACTCCAAGTAGCCGTAGATATGATATTAGCATCCACTAGGCGCTCTGAAGGAGTAACATTTGGTATAGATGCGGTTTTAGCGGGTTCAAATATAGCTGAAAGCATCATCTGAACACTAGTCAAGGCATAGGCTATCCAAAGGAGACTTTCATGTTGAACAATTAACATGAGCAGCAAGCTTACGGCTCTTCCTCCATCACATATGATCATAAGTAATCTGCGATTAAATCGGTCTGTCAAATAACCAGCGATAGGTGAAAAAAATGCTAAACTAAGCATCTTAACAATGATCACTAAGCCAAGCAAGAACTCAGAATCAGAAAATCGTTGCACCAATGCATACAGCGCCAAAAGACCAAACCAATCGCCAAAATTAGATATTGCTTGAGCAATCCATAATCTACGAAAGGAAGGATACTTTTTTATAAGTTCAAAAAAGGGAGTAAACGCCTGGTCAAAAGTCTTTTTAGGCGTTTTAGTATCTATCATAATGTTAATTCACTCCTGTTGAACCAAAGCCGCCCTGGCCTCGCGAGGTTTGATCTAAATCTTGTTCTTGTACCTGCACAAGCTCTGCTTGCTGTACTTCTTGCACAATCATCTGAGCTATTCGATCTCCATGTTTCACCTTGAATGTCTGCTGACCGTGATTTATAACGATGAGATGAATCTCTCCTCGGAAATCAGAATCAATGGTTCCAGGACTATTTACCATGGTTATTCCATGTTTTATTGCAAGACCGCTTCGAGGGCGAATTTGTATCTCATAACCCATTGGGATAGATAGTTTTAAGCCAGTAGGAAGTAACTCTCGTTCTCCTGGTTCTAAGGAGAGCTCTTTTGTTAAGGCTACCCGAATATCCATACCAGCAGCACCTTTTGTCTCATAAGAGGGGAGCGGAAGATCACTAGCATGGGGTAACCGAATACACTTGATTATTGGTTTGTCCATCGTATTTGGTTCTATCTGTTGTTTTCCATCTTTCGTTGTTTACTTCATTCCTTTCCAGTTAGTTTGAGCAGAGTTCTCATTTTTATATTCTATCAATTTTACTACCGCACTTCCTAAAAACATTTTAACCCTCGCCTCCAAAGGAATTCTAAAATTATCCTGCGCAAAAAAAGCTTCAAAGCGACCACTAAAACCAAAAGGTCCAAGAATATCTATGGTACGCCCAGTTGTCTTGAAGGTAGCTATCGAATCACCAAATGCCTCATATGTCCGCATTTCAGTTATTGAGCTATGATCAAAATCAAGGTAACCAAGCTTTTTACTGACATATACTGGCAGACGCGTATTCATTCCTCCACCTGCAAATAATCGCGAATAAACAAATACAATATGACCTGCGGTGGCATGCTTGACCAAGGATAATGAACCTGTAGTTTCATCCTCTTCTTTATAATACACTTGCCCAGTAGATCTATCAAATCTATAAACAATTTCATGCAGTTTTTCTTCATCTATATTATCCTTCCAAAAAATACTACTTACTGGTAAACCTTCTTCATTGACGTAAAATAGAGTATGAAACTCATCGCGTTCATACCCGATCAATGGGAGCCGATCATTCGATATCATTCGCGTAAACAAGTGATGGTGCACATGCCCATTGTACAACGAATCTGGTAAAATACTAACCTCCACCCATCCTAAGGTGAAAAAACCATAGCTTACCTCATACCTAAACCACTCTCCTGCACTCAGTATTTCTGATACAGTGGGTTGTCTCTTGACTGCAGTTCCTTCCAATACTTTTTCATGCATAGAATGGACAGGTTGATGCGTTTGCAGCTCAAGAAAAATCTTACCAGTAGCTTCCCCTGTCATACACGCCAAGCTAAAAATAACCAATAATAACAAGCAAAAAATAGTCTGCCTGCAAAACACTAACCCATAGTAAGCTACTTTTTTAGTCCAGTAATTCATGTTCCTTTGCAAATTGTTCAAATGCTTCCTCATCAAAACCTACTAAAACAGAATTTTTTAAAACTAATATTGGGCGTTTAAGCATACTTTGGTGCTCATGAACAAGCTCTAACAAGTCCTCATCGCTTATATTTTTATCCTTAATTTCTAATTTTCTATATGTGGTCCCACGTTTATTCACAAGCACATCTGTGCTTAATTTATGTGCAAGTTCAGAAATTTCTTCTTTAGAAAGAGGTTCTTTTTTAACATTGATAAATTCATAGGTGATATCTTTTTCCTCTAACCAAGAACGTGTATCTTTAATTTTATTACAGTTAGGAATACCGATAAGATAAAGCATGATGGATGTAATTGAATTAGTTACTTATGCAAAAAAAACGGATTGGTACATCTAAAACATATACCACATTTTATACTAATGAATAACATTAACCGTTTATTAATTCCCTTTATCTTATTACTTCTTGGTTTATTACTTACTAGTTGCCAGCAAGACAGCGCCCAGCAACAGTATGAGGCTGAAGCCTACGGTCCAATCGAAGGCTATACACAAACCGATTTACAACAGAATGTACTTTCAGAGGACAAAAAAGATTGGCAGGTCTCACCCTACTACGAGGGATTGATCCGAATACTTCCTCTTTTTCCGAATCCCATAAGCTATGGTGGAACAGCATATTTAGAAATGACACTCAATGGTGCTCCAATTCAGTCGTATGTAGAGCTGGGCTATTTAAATTTTAATAACCAATGGATTCTTCTTCAACAAGAAACCGTAAGTTCGGAGTTTGAGTTAGTAACCTTTGTGATTGACTCACGCAATTTTGGATCTAGTGCAGAACTAGCCCGTGGACTACATAGACTACTACTATACGACGGAAATCAACGGCTCATCACCTATGGCGATATTTTTATTAAATAACCCTGTTTCAAATCAAAATGAGGAAATTATATACCTCTGAAATCGAGGTACTTTCTCGACTTATTTTCCCCGAAACGTACGATGTGTTGTTAGAAGAAACAAGACTCCCACCAGGTGCGCTAAGAGATGATCTAATTACACTCATAAACTTTCGATTAATTGAGGTTTGGCAAAGTGCCTCAGTGGAAATTAATCGCACAACTTCTTATGATTCAGACCATATTAAAGAGTATACTTTCAGAGCTACGGCAAAGGGACTTAAACATATTCGCAAATAAATTCCTACGTGAAACAAAAAATTATATATAAAAACGAGCAACTAGACCTTGAAATAGATCTCAATGAGGGGCTAGCTCTAATAAATGGGGAACACTTTGAATATGAGATTAACGAGTATAACGGCCGTTATTATTTTCGTGTTGGTAATCAGCTGTGGATTCTAGCGAATGTGCAAGTAAAGGGAACTCAAATACGATTTAACATAAACGGGTATCCTGTACAACTTCATATAAAAAATGAACAAGCTTTACTCCTTGAGACTCTTGGAATGAAGCCAGAGTTGGAACAATCTACTAAAAATATTAAAGCTCCAATGCCTGGAAAAGTACTATCAATAGAAGTAGAGGAGGGGTATCAGGTCCAAGAGGGTGAGACCATATTGGTGCTTGAAGCCATGAAAATGGAAAATGAAATCAAGTCACCAATTCAGGGCCGAATAAAAACAATTCAAGTCGAATTAGGGCAAACTATAGACAAACAAACCTTATTAGTGGAGTTAGAATAAGTTGGATAAATTTATTGTAAAGGGGCCTACCCCATTGAATGGAGATATTACTATTAGTGGCTCAAAAAATGCTGTATTACCTCTTTTAGCTGCGGCGTTACTAGCTGATGAGCCTATGACCTTAAACAATGTACCACGGCTTCAAGATATTTATACCTTTAACAATGTATTACGCGTAGTTGGTGCTAATGTTCAATTTCAAGATACCAAAAACCGAGTAATCATTGACCCTTCAAATGTTAACTATCTAGAGGCACCTTACGATTTAGTTAGAAAAATGAGAGCCTCATTTTATATGCTTGGAGCCCTAGTGGGTAAGCATGGCTACGCCAAAGTCTCTATGCCAGGTGGCTGTGCATGGGGACCTCGTCCAGTTGATTTACATTTGAAAGGAATGAAAGCTATGGGTATTGCAATTAGCCTAGACAAAGGGTATGTAATTGCTAAAGCTGGTTCAAGTGTTCCAGGTGGTCGATATAGGCTTAAACCAAGTAGTGTTGGAGCAACCATTAATTTATTACTCGCCGCTGTTCTGCGAGCTGAGTCTTTTACTATTGAAAACGCAGCTAAAGAACCTGACGTAGTTCAATTATGTAATGTATTAAATAAAATGGGGGCAAATATCAGTGGAGTAGGTAGTGACACCCTATCCATAAAGCAGGTTCAGACACTCTCAGGAGGCACCTTCCAAAATGATCCTGATAGAATAGAAGCTGGAACTTTTATGATTGCTGCGGCTATGTTGCCAGAATCCTCTTTGCGTTTAATTGGTTGTAATGCACAGCACTTAGGTAAATTTCCTGAATTACTACGGCAAACTGGAGCAAAGGTCGATGTGGAGGGTGAAGTCATTTCGGTTCAAGCACCGGAAATTCTTCAACCCGTGAATATAACCACTGAAATTTATCCAGGGTTCCCTACCGATCTACAAGCACAATGGGCAACCATGCTAAGCCAAGCACATGGAAGTTCAACCGTAACTGATACAGTCTATTTTGATCGTTTTAGTTATGTCCCCGAACTCAGCCGCCTTGGAGCAAATATAAAATTAAAGCATAACACGGCTTATATTGAGGGGCCTACATTGTTGGAAGGTGCTTCGGTGATGAGTACAGATTTACGTGCAAGCGTTAGTTTAGTATTAGCTGCAATGGCGGCCAAGAATACTTCCGAGATTTTACGTGTTTATCATCTAGATCGAGGTTACGAAAGCCTAGAAGATAAACTAACTGCGATTGGTGCCAAACTGAGTAGAGCCCAAGAATAAATTTACTTTAGTCCAAGTTTGACTGTATATTAAGCACGAAGCAATTCATTATGTGAACGTGCTTTTCTATCTTTAAAGAAATAACGCACTCCACATTCTTAAAACGAATATTTCACTACATATGGTACGGTTCAGTTCTTACAACACAGGTACTTTGGTATCTATCATGCTGTTGATAAACGCACAGAAAAGCGTTGTGGACCTACTTTATTTACTTCTCGATGCGCTCAAAGCAGCATCCACTACTATACTTTGCTTTTACAATTTTGAGCATAGACAAAACCAAACTAATTTAATTAGGGTATCTGCCCAACCGACGACCTGTATATCTAGAACGATGAATTCAGCTAACCAAATAGCGACCAATAAAAATGAACTATGGCGAAGAATTCAATTTTTGGCTAACCAGGCTCGTTGGTATTTAAAACTGAATTTCGATGAAAAATCAAATTATAATACACTCTTCCGGCAATCAAACCCGGATTGCGCTCCTCGAAAATGGAGAATTGGCGCAACTTTTCATAGAATCAGAGGAAAATCAACGCACAGTAGGCAATATTTATGTAGCACGTGTCCATAAAGTAATGAGTGGCATTCGTGCCGCTTTTATTGATATGGGTACACCTAAGGATGCCTTTTTGCATTTCTCGGACGCCGGTGATCATTTAGATGAGTACATTAGCATGCTCAATGGCCCTAAAGCCATTCCTAAACACTTGCATAATACTCTTTCCAAAAAAGAGGAAATGACGAATTCAGATCGCCAAGTACTTGCTGGGAAGCTACTTAAAACAGGCCAAAAATTACTCGTTCAAATCGTAAAAGAACCCATCGGATCCAAGGGTCCAAGAGTATCCACCGATATTACAATTGCTGGTCGTTTTCTTGTACTCATACCAATGGGAGAATACATTGCTGTCTCAAAGCGCATCAGCAATTATAAGGAACGTCGCCGTTTAAAGGGGATTTTGAATGGTTTAGTACCGGATGGTTTTGGTGTGATTGTACGAACAGTAGCCCAAAACCAAAATCAAGAAGCTATTGAAGAAGACTTACAAAATGTACTCAAAAAGTGGGAAAAATTAACTATGCGTCTTGAGGATGCAGAACCACCTGATTTATTACACAAAGATTTGGACATGACCGAGAGTCTAATTAGGGATTTATTTGCTAAAAATTATGATCGAGTGCTGGTAGACGACTCCAAAATGTTCAAGCATGTAAAAAGTTATGTACAACAAATTGCCCCCCATATGGTACCCAATGTGAAGTTATTCAAGGGAAAGGAACACATTTTTGATAACTTGGGTATCAGTGAAGATGTTAATTCCATTTTTAATTCACGCGTTCGTATGAAAATGGGAGGCTATCTCATTTTTGAACAAACTGAGGCCATGTATGTGGTAGATGTAAATTCAGGACCTTATGCTGCTAAACAAAAGCAGGAAGATAATTCACTAAAAACAAATTTGGAAGCAGCCCGAGAGATTGCTAAACAGCTTCGATTAAGGGATATTGGCGGCATCATCGTAGTAGATTTTATTGATTTAAAAGACGAAAAAAATCGAAAGAAAATTTACGATGAATTAAAAAAAGAATTTAGGAAAGATCCAGCCAAGACGAATATTATTGGAATGAGTGATTTTGGTCTTATACAAATAACTAGACAACGTATTAGGCCGTCAGTAATTAATTCTGTATCCAAAGTTTGCCCAATGTGTGGTGGATCAGGTAATGTAGTTACAAAAAATACTATACTCACGGATATTGAAAGTTGGATCAGTAAGTTTAAGCATTCAACAAGCTACCGGGCCATAGATTTATATGTAAATCCATATCTAAAAAGCTATTTAACAAAAGGTATTTTTAGTACACGCTGGAAATGGATGAAGAAATATCGTGTTCGAGTATCATTGGTTGGTGATGATAAAATATCATTAAACGAATTTCATGTAACCTTAGCCGGCTCAGAAGTTGATATTACTGATGCCGTACTGCAAGGTGCCTCCCTTGATGAACTGCTGGAAAGGCATGAGTTAGAAGAATTAAAGGGTAGTAGACCCGAATCAGATCAATTAGAATACATGAAAAAAGAACACTCGGGTAAAAGAAGTAGTAATCTTACAAATAAAGCTAAAAACTCACACCTTAATTATAAACCTAATACGTCGAAAAATACTCCTAAATCAAATAAACAGACTGCACAAAATAACAACGCAAATAAAAAAGATTTTAATCAATCTAGGAATGGCAACTCAAGCGTAACAGTTGTATTGAAAAAGGATTTAACTAAAGAAGCTTAACTAAAATATCTAAAGATAAAGAATGCTTAAATCAACTTTAGAATTGAATTGAAAACCCTTTATTCATTCATATTTTTAAGTTAAACATGCAGTAATTATTCGATTTGTTTTAGTTGTCTTTAGAGTTATTGAAAGCATACTGAGTACCACTACATTTAATCCATTTTATTATGTCAACATTTCAACTTCATGCCACAACCGTTGTCGGAATTATTCACAATGGAAAAGCAGCCATTGGTAGTGATGGACAAGCAACATTAGACAAAACGGTCATGAAGTCAACGGTAAAAAAAGTACGTAAAATTGGGCAAGGGTCTATACTAGCTGGCTTTGCAGGCTCTACAGCAGATGCATTTAGCCTATTCGAACGCTACGAAGAAAAGCTTAGCGAATATAACGAAAATATGCAACGCGCGGCAGTTGAATTAGCCAAAGACTGGCGTAAAGATAAATATCTACAGAAACTTGAGGCTCTTTTAGTGGTCATGAATAATAACCATACCCTAATTATATCAGGACAAGGAGATGTCATTGAACCGGATGATAACATAGTTTGTATTGGTAGTGGTGGAAGTTATGCTCTCTCTGCAGCCCGAGCTATGGTAAAACATTCTCCTGAACTAAGCGCACGAAATATGGTAGAAGAAGCTTTAAAAATCGCTGCTGATATTGATATATATACCAATCATAATCGTACTATTTTAGAGCTTTAGTAATGAACAAGATAATGCACTTAACTCCTCAACAAATAGTGGCTGAACTGGATGAGTACATCATCGGCCAAAAAGCAGCAAAACGATCCGTTGCTATTGCTCTTCGAAATAGGTGGCGTAGAATGAATGCTGACCCTGATATTCGCGAAGAAATTGTACCTAATAATATACTCATGATTGGCCCAACTGGGGTAGGAAAAACAGAAATTGCCCGGCGTTTAGCTAAACTTGCCATGGCCCCTTTTATTAAAGTAGAAGCATCTAAATTTACCGAAGTAGGCTACGTCGGTCGTGACGTAGAATCCATGGTTCGAGACTTAACTGAATTTTCGATAACAATGGTTAAAAATGAGATGCAGGAACGCGTAAAAGGAAAAGCTGCTGAAAACGCTGAAGAACGAATTTTAGATATACTTATCCCACCTCTAAATTCTAAAGGCTTTGGCATTGAAAGAGCTAATACAGGCAATAATACTAGCGAAATAGCAACAGCCACCCTAGAAGATAATCCCTCTAGTACAGGTACAGAGTTGAACCAAAAAACGAGAGAACGATTCCGTCAGAAATTGAATAATGGGGAGTTGGACGATCGTAGTATAGAAGTGGAAGTTAAAAAATCTATCTCTCCAACGATGCAGGTTTTTGGCCCAGGCGGTATCGAGGAAATGGGCATAAATTTACAAGAAATGCTTGGTAACCTAAGCGGAAAGGGAAAAACTACTAAAAGAAAAATGAGCGTTGCCGAAGCCCGTGAAATACTAGTTGATGAAGAAGCTGAAAAACTAATCAATCATGAAGATGCTATTCAGGAGGCATTAGAACGAGTTCAAAAACAAGGAATCATATTCATAGATGAAATTGATAAGATTGCAGTATCAAAAACAGGTGGTAAAAGTGGCCCAGATGTGAGTCGGCAAGGAGTGCAACGAGATTTACTCCCAATAGTGGAAGGAAGTACGGTTAACACTAAGTACGGTTTGGTAAAAACCGACCATGTTTTATTTATAGGATCAGGTGCTTTTCATGTTGCCAAACCATCTGACTTAATTCCTGAACTTCAAGGAAGATTTCCAATCCGTGTTGAGTTGAACTCGCTTAGTGAAGGTGATTTCTATAATATTTTAAATGAACCAAAAAATGCATTAACTAAGCAATACCAAGCCATGCTTGCAACTGAAGGTGTTCATATTTCATTCAGTGACAAGGCTGTAAAAGAATTAGCGCGAATCGCAGCAGAAGTCAATGAACAAGTAGAAAATATCGGAGCAAGACGACTTCATACAATTATGTCATCTCTTTTTGATGAATTACTATTTGCAGTTCCAGATGACATAAAAAAAGGGAATATAACTATCGACAAAGACTATGTGAACCAACAACTAGAAAACTTGGTTAAAGACAAAGACTTAAGTCAGTATATACTATAATTATAGTTCCTTTTTTGAATTTAGATACAGTTTATTATCATTATGCATATTTATTCGGAAACATCTATTCATTTTAAAAATATCATTCTAGAAGCTGTTGATCAGAATAACCCAATATGACCTTAAAGCGAATCATTGTGACTAATATATTCATCACCCTCTTACTAATTTTTTTAAGCCTTTCTGGGCTAGACCCCGTTATTAAACCCATAGATGATCACTCCAAGAATCTAAGAAAATATATAGAGGCTAACCAACGAATACTGCAAAATTATTTTGGTGAGCCAGACTTAAACAAAATGATGAGTAATAGTATTCGCTTCATGGTTAATGAGCTAAGTGATTCTACACTAAAAATTTCAGGAACTCCTATTGACACCGCCCAGATATTTAAATCAATCAAAACACTACGAAGTTCATATGAAACCTTTGAACAAGCCTATCTTTATATCGCAAATACAGTGGATTCAGCAGACATGTATAAACTTACAGAAGAAGCTTTACGTGGTATGTTTGCCACGTTAGATCCCCATTCAGTATATATCGAACCTGAAATTAGCGCAGCAGATCAGGAAAATTTTGCTGGGACGTTCCAGGGAATAGGTGTACAATTTAACATTATCCAAGATACTATTACTGTCGTTTCTGCAATTGCAGGGGGGCCTAGTGACCAGCTAGGTATCATTTCAGGTGACCGCATTGTTGAGATTGAAGATAGCTCAGCTATTGGCTTTGATAATGACATGGTCCAAAAAGCTTTAAGAGGTGAAAAGGGATCTAAAGTGAAAGTAGGTATAGTACGCCCAGGTGTTGATGAAATTCAATATTTTACGATTACTAGAGACGATATACCCATTTATACTGTAGATACATCCTATTTATTAGACGAAAAATCCGGCTATATCAAAATCAATCGCTTCGCCGCTACTACTCATGACGAGTTCATGCAAGCTATGGATGACTTAAAAGGTGAGGGTATGGAGCGACTCATTCTAGATCTTCGAGGTAATCCTGGTGGATATCTTGGTCAAGCCATTGCTATTGCAGAAGAATTTTTCCCCGCGCAAACCCCGATAGTCTCAACGGTTAGTAGGCATTCTCGCTTTAACCAATCTTATTCTTCCAGAAAAAATGGGAGCTTTGTGGACAAACCCGTCATTGTTATAGTAAACGAAGGCTCTGCTTCTGCAAGCGAGATTGTTTCAGGTGCCATACAAGATCATGATCGTGGTTTGGTGGTAGGACGTAGAACCTTTGGTAAGGGTTTAGTTCAACAACAATACCAATTAGTAGATACCAGTATGGTTAGAGTGACTATATCTCGGTATTTAACTCCATCTGGTCGCCTTATTCAGAAGCCATTTACTGAAGGAGGAGGCGAAGAATATGCCTATGAAATTTATCGGCGAAATGACAGCGCAAAAAATGACGCCATTGAGTTTGTAGACCATATACCAGATTCATTAAAATTCACCACTATCGCTGGGAGAACAATCTACGGCGGTGGTGGTATAATACCTGATTATATAATTGAAGCAGACACTTCGCGATCAGCATACATGATCAATTTTGCATTAAGAAAAAGAGCTTCTTTCGAATTTGTTCGTAGTTATCTTGATTCTAATGGGGTAGAGTTTCGCAATAAGTGGGAGAATAATTTTGAAGATTATAGAACTAGTTTCAGTTGGTCAAAAAGTCAACTAACAGCGTTTAAAACACTACTGAAAGAGAAAGGTATGGTTGAAAAAAAGGGCTTATCTGCACCTGAGTTCAAAAATGATTCACTCTTTATCTATCCAGGTTATTTCGATGATGTTGCATGGATGGCAGAGGGACGCATGAAGGCTGAATTAGCTAGACAGGTTTGGGGATTACCTTACTTCTATCCTATCGTAAATGATGTATTCGACTCTACCTTAGACGAAGCCGAAAAATTATGGGGTGCCGTTGATCGCTTAAGTGAATTGGCCGCTGGTACTCTTCTCCTAGATAAAGCGTCTGAAATGTAATCGGTGAATACTGGTTCAACTATGCGCGAGGATATCGAATAGATTCGACCATCTCTTGTACCTCGACTGGAGGATCTGGATAAATCATACCTATAATTAGTGAAACAACTAGATTAATAAGCATTCCTAAAGTTCCAATCCCTTCAGGAGAAATACCAAACCACCAATGTTCTGGAGTGTTGTATTCAGGATACACTAGCTTGAAGAATCCAATATAGCCCAATGTAAATAGGAGTCCGACAATCATTCCAGCAATAGCCCCCTCCCGATTCATTTTTTTATAAAAAATCCCCAGAATTATTGCTGGAAAGAATGAAGCTGCAGCAAGACCAAAGGCTATGGCAACAACTTCTGCAACAAATCCTGGAGGGTTTATACCAAAATAACCAGCCACTAACACCGCAAAACCTGCTGAAACACGTGCAAACAACAGTTCTTTTTTATCAGATATATCTGGTTTGAATTGCTTTTTAATTAAGTCATGAGATACTGAAGTAGAAATAACTAAAAGTAAACCGGCCGCAGTCGATAAAGCTGCAGCTAAGCCTCCCGCCGCAACAAGAGCTGCAACCCAATTCGGTAGTCCTGCAATCTCAGGGTTGGCCAGCACCATAATATCTCTATCAACATAGAGCTCATTTTCCGTTGAAGTCAAGGAATTTAGCAGGGTGACCTCCCCGTATTTTCCCCTTATGATTTTCCCATTAGCACGATTTATTTCTGGATTTCCCACTATGGCTTGACCAGGTGCATATGTAATTCGACCGTCTCCATTTTTATCTACCCAATTCAGTAGAGCCGTTTCCTCCCAAGTAGTAAACCATTCCGGCATCTCTACATAATACTGTTCATTAACTGTGGTAATAAGATTAGTTCTTGAAAAGACAGCAATAGCAGGTGCAGTTGTGTATAAAATGGCAATAAAAATTAATGCGTAACCCACTGATATCCTTGCATCTCTAACCTTTGGAACAGTGAAAAAACGTACAATTACATGTGGTAGCCCTGCTGTACCTACCATTAATGCCACTGTTATAAAAAATATATCTTGCATACTTTTTTTCCCAGATGTGTATGCAGCGAAGCCCAATTCGGTGTGCAATTGGTCTAATTTATCCAATAGGTAAATATCCGATCCATCTACAAGTTTAGATCCAAAACCAAGCTGTGGTACTGGATTGCCTGTTAGCTGAGCCGAGATAAAGAATGCAGGCACCATGAAAGCAAATATTAAAACACAATACTGAGCTACCTGCGTATAGGTGATCCCTTTCATTCCACCCAAAACAGCATACATAAATACTATAGCCATCCCTATAATCACACCCCAAAAAATATCGACTTCAAGAAATTTTGAGAAAACTAGTCCTACACCGCGCATCTGTCCTGCCACATAGGTAAAGGAGACAGTCAATGCACAAACCACCGCTACAGTTCGTGCTAGTTGGGAATAATAACGGTCTCCTATAAAATCTGGAACGGTAAACTTGCCAAACTTTCTTAGATAAGGAGCCAAAGTTAAGGCTAAAAGTACATAACCCCCTGTCCAACCCATTAAATACACTGCTCCATCATAGCCCATAAAGGATATTAGTCCAGCCATCGATAAAAAACTCGCAGCTGACATCCAATCTGCTGCCGTTGCCATACCATTAGTTAATGGATTTACGGTTCCTTTAGCCACATAGAATTCCGAGGTACTCGAGGCTTTAGACCAGATTGCTATTCCAATGTACAAGCTAAAAGTAATCCCTACAAAAATATATGTCCATATTTGAACACTCATGCCTCTTCCTCGGTCTCCTGAACTCCAAAACGGATATCCAGCTTATTCATGAGATAGACATACACAAAAATAAGGATTACGAATATATATATAGATCCTTGTTGGGCAAACCAAAATCCCAGTTTGAACCCACCAATTTGAATGTTATTTAACACGGGAGCCCAAAGGATACCAAATCCATAGGACACAACGAACCATACTGAAATTAAAATAAGGACATACCGAATGTTGATTGCCCAGTATTTTTTTAAATTGTCATCATTCATACAACAATTAAATTACTATAGGGGTTGTGTAGAGTATGCACTATTTTTCGGTTCATTTCAACCAGAATTGTATTTTACTGAAAGGAACAGAATGTACATATTTTAAGCTAGAGAAAAGTTGTACTACTGTTTCCCTTACTTTGTGTTAAAGATATGTATATATGAACAAGATTTATATGCAAAGCAGTCAGATTCCCTGCTATTTATTGTGCGCATCGATGACATACTCTCTGGGAATATGAGTGTACTTCCATGCTCCATTGTACCTTTGCAAGATACTTTGAGTATAAGGGGAGCCAAAGCGACTTGGGAACTTATGCCACATCGCCTTATAGAAGCTGCAAATGCAAATAGCTTCCGGAAAACACCTCCGTCTCTTGCAAAATAATACAGGAAGTATAAGCAGAGTCATTAGCTTAATAAAGTAATTTTTGCGTGGGCGGCTTTGAATCTAGTTTGTTTAAGGTACTAATAGGTAATGAGAAATATTTAGTTATCTAGTCTTAAACAAGCTGAAGAAACAATCTTTCACAAAAAACCCCAACTAGCATTCAGCTAGTCAGGGTTTATCCTGTTTCTCCATGAAAGAAAATAGTCTAGTGAGTTATGGGATATTTAACTACACCCAGATGTCGAACCGCATGTAATACATTTTAAACAAGTTCCGTTACGAACCATCGTCATACTACCACACTCAACACAAGCATCTCCTGTATAACCGAGTTGCTTGGCCTTTTTATAGTCATTCTCATGTCCAGATTTCGCAGCAGAAATATTGCTTATCGCTGTGGGTTCAGGAGAGAGGGTTGGAACCTGAGCAACTACCGCTACAGGTTCGGTTACCGGGGAAGGTATCTGCTGTTGATCTGGATTGGATTCCATTGGTAGGTTGACCTCATTATTAATATCCAAGCCTGTGACCTTCAAGCTTCGCATGTGGATATCATCCACAGGTACATGAGCTAAATCTTCACGTCCAAGATAAGTTACAGCCAACTCTCGGAAAATGTAATCTATTACAGAAGTAGACATTTTTACGTGAGGATTACCATTTACCATACCACTTGGTTCAAACTTAGTGAAAACAAAAGCATCCACAAATTCTTCTAGTGGTACACCATGCTGTAAACCCAGAGAAATTGAAATAGCAAAGCAATTCAATAGACTACGGAAAGCGGCACCTTCACGATGCATATCAATAAAAATTTCGCCTAACTGTCCGTTTTTGTATTCTCCAGTGCGGAGATATACACTCTGCCCACCAATTTTTACTTTTTGAGTATACCCTTCGCGACGAAATGGGAGGCGTTGCCGGCGAGCTACATATTTGTGTATAATTCGCTCAGCAACTTCAACTACTTTACTTTGTGCGTTGGCTGTAACCATATCAACGGTTTCTTGTACCTCATCCACAATTTCTTCGAGTACATCAGCCATGCTATTGAGTGGTTGGCTCAATTTAGAACCGTCCCGATACAGTGCATTTGCCTTTAACATCATTTCCCATGACATCATATAGGATTTTTTCATATCCTCAACCGTAGCCTCGTTTGGCAGGTTAATAGTCTTGGATATTGCACCTGAAAGAAAAGGCTGAGCTGCCGCCATCATACGTATGTGACCTTCAGCTGATATATACCGTGTTCCTGTTCTTCCACACTTATTTGCGCAGTCAAAGACAGCAAGATGTTCATCCTTCAAGTGAGGAGCACCCTCTACCGTCATTGTTCCACAAACAAAATCATTTGCCTGCTGGATTTGCTCTCGACTAAACTCTAAATGACGTAACATGTCAAAGGTAAAATCATTGAGATGCTCCTCGGTCAATCCTAATACCTCTTTACAGAAATTTTCTCCTAAGGTAAAGTGGTTAAATGCGAATTTAATATCAAAGCTACTTGGTAAGGCAGCTTCTATCGCACTTATTTGGTCCACTCCGAAGCCTTTCTCAGCAAGACTCCTCGGATTAATATGAGGACAGCCCTCTAAGGTGGCATAGCCTTTCGCAAAATTGATAATTTCTTTGGATTCTTTTTCCGTATATCCCAAGGTTTTTAGGGCATGAGGCACACTCTGATTAATGATTTTAAAATACCCGCCGCCCGCCAATTTTTTGAATTTTACCAAGGCGAAATCGGGTTCGATACCCGTGGTATCACAGTCCATAACTAGGCCAATAGTTCCGGTTGGTGCAAGCACAGTTACTTGAGCGTTTCGGAAACCATGCTTCTCCCCTTTTTGGATTGCTGCATCTGCTGTTTCACGCGCAGCTGTTAATAGGTAATCGGGGCAAAAGTCTTCATCTATACCAACTGGTGTAACGGTGAGTCCTTCGTAAGCCTGTGTTGGTTCATTGTATGCAGCTCGCCTGTGATTTCTCATCACTCGTAGCATGTGTTTTTTGTTACGCTCATACCCATCAAAAGCCCCCAACTCGCCGGCTAGTTCTGCTGAAGTTTCGTAAGCCTTCATATGCATGATTGCGGTAATGGCACCGGCGATAGCAACGCCTTCTTGGCTATCATAAGGGATGCCTTGTACCATAAGCGCAGCACCAATATTTGCATAGCCTAGTCCAAGTGTTCTGAAAGCATAAGATAGCTCAGCAATTTCTTTGGAAGGGAACTGTGCCATAAGTACTGAAATCTCAAGCACGGTAGTCCATAAACGTGATGCAGCTCGTATAGACTCAGTGTCAAAAGTTGTACAATTATTATCGGTGAAAAATTTCATTAGGTTAAGCGAAGCTAAGTTACATGCTGTATTATCCAAAAACATATATTCCGAACAGGGATTACTTGCACGTATCTCTCCATCTTCTGGACAGGTGTGCCACTCATTTATCGTATCATGATACTGCGTACCAGGGTCAGCACAGGACCATGCCGCATAAGCAATCTGGTCCCAAAGTTCGGTTGCTTTAAGGGTTTTACACGGCTCAGGGGCGCGTCCTTCTTCTTCGGCCCGCTCTTTTTCAATACGCCAGTGCAAATGCCAGTCCTTGTCATCTAGCACTGCTTTCATGAACGAATTTGGCACACGCACAGAGTTGTTCGAGTTTTGTCCCGATACCGTATTGTATGCTTCTGAATTCCAGTCTGTATCATAGGTATCAAACTCTAAATCAATAAAACCTTGTTTAGCCAACTGAATTACTCTTTCGATATAATTTAATGGAACCTGCTCTTTCTTAGCTTCCCTGATGGCCTGAGCCAACGCCTTATTTTTAAGCGGGTTTCGGCTCATCTCACCATTGAACGTACGCCCTTCTATTTCTACTGGTTTATGACACAATCCAATAATCTTTTTAAGATGATTTTGAGTTACTTTTGATCCAGCCACCAATGCAGCTACTTTTTGTTCCTCAACTACTTTCCAGTTGATATAGCTCTCAATATCTGGATGATCTAAGTCGAGCGTGACCATTTTTGCAGCGCGTCTTGTTGTTCCACCTGACTTTATCGCTCCAGCAGCACGGTCACCAATTTTAAGAAAACTCATTAAACCGGAAGAACGTCCACCCCCACTTAATGGCTCATCTTCACCGCGAATAGATGAAAAGTTACTACCCGTACCAGAACCATATTTAAATAGCCGTGCTTCGCGCACCCAAAGGTCCATGATACCACCTTCATTCACCAAATCGTCATCTACGCTCTGGATGAAGCATGCATGCGGTTGTGGATGGGTGTATGAATCCTTGGAACGGATCAATTTCCCTGTATTAGCATCTACATAATAGTGTCCCTGAGCCGGGCCATTTATACCATATGCCCAATGAAGTCCTGTATTAAACCATTGAGGACTATTGGGCGCTGCCATTTGTGTAGCCAACATGTAGGCAAGCTCATCATAAAATATTCTAGCATCTGCCTCCGTATCAAAGTATTCATGCTTCCATCCCCAGTATGTCCAGCAACCTGCGAGACGATGGAAAACTTGACGACTATCCAATTCATGAGTGTATCGTTCATTTTCGGGGAGATGTTTCATAGCTGCTGTGTCTGCTACTGATCGCTGCAGCCATGTTGGTATTCCTTTTTCATTTACCTTCTTTAGAACTGCAGGAACACCCGCTTTGCGATAGTATTTTTGGGCAATTATATCAGTTGCTACCTGCGACCAAGTTGATGGGACCTGTACATTTTCCATCCGGAAGACTTTAGACCCATCGGGGTTTTTTATTTCAGAGGTTCGACTGTCAAATTTCAGAGTATCAAATGGGGTTTTCCATGAGTCTTTTGTATAAAAACGATTGAATTTCATGTGGCTAATTCGTTTGCGTTAATTTCTCGTTAGTGTAGTTACAGGTTAAGCCTGAGGCGATGATGATATTTTATACTCCAGAAGCCAGCCAGCCTAAGAAGTGACAACTAATATATATGCTGAAATGTATGCTAACAAATTAAATCTGAATTTCTTTTCCACAAAAATACACACTTATCCACATTAAAAAAATTAGCTGTATCATAACTGGCGTTTATTGGTTTGGTAGCGTGGTAATTAAGCTATATACTTTATTATAAAATTTTATAACACCACAAAAAATGCTCTTTAACTAGCTAATAATCCGCTTATTTTGATAATAAAAATATTTTATTCTAATCTTAAAAGTTATCCACATAATAAATAAATCATCTTAAATTACATTATAAAATAATTATACTTATATATGTATATTAACAATTTATTTATCCATTTTTATATTATATAAAAAAGCTGATTACTTAATTAGTAACATTTTCGTAACACGCTGATAGCCATTAAATAAAACATGTGCATAATACACACCCGATGGTAAATTTTGTGCGTTAAATGTCTGTATATGATACCCTCTTTGTTTTATACTTTTCTCTAAGCTAGCTACTTTTTGCCCTAATGAGTTAAAAATCAGTATTTCGACCAACCCAGCTTCTTGTATAGAATATTTTAGCTGCGTGGTGGGATTAAATGGATTGGGATAATTAGGGTATAACTCAACTTGGGATAGCTCCAAATAATCTAATTGGTCCATTGCTGTACTCTCTACATCGTAAATAGCTAAAAAACTTCCGGGTATAATTCCCACGCTAAATTCGTCCAAATCCTGAAAGGTGTCAGCATGTACCACCCTCACGGAACCCGCGCCTACATAGTCTTTAGCATCGGCTAAATATAGATGATTCCGTACAGATTCGTAATAGAATGAGTAGTATGAACCCGATGTAATAGTTTCAGTAGTTACATCCACCTGATTTAAATCGACCCGTTTGATCCCTTCACTTTGAAGGTAAAGGAATTCATTTGTAGGATCGTATCCAAGATGAATACCAGCTTGATTTAACTCCAGCTCCTCACTCACCTGCCATCGCTGACTCTGCGCATCTTTTTCTATCCGAAAAAGACCCCCTGGCCGCTGAGTGCCTTCAATTAGATTCCATTGGGCATCATAATCTCCTGCATAGCCTGTACAAACAACCCATAAATCTGCATTGTTGTCTACGACTATTTGGCCTGGACCAGAGGCCAAAACTAAGGTATCTATAACCGTATGTTGGACCGGGTCAATTACCATAATGGTTGAGTCTTGCCCAAAACCATAATTACCTACAAATACTGCCTCCTGATGATATATCATATACTCGGGGCCATCTCCTACTCCAATTTTGGTGGAAAGAATTTGCTGAGTGGTGGGGTTTATCAAATGAATCTCATCTCCATATAAATCAGTGATATAAGCCACATCTGAACTTAATAGCAGCATTTGCCTAGGACTAGCTCCTTCAGGTAATGATATAAGACCTTGCTGGGTAAAAGATTCAGAGTCCATTACTACAATTTGAGCTGAATTATTCATGACGGCGTAGACCTGTCCTTCATTGTAATGTAGACTTTGAAGCACATCGCCTAAACCTATGCCATTCACATTCAAAAATACGCCGTCCTCAAGGTCCTTAGTATCGGGGTTATAGCGACTAATTGTGGCATTTGAAGAACCAAAGCCACCCTCATTACCAATAAGTAGTTGCTCCAATTTAGCCCCGCGTTCGACAACTGATTGCCCATTGAACTGATTCTGCTGTGCATAGAGCGGTAAGGCTGTAAAAGCATAAACACATATAAGCGAAACAAGACCGTGCCATTTTCTACTTAAAGAAACTGTACATTGCGAATTCTTGATTGTTTGACCCAACTCTGATTCTCGCAGTTCTAGTTGATATTGTTCTGTTATGCTCGTTAGAATTTTCAATAGTATTTGATTCATGAAATTTTGATTATTTTTGGTTTGTATATTTAGATATGGTACTACTCGCTCGTGATAGCATTACCCCCACTTCCCGCACGTTTTAACTGAATGCTTAGCATGAAGTGCCTACCTGGCATGGGATAGTTAAGCACTTGTTCGTAGGTTTCAGAAAAAATATTATTTAACTCTATACTACAACTTAGTTGCCACAGCGGCTTTCCTAAAGTTTTCCCAATAGTGTCAGTGAAACTCTCTAAGAACTTTTCTGAATATAAACCCTTACTAGCTGACCAAGGTATTTTTAAACTAAAAGCTGAATTCCATATTGAATACGCAGAAAGAGGATCGAACGGGCTAGAATGGTCAGCACTGCTATATCGCTCGGCTACATAAGAATTAGATATCATGAACTGCAATGCTTTATATCGGATATATAAATAGTGTTTAAACTGCCATTCTGGAGTGTAACGAAGTTGCTTATTTAGCGCTGAATCACCATTGTAACGTTCCTTATCCATGTGCGCAATCACTTGATACACCCCACTTTTTAAGACACCACTAAACTGAGCATGACGGAATCCTAGGGCTATATCCGATTCTACACCTCTCGCAGTAATTACTTCTATGTTGAGGGGTCTTGAAAGTCCCTGTTCATCTGGCAACCAACGTATTCCATTATTAACATTATTCCAATAATAACTCAGCTGAACATCGGCTTTTATATTTCCCCCATCCCAATGCAATGGAGTCTGAAACCACTGTAGTCCACTTTCTATGGAATATACCTGTTCACTGATAAGATCTGGATTCCCTAAAACTGGCCAATATAAATCATTGAATGTTGGTATGACCGAATTTTTAGCCGAAAGGAGTCGGATTCCAAGTTCGGGGCTTAGCTTCGAGTTCCACCCCAGCTCTCCGGACCAATTCCAACCAAAATGATTATTATAGGCTTGGTTCATATCCACTCGTAGTACGTTTTCCATTCCAAACTCTCTGTAAAGTGTATGCCGTTGCAAAAATGACCATCTAGAGCGAATTAAGTCATAATCTGTGCTGTTTACATTTGTAGTTGACAATTCAGCCATACTTTGTACAAATGTGCTTTTTCCTATTCTATTTCGGTATTCAATACGAAGAGTGTTATTCCAAATATCACTATCACTATCAACCTCTTTATCAGGGTCTTGGAAATCTAGTATTTGCCATTGACTAAAGTGCTGCATTCTCCACTGATTCCTTCTCCCCCACCGTAGCCCTTGCATCCAACGTAAAAAAGCATCGGATTGACTCGCCTTAAGAGTAGGCGATAGCTTGCTTCCTGGTATTTTATTATCCTGAGTAAATGCCCAAATAGTACTTTGATATTCACTTTTAGCAATAAAGGATCGCAAGGATGAAAACCTTCTGTCTGAGCTTTTATAGGGATAGCCTTCAAGGGTCATCCTGCTTGGTTCCTTTTTAAAATTGAACAAAACAGAATATGATTGGGAGTTATTATTCTCACGGGTAAACCATTTTGGAACAATTATTCGCTGCTCTGGGTCAAATACTCGTTTCTTAAAGTCAAAATTATTTTCGGCCTCTTTACTATACAGCCTTAAGTCCCAGGATATATTATCTTTTGTAGATACTGCATGAACCGTCGTCTGTTCTACACCATAACTACCCATTGAATGCTGAACAATTATTTCATCCCCATCAAATGCTTGCTGAAAAATATGCATCGAACCCGCTCCACTCTGACCAAACCGAGCCTGTCCTAAGCCAGGAGTGAATAATACTGCATCAAATAGATTACTTGGTATTAATGACAAATCCACCACGCCGAGCATAGGATGATTTAACTCGAAACCATTCCAAACTACCTGATTTCTAGACGCTGGCAAGCCTCTTTGCGAAAGTAAAGCTAAGCTTCCCGGTCCGTTAGTTTGCACATAGGCCGAACTAAATTCTTGTGCAATATTTCCCATATGTGATGCCAATCGAAGTTCTAAAAGATCCTTTGATAATCGTCCATACTGAGTACTTAGCAGTTGAAAATCTTGGTAAGGGTTCTCAGCTATAATTTCAATTTCGGCCAAACCTATAATGGGAGGATTAACCAAAGTGTCATGAGCTTCTTTCCGCATTTCATGGGCCATGGCATGTATGTTGAGAGTAAAGATGATCAGTGCTATTAACATCATTAGACAAGAATCAGTAGTCAGTTTGCAATAGACAAAATCATTAACCCTACTATTTGTAAGTTCATTTACTGTGACTGAAACAGTCCGATTAAATGAATGTAAAAATTTACCCATCACACGGCATCGACAACCAGATTTATAGCTTCCGCCATACGACTAGTCGCCAGTTAGCACTGATTAATTAAAATTGCCCACGGAAATTCTAGCTCCCGAAAATTTCCTGAGAAATAGATGCTAGTTGCATTGATGGCAGGTCTCCTGACTTTTCCACCTCGAGGCCTTCCCGTTAAATTAATAACAGTGGCAAGATTTGCTCGTAGGATTGATGTGAATAATTCATGAGTACAATGAAGTCATTCAAATGGAATTACAGTTGCGGGTACAGCTCCGGATTTACACCGGATTCCCTTTTGATCATCTCTAAGAGAACCATCACTATTTCAAAGAGTCTATTAAATATAAATGCTCCATGGATCAATACAAAATGATTATAACAAATCAATATTAAAGTTTATACTCTAGGATAATTACTAAAGGCAAATCCCACTTAATCTCTTCCCGTAGTATGATTTCATTAACCGTCTTATTTTATTCAATTGAACTATATTTAATCGTCTTATGAAACCCAAAAATACCATACCCACGGATAGCAGCCACATTCATAGTGAATTTTTTTCTGTCCGAGCATCGGAAACAGCACCCAATGAGTGTATGCATTTGAGCGCTTTAGCTAGGTTATTTCAAGAAGTGGCAGGCAATAATGCTAAGGAATTATCTTTTGATATTACAGACATGCATGCTCAGAATATCAGCTGGGTTTTACATAGGCTTCAAATCCAGATAGAACGCCTACCCAAATGGAGAGAGAATATTGAAATCCGGACATGGCCTGCACTTGGAGACAGCATAAGAGCCTTACGAAATTATGAAGTGTGGGACACCAAGGGAAACCTGATTGTCCAGTCCATCAGCTACTGGATGGTCATTGATTTGGGTAGTAGGAAACCAACACGCATCCCAAAAGACATACTCACCAGAAGATTTTCAGACCGACCACATACCTTAGAACCCACTGTAAATCATCTACGAGCGTTTGACCCAAGCGAAGCAGAGCAAGAAATTACAATGCAGAGCTATGCATATCACCTTGATATAAATAAACACGTCAACAATACTCACTATATTGACTGGATGCTCGAAATACTTCGATCAAAACAAAGGCAGAGTCTGCGTTGGTTTGATCTAGTATTTCTTAACGAATTAGGTTCCTATATACCCATAAGAGTACAGAGTAAGGATGACCGAATTCAGCTTCTAAATACTAATTTGAACGTAATTGCACTTGCTCAATGGTTGTAACACTATCCTAATCGAGGAATAAAATTCGGATTCACCACCAGGATATTTTTTACAATTCGTCGAAAATTAGTCATCGAAATTGGGTGCGTTAAGTAAACCTTCTGTAGAAGCTACTACATAGGCTACAGCAGCATCCCCTGTAACATTCACCACAGTTCGGCACATATCCAATATTCGATCAACCCCTAATATTAAGGCAATTCCAGCAGTAGGTACTTGAATAGTTTCAAGTACAACTACCAACATAACAATACCGGCGCCAGGCACTCCAGCAGCACCTACAGATGCGGCTGCAGCTGTTACAACAATCATTAGCTGCTGTGCAATCGTTAAATCCATTCCTAAGGCTTGGGCAATGAATACCGCAGCAATCGCTTGATACACACTAGTACCGTCCATATTTATGGTTGCCCCGACAGGTAACACAAAACTTGATACTTCTTCATCAACTCCTAGGTTTTTTTCTACCCGTTCCATAGTGACAGGTAAAGTAGCTGAACTAGAACTAGTACTAAAGCCAAGTAACATAGCTGGTCGAATTGCCTTAAAGAATTCAAAAAGACCTACCTCCTTACTGAAAATCTTAAACATGGTACTATATACTAGGAAGACATGGATTATTAAGGCAATTACTAATGTTAAGCTATACCAGCCCAGAGCTCCAAGTAATTCAAAAGCCTTTCCTAAATCGTCCCCTGCTAAATCAATAATTAGTGCAGCCATTAACGCAAATACCCCAAAAGGTGCTGTTTTCATGATAAGTTCAACTATGAGGATTATAACATCATTAAATGCATCAAATACCGTTACTAATGTCTTCGCTTTTTTGCCACCCATATGAATAATTCCAACCCCTAATAAAATTGCAACAAATACTATCTGCAGCATCCTTGAGTTATCAGAAGCAGCAGCAAAGAAATTATCCGGGACTACATCCACCATAAAGTCTAACACCCCTCTATTTAGCACTTCATCTGCTGAAGCACTTCGGTTCTCCAGTGAGTTAGAATAAGTTTGCTGGAGGCTATCCATAGTTTCCTGAGGTAATGATTTTCCTGGCTGAAAAGTATTTACCATTACCAAACCTATAGTTATTGCTAGCAAGGTGGTTATCATATAAATGAATACTGTTTTCCCACCCATTCGGGAAAGCCTTGTAGTATCATTTAAGCTAGCTACACCTGCCACTAACGATGCGAGCACCAAGGGTACTGCAATGAGTTTTAATAGCTTGACAAAAATGGTTCCAAAGGGTTTTATGAATTCTGATGTGAACTCGTTCCAACCAATGATACTAGATAACAATCCCCATATAAGTCCTAAAATTAAGCCAATTACAATTTGCCAATGTAATTTTTTGTACCACATACTCACTGCTGTATAATTAAATAAATAAAGATAGTTAATAGACTTGCTAGACCAGCGGATAACCAATTAACAATATTATTATCAACATACAAAAAATGAGAAGAAAAAAATCGGTTTGTTGTATTAACTAATGTTTGACCTTGAAGATTTGCTCCTAACCAAGAGTCCATAAAAGTAGCTACCAATCCTGTACTGGCAACTATTGTACTCATCATCATGGAATTGGTAGAATGTAAGAAACCCACAATTAAGCCAACACTTATAGCACCGGCCACTGCGGCTAAGGTTCCCGCTATACTTATAGCACCATCGGTACCTGGCGGTACTTGTTTAAAACCATTGAAAGACCATGTTTTACCTTTGACACGGTTGCCTCCGATTTCTGAAGCCCATGTATCTGACGTAGCAAAGGCAATACTAGAATAGGCAGCTAACTCTAGAAGTTCGAGATCTACCAATAAACCTAGCAACGTAAAGAAACCAAACCAAAATCCATTAGCCCAAACCTGAGCTCCTATTCTACGAAATTTAAGTTCCCTATGATGGTCTATGCTACTACTATTTTTGGATAATAGTGAACTACTAATAAAAAAAAATAATAGAATTACAGCCCCCTCAATGCCAGCAACACCAAAGGTAATAACACCAAGTAACCATGCAGAAGTTGAACCATCAAGACTGAGCCAATTCAAGAAAAATGAGAGCGCAGCAAATATTCCACCCGCCAAAAAACCCCAAAGGATTCTTTGCTGAATTTCGGTGTCTGCAACACCAACAAAACCCAAAATGAGTAAAAAGAGTAAAAAAATATTGATTATTCTATCAATCATGGATTTTTGCCTACTTAACAATTTCTTAGCACATTATTTATGTTATGCCTTGAGTCTTTTCAGTGTAATTATGTTTTATCCTAAACTAGTGTATTGTTCAAAGACTCAGCCAACCCTGGCTACTAATAAATAAGACTAGTATTTATCTCAACTAGTCAATCTTCTTCCATTTCTTGGCGGTCATGCTTTATAATTGCAAATATGACCAACACATAACCTGCCATGACCACAATAGGTGAAACGTAGAGAGAGATAAAGCCATTAATTTCATTTTCCATATACATTGCGGCAAAACCGCCAACAATCAATAGCACTGCAATACCTAATAGCTTGTAGTTGAAAGCAGAAAAAAACATCGATGTATTAGATTTTTTAAAATTTTGTTTTGCCATTGCTTTAGGTGACAATAAGTTTGTTATCTGGTTCGTAAGATTAATCACATTCAATATGAACGAATTCAATCAACATAATTCTATATAGGGGTCAGATTATTTAATTTGAGATGGTAAAAAATATTTACAATAGTTTTCCATTTCGTAGAAACATATTTAATTTTATACTCACCTATATACTCACATATCTTTAGAAATGCTAATTTCTTGGTCATTGTAAATTAGCTATTATCAGGTATAAGGACAAAATCTAGATCAAAGAAATGACCCAACTTATATTAGCATCACAGAGCCCTCGTCGAAAAGCGCTACTTCAAAAATTAGGCATCCCCTTCGAAATTCAACCAGCCAGGATTAATGAATACTCATTAACCACGGATCCCACAATCTTAGTGAAAGAATTAAGCCTTTCGAAAGCCAAGGACATCGCAATGAATTACTCTAATGCAGTAGTTATTGGAGCAGATACTATTGTAGTTCATAACAACGATATCCTTGGAAAACCTGCCAGTGAACAAGAAGCAGTGCAGATTTTAGCCCGACTGAGTGGAACCCATCACCAAGTATATACCGGTGTTTGCCTTCAGTATGTAGACAGGGAAGGAAGACTTCAAGAACCAGTACTTTTTCATGAAAAAACCAAGGTATGGTTTCATGCACTGAGTACTTATTCCATTAATAAATATGTTTCATCGGGCCGACCTATGGATAAAGCCGGTGCTTATGGAATTCAAGATGACTGGGGGGCTATCTTTGTGAAAAAAATCAAGGGTGACTACTATAACATAGTTGGTCTTCCTTTGAGTCGATGTTATCTTGAACTTAGTTTGTTAAAAGAGCGTTATAAAATAAAATTGCAATTAAGCATACCTTAATTAGCGCTAGTTGGCGCAGACTCGAACTAATGAACATATCTTCATTCAATAGTGAGTATTTAAACAAATGCATGCTCAAGCAAATTATATATAGTATTGCACGAACTCAGTTCCAACAAAGCTTTGCATTCTTGGCAAGCATTTTAGCAGTATTGATACTTTTGCTTAGCACTCCTGTTTTTGCTCAAAGCCAGACTATTAGCAACCGAGGTCGATTAGAAATTGCACTTAAGCTAATTCAAGAGCAACGCTGCGATGATGCTTTACCTATTTTAGAGCGATTACACCGTAATGAAACGAATACTTTTATTTATTTTGATCGTTTAATTGAATGTGAAATTGAACTTAAAAAGTATGATCAGGCCTTAGAACGAGTACAAAAATATAAAAAAAATGGCAGCAATAAAGCTCTAACTGGTGTATTGGAGGGAGAAATTCAGTTTTTCATGGGGAATAAGGAACTCGCATTCGATCTATGGAATGAAAATCTTCATAAGCATCCAAAGATGTTGCAGCTTTATATTAACACAGCTAGGACTATGGTTAACCGTAAAGCTTTTGAACAAGCGTTGTCGGTGTATGAGAAAGCACAAATAAATTTCAAGAATCCTATGTTATTTAACTCTGAGATTCCCATGGTGCATATGCAGGCGGGTAACTACGATGAAGCTGTTAAAAGTTGGCTTACTTTGATACAAAATTCTCCTAATCAAGCAAATGGTTTCCAACGGATTTTGATTCGATATAATGATCCCTTATTGTATGATATAAGTATTATAGAATTGGAAGATCTACTATCAAACTTGCAGCCAGATGAAGTCTTATACAGTACATTCTATGAGTTACAAATTTGGCTACTTATGGAAACTAATCTTTTTGAACGAGCATTTAATACCGCTTTAAGATACGAGGAGAATACACCTGCACTCACCTATTCGCTTTACAGTTTAGGTAACCAACTACTTCAAAACAAAGAATATGAAAAGGCACTTAATTCTTTTCAATATTATTCTGATATAGGATATAATGAGATAAGATGGCAATCGCTGGAGAGACAGGCAGAAGTTTGGCTATCATGGGTAAAATACTTGGAGGATTATGACCTCATCCCGGTGTCAGATAGGACATACTATACCGAGCAGGCTAGAGAGCTCCTCAACTTAATACTTTCAGAGGCCCCTAATTATCAAAATAGTACTAATGTGCACCTTCGCTTAGCTGAATTGTACTTAGATTTTGATAAAGATTTAGTGCAGGCACAGAAAATTATACAACGACTCGAACGCCTGACAGAAAACTACTCTGAAGAGTTAAATTATCTAAAAGGTCGACTTGCCATAACAAATGAGTCGTTTTCAAAAGCTAGACTATTGCTCACTCGGTCAAACCGTTCTGCGAAAGTAGGAGAAATGGCAGAAAAAACGCGCTACTATTTAGCATTATCTGACTTTTACTCTAAAGATTATGAATTTTCCGGTATACAGCTCAAAAGTTTAGGCCGGCAGTATACCTCGTATTATGCTAATAATGCACTAGAACTACGCCTTTGGCTACAAACTATAACGGCAATGGATTCCACTGCTCAATTTAATGTAACTTTCCCTAAGGCTATGCTTGAAGAACTCAAAGGCAATAACACTAAGGCCAAAGCTATGCTTTGGGAAATTGCGCGTAACCAAAGCAATCCTTTTTCTGGCTATGCTTTTAAAATACTTTATTCTTTAGGAGCTGATTTAGAAGAATATATAACGGCCTTGAACGATTACTTAGTTAATGAAAAGAGTACTCCATTAAGAGAAAATCTCATGTGGCTACGAGCACAAGCTGCGTTCTATTTTTCGGCACAAGATTCTTCCTCAGTGAGCTCAGAGACCCTATACTCATATTATGAAGAGTTGATTTTGTCTTTCCCAAGTGGTTTTTATAGCCCGCTTGCTCGTAAAGTAATAAACGAATTAAAAATTCGCTCATGACCTATTTGAATTTCTTCAATAACACTAAGCAAGTTATTCGAAATCCATGTTATAGCCTAGGCAGACTAGTCCTCATTAGTTTGTTCTTCTGGATTAACCTAGTTGCACCTGGTAATGCCCAACAACTCTTTATCCCCATGGACGGAAGTCAGGGGAATCATTTAAAGGCCTACGGACTTATCTTTAACCATCTGACATTGGGAGGTAAAGCTTCATGGTTATTAAATTATAGAGGCGGTTCGTTCATGACCGAAGAAAATACTGAACTAATTAGAGAAGCACGCTTAAAAAATATTACCATCGAAATTATCAGTAGCTCACAGGCAGCTCGAATAACGCAGGAGCTTGAATCTCCAGGTTCGAACACATCCGTTGTCAACCTAGAAAAAGCGCCTCGAATCGCTGTTTATACCCCCAATCAAGCACTACCTTGGGATGATGCGGTAACCCTTGCGCTTAGTTATGCGGAGATTGAATATGACAAAATTTGGGATATTGAAGTACTACAAGGTGCCCTACAAAATTATGATTGGCTGCATCTACATCATGAAGATTTTACCGGACAATATGGAAAGTTTTGGGCTAGCTATCGAAATAATCCATGGTATATAACGCAGGTGAAACAAATGGAAGCAATGGCAGCAGAGTTGGGTTTTAATAAGGTCAGTGAACAGAAATTAGCCGTAGCTAAAAGTATCAAAGAATATGTAGGCAAGGGTGGTTTTCTTTTTGCTATGTGTTCTGGTACCGATACCTTCGATGTGGCTTTAGCGGCTGAAGGCGTCGACATTACCCCTACCCCTTTTGATGGAGACCCGGTGGACCCTAATGCACAGGAATCATTGGATTATAGCGCAACCTTGGCTTTCGAAAATTTTACTATCAGCCTAAATCCAGCGGAATATGAACATGCAGATATTGACGTGCCGGTCGCTATTGATGAAATCGATAGGAGTCTAGATTTTTTCACACTTTTTGAGTTCTCTGCTAAATGGGACCCTGTTCCAACCATGCTCACCCAAAATCATGTGAGTAGTGTACGTGGATTCTATGGCCAAACCACCGCTTTCCGAACCGATAAAATAAAATCCTCCGTGGTTATTCTTGGGGAAAGTCCAGGTCGCGAACAAGCAAAATACATTCATGGTAACTTTGGACAAGGAACCTATACATTTTATGCAGGCCACGACCCTGAAGATTATACCCATCGTGTTAATGATCCACCAACCGATTTAGCACTACATCCAAACAGCCCTGGTTATAGGCTCATTTTAAATAATATTTTGTTTCCAGCAGCGAAAAAGAAAAAGCAAAAAACCTAATGCACCCATCTAGAAGATTCGAAGACCTAGTACAATTAGTTCAAATCCTACGCAAAGAATGCCCATGGGATCGAAAGCAAACACATCAGTCCATAAAAGATAATCTTGTCGAAGAAGTTTATGAGGCATTAGAAGCCTTGGAGAATAACGATTTTGACGAGTTCAAAAAAGAAGTAGGAGACCTACTGCTCCATGTTGTATTTCATAGTATTATGGCATCGGAGAACCGCCAGTTTAGTATAGAAGATGTCATTGAGACATTAATGGAAAAACTGATCAGACGTCATCCTCACGTATTTGGTGACCAAGTTGTAGATGATGAAAAAGAGGTTTCAGAAAACTGGGAAACGATTAAAAAGAAAGAGGGGAAAAAATCTACTTTAGATGGTCTCCCTAAACCAATGCCTGCACTAATTAGAGCGCAACGAATGCAGGAAAAAGCAGCTAATGTGGGATTTGATTGGCCTGAGTGGGAACAAGCTTGGGAAAAAGTACAGGAAGAAACACAAGAGTTCAAAGAGACCTTAGCTTCAGGTTCAAGCCAGCAACAAGCGGATGAATTTGGTGATTTGTTATTCTCTATGGTTAATATTGGACGATTTTTTGACCTAAATGCCGAGGATAGCCTACGCCTGACCAACGCAAAGTTTGAGCAACGATTTCGGTATATAGAGCAACAGGCTGAAAAAGAAAATCGATCTTTAAGTAACTTAAGTTTAGAAGAAATGAATAGGCATTGGGAAACCTCAAAAAAAGCACTTTAAGTACTTAAATTATTGTCTGGGTTTCATTAACTTACTTCTAACTCTTGAAGAGACACAATATCCTATTTTATCAGATAAATGCGGAAAGTCTTCACACACACTCGCACTGGATGGTACCGAAAAGGCAAGAGTAAACTGAACACCTAACAAATATTCGGAACACCATGACAAATGATTTACAAACCGAATTTGACGAAGCATCTTACCCTTTTATAAATAAAGGCCTTGATGGCGTAGTAGCTTTTTCCACCACTAAGAGCTCTATTGATGGGCAAAAAGGTGAACTCATTTATACAGGATACAACATTGATGTACTTGCTGAAAAAAGTACATTCGAAGAAGTTTGTTTTTTGCTTTGGAACGACCGACTCCCAACGCAAGCCGAATTAGAAGATTTAACCCAAAAATTTCAAGCCCGAAGAGATATACCAAAAGTAGTTACTGACTACTTACACAGTGTTGACAAAGAGTCAAAACCTATGTCTGTTTTACGCACGGCTACTTCGATGCTATCTGAAACTGATATTCATTTACCTGACGATTCTTATTATGAAAAGGCCATCAATATTACAGCTAAGCTGCCTACCATCATTGCAGCTTTTTCTCGACTACGTAGCGGTAAAGAAATTGTTTCTCCCAAATCCACCGGTTCTACTGCTTTTAATTTTCTGTATATGCTAAATGGCGAAGAACCTGGCAAACAAGCAGAAAAAACCCTCGATTTATGCTTGATACTTCACGCAGAGCATGGAATGAATGCTTCTACATTCACCTGTAGAACGGTAGGTGGAACACTTTCTGATTTATATTCTGCTATTACCGCTGGTATTGGAACCCTCAAAGGGCCTCTACACGGTGGAGCAAATACCGCCGTGATGCAAATGCTCATGGAGCTAGAAGAACAAGGTGAAGAGGCTGATGCCGTTGCATTTACGAAAGATAAGTTAGCTAAAAAAGAAAAAATCATGGGTTTTGGTCACCGTGTCTATAAGACCTTTGACCCCAGAGCTCGTCACCTTCAAAAAATGGCAAAATCATTAAGTGAAGAAACCGGGCATGAAGAATTATATCGTTGGTCAATGGATATGCTTCGCACCATGAAAACCGAAAAGAATATTGATCCAAACGTCGATTTTTTTTCTGCAACCGTCTATTTCTCTATGGGGATTCAGCCTGACTTGTACACCTGTATCTTTACTATGAGTCGTATTGCTGGATGGGCAGGTCACTACATGGAGCAAATGGAGCGCAACAGACTTGTTCGCCCAAGGGCCCTTTATGTTGGTCAAAAAAATGTTGATTATACTCCTATCGAGGAGCGATAACCAGATTCACGATCCGCTTAGGAACAAATATTTCTTTCACCAAACGGTTACCTTCTAAATAGCCCTGAATTTTTTCATTGGCTTTAGCTTGCTCAAGTACGTATTGCTTGTCCATCGCTCGCTCAGTTGAAACAAATAGTTCTGCGCGAACCTTACCATTAATCTGGATGGGATACATTATTTCGTTATCAACCAACCATTGTTCGTCAAAGACGGGCCAATGTTGGTAAGCTATACTTTCTTGATGGCCTAGTTTTACCCATAATTCCTCGCTAATATGAGGAGCAAAAGGAGACAATATTTGCACAAAATTTTGAGCCAAAGCTTTAGGCATCTGACTCCAGGTATTGGCTTCGTTAACAAAAATCATTAATGCAGATATGGCTGTATTAAAACGCATTGCCTCAATATCTTCGCTCACCTTTTTAATTACTGTATGAAGCACTTTAAGCTGTTCTTTATTAGGTTCTATCTCATAAATCGTGGATTTTAGTTCGCCACTCTCCTCATTAACCAAGAGTCTCCAAGCTCGATGCAAGAATCTGTTTACCCCGTCCACCCCTTTGGTACTCCAAGGTTTAACCTGTTCTAAAGGCCCCATAAACATTTCATATAAGCGTAGTGAATCCGCACCGAATTCCTCAATAATATGATCAGGATTTATAACGTTACCACGGCTCTTCGACATTTTATGTGCCCTAGCTTCTA
>CABZVB010000013.1 GCA_902529115.1 uncultured Balneola sp.
TTGCCAGGGGAGTACCTGAAGCCCCAGATCCGATTAAATTGCGTTCAACTAAAAAAACCTTTTTACCATTCTGCACTAAATAATAAGCAAGTAAACAACCTGATAACCCTCCACCTATAACACCATAGTCAAAACGCATAAGATTAATCTTTTATTTTTAGAATGTAAACTTAAATATCGATGCTGAAGCATGAATTTGCAACAAATATTGGTTTAAAGTTGTGCAGATGTTATTGGATTTAAGTGAAGTAGTTTAGCTACCCACGATAGTTCCTACGTTCGATTAGTTTTTTAATTTTTTTGTTCCCAATCCAAACTTTAACGTTCGTTTCAATATCGATGAGTTCTAAATTCACGGTATAGAATATAGTAGTGGTTCGACCATCAGGTGCATCATCCATGATTGAGCTGATATTTCCAATGAGCATATAATCTGCACCTAGCTCTCTTGCCATAGCACTCATACTCTCAAGGGAGGAGTAGCTCTGCTGGTCTAGCCGCTCATCTCTAATTTCCATACGTTCCGATGCGTTAGCAACTAAGGTTACTGATCCGGAATTGACAAATGCCCGTTCCATTTCTTTAGTAATTACTTCGGTATCTATGTGTTCCATACTTTCGTTTCGGACGGTTCCAACGATGACCACGGGTGGTTTTGCTGCGGATTCTGTGTAGTTGTTTAACCATCGATTACTTAGGGCATCACCAATCATTTCCTCGGAGACCAATCGAGCGTCTGTATCATTCCATTTACCAGATAATTCGGTTGTGCTACTGGGAGATATTCGGCTGATAGTGTTTACTGGTTTACATTGAATGCTAATGACTAGAAGAACACAAAGGCTAAGGATAATGGTTGTTTTCATAGTGGGATTATTTTATGTTTGTAGTCTCTATATGATAATACGGGTTCATGAGCTTAGTAGCTATTGCATTAAAATGCTAGATGCGTTTCAAGTAGGTGTACCAAATGCCCCTGCTTTATTTGAATGTCTCTAAACTCTGAGTATACGGGTAGCCCTTGTTTGTTTATATACCGAAACTCCATTTCATATGAGCCTGGATCTAATTGGAAGGCATAGGCAAATACATTTCCAGGAAGGCTAGTCCAGGAACGTAGGTCTGCTTTTTCAGAACCTTCTTTGTAAAGGTCTCCTGTAAATTCTAAAAAATGGGCAAAAAACGAATCTTCCTCTTCCGGTATATTTTCAACCCATCGCGTACCAGTATATTTTGATATAGCTCGTAGTACTGCTCGCCCATATATAATGGGCATTTTTGAAGTGTAGACTTCTTGTGCTACTTCATGCATCGACTCAAGCAGTTTACTGAGTCCGATTAGTGAGTCTCCAACCCAAATTTGAACCCCCATTATCTCCGACCGATAAGGATTAAGAATGGGTAGGGAGACCTTTAACTCAGTCTCCCAATACTCATTATAGACTCGCAGGTCTTGTTGTATTTTTTCAGGGGCCATACCTGTGAAACTCAGCAGAAGTACGTTGTTATTCTTGCTGAGACTCCATTCTGGTATTACATTTCTATTTGATTCTACGAGGCTGATATCCGATTCTGATGAAAAATTAATCAAGTGGTAGTGTTCAGCTATGGCTCTATTGAATTGCTCACGCTCTATCCGAGCGGCATCTACATTACCTAGGGCCGTAAATAAATTAGCGGCTAGGTACCGAGCAAAAGGTGAGTTTTGGACGTTAATATCTTTAGTATTCCAGTCGATTGAGCTGGCAAGTGTATCATTACTGGCATAAGTGTCGGCAAGTCCTCGTAGTTGAATATTGAGTTGGTCGATTTTATAGACCATTTTTCGAATTTCGATAAGACTAGCATCTATTTTGTTTAGATGAATATAGTTTAAGGCTTTGAAGGTATGAAGATAGAATTCTTCATATGGCTCTCCATCATATTTGAGTTGATTATCATTTCCTAAGAAAGCATAAATACCTCGACTAACACTTTTAGTGAAGGCCTGTTCAATGGCAATTTCAGCATCTGAAAAATACAAGTTACTCTCCTCATAGGCACCATTGTAATGTTTTAGCATGCCCATTTCTAGATTCCAGAGGATAGAATCTTTTTCTTTATAGATCTCTTTTTCTTTTGACTCTTTTAAACTAACAATAGCCTCACTATAGCGCTTATCATACACTGCGTCTTTAATCCCCTCTTGTGTTTGATCTAAAAGGTAGGAAGCACAGGAAATCTGAAATAAAACTAAATACAGTAACCATAAAACTGAAGTCATTCTTCGTTTTAGGAAGGATTCATAAGGCATTTAAACTAGGGATGAAGTTGATAATTGTGGTATTATTCATCGGTGGAAGTATACAAAACTTTCAATGCAACCTTTTATATTGTAGTGTGAAACATGAAAAAATTACCATGAACTATTTATCCAGTTTAACGAAGATTTGCCTGGTTTTGTTACTGTTTTCTTTGCTTTCCTGTGCAACTCCTCTTGCTCCTACGGGTGGGCCAATGGACAAAGAAGGTCCTAGTATAATTCGGACTGTACCGCAAAATCTACGAACGGGTATTAACTCGCAACGCGTAGAAATTGAGTTTTCAGAATATGTGAATCGAAATTCTTTATCGTCTAATTTACAAATCGAGCCTGATATTGGTATCGATTATGAATTGTCTTGGAAAAAAAAGACGTTATTCATCGATTTTGAATCACCCCTACCTGATTCAACCACGCTTTTAATTACCTTGGGCAATAAAGTCTCTGATACCCGAAATAATACCATGGGTGCCTCTGAGGTTATTGCCTTTTCAACAGGTGATCAAATAGATAAAGGTGGCTTGATAGGCAAAGTATTAAATGCAGAAACGGGAAAAGGCCTTGAAGGGAAGGAAGTCTTTTTATTTCCCAATACGTATGATATACAAAAAAAAGCATTTTATCGTGCAGAAACAGACACTGGAGGTACGTTTCGATTTAACTATGTACGTGAAACAGAGTACAGTATTGTTCATTTTGAAGATCGCAACAGAAATAAAATCTGGGACTCTTCATTGGAATCTGCTCATGCTTTTAATACACGTTCAGTTAATGTGCAGAATGGGGTCATTGACACCTTAGCTACCATTTACATAATGGAGGCAGACACCATGCGCCCAGAAGTTTTAGGGGTAGGTTTACTTTCGAGCAGTCGACTTCGAATTCGTTTTTCCGAGGCACTTGTGAATGAATTTACTGGCCAGATTACTCTAGAAGCAGGCTTTTCTGAAACTGAGTTTTCAGCTATACCCTTGTATATAGCGCCAGCGGATCCTAGCATTGTTTTAGCTCAATCTAGTAGGCCGCTTGTGCAGGATAGTACATATGAATTAAGGGTAAGGGGTTTTGAGGATTTTTTTGGTAATGCTATGGAACCCTTTACTCAAGAACTCATTGGTTCTGGAGCGACAGACACAACGATTCAACGATTTATCGGGGTGCGCCCTGAAGGTTTATTAGGTATGAGGGATTCGGTGGAGTTGCAGTATGCTGCACCTATTCGTAATAATGCCATTATCGATTCACTGCGAATAGTAGAAGGTGTGGTCGAACGCGATAGTTGGTCTAAGAGTATAGTTAAATCGAATCGTGTAGTTTTGTATCCTGATTTGGAGTGGTCGGATGGAGTAGATTATCAATTTCTGGCTTGGAACCCGAGGACGCAACGTAGGGTGTTAGCACCATTTTCAGTTTCTGGTCCGAGTAATTGGGGAGCAATAGAGCTAGTTAAAATGATTGGCCCTAATGATTCTCTTTCCACAGAAGCTATTACCTATGAACTACGCACTCAGGAAGGTCGACTACTCAAACAAGGCCAGTTCGTAGAACGTATCCAAATAGACTCCTTGATCGCATCTACCTATAATCTCCGGCTATATTTGGACACGAACGCTAACCAAAGATGGGATGAAGGCAGTTGGGTGCCATACAATAAGCCTGAGAGCCTAATCATTCGTAGGTCGATTATTATTCAGCCAGGATTTAGTTCAACCATTCGGTTTAATTTTAACTAATGAAAGTTTTATTTTTTTGTTTGGTATGGCCAGAACCATCCTCATCTGCAGCTGGTGTCAGGTTGGATTATCTAATAAGGTTGTTTATTAGCGAAGGCTTTGACATCCACCTTAGTTCTACAGCAGAACAGGGATCCTATTCGGCTTTGTATGAAAACCTAGAAGGGGTTTATAGGCACTCCATAGATCCTAACTGTAGTGAAACTAGTGCTAAATTAGCCCAAATAAATCCGGATGTAGTTGTTTTTGATCGATATCCTACCGAAGAGCAATTTTCGTGGCATGTAATGGAAGCTTGCCCTAAAGCAATTAGAATATTAGATACTGAAGACTTACACGGTTTACGTCGTGCCAGGCAGTTGACCCTTGAAGAACTTGAAAATAGGGGGTATTCGACTCATTTATATGTGGCAGAACATGAAGTAAAACCTAAATCTGTTTACAACACTATTGCGCTTCGAGAGATGGTAAGTATGCACCGGTCAGATCTAAGTCTTGTGGTATCTGATGTTGAATTTTCTTATGCACAGAAGTACTATGACATACCGCCTAATCAACTACTGTATTTGCCTATTATTTCTAGTAGACCAGTTGGGCAATTTAGTCCATTAAATAATGATACACGCACTCATGCATGCTTCATTGGCAACTTTAAGCATGCACCCAATAGAGATGCCGTACACTTTTTACGGTATCAATTATGGCCACATATTAATGAAGCGTTGTGTGGTCAAGGGAATAAAGATATTGAGTGTCATATTTATGGAGCGTATATGGATGCTAAAATGGAGCGCTTAAATAATCCATCTATAGGTTTTCATATGAAGGGTAGGGTGGATGATGTTTTCTCTACTTTGGCAGCATATGGAGTTTTGTTAGCTCCTTTACGCTTTGGTGCAGGAGTAAAGGGAAAAATATTGGATGCTATCTCAATGCAATTACCTATCATAACTACTCCTATAGGTAGTGAAGGGCTTAGTGTGCATTTAGATGGTGTTGATTTTCCTGGTTATGTAGCTAAAACGGTTGAAGAATTTAAGCACTCAGCTGTACAATACCTGAGTGTTTCTGCATTAAATAGATGGGAAATTCCTGCTCAAAAAGGCGAACTAAAAGAACGTTTAGAAATAGAGTATGGGATTAGTTGTGTCGATCATGTTAAGAAAATGCTGCAACGGAAGAATAGTATAATGAATCCAATAAAAGTTATGCTGGAACAAAATTCGCAGTTAGCACATCGTTACTTATCGAAATACATACAGCTCAAAAACGAAGGTTGAGTATTTATTGAATTGCCAAGTTACCTTTGAGAAATTCAGCGCGTGCCTGTTGGCTGCTATTAGGAAACTGAGTTAGAATCTCCGCAACTAGATCGGCTGCTTTTGTTGTATTACCTAATTCAGAGTAGATCTCCGCTGCGCTTAATAAATTATCTGGAGTGGTTGCTTCATTGTTATTCCAACGCGCAGCAGCCTCAAATGATATTGCAGCCGATTCCAAACTACCGTTGGCTAAGTAGAGTTTGGCATGCAGATTTTTTGCCCCGACGCCTAAAATGCCTTTTGGAACCTCAAATTCTTGGATATAGATTAGCGCTTCGTCAATATTTTCTAACTGATAGGCTGAAATGGCAGAATAATAGGTTGCTAAGTTACCTGCATAGGTTCCGGCAAAGTCGTCTGCAATAGCACGGAAACCATAGGTTAATTCAAAGCTATCCCCATCTAGGGCTTTTTGGTAATCACCTTCGGAATAGTATCCTTCAGCAATTGATAATAGCTGTTGTGCTTGTTCTTCTTGCGAATCAGAATAAAACGAATACCCAATTATTGATCCAGTAATTACCACTATAACTATCGAAATTCCAATAATAATATTTTTATTGGATTGTATGTATTCACTGGTTTTTTCAAACCATTGAATAAGAGGGTCTTTAGTTAAATCGTCTTTTTTGGAATCTGCCATAATACATCTAATGTTAAATTTTTAGTAGCAAAAAATACGGTGCTTTGTGCATTAAGCAAAACCTAAATTGTCCAGGTTGAATTGATTTTAACATATTTCTCTTTTTTTAAATACTAATACAATGTTAAAAATATTCATTCTAGTAATTTAAGGTTAATTATATGGGTAATAACTTACCATCGTTCATTTCAAATATAAAATCACCATCTTCGGTAATGCTCTTATCATGGGTTACCATAAGTATCGACACTTTAAATCGATCTCTTAGAGTAAGTAAATATTTAAGTACTGTGGACGAATTTTTTTCATCTAGATTACCCGTTGGTTCATCTGCTAAAATGAGGGCAGGGGTATTAATAAGTGCCCTAGCCATAGCGACTCTTTGTTGTTCACCGCCAGAAAGTTGGTTGGGACGGTGTTCGATTCTGTGGCTCAACCCAAATTCATCTAATAATTCTTTAGCCAGAAGATTACTTTCTCTTTCTGATTTGCCGTGAATAATGGCTGGAATCATAACATTTTCTATTGCACTGAATTCTGGTAACAAGTGATGGAATTGGAATATAAAGCCTATTTCTGTATTTCTGAAAGTGGCTATCTTCTTATCATCCCATTGGGTTATATCATCTCCTTGCCATTCTATTAAGCCTGAATCTATTTTATCTAAACCGGCAATTATGTGTAATAGAGTGCTTTTCCCACTTCCTGACGAACCGATGATAGAGGTAATCGTTTCCGGTTTAATCTCAAGGTTAACTCCATTAAGCACATTGACTACTCCATTTTCTGGGGCTTTAAAACTTTTTTTGACATTAGTAATACGAAGTATTGAACTCAAAATCTGCTGGGTTTTTCGGACACTTTATTAAATTCAGGGAAAATGAATGGGCGTATTTCCATGCATTTTCCACTTTCAATATAAATTTTTGCTAAAACAGCGCTTATGTGAGTATCTCCAGTAGCTGCTTTGTATTTTTGATGAACTCCTGTTGTGAATCGTTTTATTGCTACTTTCACATCCATTCCCAATGATCCGGCGTAGGAGCCAGTCATCCCAGCGTCGGTTAAATAGCCCAAACCTTTGGGAAGAATACGGGCATCATTAGTCGGGATGTGAGTGTGGGTTCCAATCAATACAGAAGCTCGTCCATCTACATGCCAGCCCATGGAGACTTTTTCAGCAGTTGCTTCGGCATGAAAATCGATAAAAATAAGTGAGGTTTCTTTTTGAATTTGATCAATGGCCCAGTCAACCGATCTAAATGGGTCATCAATGGCTTTCATAAAGGTTCTACCTTGGATATTAATAACTCCTATGGAAACATTCACTGAGGGAATAGAATATATACCATAGCCAAAACCAGCATTACCAGTAGGATAGTTTAGAGGCCGCAATATATGGTTGTTGCTCCTCATATATGGAAACACTTTCCATTTATCAAAGGAGTGGTCTCCACCTGTAACCACGTGAATGCCTAAGTTGAGCAATTCTCTTATTATAGCGTCATTTATACCATGTCCTTCATGAGTATTTTCGCCATTTGCTATAACAAAGTCAGCTTTGTGTTTTTGAATTAGTGAGGGCAAAAAGCTACGCACTACTCCCAAACCTTCTTCTCCAACAATGTCTCCAATAAATAGGATTGTCACATGTTTAGGCACGAATTATCCTCTAATGTCTTCGAGAAGTTGCTCAATTTTTGAATTCATGCGTTTCATCATTACCGTTTCACTCTTCTCTAATTCAGAGAGTTGTTGCCTTAGTTCAAATAATTCTTCTGTAATACTTAAGGCAGCTAGTACCATTACCGTTGATTCGGGTTGTTTGATTAATTGGTGCCGATATTCATGTAATTTTTCATCGACGTAACTACAAATATTAAGCATATTTTCCTCTTCATGATCTTCAACCATGAGCGGGTACTGTTTTCCTAATATTGATACTTTAAGTGATTTCACAATAGTCCATTCAACAAGTTAGTTGCCTTCTAAGTGACGGTCAATTTTATGGATAATAGAAGTAATTTGCTGCCGCATTGCTAAGCGTTCAGATTCACTGATTGCTGAGAAAATATCCGTTTGTTTTCCACGCTCTTCTTCTAGTTTCTTAATGAGATTTAACTGTTCTCTTTTAGCTTCTTTAAGTTGTTTTTTGAGTAGGTTTACCTCGGTACATATTTCTTCTAATAGTTCTTTAAAGCGCTCAGTATGTTCGGAAGTTACGTTCATAGAATTATGATCTTAATTCTATAGTATACTTCTTATTTAATGATCTTACAACCTTATCAATTATAGGCTCTATATCGCTGATATTCAATGTCTTATTTGGGTCTAAGAAGTACATTCGGTATGCAATACTTTTTTTGTTTTTGGGTATATTTTCACCTTCATACACATCAAAAATACGGATCTTATTGAGTAGCTTCGTCCCCATATGACTAATTTCAGCCTCAATTGTACCAGCAGCGATTTCCTTGTCCATAACCAATGCAATATCGTATTCGATACCAGGAAACTTGGAAATTTTTGAGAATGTAGGTACTCTTACTTCCCGCCGAGCCTCATGAATCAATTGAACGTTGAATTCTGCAAAATAAACGGCCTCGTCTAATTCATAAATTGTTTGAAGAGATTTATTTACTTGGGAAAGTTTACCTATGTATTGCTCGCCTATATAATAATGTAGGCTGTTGTATACATCTATCTTTTCTTTAATTATATGATCAAGCCCTAGTAAGACCCATAAGGATTGGACCGACGATTTTAGGTCCATAAAAGTATATTTCGACGAAGGGCTTAGCCAGTGGTCCTCTTGTTTTAGCCCAGCTAGACCAAACAAAACGTTGGTTTGTTCTCCAATACCTTTGTGAAAGGTACCATTTATATCAATGAAAAATACATTACCTAGTTCAAAGAACCGTAAGCTTTTTGCATTCCGATTTTTATTATAAGAGTTAGCTTTTAAGAATCCCGGAAGCAAAGATGGCCGCAGTGTGGTCATATCTTTGGTAAGCGGATTTAATGTAGCAACCATTTGATCAAGATCACCATATAGAGAAGCTTCAGCTTCTGATATTAATGAATTTGAGTAAATTTCGTTGAACCCTAAACCGACAAGAGATTCAATAATTTTTTGTTTGTCTAATTCCCAATCTGAAAATGGACTAAATGACAGGTTGATTCCATTGGTTGGTGAGGGAATATTGTTATAATCGTATAGTCTGCCAATTTCCTCAATCAGATCGATTTCGCGTTCTATATCGGGTCTGAAACTTGGAATGAGACATTCAATTGTTCCAGAACCATTTCGTTTACTTGTAATCTCTAATCTGTTTAGCTTATTGATGATCCATTCTTCGTCGATATCGACCCCTAAAATTTGATTTACACGGGACACTCTGAGTGATAATTCCGAGGTTTTCTTGGGAAGAGGGTGTAGGTCAATAGTTTCGGTAATAACGGCATCTGGGTTCATTTCTTTTATCAGGTCAGCTGCTCGAATGGCCGCAGTAAGTTGGATATTGGAATCTATACCGCGTTCAAATCTGTAGGAGGCGTCAGTCTGTAGGCTGAGTTGTTTGGCGCATTTTCTGATGATACTTGGATCGAAGTAGGCACTTTCCAGAATAATCGTAGTTGTGGAGTCGCTTACCTCTGAGTTTTCACCACCCATAATACCGGCTATGGCAATCGCCTGCTCATCGTCACAGATAAAGAGACTTCCTCTGGGTACTTCTCTTATAGCCCCATCCAGTGTGGTAAACTTATAGGTTTCCTCAAAACTTTTAACATGAATAGAAGACCCTTTTATGTTATCTGCGTCAAATGCATGTAACGGCTGTCCCCATTCATACATAACATAATTTGTCACGTCGACGATATTATTTATCGAACGAAGGCCAATTGCTTCTAATCTATTTTTTAACCACGCAGGGGAGGGGGATACTTGAATGTTTTTAATCACAACGCCCACATAGCGACTACATTTTTGACTATCTTCAATCGATATACTGAAGTTCTTACCATGCCCTGCTACCTGTTCAGGTATAGTTACGGTTGGGACGGTAAGAGGAATGTCCCATTTTGCGGAAAGATCCCGGGCCACACCGATGTGTGAGGTTGCATCTGGGCGGTTAGGTGTTACCGCAATTTCAATTACGCTGTCCTGATAACTATTAATAAGTTCACTCAATGGTATTCCTGGAGTCGTTTCTGAGGGAAGCACCATAATACCTGCATGATCATCGGAAATACCCAGTTCATCTTCGGCACAAATCATACCCTCTGAAACAACACCACGTAATTTTGTTTTTTTTATTTTTATTGAGCGACCTTGTTCATCTTGAATTGGAAGGGTAGAATTAACGGGTGCCACAGGTACCTTTTGACCAGTTTTTATATTATTAGCTCCACATACAATCTGTAATTCCTTATCTCCGTCAAACACCGTACATATTGAGAGGCGATCAGCATTTGGATGAGAGGTTACAGCGCGAATTTCACCAACAATGATTTGATCTAGTGACGCACCAATATGTTGAGTTCCTTCTTCTTCAAGTCCAATCAGAGTAAGCGTATCAGCAGTCTCTTGGACGTTTTTGGGAAGGGATACATATTCTTTTAACCAGTTATAGGATAGTTTCATAAAGGCGTAATCAATAGAGTGTTTGGCAAGATGTGTGTTTGAGTATTTGTAGTCTCTTATATGAATTGATGAAGGAATCTTATATCATTTTCATAAAAAGTACGAATATCATTTATTCCATATTTTAAAATAGCAATACGTTCGACACCCATGCCCCAAGCAAATCCAGAATATATTTCAGGATCTACCCCAGTTGCTATAAACACATTAGGATCAACCATTCCAGAGCCTAGAATCTCCAACCATTTTCCCGTGGTTTTACTACCCCACCAAATATCCATTTCTAGACTTGGCTCTGTAAAAGGGAAGTAACTAGGACGCAAGCGATAGATGACATCGGATCCATACATTAGCTTCACAAAAGTAATGAGGGACTCTTTTAAGTCGGCTACACTAACTTTACGATCAACATAAAGTGCTTCTACTTGATGAAAAAGAAAGTAAGATTTTGGCGAAACAGCTTCATTTCTATATACTCTGCCGGGCATTATAGATCGGATAGGAGGAGCTTGCTTCTCCATTAATCGTATTTGTACAGGTGAGGTGTGGGTCCTCAATACTAAATCTGGAATCGCTGGATCGTCGTCTTTTCTTACAAAAAAAGTGTCTTGAGTGTCTCTTGCAGGATGATTCTGAGGAAAATTTAAGGCTGTAAAGTTGTGAAAATCATCTTCCACTTCTGGGCCATCTGCAATATTAAACCCGAGTCGATAAAAGATATTCTTCATTTCTTGAAGCGTCTTTGACAATGGGTGAGTAGAGCCTAAAGGTAAAGGTTCGGGGGATAAGCTTATATCATCAATATCAGATGCTAAAGAAGTTTGTGTGCTGTATTGGGCTATTTTAGCTTGATCGAAAGTATTCTGAGCTAATTTTTTTAGTTCATTTAAGGATTTGCCATAAGTTGCTTTTTCTTGATTTGGTACGGTGCCCATCAACTTGAATAATTCCTGGATAGAGCCCTTTTTAGAAAGAAACTGAAGCCTAAAAGATTCTAACTCGTCCAAATTCGAAATCGTATAATTCTTGATTTGTTGCTCTAATTGGGCAATATCTGGATTCATATAAGAGAGTTTCTAGGTGCTTTAAGTTGGTCGTATGTGATGATACACTGTTTTCATATTTATTATAATAACATACGAAAATAAAAAAACCGGTACACCTTACAATACAGTGGATTGAGGTATACCGGTTTTAAATAGTCTTAGAACTTATTATGCGTGGGCTTCCGTAACAATGGCAGTAAAAGTCTCTGGATCATGAACCGCTAAATCTGCTAAAACTTTACGGTTTATCAACATATTTTTTTGACTCATTGCATGAATTAATTTAGAATACGTTGAGCCATTAAGTCTAGCTCCTGCATTTATACGAGCTATCCATAATCTTCGGAATACACGTTTGCGGTTTTTTCTATCTCGATATTGGTACTGAAGACCTTTTTCTACCGCATTTTTTGCAATCGTGTACACATTTTTTCGCTTACCCCAATAACCTTTCGCTTGATTTAAAATCTTTTTGCGACGGCGACGGGAAGCCACTAAGTTTAGTGAACGTGGCATTTTATTATGTGTTTAGAGAGTTAAATTTATTGACTTAAGAGTTGTTTTACTCGAGGTACGTCAGCTGTAGCAACTAATGTGCTTTGCCCTAACTGCCTCTTGGTCTTACTACTCTTTTTAGTTAGGATATGACGCTTAAAAGCTTTTTTGCGTTTAATTTTACCTGAACCGGTTGTTTTAAATCGCTTTTTTGCGCCACTATTACTTTTCATTTTTGGCATAATCAATCATAAATAGATAATATCATAATCTCAAAAGATACGGACTATGTTAAAATCAAGCAATACGTAACTGTATTATTTCGTTGGAGTAAGGATCATAATCATTCTACGACCTTCCATGTTTGGTTTGGATTCAATTTTAGCTACATCCTCCAAACTTTTAGCAAGGCGTAATAATAACAATTCACCTTTTTCAGTGTATAACATATCACGGCCTCTGAATTGAACTGATGCCTTTACTTTATCCCCACCTTCTAAAAATTCACGTGCGTGACGAGTTTTGAATTCCAAATCATGATCATCGGTATTGGGACGAAATCTTAGTTCCTTCACACTGACAGTGTGTTGCTTTTTCTTAGCTTCCTTTTCTTTTTTCTTCTTCTCGTATTGATATTTTCCGTAGTCAATTATTTTACAAACGGGAGGGTTAGCATTTGGTGAGATCTCAACCAAATCCAAATTGTACATTTCTGCAAGTTGTATACCACGTTCGGGAGTGGTAAGTTCATGGCTATTGTCAGGTTTTATAACTCGGATTTGTTGTGCTTTAATTTGTCCGTTCAGTCGAGGACCTTGTGGTTCGGGTTTTCCTCGGAAATGTCTATTAGCGATAGTTAACTCCTCAATGGTTGTTAAAGTGTGTAATGAATAATACTAAATTATCAAATTTATCTCTAAATAGATAAAGTATGTATTGGTGAAATAAATAATAGCTTGTTTAGCTAGGTTCAGGACTCCGAAGGGAGGTGTTTTTCAGTTATCTCTTTTATTAAATCTGTTTTGAATTGATATTTTGGGACACTTCCGATATCTCCAATTTTGTGTCGCCGTAACGATACATGATTGTTTTCTACTTCTTTAGCCCCTAAAATAACCATATAAGGTATTTTTTCAGTCTCAGAGAGCCGAATTTTTCCACCAATCTGTTCTGAACGTAGATCTGCAGTAACTCTCACCCCTTCCCCCAATAGCTCATCACATAGACTTTGTGCTGCTTCATTTTGGTGATCAGATATAGGTAGAATCCTTACTTGCTCTGGAGCAAGCCACAAAGGGAAATTACCGGCAAAGTGTTCAATTAAGATAGAAGTAAATCGTTCCATGGAACCGAATGGTGCTCGGTGTATGATAACAGGTCGATGTTTTTTGTTGTCTGAGCCTATGTAATTTAATTCGAACCGATCAGGCATGACGTAATCGACCTGAACAGTGCCCAATTGCCATTTTCTACCAATAGCGTCACGGATTATAAAATCAATTTTTGGGCCATAAAAACTTGCTTCACCAGGTACAATGGTATAAACCAACTGCATATCATTGGCAACCTCTTGGATTTCTTTTTGCGCACGATTCCAATAACGTAGATCCCCACCATATTTTTGATCATTTTCGTCTCTGAATGAAAGCCTTATATCCACTGGCATGCCAAAGGTACTGAATACAAATTGAGTAAGTTCAATAGTATTCTTAATCTCTGATTTTAATTGATCATGAGAACAATATATATGCGCATCATCCTGAGTGAAGCCACGTACTCTAGAGAGCCCACTTAATTCTCCAGACTGTTCGTAGCGGTAAACCGTACCAAATTCTGCTAATCTAATGGGTAATGCTCTGTAAGAACGTAAGGTAGAATTAAAAATTCGGTGATGATGTGGACAGTTCATTGGTTTGAGCATGTATTGTTCTTCGTCTACTTCAATAGGATTGAACTGTGACTCTTTATAATAGGGATAATGTCCAGATGTTTTATATAATTCGATATTGCCAATATGCGGCGTGATTACTTCTTGGTAACCTCGTTTGATTTGTTCATCACGTAAAAAGGCCTCAAGAGTTCTTCTCAAGGTGGTACCTTTTGGTAGCCACAAAGGTAATCCACTTCCGACCATTTTGTCGATTATATAGATACCCATTTCTTTACCTAACTTTCGGTGATCCCGCTTCTTTGCTTCCTCAACTTGATTTAGATATTCTTCCAACAGTTTTTGTTTGGGAAAACTAATCCCATAAATTCTTGTTAACTGTTTAGAATCAACATCTCCTCTCCAATAAGCTCCTGCTATGCTTGTCAGTGCAACAGCTTTGACGATGCCTGTGTTAGGAATATGTGGTCCTCGGCATAAATCGGTAAAGCTACCTTGCTTATAAAAGGATATTTCGACATTCTCAAGTCCTTCAATAAGGTCAACTTTATACTCGTTACCTATTTTCTGATAGTGAGTAAGAGCGTCTGATTTAGAAATCGATATTCGTGAAAATTTATTTTTCTGCCGTGCTAGTTCTAAGAATTTTTTTTCTAGAGCACGTAAATCTTCTTGTTGAAGGGTATGATTTCCAAAATCGACATCGTAATAAAATCCATTTTCAATAGGAGGTCCTATACCAAACTTTGCACTTGGAAAAAGTTTTTGAATAGCTTCAGCTAAAATGTGGGCTGACGAGTGCCAAAAGGTGTATTTGCCTTCTTCATCGTCCCAAGTATGAACTTGAATGCGTGCATCTTCTCTGATAGGACGATCTAAATCCCATCTCTCACCATTGACAGTAATACTTAAAGCTAAGCGTGCAAGGCTAGCAGAAACAGATTCTGCAATATCCATTCCGGTGGTTCCTTTAGAAAATTCTTTCATAGTATTGTCGGGTAGGGTAATGCGAATTGAATCAGTAGACATGAAATAATAGAGCCTAAATGGTTTAGAGTGCGTCCTACTGGATTCGAACCAGTGACCTCCACGATGTCAACGTGACGCTCTAACCAACTGAGCTAAGGACGCAAGTAATCAAAGATACCAAACATAACTAATATGTTTCAATGCTATATCAGCATTCTGTATCTTTGGTTGCAATTTGTCTGAAACTAATCGTCCTGCAAGTTTAAAAGACGTATTGAAAGACATAAATCACACAATTTATTCACATAAAATTATTTTTTGATTATGATTCAGCGACGTTTTGTTCGCGAAACTGTTCTTCAAGCAGTCTACGCATATCTTCAAAGTGGAGAATCAGTTTCTCATATTATATCCACCTTATTAGAAGATAATTTAAAGGAGGATGAAGAATCCTTGCGCTTTGGAGAGCGTTTATTTGTTCTAACCCTAGAAAAGACTGATGTTTGGGACGAAATTATTGAACAACATATAAAAAATTGGGATATAGGTCGACTAGCCCTTATTGATAAGATAATTTTGTACATCTCCCTATGTGAATTCACCAATTTTCCTGATATACCTACTAAGGTTACAATCAATGAGGCTATCGACATAGCCAAAAAGTATTCTACGGCAAAATCTGGCCGTTTTGTGAACGGTATTTTGGACGCATCGCTTATACAATTACAGAAAGAACAAAAAATCTCGAAAACAGGAAGAGGTCTAATTGGATAGGAATAAGAGCGTGAACATTCCTGACTCATACGTTGCAATAGGGGATATTCATGGGTGTGTTAAAAGTCTAGAAGTACTGATGGCGGATTTATTGGCCCATTTCGGTACAGATCGTACTTATATATTTCTAGGCGACTATGTAGACAGAGGTCCCCATTCTAAAGAGGTAGTGGACTATTTAATTGCACTAGACAAAGAATATAATTGTGTATTTTTACGTGGCAACCATGATGCAATGCTATTGAACTATATTGAGGATAAAACATGGTTAAAATGGTTTGAAAATGGAGGTACTGCAACCATGGAATCGTATCGAAAAGCATTTGGTAAAGAACAAATACCATTGGAGCACCTACGTTTTTTTACGAATACACGTTTGTTTTATGACACCCCTGAATTTTTCTTTGTTCATAGTGGCCCACCTACAGATCAGCCTATTTCAGAGTCGATTAAAAATGAGTCGCTCTATAGCAGTTTTTTATGGAATAGAGATCATTTAACATCTACCTTCAATCAATGGGAAAAAACCGTGGTATTCGGGCACACACCCGTCCGAAGTCCGATACAAGAACCTAATATGATTGGGATAGATACGGGTTGTGTATATCCTCAATTTGGTAAATTGACGGCCGTAAGTTTGCCCGAAAGACATTTTTTTCAACAAAAACGAATCGACTTTTAACGAGTAATTATGAGTTTATCCTGTGGAATAGTGGGCTTACCTAATGTGGGTAAGTCATGCTTATTTAACGCTTTAAGTAATACAAAAGCCGAATCAGCTAACTTCCCATTTTGTACTATTGAACCTAATGTTGGATTGGTATCTATTCCTGATCAACGTCTTCTCACCTTAGCAAAGATTGTCCAGTCAGATCGAATAGTACCAACTACAATTGAATTTGTAGACATAGCAGGTTTAGTAAAGGGTGCAGCAGAGGGGAAAGGAAAGGGAAATGCTTTTTTGTCAAATATTAGAGAAGTAGACTTAATCCTTCATGTTGTTCGGTGTTTCGATGATGATGATATTATTCACGTGGAAGGTTCGGTTGATGTTCAAAGAGATATTTCAATTATTGAGTATGAATTAATTCTCAAAGACATCGAAAGTTTAGAAAAAAAAATTCAAAATCTTTTGAAGCAATCTAAGAGTGGTGATAAAGAAGCAAAATCCACCTTAGATGAAGCAAAAGAATTGCTTGCACATTTAGAGGAAGGTAATAGTGCCAGAAGCTTTAGAGAAGGGAAAGTCCTATTTCGTGATTTATTTCTTTTATCTCAGAAACCAGTTCTGTATGCCTGTAATGTGAGTGAAGATGATATCGTTGTCGGAGATAATTCGTATGTTCAGCAGGTTACTGAGTATGCTCGCTCACAGGGTGATGAAATTGTTAGTTTTTGTGCAAAAATTGAGGCCGAATTAGCTGAGCTTAATGAAGATGAGCGCTCCATGTTTTTGGGAGAATTGGGAATAGATCAAGCAGGGCTTGCCCGACTTATTACAGCGGCTTATGCCAACTTGGGATTGATCACCTATTTTACTGCAGGCCCCAAAGAGACTCGTGCTTGGACGATTCGTTCAGGCTTAAAAGCACCTGCTGCAGCAGGAGTTATTCATACTGATTTTGAGCGTGGCTTTATACGAGCAGAAACAATTGCTTTTGATGATTACGTTTCATTCAACGGTGAAAAAGGGGCAAAAGAAGCTGGTAAAATGCGACAAGAGGGTAAAGAGTATGTTGTCAAAGATGGTGATGTAATGCTTTTCCGATTTAACGTATAAAGCCTTGAAATGCGGTAATTATGTACTTTTCAAGAATTTTATTTCAATTCCATGTATATCGACGATTCCTGTTGTATCTAAACATCATGGTTTTGATTGTTCATGGTCTTCATAGCCCAAGAACATAAGTTCATGTCTTTTGAAAAACAAAACGATTAGTCCTATAAGACCCAAAACTGCGAACATACCAACGTAGGTATATAGTGCAGGCGAAGGATTGTCAACTGTACTAATCGAACCTGAATAAACTGCAATAGCAGAGTAGGGTAAGCTACCTAAAGCAAAATATAAGACATATTTCCAAAAGGGCATTCGGGTAGTGCCAGCTAAGCAAGAAGTTATTTCAGGCAACATCGGAGCTGCCCTACATAGCAAGAGAGATAAAGGTCCAAGAGTCTGGAATAAATGAATCATCCCTATCTGTTCGGATTCATTTTTACACACCCAATTCAATAATTTTGCTCCATGATAACGGCTAATAAAATAGCCTAGCGATCCTGCCAACATCAATCCAAGAGAGGAAAAAAGGATTCCCATCTCTAATCCTAGAAAAAAACCTGACAAAATGGTCAATGATAGCGTTGGAATGGCAATGAAAAGGTCGACAATTAAAAGTGCGATTATTAGACTGCCGACCCATATAGGTGACCATTTTTGAGCCTCTTGTAACCACAGTTTTATGTCCTCAACACTTAAAACATCTAGTCCTTTGAAAAGCAATAAGGTCAGAGTGAACACTAGCACCAGCATCCCAACAAATCTCAAAATAGCTTTTATACCCGCATTGAAGTACCATTTTTTTGTTAATAAATGTAACGGATTAGGGTTCATTAATAGTAAGCAAGGTGTGGAGAGAGTTAGGGACTAGTATTACAAGATTAACAAGGTCATATTTAAGAGAATTTTTTAAGACACTAATTACGTTGAAATCGAATAAGCGCGGAATCCGCGGGAACGTTCCAGGGTACTACCCGATCATACACAACCCAGGCATCTGGAAATTGGCGTTTAATGATTTGAGATGTTGAATAAGCTCTTGTACGATCATGAAAATCGCCTACATGAACCCTGTAGTATGGAGCTTTAAAAAATGTATAGGTTTCCGGAGAGTATCCTGTGATATATTGTATGGACCAGGTTCTAAACTCTTTAGCTACCGTATCTGCTGTAGACGGAGAAGGACCTGAATAGATTTGAATACGAAATCCTTCGTAAAGATTTTTTTCTACAGATTCAGTACTTTTTAATTCCGAATTTGCAGAAAGTTCATCAGGTATTCCATGACTTAGGTTAGCATAAAAATCCGACCAATCTAATAGTGGTAAATCTGGTAATTCCAGCTCGTTAGTATTTGTTTCGCTAATCTGGAGCACTGCATTTTGTACAGGTAGATTGCTAATATCAGTACTTTCTATGATATTAAAATTTTCTACTGCACTTTGACTAATTTCCTCATTCTCAGCAAAAGATTTAACCGATTGAATGGTTACATTTTCCTGCGCTTTTTCTGTAGAACTGCAACTCATTAAAGTAATGATGAGACCCAATAAAACTATAAAAAGGCTAGTTTTAAAACTGTTTAGCGATATTCTATTGGTGTATAGATTATTCCGCATGCGATTATTCAGAGACAGGATGCCACGTAGTTTTAACTTCTTGAACATATAAAATATGATAGGGATCTTTTAATGAATTTAAGCAATTGGCTATGGTTTTGTCAGGCGTAGAATTAAGCTCATCTAAGGAAATAAATGATTTCCAAAAATACACTCTTTTCATGTTTGATGCACTTTCAAGTTCACACATATTCCGAAAGTTAGTATCCAATGACTCATCTCCAACAAGCAGATCAACATCCATATGTTGAGAAATTGAAGGAATTAGGTCAGTTTTTATGCCGGTTATTATGTTCACGATCCCTGCAGGAACATCCGAGGTTGCCAATACCTCTGCAAACGTACAAGAAGGTAAAGGATATTGATGAGAAGCAATAAGTACCTGGCTATTGCCAGCAACCATATTGGGTAGAAGTAGTCCAAGCATTCCTAATAGACTAGGTGTTTCGGGGCAGATAATTCCTACTACCCCTATCGATTCTTGGCGGCTAAAATTGAAGTGATTACTTGCTACAGGATTTATACTGCCAAAAACTTGAGTAGTTTTATCGGTCCAACCTGCAAAATATACAATGAGTTCAACACAGGCATTTACTTCTTGCTCTGCTGCTTGTTTAGTATAACCTAGAAGAACCATTTCGTGGATGAATTGCTCTCGACGTCCAGACAAAATTTCAGCTATTCGATAAATGATTTGGCCTCGATTATACGCGGTCTTATCCGTCCAAGCTCCATGGGCTTTACGGGCAACTTGAACTGCATTACGAATATCTTTTCTGGTTGATAGGCCAACATTAGCTATATGCTTATCACTCGGATCTTTAACAGAATAATATCGTCCAGATTCGGTTCGTGGAAATTCTCCGTTAATATAGTTTTTGTATGTTTTTGGGATTGAATTCATCGTATTTGACTGTGAGGCAGTGTGGTTAGTTTGTTTATCCATAGTTACATGCCTCCACTATTTTCTAGCTTAACATAAGCATGAAGGCCTGAAATACCCCCTTCTCGGCCCTTTCCACTCTCTTTGTATCCACCAAAAGGGGAGGTTGGGTCAAACTTATTGTAGGTATTTGACCATACAACCCCAGACTTAAGCTTAGTTCCGACATGAAATATTTTAGATCCTTTATCCGTCCAGATACCATTCGCGAGTCCATAAGGAGTATTGTTTGCTTTTTCAATAGCTTCTTCGGTGGTTCGAAATGTTTGAATGGTTAGAACGGGGCCAAAAATTTCTTCTTGTACAACCGTAGAAGATTGGGAGACACCTGTTAAAAGAGTGGGGGGGAAGTAAAAACCTTTGTTGGGCAAAGTGCCTGAGCACTCATAGCAGGAAGCACCTTCCTTAATACCTGTATCCACATAGCGTTGTATAGTGTCAAGTTGTGTCCTAGAATTAACTGCACCTATGTCGGTATTTTTGTCTAAGGGATCGCCAATGATTAAATGTTGCATACGTTTTTTTAATAAATCGATCACTCTATCTGCGACTCCTTCTTGAACTAATAATCTAGAACCTGCGCAACAAACGTGCCCTTGGTTAAAAAATATTGCATTAACAATACCTTCGACGGCTTCATTTAGGGCGGCATCATCAAAAAGTATGTAAGCTCCCTTTCCCCCGAGTTCAAAGGTCGCGGATATCTGCCTTTTCGCAATAGATCGCTGAATAGATTTTCCGACTCCTGTCGAACCCGTGAAGGCTATTTTATCAATATCAGGATGTTGTACTAGGTATTCACCTGTTGATCCAGCACCGGTTATTATATTAACAACTCCATTTGGTAGTCCAATGTCCTTCAGTAACTCACAAAATTTAAGTGCTGTAAGGGAGGTTGTTTCTGCCGGCTTTAATACTACGGTATTCCCGCATGCTAAAGCAGGGGCTATTTTCCATGCCAGCATGAGAAGAGGAAAATTCCAAGGTATAATCTGTGCGCAGACACCTAAGGGTTTAGGATGTTTTCCAGGGAAGGCAAAGGCTAGCTTATCGGCCCACCCTGCGTAATAAAAAAAGTAAGCCGCAGCCAAAGGTATATCAACATCTCTCGATTCACGTATGGGTTTTCCACCATCCATACTCTCAAGTACGGCAAATTCCCTAGCACGTTCTTGAAGCATTCTTGCAATGCGATATAAATAGTGTGATCGTTGGGTGCCAGAGTAATTACCCCATTCACCCTCAAATGCTGCTCGAGCAGCTTTCACAGCAGAATCTACATCGGATTCAGAAGCTTCTGTGCAACGGTAAATGGCTTCACCATTGGCGGGGTTAATACTCTCGAAGGATTGATTTTCATCATAGTTCGTAAAGCTTCCATTGATGAAAAGTCCATAGCTCTTGTTAAAAGTAGCATGGGAAGTATTTTCAAGTGCCTCTGCATAGGACCAATCTAACGGAATAGATTTCCGGTTTTCTGGGTTTGTTTGGTCGGATATTTTCTTTTCAGACATAATCGTTAGTCGTTTGAAAAATAATTAAGCGATTGATAACGTCCTGTTTTCTCTTTGACCCATTGCATGAGTACATCATTGGCTAATGAGCTTGCACCAAATCGAAATAAGGAAGGATTCAGCCAATCAATTCCAAGCGTTTCTTTAACCATTACTAAGTATTGAATGGCTTGCTTTGAACTACGAATACCACCTGCTGGCTTCATTCCAACTTTAACACCGGTAGAATTGTAATTGTCTCGAATAGCTTGCAGCATGACTAAAACAACAGGCATAGAAGCTGCAGGAGATATTTTTCCTGTAGATGTTTTGATGAAATCTGCACCCGCCTTCATAGCTAAATCGCTAGCCATACGTATATTTTCAAGGGATCCAAGTTCTCCCGTTTCTAATATTACCTTTAAATGAGCACTGCCACAGGCTTGTTTGATTTGGGCAATTTCATCGTATACCTTAGTATACTCACCTGATAAAAAAGCCCCTCTAGAGATAACCATATCAATTTCATCTGCTCCTTCAGAAACTGCATATTCTACATCATCCAGTTTGATTTGTAATGAAGACATTCCACTCGGAAATGCAGTAGCTACGCTTGCGACAGATATAGAGGAATTTTTAAGGATATTTTTTGCTAATGCAACTCGATTGGGATAAACGCAGACCGCCGCTACTGAAGGTATATTAGGTAGTTCGGTGTAGGGAAGTAATGCCTTATTGCATAATTGACGAACTTTTCCATCAGAATCGCTACCCTCTAGAGTAGTAAGATCCATCATACGAAGAGCTAGATCAAGTGCTTGTAATTTTGATTCTCTTTTAATGCTTCTGGTACATATTCGTGTTACACGTTCTTGAATCCCAACTGCATCTATGGGTATGCGATTAATCATTAACTTTTAATTGTCATTTTTGAATTTCACTAAAAAATCTCTTCTTTTTTATGAAAAACTCCCAAATTAAAAACGGCCGTTTGTAGACATTACTTATATCTGTAGTACCTCTAGTCATTTCTGATGTAGTAATTGTATTTAAAGACCTTTTTTGCAACAATTTAGGTATTTCTTTTACTAAAGATAAATGAGCTGTGTATATTGCTTTAGCTTCAATGAATTTTCCTGAGAAGAGAGCTCGTTTAAGAGCTATGATATCCAAAAGGTATCGAATAAATAATGTCTGAAATAAGTGATATTTGGGTAGATTTTTTATAAGCATATACCAATTATTCCTAAAATTGTACCAAATCTTTTTGTACGATCCTTGATCTAAGGAACCCCCACCGATGTGGTAGACTTTTGCTCTATGACAGAAGCTTATAGCATGGCCTTTGTGGCGAGCACGCCAGCATAAGTCAATTTCTTCCATATGCATTTCGAAATCTTCATCGAACCCGTGAAGTTCTTGAAAGAGGTTTCTGTTTATAACCATGGCAGCCCCTGATGCCCAATCAAGTGTTATGTCGGTATCGTATTGACCGGTATCTTCCTCTACAATATCAAAAATACGCCCCCGGCAGTATGGGTATCCATATCGGTCTATAAAACCACCAGCAGCTCCAGCATATTCAAAATGTGTGGGATTATTTGTGGATAAAATTTTGGGTTGAAAGATTTGGCTTTCGGGTTTTGATAAAATACACGTGTTAAGGGCATCAAGCCACTTAGGTTCCACTTTGACATCATTATTTAAAAAAATCAAGTATTCGTTATTGCAATGGTCTATTGCACGATTATTTCCTCCTGAAAAAAAATAATTAGTACCAAGCTCTACTACTGAGATATCCGGGAAGTGCTGTTTAACCCATTTAGGGCTGCTATCGGTTGACCCATTATCCACTAGAATAATCTCCATGGATTCATAGTCAGTATCATAGATACTAGGTAAGCATTCTTGAAGGTGAGTCAATCCATTCCAATTTAGTATGATGATGCTAAAAGAGGTCAAGTAATTAGGTCGTTTTGTTAAAAAAACTTGTACTTTGAGAATAGTTAATTGACTTTGCCCAAAGCCGTTGAAAATTACCATACATGATACTAATTAATTATGAAAATAGGCTTAATTTCAGATACCCATAGTTTTTTCGATATTCAGTTACGTTCATACTTTTCGGACTGTGACGAAATTTGGCATGCTGGTGATTTCGGAGCCATACAAGTCGCCGAAGAACTTAAAAAAATTGCACCCTTACGTGGAGTCTATGGGAATATAGATGGGCAAGAGATTCGACAACACTATCCTTTGCATCTTCGCTTTACTTGTGAGGGTATTGACGTTTGGATGACTCATATTGGAGGAATACCTGGTAGATACTGTCTACCTTTAAGGAAGAATATTATGAAAAATCCACCAGATCTATTCATTTGTGGTCACTCTCACATTTTGAAAATAGTTAGAGATAAAGAGTGTAAAAATATGCTGTATATGAATCCTGGAGCGGCTGGAAAACAAGGATTTCAACAATACCGAACCGTGGTTACATTTGAAATAAGCCAATCTAAGCTATCCAACGCGCAGGTGGTTCATTTGGGTGAGTTAGAAAAAAAATCGTCCGCTTGATTGATCGGTAGAATATATATATAAATTTATATATCGAGTTGATTAATGTTTGCTCTGATTCACTAACTTTTGAACGTTAAATGCTGACTGAAGAACCAAGGGGATACCCCCGCCCGGATGAACAGAGCCACCTGTAAGAAACAGCCCATTGATTGCTTTGGATTGGTTTCTAGGTCTTAAAAAGGCTGAAAAAAGTCCATTGGAGGAAGTTCCATAAATACTACCTTTATTGGACCTATATCGGTCGTAGAAGTGAAATGGAGATCTGATTTCCTGATATTGAATATGCTGGGATAGTCCAGTTAACCCTCTGTTTTCAAGATCCGATATAATTTTATTGGCATAAACTGTTGTAGTTGGATCTTCTGATAATGTATCGAGGTAAGGTGCATTAACTAGAATGAATAGATTTGATCCACCATTTGGAGCATCATCCGGATCGGAGTAAGAGCTATTTGCTATATAGATGGTTGGGTCATTTGGCAGTTTCTTCCTATGGAAAATATCATGGAATTCCTGCTTGTAATCTTTGCTAAAAAATATGTTGTGATGTTTAAGCTGATCATAGCGGCGATCAAGGCCTAGTAACAAAACAAAGCCTGAGCATGAAGGCTCTGAGTACCGGGTTTGTAGTAGCTGTAATTTTGGACGAACTCTACTAGAAAGTAGATGTTGGTAGGTTTCGTAAGCATCACTATTTGATACTACTTTGTTGCAGTAAAATTTGGTTGATACTAGCTGTTTTGGTTCATTTGAAAGATTTTGTGATGCAAAGTTTTGGATTGAAATATACTCTATTCCCTCAATTTTTTTTCTGGTTCCGCTGGTATCCACTAATATTCTACGGACATCGGTGTTCGTGTGTATTTGAACACCCAATTTGTTTGCAAGCACCTCTAATTGTTTTACTAAGGTGTGCATTCCACCTAGTATGTAGTAACCACCTATATTGAGCTCAACATGAGGAATTACATTAAGTGTGCCTGGTGCTGAGTATGGTGAAGAACCGTTGTAGGTGGTAAACCGTTTAAAAAACTGTCGTAAGTAGACAGAACTAAAACGTTCATCAATCACGTCACTGACACTTTTGAAGGCGTCAATACTAAAAAAAGAGCTAATATTTAGTCCCTTTAAATCAGATAAATTATTAAGTGTGTTAAATAAAAATGCGTCCGCTGTTTTGTCATAAAGCACTCTTATATACTCTAAAAATTCAGCATAGGCTTGTTGATCTTCCGGAGCAATGCGACCAATTTCTTGAGCCGTTTTATGGGGATCTTCATAGCATTCGAAGTGTTTACCGTCGGCATAATAGTATCGGCAAATGGGGTGAACTTCTTTAAGTATCAGCCAGTCTTTGAGTGATTCTCCACAAGAAGTAAAAAAAGCTTCCAACAAAAAAGGCATGGTTAATAGACTAGGACCTGTGTCAAAACGGTAGCCTTGAAAACACTGCTCATCCATTTTTCCGCCAACTCGTTCATTTTTTTCAAATAAAGTAACCTTGTATCCGTCTGCAGCAAGTAAGCAGGCACTCATAAGACCACCAATACCGCCACCAATAACACCTACTATGTTTTTATTGGGTACAGGTACCTTGTTGTTAAGGGTCAAATGCATTGGCTCTTATGATGATAATATTAACAGGTTGCCGAGTACAAAAAGCCTTATTTTGAATTAGAAAAAACTTACTAATGCGTATGTATTCCTTAGATATTGAATCCATAATTACTGAATATCATTCCGAATATCAACATTTCTTAGACGAGTTTGGAGATGCTAAAGTAGAAGAAATCATTCTCTCAAAGTCATGTCCCAATAGCTTACCTAAAGCATTTTTGATTGATCAATTAATCAGTCAAAAGAAGGTGCATCAAAAGATACCGTCGTGGACTTTTGCCAAAGGATTAGTTTATCCGCCACCTATTCATGTAGAACAGAGCTCTTCTGAGTGGACAGGAAGATATAAGGCGAAATTAGTAGAGACAGAAATCATTATCGATGGTACGGGAGGCTTTGGGGTGGACAGTTACTTTTTCGCAAAAGAAGGGATAGAACTTTGGTATGTAGAAGCCAATCCGGATTTGTGTAGAATTACTCAAAATAATTTTGATATTTTGGGAATAGACGCTAATGTGATAAGTGATACTGTAGAACATTTTTTAGTATCTCATGAGTTTAAAGATCTTTATAACTCTCCCCGCACTTTAGCTTTGTTTTTAGATCCATCCAGAAGAATACTTGGCAATAAGGTTGTCAGTATAGAAAATTCTGAACCTAATCTATTCGAACTCTGGAAGCACATTAGTACCAATGTGGACCAGCTCATGGTGAAAGCATCACCTATGGCACATATCGACGAGGTGATAAATAAAGCGTACTCCCCTGACAGCATCCATGCGGTATCCGTCAACAATGAGCTTAAAGAATTACTTTATTATTATCGATTTACTAATGACTCTCAGAGCATAAAAGATAAGGCCCAAATAAACTATCACGCTGTTGACATCAAGAAGAATGAAGCAGTGGTGCAAGCACAGGACATTTTCATTGTTTTAGCCAATAAAGAAGGGATTGTTCCTGTAAATGTATCCTACGCGGAAGCTGATCAGCTAAGCAAGCAAAATTCTAGTGGAATATTTAATGGGCAGGAGCATGTAGATGGCCTCAATATATACTTATATGACCCTATTGTTGGAGCGAAGAAACTAGGCTGCATGGATCATTTAGGTGTAAAGTTTGATTTATTGAAGTTAAATAAGCACACTCATCTCTACTATTCGAAGGATTTGATTCCGCATTTTCCAGGACGAATTTTTGAAGTATTGGATGGTTTTTCACCCTCCAATAAATCTCTGAAGAAGTGGTTTAAAAACTATTCATCTAAGTTCATAAACATATGGGCGTTGAATTACCCACTTTCTTCTAAAGCGATTAAGAAGAAGTACGGTATTCTAGATGGGGGAGAACTGACACTAATTTTCACTCGACTTTATCCTGATCGGCATTGGGTTTTTGTGGTAAAGCGCATAAGTCGCTTCGGTTAACTTGACCGTGGTTTAGAAATTAATGACCACACCAATAGAAGGTAAAACATTCACCGAGATGTTGGTATTAACTTGTACTAAGCGTTCTGGAATCACTACTTCGCCATTTTCATCCCTAGCTAAACCATAGCTGGGTTCCTCAGGGTTTGCATTACCCAAAATATTTTGCACTTCAAAAAAGACATCCAAGCTCCACGAAGTGTAACTCCATTTTTTGTCGACCCTAATATCAACCTGATTGTATGCATCTAGCCTATTTTGTCCAACCGAACTGTAATCTTTTATAATGGCAGGATAAAATTCTAGGCTTTGCTCCAAATTAGTTGGAATAAAAGGGGCTCTACCTAAATACCGAAATCGAGAACTTATTTCCCAATTGTTTCGGAATTTGTAACCTCCCAAAGCAGAGATAAGGAATTGATTATCCCATAGAGAGGGGCGGTAAACTAAATCACTCCCGCTAAATTCACTTTTAAACAAGGTAAAGGATGCAATTCCATACCATTTCCCAGTAAATTTTTGCTGATATAGCAGTTCCAACCCTTGGGTTCTTCCTAAACCATCACTTTGAATCAATTCACTTCCAAATACTTCAAATCCGCCTCCTTTATTCGCTAATGATACCTCATCAGCCACAGATACGGGGTACTTGAAATATTTTTTATAAAATGCTTCCAGAGAGATTCGTGAGGACTCATTTATCACATATTCAAAACCACCAACAAAGTGTTCACTTCGAACGTATTTAGCCTCTCTATTTACCCAAGCACCCAGATTATCTTCAAATCCCAGTATGGTATAAGGGGGTATTTTGTAGTAAATACCCCATGATTGATTCCACTTCCATTGTCCGGAAGGATCGAGCTTAAAAGAATATGATATTCGTGGACTAATTTGCCCAAATAGACCTACTCCATCTCTCATAAAATCGTTGTCATCGAATCTTAATCCAGCTGAAAATTGCAATCTATCTTTTAACCATTTTGTAGATGCTTGAAGGTGAGCACCATACCGTAAGAATGTTAAATCAGTGATAAAATTTCGGTCATTAACCAAATCCTGTGTGGTATTATTGTAGGCAACTTGTTGAACAGAGTATCCAAAAGCATAGGTCCATGGGCCAGAAAAAAGCTTGAATTGATGTTTGAGTTTCTGTTCAAGTTCATTGGCATCATTTTGAAAATAGAGACCTTGTTCGTTTACATTATCAGTAAATCGTGAAAATTTATTGTACAGACTATTTTGACTAACAATCACATCCATTAGTCCATTATTATTATTAAATCTATGACGCCATCGAAACCCAATAGTATTGCTTTGTTGCTCTAAAACAGGCACCTGATCTTGAATAGCTTTTTGTTCGACATCGAATTCATCGAGTTCATTTACTGAGGAATTATCAATAGAACCCACACCTGTTAAAAGCAATTCATTATTAGAATTTATTTGATGAGTAACTTTGTATTGATAATCCCAGTAATCAGGCAAAAAAGGTAGGCCGATAGCCTGAAATAGCAGTTGTAAATAGGAGCGTCTCACGCTTATGATATAGCTAGTGTTAGCCTCGGACTTATCTGATTTGAACAATGGTCCCTCAAAAGTTAGAGCAGATTCGGACGAGCCCAACCGGAAGTTACCTACAAATTTCCTAGAATTTCCGTTTCGTTGATCAAATTCCAATACTCCACTAAGTACATTATCATATGATGCAGCAAAAGAACTAGCACTTAGTGTGACGCCTTCAAAAAATGAGACATTCAATAAGCCAACTGGACCACCTGCACTACCTTGAGTTGAAAAATGATTAATGGTTGGAATTTCAATTCCGTCTAGATAGTACACGTTTTCATTGGGGGCTCCACCTCGAATAATAACATCATTTCTAAAGCCAAGTACCGAACCAGATACTCCAGGGAAGGATTGAATTACTTTGGCTATATCATTATTTCCACCAGGATATGAGGCAATTTCTTGTTGGTTCAAATTTTGAATCGAAAGAGGAGTAGTTTCGAGTTTAGTAAAAGGATTAACGGTTACAACAACCTCGTTCAACCCAATTTCAGCCTGTTCTAATTGGGCATTCATATCAATATTACCCTCCGAGCGAATTACCACATTGTAAATGATTTGGGTTTGGTAGCCAATGAAGCTTACCCGAATATTATAGGTGCTGGCTGGAATCTCAGAAAGAACGTATTGCCCACCAGAATTGGTAGCCGCGCCAAAGTCAGTATCAATAAGGAAAACGGTGGCGCCAAACAGAGGCTCACCTGTTTTTTTATCGGTAATGGTTCCCCTCAGCTCACCATTTTGTGCCATTAAATCCATAGATAATTTCAACCAAAAGAATATTACAAGCAGTCTATACAACAAACCCCTAGTATGGATTAATCTAACTACAGAAAAGATATAACGAATGCCTTTAACGCTATCTGGGTGGTAAAAAAAAACGTTCATCTATGATGCAGTTAATGCTTTAAGGTTAAATTGACAACTGTTTCAATGTGATAGGTTTGTGGGAACATATCCACGGGTTGTATGCCATCTACTGAGTACCGTTCAGATAGTAAGGATAAGTCCCGTGCCAGAGTTGAACTGTCGCAACTTACGTAGATGATATTAGGTACCTTTAGTTCTAATAGCTGAGTAATTACGTCGGGGTGCATACCTGCCCTAGGTGGGTCTGTGATCAATATATTTGGATGGCCAAATTTCTTTATCAAGCTATCATTAAAAGTATCTCTAATATCACCTTTGACAAAATAAGCATGCTTAACCCCATTTTTTGATGCATTAATACGAGCGTTTTTAATGGCTTCGTCCACCAATTCTATTCCTACAATCTTAGATGCATACTTACTTAAGAAAAGAGTGAGTGTTCCAACTCCACAGTATAAATCATAGACCACATCAGCGTTTTTTATATTAGCAAATTTGGCCACTATGGAGTATAAGGCTTCCGCCTGAGCAGTGTTAGTTTGAAAAAAAGCCTTTGGGTCAATTGTGAAATGGTATGGGCCAATATGATCTTCAATATGACCTGGGCCATGCAAGACATGCTGATAGCGCCCTGTTGCTGTCGGGTTAGGTTGATCATTAATACTGACTATAAAGGTGGTGATAGAAGGGAAGCGCTTCATCATTTTTACATATAGATCCTTTATTATGTCTTGATCGTCAAAGTAGCATACAAGATTGATCATTAAATCATTAGTATGATGCGCTTTTCGAATTACCAAATGCCTAAAGAATCCTGTTTTTTCAAAGGTATCAAAAGCATCAATTTTGTGCTTTAGAGCATAGTTTCTGACAAAATCTAATAATTCAAATGAAATAGGGTCTTGTAGATGACATTCGTTCAAATTCAAAATTTTGTCAAACCTTCCTGGGGCATGTAAACCTGCTGCAAATCCACGATCATCGACAAATTCTCCTCTTTGTATTTCTTCATCGCTTAGCCATCTCCGAGGGCTAAAGCTGTATTCCATTTTGTTTCGATAATAAAAAGGCTGCTCACAGGGTAAAGTATCATTAACTGGAGTATCGCACTTGCCAATCCGACGAACATGGTCTTCTACCTGCTGTCGCTTATATTCTAATTGTTTTTCGTAAGGTAGCTGTTGCCAACTACATCCTCCGCACACTCCTGCATGCTGACATTTTGGAGGGACTCTATCTTTAGAAGCTTTAATAATCTCAAGTAATTTAGCTTCCAAAAAGTTTTTCTTCTTTTTGATAATCCGGGCTTTGACAACATCACCAGGAACCGCACCTTTTACAAAAACAGCACGCTCTTGGTATCTTCCAACTCCTTTGCCTTTAAATGCGGTGCTATGAATTGGAAGCTCAATCGACAGACCTTTTTTCATTAATCGAGTTTTTCGATGTCATAATATGCATCAAATTCTATTTGAGCGGCAATTCTAGGGTCATGATTTTCTTCAATAGTAGTAAGTGCAGTCTCTAGTTGACGAAGTGCTATATTAGTTAACATTTGCAGAAATTTTACAGCGATTTGTGGATGTCGATCCATCAATACTTCAAAATCAGGCTTAAAGAATCCCAATAGGGTACAGTCTGTTTTACAAAGGGCGGATGTTTTACGCTTAAGATTATAACCAATGGATAAAGCCCCAAAACTATCTGGTGAGTTTAATAAAAAAGCATTTTTATGTTCACTAATTTTTTGGTCATCCTCTAGACTCGTCATGACCGTTAATTCAACTGATCCATCTTCGATGAAATACATGCCAGTACCCGGATCGTTCCTATAAAATATGAATTCTCCGGTTTTATAGGTTCGACGATGGCATAATTGTAAAATCTCATACCGTTCAAGAGTACTAAGACTTTGTAAAAATCTAGACTGAAGAACTATTTTTGTTTGTTGCTTTAAACGTTTGTATGTACTCATAATGTATAACTTAAAAAGAGTGACCTATTCCAAAACTAAAATACAATTTCTTGTCATTAAACCATCCAGTATTTACATCATGAGCTCTTAATGTGAAATCGAGACGAATAACTACATAATCCCAATCTATGCGTATTCCAGTACCTGTACCAACCGCAATTTGCTTGTAAAAATTAGAAAATAAAAATCGTCCTTGCTCTAATTGATCCTTGTTATCCTGAGATCGAAAATCATTCCGTGGACCATACCAAATATTCCCAGCATCGGCATACAGGCCGCCATACCAATCTGCACCTAAAAGATTTTGAATTAACACCTGTCTACTCTCTACAAATGATGAAAGTTTGATTTCTCCACCGTTGATGGTTACTTGGTCGGAGCTGATAGTTCCCGGACCTAACTGAAAAGGAGCCCAACCTCTAATATCATTGCTTCCACCTGCAAAAAAGCGACGATTTAGTGGAATTGAGGTATTATTCCCAAAAGGGTGTGCAATTCCACCAAATAGTCGGTATGACAAAATCGTACCAGAAGCTAATGGAAAATATCGGCGAATATCCATGGTGAATTTCACAAATTGTGAATACGAGAGTTGGTTATCACTAAGCTTGAATAGAGTAGGTAATTCACCTTCAAGTTTGCCTGGCGTAACAAATAATCGGTCAACTAAATAGGGTAAATTTCCACCAGCAGATATGGATAATTCTCTAAAATAGCCATTATTTCTTTTTATCAAATTGGTGGTGTAATCTCTAAAGCTGTACCTTATAATTGAGGAAATTTGCGGCTCAAAATCTTGAAGAATACGAATGTATTCTAAACTATTCTGTCCGAATTCATCAATTAAATTATTTTTGAATTCAGATGATGGGTTGGTATCAATTATATCTAATTCAAATAAATCAAGTCTAGAGAGTCTGGAATTAGAGTGGGGAACTTCAAGTCGGTAATTAAACTGTAAGTCAGAGTTTATATCAAAATAGAGTTGATCAGAACGGCTGTATGATAGTGAGTAGGTTGATCTAGCACTTACAAAATTAGTAATCTCATTTAAATATCGAAATGGTCTAGCCAATCCTGGCAGGGTGTATTCACCTCGTAATTCATAGCTGCGAAATAAAGAAGATTGAACTTGATCTTCAGGAGTGATCTGTTGAATAGTTTCTTCGCTCACAAATTCAAAACTTGAATTTATACGTATGTTGATTCTTTCTGCTAAACCATTGACATTTATATTATTGTAATCAATTCCAAAACCCGTTCCGAATCCGTACCTCTTCATCCCGAAAAGTTCAGTAGTAATGCGATGAGGAGTAATACTCTCTAACTCTATGTAAACAGGAATAGTATCGGTACTAAAATCAGGGTTTATTCCAAATTCTGATAAACCAAAACGTTTAATGGTTAGCATACCAAGATTCTGTAATTCCCTAATACTCTGAAGATAATCTTTTTCAGTATATACTCCTCCAGGAGTAATTGCTATTTGATCTACTATGACCTTATTTTTAGTAGGAAGGTTTCCCGATTTCGTGAGGTTGATAGAGGCGAGTATGTTTTGTTGAGAGACACTAGATGTATCTTCGGACTTCAGTAGCTTAGTGTGCACTTGGTCCTTGTCAATTTCGTAGCGGAAATTACGCATTTTATAGCTTGGATCTTGAGCATTTCTGTAAACAATATTGACATCGCCAAAATGAAATGGGTGTCCTGCAGCAACATAAAAAAGTACTTTAAGACCATGCGTTTGTTCCCCAGGCTGAACAAACGCAATAACAGAGTCACGACTAGCGGACGCAAAGCCGTTATTTTTTAAAAAAGATAAAATTCGTTCTTGTTCTTGCCTTAATTCTGTAGCATTGTAGGCTTCAAATAACTGGAATGTTGAGTCATTGATCGCTGTCTTGGTAAGTGAGCTTCGAGAGTAAAAGTGTGTTATAGTTTCTTTGGTTAAACTGGATGGTAATCCAGTGTATCCGACTGATTCGATGAAGTATTGAGTACCCTCTTGAATAATGTACGATACCTCAACTTTACTTTCTCTCAAGTTAACAATAGTGGTATCGACCTGAACATCTCGGTAACCGAGTGACTCATAATATAGTCGGATTCTTTCTAGATCATTCCCCACTATGGATCGATCAAGAAGAGAAGGATCCTCACCTATGCGACCATTACTAAGGTTATGAATGTATAGCCATGGTGTGAAGCGGGGAATGCCAAGAAACTCTCTGTTTGTTCGAGTTTTAACGAGTCCCTCTAAAATTCTATCTTTTATATTAGAGTTGCCACTGAAACGAACTTTTCTAATTAGGTCTTTTGCGCTAACATTAACCTCGGGCACTTGTCCTGTTTGATTCACATCCTGGGCACTAATAATAGAAGTGCCAAAGCTGACAAATAAACTAAAGACTAAAAGGATAAACTTTGTTCTCAATAGCGTAAAAAATATGCGATAAAAAGGCTTTTCAATATGCTATAAAGGTAAAGAAAATTAGACAGTTAAACCTCTTTTCGACTACACTTTCATAGGAAAGAAACTAAGTTTAAGGGTTTGATAGTCGATACTACTGAAAATGAGCCAAAGTTATTGGTTAAGCGACCTAGTGATATATATTTAAATAAGGAAGCTGATAAGTCAGGTAGAGTAATGTGTTGAAAATCAATAAATCGATATTTAAGATAATTTTACTAGCTGACCTAATTACACATCATCATAGTCAAATCCTTCGTCTTCCTCGTTGTGAAAGAAGTCTTCTTTTCTAATGTAATCTGGCCAAATATCTTCTATGCCTTCGTAAATGATTTCTTCGCCTTCATCTATTTCCTCAAGTTCTTCCAAGTTTATGATAACTTGATTAGGCAGGCCATTTCTTTCTGCCCATTCTATTAGCTCTTCGCGGGTTGCTGGAAAAGGAGCCTCGTCAAGAGCGGCGGCTAATTCAACGGTCCAAATCATAATTTTTTACGTACGTTAAGATTAATTATATATTAAACGAGAGAGTAGTTAAAAATTCAAGTCTTTCCCAGAATTTTTTTTATACTCAATTCGTGCCGAAAATATTGCTATCTTAGCAAAAATACATTATGGAATTAACCAATATACCTTTTTATGTTTAATTCATTAGGACCAACTGAAATTATTATCATTGCACTCTTCATTTTAGTCTTCTTTGGAGCAAAGAGGATACCAGAATTGGCTAAAGGTTTAGGGCAGGGGATACAAGAGTTTAGAAAAGCCTCTCGAGATATAAGAAAGGAAATTGATGAAACTTCCCGCGATATTGAAGAGACAGTGAAAAACGAAGAAAAAGAATCAGCAAAATAAAAACGCATTATTTTGTCTAAAGAAACTATACGATCCGTTAGAAAACGCATCGCTGATGGAGAATTTCGGCTACGAAATTTGGTAGCCGAACATTTAAGTACTATTGAAAAAAGAAATTCTGATATTAACGCGGTTACGTACCTCGATTATGAAAGCGCCTATGAGAGGGCAGATCATATTGAAGCAAAAATAAAAGAGGGCAAAGCAGGACCACTAGCAGGTGCAATAATCGGGATTAAAGAAGCTATTTGTGAAGCAGGGAAACCAGCAACCTGCGCATCCAATATGCTCCGTAATTTTAAAAGTGTATATAATGCAACTGTCATTGATCGGATGTACAATGATGATGCCCTATTTTTGGCAAGGCATAATATGGATGAGTTTGCTATGGGTTCTACTAATGAATACTCAGTCCACGGAACTGCAAGAAACCCTCATAATACTGATTATGTAACAGGAGGTTCGTCTGGCGGTAGTGCGGCGGCTGTTGCGGCACATTTTGTACAAGCTAGCCTTGGATCTGACACCGGTGGGTCTATACGGCAACCAGCTGCTTATTGCGGTGTAGTAGGGCTTAAACCGTCCTATGGCAGAGTTTCAAGATATGGTTTGATTGCCTATGCATCGTCCTTTGATTCTATTGGACCGTTGACGAATTCAGTGGAAGATGCTGCACTAATTTTAGGTAGTATAGCTGGCCATGACAAAAATGATATGACATCGGTTGCAAATCCTGTTGCCGATTATATAAATGCCGTTGATAATCCCAATAAAAACATACGAATAGGTATTCCAGAAGAATATTTTGGTGAAGGCTTAGATGCCGAAATCCATCAAAAAATAATGAGTTTAATTTGCAAGCTAGAGGTAGATGGTGCCACATTAGTACCTATTAAACTACCTCATAGTGAATATGCTATATCTACTTATTACATCCTTGCTACAGCAGAGGCTTCAAGTAATTTAGCTCGTTACGATGGCGTTCGATATGGTCACAGAGCCTCCATTGATCAGATTAAAGAACTCGAGAGTGAAGATACGGCCTTAAATAAAATGTATAAAATCAGTCGAACTGAAGGTTTTGGAATGGAGGTAAAAAGACGCATCATGTTAGGTACCTATGTTTTGAGTTCTGGATATTATGATGCTTATTATGCTAAGGCACAAAAAGTACGACGACTAATTCAACAAGACTTTCTCCAAGCATTTGAACAGGTTGACATAATAGTGAGCCCTACCACACCCACTACTGCATTCCCTATAGGAAGTAAATTAGATAATCCTGTCCAAATGTATCTTAACGATATATATACTATTTCAGCCAATTTAGCGGGGATCGGTGGAATAAACGTACCAATTGGGTTTCATTCGAATGGTTTACCTATGGGATTGCAATTTATGGCGTCCGCATTTAAAGAAGAAAGGTTAATTGCCTCAGCTCGGCTTATTGAACGTCTACAGTCATAGAGAATATTCATGAATCGAGCCTATTTGGAGCTTCAACTTGAGCTTAATAATACGGATCCATTAGTAATCATTGCTGAGCTCAATGAGTTGGGATTTTCTGGTTTTGATGAATCAGAAGTACTGCTAAAGGCATATATAGATTTTAGCGTCTGGATTAAGGTCCAAAAAAATGTTAAGGCATGCTTGGCATCTTTTTCAGAATTAGTTATTGTTGCTGAACATAAAATAGAGCAGAAGAATTGGAATGCGGAGTGGGAAAAAAGTGTTCAACCGCAGTTGATAGGGCCGTTTTACGTGTATCCTAGTTGGAATAAAAAAGTAATTCCCGCCGACAGCATTCCAATCGTGATTGATCCCAAAATGGCATTTGGGACAGGCACACATGAAACAACTAGGTTATTGCTTTCTTGGTTACCATCAGCCGTAAAAAAAAATGATAAGATTCTAGATGCAGGCACTGGGACAGGTATTCTAGGAATAGCAGCTAGTAAACTCGGCGCAAGCACGGTAGAGGGTTTTGATATAGATCCATGGAGTGTTGAAAACGTAGCTGAAAATATTGATAGAAATAATGTAGAAAACTTCAAGGCATATCATGGAAGTATAGAACAAATTAATCCAGATCATCAATTTGATATAATATTGGCTAATATAAATACTGCTGCTCTCAGGGATTTGCTTCCAATGTTTAAAAAATGCTTAAATAAAGATGGTTCACTACTCATATCCGGTTTGCTCGATATTGATATTCCTTTTTTTAAGGATCAAGTAATTCAAGACGAGTTTATTATACTTGAGCAAAATGTTTTCCAAGAGTGGACTGCACTGTGGTTAGAGCCGGTTGTACACTAGATTCACAAATTAATTTGATTCAAATTAGTTTAGCTTACCTTAACTAATCCAAAAAGTATCTATTTTATAATAAAAACTGTTGTATAGAGCATCAATTGATATAGGTACTAATTCTGTTTTGTTACTCATTGCTGAGCAAACGGAAAAAGGATTACAAGTACTTGAAGAGGCCCAACGTTTACCTAGGTTGGGATCTATGGTAGATTCAAATAGACTTCTTGCCAAAGAAAGTATGAATAAAGTGCTTGAGGCTTTATCAGAATATGTAGCTATTATTCAAAAGTATGGTGATGATGTACTTGCAAGAACTGTAGTTACGGCAACCAGTGCTGTTCGAGATGCAGCAAATAAGCAAGAATTTTTAACACTAGTTAAGGAAACAGTTGGTTTCCAGGTTCTTATACTAAGTGGGGAAGAAGAGGCAAAGTACACCTACTTAGGGGCTATAAGCCAAACAAAGGTTGAATCAGATTCAATTATGATCGTAGATATTGGTGGAGGTAGTACTGAACTAGCTGTAGGTAACTCAACTAATTTGCTCCGTGGCATTTCAATTAATATGGGATCTGTGCGGTTTAATGAACGTTTTTTATTACATAATCCTCCTTACCAAAGAGAGATAGGCGAGTGTAGGCGGTCAATAGAAGCTTTATTACGTGCAACACAATTACGCTTTCCTTCTAACACACAGGTAGTGGCTGTTTCTGGTACGGCCACCTCATTAGCTGCTATTGATCAGCAACTATTTCCTTACAGATCATCAGGAATAAATAATTACCGTTTAAACAACGATAAATTAGCCACTTTTATTAGGCTATTCAGCATACATACCTTTGAATATTTGCTTGATTTACATCCCGAAGTTATGAAAGGTAGAGTAGATGTATTTTTGGCTGGTTTACTCATATTAGAGGGAGTTTTAAGATATGCAAGGGCCGAAGAATTCATTGTTTCTAACGGTGGCATTAGACATGGTATACTACTAAGTTGAACTCTATGGCGAAGCATAACTATAAACTTACCAAACGTCAAGATGCCTCATTTAGCTCATTACAGGATGATCAAATGGTAGTTTTGGCTGTTAAAGGAGATGAAAAAGCCTATTCAGAATTAACCCAAAAATATCAAAAACCTCTTTATTTTCACGTCAGTAAAATGATACGGGATCCTGATTTTGCTGAGGATTTAGTTCAAGATATTTTTTTAAATGCTTTTAAAAGTTTAAAAAACTATAAAAATGATCATGCTTTTTCAACTTGGCTGTATCGAATAGCTAGAAATCATACAATCGATTATTTACGAAAAAAAAAGATTGAAACCCTGAGTATTCATGTAGATGATTATGATGAATCGCATGCCTCTATTCAGATCGCTGATGAAAGTAGTTTCACCGACCAACCCATTATTAGGCGGGAACGGAGAAATAAAGTCTATGAGGCAATTTATCAACTACCTGAAAAATATCGAGATATTATAGTAAAACGGCATATCGAGGAGAAAAGCTATCAAGAAATTGCCGTAGAGATAGACATACCTTTGGGTACGGTCAAAGCGCATTTATTTAGAGCAAGAGAGTTATTGTACAAGTATATGAAGGATACTATACAAGATTACTGATGATTATTTAAGACAATGCTAGCATTTCGTAAAAAATCCTTGTAATTAACACGTAATACTGCTGTTCCTTTAAAATAAACTTCGTACTCTTCTTCTTTAAGTTGAGACCAATCCTGCGGGCTAAGTGTAATCCAATGTTCATTGGGTTGAAATTCAGGCCAATGCCCTAAAAGTGCTTTTCTGTTCCATGGGCATACTTCTTGACAGATATCACAGCCAAAAATCCATTCCCCCATTTTTTCATGAAAAAAATTTGGTATTTCTCCATCATGTTCAATGTTCCAATGAGATATACACTTAGATCCATCCACCTTCTTGGGCTCATAAATTGCGTCGGTTGGACAAGCGTCAATACAACGCCTGCATGTACCACAATGATCGCTGGTAGCATGATCATATACTAGTGGAATATTTAGCAGTATGTCTGCTATAAAAAAGTAAGAGCCTAGTTTTTTATTGATTAGATTGCCATTTTTACCAATCCAGCCTAGGCCTGATCGTTGAGCCCAACTTCTTTCTAGAACCGGTGCTGAATCCACAAAATAACGCCCTTCTGCAATCGGAATTTCTTGTTGAATCTGTTGATAAAGTTGTTTGAGTTTTTTCTTGATTACTCGATGATAATCCCGTCCTTGGGCATATCTTGCGAAAGATACCCCTTGATTTATGTAGGATGACTCATCTTTTCTATGGTAACTAACCAATAGGGAAATTACGCTTTGAGTGCCAGGAACAAGTAAGCGTGGATCAACGCGTTTTTCATGGTTATTTTCCATCCATGACATAGTTCCATTACGTCCGTCTTCTAGCCATGTACTTAGTCGCCTGTCGTCATTTTCTAAATAAGTTGCTTGAGCAAATCCAATGGCGTCAAAGCCTAATTCAAGCGCCCTATTACGTATAAATTGTGTCCATCGCTCTTGTTCTTGGTTTATCATGTATGTGTCTATTTACTCTGAATTATACTGTTACCTGCTAATTTGACTCAATTAACAAGCTTATAAGTTGTAAAAAATTCGGAATACCACAGTAAGCCTATTAGATATCTAAATCATTAACTTTGCCGTCTTTAAGTATAACGGTTCTACTAGGGTATTTTTTTACAAGACTATGGTCGTGTGTAACCATGAGAATCGCGGTACCTTTTTTGTGTATGTTCAGCAAAATATCCATTATTTCTTTAGAAGCATCTGGGTCTAAATTTCCTGTAGGTTCATCCGCTAGTAGTAGTCGAGGCTCATTAGCCAGAGCACGTGCTATAACGACGCGTTGCTGCTCCCCACCTGAAAGATCTTGCGGCATTTGCTTAAAACGATGACTAAGACCAACAAGTGTGAGTAACTCATTAACTTTTGTGCTAATCTTTGAGTTAGGGTATCCAGTCACATGAAGGCTAAATGCAACATTCTCAAAAATTGTACGATCTGTAAGTAACTGAAAATCTTGAAACACAATACCCATACTTCGTCGAAGTTCGGGTACTTTTTTCAGCTTTAGTTTCTTTAGTTGATAACCATTCACCACCACTTCACCTGATTGAGCAACAACATCACGGTATAATAGCTTTAAAAAACTACTCTTTCCCACACCTGTGGGTCCTATTAAATAGACAAACTCTTGTTGTTCTAACTTGAAATTGGCATCGATTAGAATACTTCTGTGGTCATAATTCAGCGAAACATTATTTAACTGTACTATTGATTCTGACATCTAGCTACAACGGTTATTCGGGTTGATGTGGACCTTGCTTCATTAAAAGAGAAAGCATCATAAAAACTTAAAGGTTTTAGAGGACTTTTATTTAAAATTTTCTTCATTTGTTCGAGTTCGTATGCTCTTTGTTGATGCTCTTCAATCCATGTTTGATTTGCGGATAGGCTACGGTCAATAATTTCAAAAGAATTGGTATGTAAATTTAGATTTGGGTCGAATTTACTGGTTCGATAATAACAAATATTACTATACTCACCTTCAATTTCATTCAAATGATCAACTGCTTCAATAGAATTTTTAGGTGTAGAAAAATCAAATACTAAAAGGCCGTTTTTCGCTAGAGATTTGGCCGCTTCATGAAAAAAATGTTCAATCTCTTGTGGTTGCAACAAATAATTGACACTATCGAATACACTTATCAGTGCATCTTGATCTCTAACAAGCGTTAGATCATTAAATGAGGCCTGAAAACAAGAAATAGGATAAGCTAAACCATTTAGTTTATTGCTTCCAATACGAACCATATCAAGGGAAGCATCACAAGCCTGTAAGTTATAATCCCCTAGTTTACTTAATTCCAAGGTTAAGGAAGCAGTTCCACAAGAAAGTTCGGTAATAGAAGTTGGTTCTGGATGATGTTGATGCAATAGATCATCTATATATTCAGCCCAATATGCATAGTCTACGTCATTCATAATATGATCATAAATCTTAGCAAGTTTAGAATAGATAGGCTGTTTTTGTTTGCCTCGAATCATATTGGGTCTGTTTTTTTGGATTTGGATAAATAGGCTAAGGCAACTTTATAGGCCTCTAACATAGAGTCGGGTTCAGCTTCCCATTTTCCTACTATGTCAAAGGCAGTCCCGTGATCGGGCGAAGTACGAATAAATGGCAATCCTAAGGTACAATTAACCCCTTTTCCCATAGACCATAATTTAAAAGGGGTTAAGCCTTGGTCATGATAGGCTGCAAGAACTACATCATATTCTAAAAAATGTTTTCTACCGAAGAAAGCATCAGCAGGGAAGGGGCCTGTTAGCTCGACTGTAGGATCATTGTGAAACGACTCCAAAACAGGTTCAATAATCTCCTGTTCCTCATAACCAAGTACCCCGCCATCCCCAGCATGTGGATTAATTCCCAATAGAGCAATTTTAGGCACTCGATCTGGTTTATAGGTGTTAAAATGAGTACAAATGATTCTAATTTTAGAAACTAAAGTGGCTTTATTTATGTGGTTAACCACTGATTTTAGTGGTAAATGAGTGGTTAACAAACAAATATTCAACCCTCTACCGGAAAGCATCATGACCACATCTTCTACGCCTGTTTGTTCCATTAAATATTCTGTATGTCCGGGTACTTTATATCCAGCAAGTTGAATACTTTCTTTTGAAATAGGGGCCGTCACTAGGGCATGTGCATGTTTGTTTAGGCAGAGTTGAATTCCGGTTAATACTGATTGCATACTTATTTCACCAGCCAAAGCGGTGATTTGACCATAGCTACAACTAGAAAATTCTAGCTCAGACCAAGATTCAAATGACTCAAGTACGTTAATTGCTCCTTCCACTACTTGTTTGTGATCTGAAATGTAATGTATGGTTGGAGTTGGGTATATTGCCCCCGAATTAAAATCATTATGTTCCTTGATAAGTCGTTGAAACAATAGATGAGGAGCAGATATAATAGGAGTGGAGAGAGATAGATCAAGAGCTAGTAGCATTTTAAAGGTTACTTCTGGTCCAATACCATTTGGATCACCGATTGAGACAGCTAAACGGGGCTTAGTGTTCAATATTTATTCTCCTTATTCGCGTTGACTAGTATGAAATCTCCAAAGCCAGAACTAGCTGTAAAAACAAAGGTTCTATTAGGATAAATCCACTCCTCTATAACCCTACTACTGGCAGGGAAGCTACGAATAATCTCTTTTGGGGGTCCAATTTTAATGTAAATTTGTCCTTGATCAGAGTCATAACCTTCTGGTTGACTAGCAGTTGAAAACTGATCAAAGGCAAAATCAATTCGACTATAGTATTCGTTCATTAATTCATTTTTAGCAGTCGCTTGTATGGGATCTTTTGAATCCCAGAACGAGCGAAACCAAATCATCTTGTCTTCATTTTTTTTCTTTAAAACATCTTCAATAGTCTGTTCATGCACAATATATCGAAGCATTTCTATAGCTACATCGAGCTGAAAAAGGCTAGTGGGCATATCCTGCCAGAAGGTCTCAAAATATAAGGAGTGAATATTTTCATTATTAGATTGCAGATTTAATTTGTACCTCTTATTGTCCAGTACTCTGGTCTCTAAATCAATCAAGTAGAATTCTGAGTCTATATTTTGAGTATTCTCAATGAGTTGATTTTTAAGCGGCAGACTTACTCTAAATCTGGGCAGAGTGATTGTTTCTATGGTTTTTGAGGATACTACGTTCTCTGGATTTGATACTGTAGAAATAATTAAATCGAAGGTAGGTATCGAATCAAGAGCAAAAGTTGGAATTCCCACATAAGAATTTTCACTAAAGCTTATTTGGTTTGTTGACCCAACCCATTTAACAACTTTGTTTTCTTTTTGTGTGGAAAAGGTAATATTTGCCTCAGTACTCCCACTTGTGTAGTTGAAAAAGGACAGGGGTTGTTGAAGCTTAGGTGGATGCAATTGTAACCCAATTTCTCTTAGAATATCTTTTGGGATATATTGTTTAAAAATAGAGTTTGTAGATTTATTGTCTCTAGTTCTGCGACGGTTGGGATTGAGTCGTTCTAATTTTTCTGAGTCGATTTGTACCCCTGTAACCGCTGGACTGTCTTTTAAGTAATTATAGTCCATGTGGATAGTGTACTTATCTCTAGGTAAATATAGTGTTGTTAACACCTTAGTGATCTCATTAGGATCTAATGTATTCTCATATTGACTCACAAAAATAGTATCCCCAATGAAAATACGCTCTGTTAATTCTCTTGTATTCTCATCTTCATAGAATCCTTTGTATATTTCTAAATTCAATTGATAGTGAGCAATGTAGTTACTGTCATCTTGTCGTTCAAAGGCTAACTGATGATGTGGTATGGATAGAAAAACAGCTAATAGTGTTGAATCTTCTGTTGCTTTAAACCATTGGAAATCTACATCAAACCCTTTCTTAATTTTACTCTGGGCTAAATAGCGATAGGAGTCATTTGTTTGAGCTTTTATCTGAACCTTAAAGGTAAATCCTAATAATAATAATATGATTAGAATTTTAGCTCCAAAACCAAATTGTTTGCTAAGGTTTTTTTGGTTCTTATAACTACTTGGTTTTTTCATATTTATTCGTTTTTCTTATAGAAAACCGTTATTGTATTTCAATTTTATTAAGTATAGAATTAAATTTACTACTTGGACGCATGGCTACATCTAAAACGCTTTTTTCCATGAAATAGTACCCTGTTATGTTTGGTTTTTGACCTTGAACATCAATCAATTCAGAAACGATAGTTTCTTCATTATCCTTCAACTCTTTATGTATTTCAGTAAACGTAGAAGCTAGTTCGATGTCCATTTGTTGTTGAGCCAATTCTTCGATCCAATACATAGCTAGATAAAAGTGACTACCACGATTGTCAATGCCGCCCAATCTACGAGTTGGAGACTTATTTTCACGAAGGAAAGTACCATTAGCTTTCTGTAAAGCCTCAGATAATATTGATGCACGTTTATTTGAGAAGGTTTTGGCTAGGTGGGCAAGTGATTCTGCTAAAGCCAAAAACTCACCCAATGAGTCCCAACGTAGATAATTTTCATTTTTAAACTGTTGAACATGCTTTGGCGCAGATCCACCCGCGCCGGTTTCAAATAAACCACCGCCGTTCATAAGGGGGACAATAGATAGCATTTTAGCGCTTGTACCTAATTCTAAAATAGGGAAGAGATCGGTTAGATAATCCCGTAGCACATTTCCTGTGACAGAAATAGTATCTAGACCTTGCCGGAGTCTTTTTAGGGTATATACAGTGGCCTCACTTGGTGACAATATGCGTAGGTCAAGATCTGCTGTGTCATATTCTTTGAGATAAGTTTGTACTTTATTGATCAATTGGCGGTCATGTGCACGAGTTTCATTTAACCAGAATACAGCTGTTGTATTTGAGTTTTTAGATCGATTTACGGCTAACTGCACCCAGTTCTGGATAGCAGCATCTTTTACCAAACAAGCTCTCCAAATATCCCCTTTTTCTACTTGGTGCTCCATCATCACCTGACCATTATCTGTAACTATACGAACGGTGCCAGCTTCGTGAATTTCGAAGGTTTTGTCATGAGATCCATATTCTTCGGCTTTCTGTGCCATTAATCCAATATTTGGTACACTACCCATTGTGGACGGGTTAAAGGCGCCATGCTGTTTGCAGTCCTCAATTACTTTCTGGTAAACCGACGCATAGCTACTGTCTGGAATAACCGCTATGGTATCTTTTGTTTTACCATTATTATCCCACATTTTTCCAGATGTGCGAATCATTGCAGGCATAGATGCATCAATAATTACGTCACTGGGTACATGAAGATTGGTAATGCCATTATCAGAATCTACCATAGCTACTTCGGGGCCATTCTCAAAAACTTTTTCAATCGCTTTTTGAAGTGTGGTTTGTTCTTTTTTTGATAGTTTATTTAAGTTATTAAATAAATCTCCTAATCCATTGTTGGAGTTATAATTAGTTTTTTTAAGTAATTGGGGATATTGTTCATATACTTCACTTAAAAATACCTCGACCGCATGACCAAAAATGATAGGATCTGAAACCTTCATCATTGTGGCTTTCATGTGAATAGAGAACAAAACATTTTGTTCTTTTGCTTTTTGAATTTGCTCCTTCAAAAAAAATCTTAGAGCCTTTACACTCATAAAAGTACCGTCTAGTATATCACCTTTTTGAATAGGGGTTCGGGATTTTAAAACAGTAACCTCCATGTCTTCATCGATATGTTCTATTCTGAAATTACCATCCTCCAATACGGTTACGGATTTTTCATTATAAGCGAAATCTTGGCCATTCATGGTGGCAACAGTAGTTTTTGAATCTGGAGACCAATCACCCATACTATGAGGATTATTCTGAGCGTATTCTTTCACAGATTTGGGTGCTCGTCTGTCGGAATTACCTTCTCTCAATACTGGATTAACAGCGCTACCTTTAATTCGGTCATATCTATTTTTTATATCAATTTCTTTTGGTGTATTAGCAGTGGTAGGGTAGTCTGGTAGTGTAAATCCAGCTTTTTGAAGCTCTTTTACGGTTGCGACGAGTTGAGGGATTGACGCGCTAATATTTGGAAGCTTTATAATATTAGCCTCAGGTTTTTTTGCCAGTTCTCCCAACTCAAATAAATCATCGCTTACTACTTGTTCTTTTGTGAGAAATTCAGGGAATTGAGATAATACCCTAGCGGCTAAGGAAATATCTCGAACTTCAAGTTCTACCTTTGCTGCCCTTGTAATGGCCTCTATTATTGGTAAAAAAGAATGTGTGGCTAAGGCAGGTGCTTCGTCTGTATAGGTGTAAATAATTTTTTCTTTGGTGGTTGCCATGCTCAACAGGGATTTTATAGGAAGCCAACATGTGCTATTGGCTATATTTAAAGTTGATTAAGTTATGAATAGAAAATAGGAAATCTACCTATGGATTTCCTATTTTACATTATAATAAATAAGAGAACATCGTAAGAGTTACTCGGCTACATAATTAGGTTCTAACACATTTCAGTGAATGAATTACATCCATTACTCGCAGCATTAGTTGAGGAATTAATCACTAATCAGCCTGTGGAACCAGCTTATTCAATGGTACCTTCAGGTGGTGCTGAGGGTCAAGTCCACAAAAAAACTAAGCAGCTTCTCTATCAAGTTAACGCACACTTAACTTATGATCATTTTGTGAGTTCAGTACTTGAACATGAGCTCAGAACACCCTTAGCAGGAATAGTGAGTACTATACAGCTTCTTAAATCTCAGCTGGATGCACAAGCAAACTTAGAGCCAGATAAGCTCCAAATGTGGTGCGATAGATTAGAAAAATTAAGTAATCGTATGGAGTTTTTGCTAGAGAATATGAATCAATTGCATAACAGAGATTATTCAACTGAGTCCTCGGGTAGGCAAATTAGGAAATTGACTAAATGGTTTGAAAATGAACGAAAGAGTCTTAGTGAGTTGATAAAACAATCACAAAATTTAGAGTTAGAGATTCAGATGCTAGATGATGCTTTTGAGTATGAAACAGATTATCAACTACTGAGCATCATATTAGGTACCTTGGTTGAGAATGCGTCTAAATATTCACCTGATAATAGCAAAATCAAATTATATGTAGAACAGAGTCAAAATGCACTTAAGATAAAGGTGATAGATAGAGGGATAGGTATAGGAGCTAATTCATCTGTAAACTTAATAAAAGCATTCGAGCGTGGGGAAAATGTGGAGCATATTAAAGGAAGTGGACTTGGTTTAAGCATAGCGTATGCTGCTGCTCAAAGAATTCATGCTCAAATAATGCTCTATAACAATGAGGATGTGGCAGGGACTACCGCTGAAGTTATACTTTCTAATAAAGGGATATGTCAAAAGACACTATTTTAGTTGTTGAAGATGATCAATTACTCCGAGAAGTGATTGAAGAAATCCTTCAGTTACATGAAATTAAGGTAAAAACGGTAGGTAGTACTAAAGAGGCTGATGACTGGCTTGAATCTCACATACCATACATCATTATTTGTGATTTATTTTTGACTACAGTATCGGGTATCCAATGGCTCAATAAGGTTTCCGATCGTTTAATTGAAAGTAATAGCTCAGTTATTCTGCTGAGCGCTGATCATCAGCATACAGATGAGATGCTAAAGGGTGGCCCAATTCATCCATTGGTTAAGTATCAGCTTAAAAAGCCCTTTAAAAATGATGAGCTGATTCGGTTAATTTTTCAGCTGCAAGCAAATATGTAGCTTTCCAGAATCGATTTACTCCCTTGTAACTACTACATTTATATATGAATTCGATGTATCTTATTTATTAAAGGATATAGCTCAAAGTAATAGTCGTTGCTTTTATGCTAAAGCTGAAATTTGATCCTGTATTCGGTATTATTCAGCAAGAAATAAAAGGTATATGCTATGATGAAACCCATGTTTGGTCATCGACCAAAACCTAAACAGTTCGATTTGCCGTTGAGATATTATAATCCAGAAGAGGATGAAAAAGAAAATCGGAAAAAGCGCATAAAATTTCAGTCACATAATCGTGTGCAGCCCAAACAATTCGTTCGAGTATTCTTTTTGTTCATACTCTTATCATTAGTTGTTTATCTTATTGGTGTGTTATGACAAAGGTGAAAGAACCAGAGAGTTACATTCGCCTATTACCCGACACCGTTATTGATAAAATTGCAGCTGGTGAGGTCATAGAACGTCCAGCCTCGGTAGTTAAGGAGCTACTGGATAATTCTATTGACGCTGGAGCTGACCATATTGAATTAATCATCGAACAGTCTGGTAGGACCTTGATTCAAGTAATAGATAATGGGTGTGGAATGAGTGTGGTTGACCTAGAAAGATGTTTTACCAGGCATGCTACCTCAAAAATTCAAGCTCTGGATGATTTATTTGTCATCCGAACAATGGGATTTAGGGGAGAAGCTATGTCCTCTATTTCATCGATATCTCAAGTGGAAGCGAAATCCAAGTTGCATGATCATGATGCTGGATGGATGCTGCGATTGCATGGTGGTGAACTGAAGCAAAAAAGCCCAGTCGCTTCAAAAAATGGCACTCAAATTACTGTTCGTAATTTGTTTTTTAATGTGCCTGCACGTAGACAGTTTTTAAAAACAGATGCTACTGAATTCCGGCATATATTAAAAACAGTGCAACATGCTGCTATTAGCCATTCTGAAATTGCTTTTACCTTTATATCGGACGCGGATACAGTGTATCAACTGCCTTCGCAGTCTTTAAATGAACGTATTGTGAGTATGTTTGGTAAGCGATATAAAGCTAGTTTAATCCCCTTCAATGAACAAACCAGCTACGTTTCTGTGCATGGAATTGCGGGAGATCCGAAATTGAGTAAAAAATCGCGGGGAGAACAGTTTTTATTTGTAAATGGTCGACCTTTTCAGCACCGCTATCTCATGCATGTATTATTGAGTTTGTATGATAATTGGACACATGCAAATGAGTATCCTTTCTTTATTCTATTTATTGAAATAGAGCCTGATAAAATAGATATAAATGTTCATCCCGCAAAGTCAGAAATAAAATTTGAAGACGAGCGCTCGGTCATACAGTTAGGCGTTTCTGTAATGAAGAGAGCTTTAAACGAATATCTTCATGTTCCGGTAATCCCTAATGAGTCAACATTAGAGTGGGCAGGATTTAATCCTAAACAAAGCCAAGCGATTGTTGATGAGCAGCAGCCATTTAAGGTAAAAGCTAAGGGATTAAGCTTTTTGAAAGCAACCAATCCAGTTAATGAATTAGGCCAAGGTGGTGAAATAGCCCGTCAACTATATGCAAATAAGCCATGGGAGCAAAGAATTCAGACTACCTTGGTAGAGGGTGATGGAGATCGTTCTACTAATGGTTTTTATTGGCAGTTACATGCTAGTTATATCGTCACTCAAACGCGTACTGGCTTGTGCTTAATTGATCAATATTATGCACATAAACGAATTTTATTTGAAAAAACACTCAAAGCAGCTGATCTAGCACTTCCAAGCACCCAGCAACTACTTTTCTCACAGCAAATAGACCTATCGGCGAGTGATTATACATTACTAAAAGAGATATACCCACTCATCCAAAAAATTGGTTTTTCAGTTAGTTTGTTAAGCGGTTACTCTATTTTGATTGATGGAGTTCCCTCTGATATTACCAAAGGAGATGAGGCGGGTATGATTACCGATTTGCTGCAAACGTACCGTGAACTTGATAAAGTAGTTAGTTTTGATGCTAGAGAGAGTTTAGCGTTAGCGTTTGCTACAAGAGCGGCTATACAGAAAGGACGTAAATTAGAACAAGAACAAATGGAAGCACTGGTAGATGAATTATTTGCTTGTGATGAACCCTATTATGACCCTCTTAAAAATCCAACAATTTTGTTTATGTCATTAAGTGAAATTCATAAGAGATTCCGTTAATGAATGTTTTAGCAGTTGAACCATATTATAGCGGATCCCATAAAGCTTTTCTTAAAGGCCTTGCAAGGCATTCCACTCATAACATTATCCCTGTAAAACTTAATTTTAAAGGATGGAAATGGCGCATGCATGGGGATTCTGTGACACTTGCTGAAATGACAAAGAATATTCCTGATGAAATTGATCTATTACTGTGCAGCAGTATGATGAATCTGCCCGCTTTTGTTGCCTTAACTAATCCTCGATTTGTGCATACAGCAAAAATCATGTATATGCATGATAATCAGTTTACACGACCTATTCCAAGTGGCGAGCAGCGCGACATGACTTACTGCTACATTAATTACCTGAGTATGTTGGTTGCTAATAAACTAATTTTTTCATCGCAGTTTCACTTGGAGGATTTATTGCAAGCTCTCCCAGAATTTTTAAATCATTTCCCTGGTGACAAACATTACCTAACTGTAGATGAAATACGTGCTAAAAGCGTAGTTTTGTATCCGGGTTTAGATCTTAGTTATTTTAATAGCCACTCAGATACTCGAAAAGAAAATAAACGTCCAGTAATCGTGTGGAATCAGCAATGGCAATTTGATCGTAATCCTGCTATGTTTTTTAGGGTGCTTAACAGATTAAATGACATCGATTTAGCTTTTGATCTAATTTTAGCTGGGGATAGTAAGCATGATAAACCCGAAGAGTTTACTAAAGCTTGGCAACGATTTGGAAATCAAATTCGTCATTTTGGCTATGTGGATGATAAAGAGAGTTATAGTAAATTACTGCACTGTGGTGATATTGTTGTTTCTACTGCGAGTTACGAGTTTTTCTGCGTCTCCATTATGGAAGCTATCTACTGCGGATGTCATCCATTAGTACCCTCAACCCTTCATTACCCAGAATTAATACCTGAGAGTCTTCATAATCCATTATTACATTCAAAGATATTATATGAAGACGAAGATCAGTTATTTTATTTGTTAAAAAACTTATTAACTAATCAGACTAAACCATTGCCCAAAAATAGATTACAATCGATAAATAGGCATTTAGATTGGAAGGTTAGATCTCGTGATTTTGATGCCC
>CABZVB010000014.1 GCA_902529115.1 uncultured Balneola sp.
AACTTATTGAAAAATTTCAAAATGGCGATCTAGTCATAGAAGGAAATTAATCACTCAAAAAGACGGTATTATGAAAGCACTTTTTTTTGTTCTCCTCTTTTCTTTTTTCAGTTTAGCTTCTGATCCATTTTTGGATGAGCCTAATATCAATCCAATACCATTCACACCATCTATCGATGTAGTCCAAGATGATGTCATAGAAGCACAGGTCAGGCCTCTTGCCATTGTACGAAGATTTAAACCTGAAGTAGATGTATTATCAAAGGATAGAGGGGCCTACATGTTGGATCTGCGTGAGAATGTAGGTGAACCACTCTTCGATGGAGATACGTTAGCAACCGGGCAGTCTGGGTATGCGCTTGTTATTTTTACTTCTGACAATAGCGTAGCGAAAGTTAAACCGGAATCTATGTTAGTTATACGTGGTGAAAGTTTAGCGAATTCCCGTCTCTCTAATCGTAGAATAGATTTAGAACAAGGAGAAATTCGACTCGAAGTTGAGCCTATAGGATCGGGAAGTTTTGATGTCCAAACCTCTCGCTCTTTAGCTTCGGTAAAAGGGACTGTGTTTGGAAACAATGCAGATGGATATATTTGGGTAGAAGAGGGGCAGGTAACAGTTACTGCTTTGAATTCTGGCCAAACAGTTTCATTGTTTGAGAAAATGTATGCCGAGGTCAATGAAGGGGGAAGTACTGTCGAATCGGGAACGTTAAGCGATGATCAACTTCAAGATTTGGGAGAAGGTTATGAGGATTTGGATGAAGATTTAATTGAGAGGACGGTCATTGTACGATTCCGAGATGCAAATGGTCAGGTTCGTGAAATAACATTGACTGTTTTTGAGAAATCCGACCAGTAATATTTTTTAGGGATGAAAAGAGTCATTACTCTCTATGTTTACACCGCATGCGTTTGGTAAAATAATCAGAATATATTTTTTTACAGCTCTGTTCACTGGAGCAATAGGAACAGAGCTATACGCACAAAAAAATCAAGAGGAATCTTTTATAGGATTAGATGTAATTGGCGAAACCAAAGCTACAAGCCTAGTTGATTTTAATATATTTGGAGATGGTAATTCTCCATACTGGATAGAGCATCAAATCCCTGTTTTTATCAATCAACAAGAGACTGCATCTTTTGAATTTCAGGTTCCAGGACTGCGACCTGCAGAAATAATTGAGGCGGATTTATTTTATCGAACCAATGGTTATATGGGCTTTCGTCAACGCAAGATGCAGCTAATCAATGGACTTCTTAGTATTGAATTGGAACCTAATTTAATAACCGGAACACAGTTGCAGTATTTTGTGCGAATTAGAACATTACAATACGAAGAAGATATCTTTTACCCATCACAAGGCACTGGAAATGTAGGGTATATTGAGGTCCCATTGGTGATGGATCCTTCCACTTACTCATCAAATTCCACGTCAGAACAGACGAATTATCAACAGACTGAGGATATTGATGTTACGATTCTGTCTCCTAAACCTGGAATTGGTGTTCAAATGGATGACGCAATTATCGCCCTCTCCCTATTTTATGATCCAGATGACCTTGAATCTGGGAGCTTTCAACTAGTTTTGGATGATGAAGACATAACCGAGCTTGCAGACATATCAAACTATTACATTTTCTATAATCCAGACTTCATTTTAGAAGGGCCACATGATATCCGACTCAATTATCTAACTCAAGTAGATACTTTTTTAGTTCGGCAGTGGTCCTTTAAAGTAATTAGCGAAGAAGAAGCAGAGATTGAGCAAGTGGATGATTTTGATAATCCATACCGACCCAATGCCAATTTTGAACTTTCTGCAAGGAATCAAGTAATATCGGAAGATATCACGGAAGCTTATTCAGGACGTTTCTCGGTTTCAGGGGAATATAATTTATTAAAATACTCATTGAACGGGTACTATACTACTCAAGAAGACCTACGATTACAGCCTCAAAATAGATTTGGTTTAAAACTACAACTTGGTAAGTGGTGGACTTTAGACGCGGGGCATATCTATCCAGATATGGGAAATTTTACTATCTCTGGGCGGCGTATGTTTGGTGTAAATACAGAAGTACATCTGTTATGGGAAAATATCAATATTGAATTACTCTATGGTGAAATAAATAGAAAAGTAACAAATTTATATGCTGGAATCGCTGTAGATACAGTTAAAGCTGGAGGCATCCCTCAGGACACCACCTATACTTTAAGCTATAATAGTTCGGGGAGAGGTGGTTTTACTCGTAAGATAATGGGTGCTCGTATTGGTTTAGGTAACGTGAAATATGCCCAATTGGGTATTCAAGCAATGAAAGTTGAAGATGATACTAGCTCCATCTTCAATGTAGTGGATTATGAAGATCTGTTGCTTGGACCATCGGCATTATATTCTAATTTAAATGAAATTGATAGACAACGACTTTCTGCAGAACCGAGTTTACTTAGAATAGAGGGTGGAAGTCCACGACCAAAAGGAAATTTTGTGCTCGGTGTTGATTTAGCATTTGCCATGGCAAAGAATAAGATTAATTTTAAAACTGAGACAGTGGCGTCGGTATTGAATGAGGATGTTTATGGTGGACCACTTAACCAAACTCGAGCCGAAGAACTAGGATTTGATGATATTGATGATAGCACTTATGATTTGCTGAATCAGTTAGCAACCATTTTAATTGTTAATGAAAACATAAGTGTACTACCTATACGATTTACTGATGTAGGTACGGATAGTGCAGAAGTAACGCCCTATTTTCCTACTTCTATCTTAGGATCAAATACAGAGTTAACTGCTCAGTTGCCCTTTAATTCAATTTCGGCCCGTTATCGATGGGTTGGCCCAGATTTCGTTTCTCTAGCCAATTCAACTATACAAAAAGATATTAGTGGTTTTAATGTATCTGATCGAATTCAATTGTTCTCGCGGCAGGTATTTTTAAATCTTGGCTATGAAGAGTTGCAGGATAATGTTGCACAGACAAAGAAGGCGACCACAAAAACGCAATCATATAAAGGAAGTTTGAGTTATTATCCAGTTAATCAATTTATTCCAAAAATAACAGTTGGATATCGATATAGAACAAGAGATAATGGAATTAAGCGATTCAATCCAGAAGTTTCAATAGGTTTTGAAAATAGAGCAGTACAAAATTTACGTATTTCAGAGGGTGATACCTTGGTGAGCCCAGTCCCAAGATCGAACAGCACGGTGAATCTGAATGCATCAATTACGCAGCGTTTTCGGATGGGAGAGGGTATTACTGACGCAACCGTTAGTCTATCTTCACTCGAGACAATTGACCAAGTATTTGCTTATGGAAGTATTGAAAATAGATCGTACTCTGTCAGTATTAACTCGCAGTTTTCTAGAATACCTTTAAAAACTCAATTTGGATACAGTTTAAATGAAACACATAGTGGAGAAATAAAAAGTGGAAACAGCCAGCTAGAATTAGATATAAAAGGTGTCTATTTTGGGGCAACACTTTTTCTTTTTGATGCAAGATTTAGCTTGAATACACGAGTGGCATACTCGGATAACTTCTCTCAGAGTAGAACTATTGAAGTAGAAGCAGGTGATGAGGAGAACCCATTAGATGATTATTTTATCTTAAGTGAAGAGTTGATAACCAATAAATACCAAACATACGCCTTCGTTGGAGGTTTTGAACTTAAAATTACAGATCAACATAGCCTTAGATTCGATTCTAATTTGATTAGTATAAGCAATTTAGATGGGTTTGGTGACCGTTATGCACAGTTAAAATATTTATATAGATTCTAAAGGCAAAAATTATACTCTTCATTTAATATTAAAGTAATAACTACCTTCAAATACCCTAAGATTATGGCTCAGTCCAATAAAAAGAAAAAACCTTTTTGGATATACATAATTATCCTTTTTGTAACCCTAGTAGTATCAATAAGTGCCACTATGCTTCCCGCTATTCAGCGTATAGAACTTTCCTTGCGGGATCAATTTTTTGAAAAAAGGGGTCCGCTGTCTGTTGAAGATTCACCTATTGTTTTGGTAGCCATAAGTGAAAAAGCTGATTCTGAGATTCCAGAGAAATGGCCATGGCCTACAGAATTACATGCCCGATTAATTCATAATTTGAATCGAGCTGGCGCAAAAGCGATACTTTTTGATGTAATTTTTTCTCAAAAAGATACCTATAATGTCAAGAATGATTCACTTTTTGCAGCAGCAATTGCCAAATATGGTAATGTAATTCTATCTGGTGACATAGAACTTACTCAAAGAAATAATGCAGTTCAATTCAATCCAATATTTCCTATACCTCTACTCAGAAATAGTAACCCGAATCCGTTTGCACTAGTAAAAACTACCCCTGACATAGACGGTTTTATCCGAAATTACACCTTTGGAAATAACTATCGAGATCAAAGTATTTATTCTTTAGCTCTGGAGGGAGCTCGAGTATTCACCGATTCAGCGTATATTGATCCATTAGTGGCAACGAATGAACTTTATTTCCAGGTAGGTCCTTATCAGGTAGAAAAATCCAGCCCTACCCATTTTATAATTAATTATTATGGACCGGAAGGACTATTTCCAGTAATAAATTATGAGCAAGTAATTGATGATTCTTCCTATACGACTGTTATGGAAGCAGAGGCATTTGATTTAAATTTATTTGAAGACCCACTTACGGGCACGGGGTTATTATATGATGAAGTATTTAAAGATAAGATCGTAATAGTAGGAGCAACTATGCCAACCTTGCAAGATTTCCATCCTACTCCTTTTTCCACCATCGATCAGCCTAGACCTGGCTATGAGATACATGCTCACGCATTACAGACCATGTTGGACGGCAATTATTTAAAAAAGCAGAGTAATAACACCAACATGATTATTATGATACTATTGACAATACTTGTTATCATGTTTAATAGACGATTTGGTCCCGCCTTAGGCTTTCCATTTATGTTGGTATTGATGGTAGGGTATTATTTTCTTGCACAGCAATTATTTATAGAATATCAGTTCTTTTTATATGTAACTGGGGTTATGATTACGGTCTTCATTGGTCAAGTAGGCACTGTTGCCTATGAATTTGTAAATGAGCAACGAGAGAAGCGTAGAATCCAAGGAATGTTTTCATCCTATGTTTCACCAACTTTGGTAAGTCAAATGATTGAATCGGGAGAAGAACCTAAGTTAGGGGGGGAGGATAGCTATATTTCTGCTTTCTTTTCGGATATCGTATCATTTTCTAGTTTTTCTGAAAAACTAGAGCCCAAGAAACTAGTATTGCTTATTAATGAATATCTTACAGCTATGACTGATATTATCAACGATCAAGGCGGCACTTTAGATAAATTTATAGGAGATGCTATAGTTGCTTTTTATGGCGCACCAGTACCTATGAAGGATCATGCTTATAGAGCCTGTCTAACCTCCCAGTTAATGGATAAGCAATTAGCGGAATTACGTGCGAAATGGGCGACAGAAGACTGGCCCGATATTGTGCATACTATGCAGCATAGGATGGGTATTAATACCGGTGATATGGTTACAGGGAATATGGGATCGTTACGACGGTTTAATTACACTATGATGGGGGACAATGTTAATTTGGCCGCTAGGTGTGAAAGTGGAGCCAAAGCATATCACGTATTCACCATGGTGACTGAGGCTACAAAGCAAGAGGCTGAAGAATGTGGGGATGAATGCCTCTTCCGATTATTGGATAATATTGTAGTAAAAGGTAGAACCAAGCCAGTTAAAGTATTTGAAATTGCGGGTCTTCGGGAAGATGCAGACCAGCGTAAACTCGATGCGATTGGTACTTATCATCAAGGAATGGAGGCATATTTTCGTGGAGATTTTAACGGCGCCATCAATTATTTTAAGCAATCAGAACAATTAGAATGGAACACACAAAATCCATCCCAATTATTTATAGAACGATGCCATACAATGGTAAAAAACCCGCCTCCAGCAGATTGGGATGGAGTATTTGTAATGACGAGTAAATAAATTAGCAGATTTTTTCCTTGAGTCTTCGCCTAAAAAGGTCGTATCTTACACTTTAGGGTAAGTCCCATACAGTCAGCTCCCTTTGAACTCCGTCAGGGCAGGAATGCAGCAGCGGTAATCTGGTCGTAGCGACGTGATATGGGTCGCTTGCCCTTTTTTATACCTGGGATTTAAGATGCTGATACAACTTTTTATTTCATTGAGAGCATAATATGTGTAGCAATCTGCTCCGCGTGCACTCTCGAATTTTCAATAAAAAGCGTACTCGTTTTTTTCCCAGCACAAACTACCCCAGCTACATAGATGCCTTTTCGATTGGTTTCAAGATGTTGTTCATCATAAACCGGTATACATGCTTCATCAGCAGAGTACTCGATTCCTAATCGATCTAGTAAAGCATAATTCGGCCGATATCCTGTCATAGCAAAAACAAAATCATTCTGAATGGTAATCGGTCCGTCAGGAGTGTTTAGATCAACTTCATCATCACGTATTTCGATCACTTCACTATTGAAATAAGCCGTAATCTCTTTTTTTTCAATTCGATTCTCTATGTCAGGTTTAACCCAATATTTAACCGTGGGTTTAACTTGAGAATAGCGAATAGCCATTGAAACTTCTGCGCCTGATCGAAAGCATTCTAAGGCCACATCTACCCCAGAATTACCAGCCCCAACAACCAAGACTTTTTGGCCGACATATGGATGCGCTTCTTTGTAATAATGCTGCACCTTTGATAGGTTTTCACCTGGGATACCCATCTTGTTGGGAGTTCCATAAAATCCGGTTGCAATAACGATTTTACTCGCGTGATATTCATTTTTATTGGAGGTTACAATAAAATCTCTATTACTCCCATTTACTTCCAGAACTGCTTCATACAAATGTATGGGTAGATCATAATATTGTGCAGCTCTTCTATAATATTCCAGCGCCTCACTACGCGAGGGTTTAAACCCATGAGAAATAAAGGGGATACCCCCAATTTCAAGTTTATCCGAAGTCGAGAAAAAGCTCATATTTATCGGATAATTATAGAGCGATTGAACCAAGCAACCTCTTTCAATTATCAAGAATGGTATACTTCGTTTTTTTAGCTCTATTCCAGTTGCTAGCCCAATAGGGCCTGCACCAATGATTATAACCATAATGATCCTGTAATTAATGAGAATGATAAAGATAAAAAATTCTAAGGTGTACAATTGCGAACACTTTTGTAGCTTAGTTCACTATGATTGGACTTAGTATAAACACCCCAAGCCCGATAAAAAAAATTGCTGCCATTGATTTAGGAACCAACTCATTTCATGTGGTCGTTGTAGAAATAATGTCCGATGGGAGCTTCCGGCGTATAGATGATCTAAAAGAAATGGTGGTTTTAGCTAAGGAAGGTATCGGCCGTAGATTATCACTCGAAGCAATGGATAGAGGTCTTTCCGCTTTGCAGAAAATTAAGATTCTTTGTGATAGCTATAAGGTAGATCAAATTTTAGCGTATGCAACCAGTGCTATTCGTGAGGCTGAAAATGGGGGAGTATTTATTCAACGCAGCATAGATGAAGTTGGGATAAAAATTAGAGCTATACCTGGAAGTATGGAAGCTGAGCTCATTGGTTTTGCAGTCCAACATGGACTCAGTTTAGATGAAAAGCCAGTTTTAATTGTCGATATAGGTGGTGGGAGTGTTGAATTCATTCTGGGTAATAAACACCAGTTTTACTTTTTAAAATCGTTAAAAATAGGCGTATCAAGGATTATGGATCGGTTTAAGCCAAACGATCCTATATCATTTGAACAGATTGATGAAATTAAGGCCTATTACAAACAGAGCTTATTATCAGTTCAAGATGCATTGAACCAATGGCCAACTGAGTACATAATAGGTTCATCAGGGACAATGCAAAATATTGCGTCAATGATTGCTGCTGACCAGGGAGTTGATGTAGAATCCTTTGCTTTAAATGAATGGATTTTCAGTCGCGAAGACTTTATTGGATTCTACAACTCATTTATTGGATTAAATAGGTTCGAACGTCAACTAATACCTGGTTTAGATGAAAAAAGAGTCGATTTTATTAATACTGGAATGATATTGCTTCGATACCTTATGGATGAATTTAGCTTAAAATCTGTTCGTATTTCTACCCAAGCACTCAGAGAAGGGATGATAATTAGATATTTGAAAAAAGAATTTATTGGACTACATGGTGGCGCTACTTCTGATCCACGTCGAAGAAGTGTTTTTGAGTTACTTAGAAAGTGTAATTGGCATGAGCAACATTCGAGACAAGTCACAAATTTAGCGATAAAATTATTCGATGCCCTACAGGCCTCGTTAAAATTGCATGTTGATGATCGAGAGTTGTTGGAATATGCTTCTCTAATGCATGATATTGGGTATCATATTTCTCATTCAAAGCATCATAAGCACGCATTATATCTTATTTTAAACGCTGATTTAAAGGGTTTTAGAGAAGAAGAAATTGCTATAATGGGCCATGTCGCCCGTTATCATCGCCGGTCTACTCCTAAAAAGCGACATGAGGAATTTGCTGCCTTGCCCAAGGATATTCAAAAAAGAATTACACGATTATCGAGTTTATTACGCGTAGCTGATGGCTTAGATCGTAGTCATTATCAAAATGTCCAGGACCTGAGAGTTGATCTTGGTAAAAAGACTTGTACTATTTTTATTCAAACCATTGATGAACCAAGTCTTGAGATTTGGGGGGGCTATGAGAAAATCTCACTTGCTTTCTGAAATGCTCAAAATAAAGGTAAACATAGTGGCTAGATAGACAAGCTTGTATTTGTAAGTCAAGTCATAGCCTGGCTCAATTAATTTTAACTAGCAGGTTTTATTATCATCCTACTTACCAAAAGAGCCTGCTGGTCCTGGGAAGACTACAGGACTTTCAAAGCCATTTATGGAAACAGCTGCTACACCAAAGTAGTAATTATCAATAACAATATTTTCAAGGGTGTGTTCTACCGTATCTGAGGGTAAAAACTTGCTCCACTGCCATTGGTTAGAATCGGTGAGTCTCCAATAAATTTTATAACCAGCTAGCTGGGGATTCTTGCTTGGGTTTAAGGCGTCCCAAGAAAGAGTAGTACTAGGGCGAACGGCCCCTCGAATTTGCACATTGGCTGGGGGTGCAGGTGCCCATGCCATACTGGCCATTATAACTGCATTCAAGTTGGTTAGTTTAGCTGCATAATCAAAATCTACCCCATCGATCGTATCCCCATATTTTATACCATCTTCTTCCCGTATATCTTCATGTTGCATAAAGTAGTTTTCGTTGGTCTCCATAATTCGGACCCCAGGAAATCCAGCCTCATTGAACGGTCTATGATGTCCGCCGCGGCCGAAGCGATCGAGGCGATAGATCATCATAACATCTAAATTGGGGATATAACGGTCGGCCATAAGATCTACATAACGTGCGAGATTTCGGGAGGGTGAGTCAACTTCCCCGCCGGTAAATCTTCGTATTCGAGCCTCTTGCTCGGTTTCTATGAAGCGAGTGCCTTCCGAAAATACTCGGGCTGTTGTATTATTAATGACCCCATTAATCCCCTTGATGTTTCCAATCATATCATTATTCAACACTCCCTTTATGTTCCATTCATTCGCTATGGCATAATCTGCTAAAATCTTACCACCTAATAAGCCTTGTTCTTCTCCAGATAGACCAGTATATATGATGGATGATGGAAATTGATACTTAGAAAGAATTCGAGCCGCTTCTATGGCTCCTGCCATTCCAGAAGCATTATCGTTTGCTCCTGGCGAATCAGAAGTTCCATCATTGGGATCTAAAACCCGAGAATCAATATCACCACTCATTATTACGAATCTATTTGGATCAGCATAACCTCGTTGAATTGCCACTACATTCACCACATTGGTCGCTTCTGGAACTCTTCTTTGCGGTTCTACGATTCCTGAAACATAAAAAACCTCTAAGCATCTACCACAATCATCTGATATTTTTTCAAACTCAGCTTTAATCCAACGTCGAGCAGCGCCAATGCCTCGGGTGTCCGAAACGGTATCCGATAAGGTGTGACGTGTCCCGAAACCCGCTAATTGACGGATGTAATATTCTAATTGCTCGGCTGAAGCTGCTGTGCCAATGTCATGGAGCTCCTCTGGAGTCCAAGACCTAGAATAGTTTGTATTTTCTGAAGAATCTTGTGCCCAAGCAAAGCAAGAACTTAGCAAAATAATGAGTATAAAATTGTAGAGTAAACTAAATAAGCTATTATGACAAAGGCGGGGGGTCTGTTGATTCATGGTTGGGTGAGACTGAAGGGTTTTTGGTTTGTTGCGACTGAACTTTTTCAAAATAGGCCTTTAATTGCTTTCGAAATAGTTCTTGGGCTTTTTGTCCTGCTTTTTGCCCTAAATGAGCACCCAAGGCACTGAAGAACAGTATTATCCCAACATATATTAAAAGAGTGTCTAAAGGCCAATCGGTATCATAGATACTAATCCAAAATAAGGGAAGTCCACCAATCAAGACTGCAAAAACTCGAGGCATCTTTGAAGGCCCATCTAGTTGTCGCATATACCGGCGTGAACTTATCCGGATCATATTAAAATAAACCAAACCAAGACCAAGAAATATACCAATACTGTGTAGTATTGATTTTAGTGCATATGGGAATAATTCAGATGAGAAAATGGTAAAAGCTCCAGAAACCACCAATAACCCAGATATGTAGAAAGCCATTCGTGGGAAATGTTCACTATCAATTATTTGGTTAACCATTCTTCTGGATTCAAATTGTTGTTATTTTTTCGAACGGCGAAAAAGATGCTTTCCCCCATTTCTGATTCTACTGTGCCTGCACGACCAACAGGACTTCCTGCCCGTAAAATGGTTGAACTATTAACATAAATTTCACTCAAATTTCCATATACGGTATAGTATGAGCCATGCTTAACAAATACCACATTACCATATCCTGGTAGTGGTTGAATAGCAAACACATAGCCATCAGAAACTACTCGAACTTCTTCTCCTGCACGCGTTACTATATTTATTCCTGGGTGTTCTGTTCTAGTTCCGTACAAGGGGTTTCTGGTAATGCCAAATTTCTTTGATACAGTGGTAGATTTTACAGGCCAGGGTAGTTGACCTTTAGACACAGAAAAATTTTGCTCATACGCATTTAAGATATCATCTGAAACATAGGAGGCTCGAGTCGGGGTAGAGTATTTTGCCACCTCTTCTGCTCTTCTTGCAGCATCTGCAATGGTGCGTGCTTCTTCTAGACGCCTTAGTCGTTCATTCTCAAGTTCACGTATTCTATCTTCCTCTGCTATAAGGCTTGAGAACTCATTTTCAAGATTATCTTTTTGAGTTTGAACTTGTCTAAGCTGATTCAGCAGGGTAGAACTCTCTGCTTTAAGTCGTTGGGCACTTCTTAGCTGTAGATTTCGTTGGTAATCAAGTTTTGTTTTTTCTTTTTCAATTTCGTTTATGACTAGGCTGTTCTTTTTTATACTACTTTCTAAATCAACTTGTATACCATTAAGTTCTTGCTGTTTAGCGACGATTTCATCTCTTTTACTTCGTTTAAAATCTTCTAGTTTATTCAAGTAATAAGCACGTCTAATCATCTGATTAACAGACTTTGACGTGGCTAACAATTCAATGGAATTAAGCCGCCCATTTATATATGTATAGCGCATTATCTCCCGGTAATTATCCAAGGATTTTTGTAATTCCTTCTCCCGTAACTGTATTTGATCATTAATTAGATTCACTTCTTCTACAATCTGGTATTGTTCTCCTTCAAGGCTTCTAATTTTATTGTCTTGAAGAGCAATCATCTTATTTAACTGCTCATATTGCTGAAATATCTTGCTATATTCGTTCTCGTTAGCATTTATTTGTTGTTCAAATTCTCTTATTCGCTTGGATAATTCTTCAATTTCAGATCGTGTTTCGTTCTGTTTGTCTAGTATAGCGTTTCTTCGTTCTTGATAGGTTTGAGCCGAGAGCTCATTAGGTCTTAGAATGCCCAATACCATGAAGCCAAAGAGGTATGTTATAGTAACTAAGGTCAATAAGCCAAAGCGAGATTCCTGGGTACAATATGGTGCAGAAGTACTAATCAACTTATTGGTTCTGGGTGTAATTATTGGGAATAGTTACCGTTGGAGGTATAATGGATTGGTTGAATTGTAGTTCAACAAGTTGTATAAATAATTGTGATTTACGTGTTTCATTCTCAATACTAAATGTACGGGCAATTGGAGAATTTTTATAGTTCTTTCTGCCATTCACTTGAAGTTTCCAAACTTCGCCACTGCTTTCTCGGGAAGATTTATTATGATAGATCTTTGAAAGTGCGAAGGTCTCTAATTCAAGAAAAACATAACCAATGTCCGGTATAGTTAAACGTATATCTTTGGCAGACTGATGAACTTGTTGAGTTTGTAAAATCCAATGCTCATAATGTATGAGTTCGTATAAACGAATAGGGGGTATAAGGGCTGAAGCACTCAAAGGAATAGCATTTTTGTGCCATCTAATTACTTGTGATTCAATTCTGTCTAAAAATAACACGGAGTCTACATCTATCTGTATGGTTGCCACAGGAATACCGATACGATTTTTAAGCTCGTAGACTTCTCGGTTTTGACTAACATAATAATCAAAACTAAGCCGTTCACTTTGTCCTGGAGCACTGAACAATAATTTACCTTTGCCGAAAAATGATCTTGGGGGAGACTGTATTTCTAGCTGGCCGTATATTTCGGATAAGGGCATGTTTGATAAGGTATACAGTTGGTCACTTGATGAAGGAAACATAAAAATACTTCTACCACAACCATTATATAATATTATACTTATGGTTAAATATAATCCGAATAGAATGGAATGTTTATACCATTTAATCATGGTTTCCTGATAACTTTTGCTGTATTCGTTGGGTCGGTCCACCTAATTCGAGGGCTTTTACCCACCAAATTACTGCCTCATCTGATTCACTGAATAAATGATATATATCTCCCTTTATTTCTATCAAAGTGGCATCTTTTGGTTTAATTGAAAGGGCTTGTTCAATTTTCGCCTCAGCCTCGGCCCTGTTGTTTTTATATCGTGCTTTAAAATAGGCAAAACTAGCCCATGCATAGGCGTTATTAGGGTCATAACGAAGTGCATAGCTGAATGAACGCTCAGCGGGTTCAAGGTCTCCAGCCTCGGCTTGCAGTTTACCGAGTTGCCGGTACCATTCTGATTTTTTGGAACGCGGCCCAGGACTACGAATAGCTTGTTCGAATCGTTTCTTTGCTGCGTTTTGATTATCTAATTCAAGTTCTATCCGACCTAATTCGCTTAAAATTTCTCCTTGCTCAGGAAAAAGTTCATTCCACTCTAAGACTAAAGTTTTCCGGTTAATTAATCCTATCTCACTATCATTCAACTTGTGCAACCACAATATGGCCTCTTCGGGATTATTTGGGGTCGTATTTTGTTGAAGCTTTTGAAAAAGCAAAGAACTTTCAGATTTATCTGGTGCAGGTGTATATTTATCAGCATCATTTAAGGTTGCTTCAGTAAATCTAAAGTTATCAGAGATTTCTTCATCATCTTTCTTGAGAGCAAACTTGCCTATTCCTTGCTCATAGGGAAATAAATACTGCATTTCGCTGGCAACAGTTTCCATTGAGTCGGGTATACCAAGCAGTTCAAAATTTCTATAGAGCAGTTTATACCAGTCTTTGTGTATTTGGCTGAAGGGCTGGATAGGTAGTTGATTAAGTTGAGACATTCTAGGGGAGTGCAGGGTGGCCGCCCTTTGTAGAGGTTCCAATATACGCTCACGAATCAACTCATTGGCATCCGCTAAAAAGCTCATTTTTTGATGCATATCTATTAAAAAATTCAGTGCAGCCCAATGATATTTATGTTGACTTAGAATTAATTCTAATTCTTTTACAGCTGCTTGATAGTACCCCTTGGCATACAAAATTTGGGCTAATTGAATTTTATACCATTGATTCATAGGTTCTATTATTAGGCTATTTTCTGCATAAAAAAGTGCGTTATCAAAATCATTAAGATGAAGATATATATTAGCTATGGCATGGGTAATACCACTCTGATTACGATCAAGTTCCTCTGCTTTTAGGAGAAGTGTCAAGCCCTCCTCAAAAGAAGTATTGTTAACGGCGAGCAAGCCCTCTAAAAATAGTTTCTGCGCTTGTGTACTAATTTGTTCAGGTGAATTATATGAAAATAGACCTTCAATGGAGCCATTTTGCGCAGGAATTTGTGCATTAACTTCTTGATAAAGATTAACTAGCAGAATAAATAGGATAGATATGAAGGGGTTAATGCGCAATAGTAACAGCTACTTAAATAGTTAATTATTGAGGTTTAAAAAAAAGATATAACGGAATTGTAATTAAAATATCAAAAAGCGTAATTTCTAGTTATGCTAATCTCTGAAGTATATCGACCAATTTCAATTCCGGTAAATCCGGTACGGCCTATCTATCGGCGACGGCGGTAATTGCCATTACTCCGAGCGTATTTACTTTCAACGCTCATTTTTCCGCAACTATACTTTAACTCTCATTTTTCACTCTTTTATACTTACTTATGATATTCACTCTACATTATTGTACATCTTCGCATTATCCCTATGCGGGAGCTATTTGTGAACTTATAGAAATAGCGGCTAAACAACGTGGAACAGGTATCGCTAAGCGGGAGCCGGAATACATTAAAACCAAAATGGCCAATGGGAATGCCGTAATTGCCCTAGATGGAGAACAGTTGGCTGGTTTTTGCTATATAGAGGTGTGGGAGAACAAAAAATATGTGGCTAATTCAGGTCTTATTGTAAATCCGGAGTATAGAGGACTGGGTTTGGCAAAACAAATCAAAGCTAAAGCCTTTGAATTATCGAAGAAGAAATATCCAGAGGCGAAGCTATTTGGAATTACTACCTCTCTTCCCGTAATGAAAATAAATTCAAACCTTGGGTATAATCCAGTGACCTTTTCAGAGCTAACTAACGATGCTACATTTTGGAAAGGCTGCCAGAGCTGTCCAAATTATGATATATTAAGCAGGAATAATCGCAGTAACTGCTTATGTACTGGTATGTTGTATGACCCAAAAAAACCTAATATTCAATCGGAAGAGAAAAAAAAGCAGAATTTAGAAACATTCTACAGGTGGGTTCGCCTAAAGAAGCAGTCATTTCTTAAAGTCATAAAACCTTCCAAGCAATTAAAATCATGAAAAAAGTAGTATTGGCCTTTAGTGGTGGTTTAGATACCAGTTATTGCGCTATTTATTTAGCAAAAAATCTTGGATATGAAGTGCATTCTGTAGCGGTAAATGCCGGTGGATTCGATGCAGAGGAAGTAGATGATTTAGCTACTAAAGCGGTTGAATTAGGCATTAAGTATCATCTTTGTTTGAATATTGAGCAGAAATTTTACAATCATGGTATTCGTTATTTACTCTTTGGAAATGTGTTAAAGAATCAAACTTATCCTTTAAGTGTTAGTGCTGAGAGGGTGTTTCAAGCGATTGCTATAGCCGAATATGCAAAAAACATTGGAGCAGATGCTATCGCCCATGGGTCTACAGGTGCTGGAAATGATCAGGTTCGGTTCGATCTGGTTTTTCAAATTATGGCTCCTGAGATAGAGATCATTACTCCTATTCGTGATCAACGGTTAAGTCGTGAAGAGGAGGTGGATTTTCTTAAAGAACATGGGATTGAAAAATCATGGGAGCATGCCAAATACTCGATTAATAAAGGACTTTGGGGAACCTCAATCGGAGGGGCTGAAACCTTAACCTCTCATTTATCACTACCTGAATTTGCTTGGCCTAGCCCCATTACTAAAACCGAAACAAATAGAATTGAAATAGAATTTGAACAAGGCGAACCAGTTGGGCTAAATGGAGAGCGCATGGACCCTATTGATCTTATCAAAGAGCTAGACACCATGGCTTCATCTTATGGAATTGGTCGAAATCATCACGTGGGAGATACAATCATTGGTATTAAAGGGCGTGTAGGTTTCGAGGCGGCCGCACCTATGGTGTTAATAGAATCTCATCGCACCTTGGAGAAACACTGTCTATCTAAATGGCAATTATATTGGAAAGACCAGATGGGTGAATGGTATGGGATGATGATGCACGAAGGCCAGTATTTAGATCCTTTGATGCGAGACATTGAACAATTTTTATCGTCAACTCAGAAACGTGTGAGTGGGAAAGTATTTGTTCGACTGCATCCTGGATATTTTGATGTACAGGGTATAGAATCTCCTTTTGATTTACTGCAATCCGAAGCAGGGCAGTATGGTGAAATGAATCAAAGGTGGACAGCAGAAGAGGTAAAAGGGTTCACTAAAATACTCTCCAATTCAACCCACACATATGATAGTATGGAGAAGGTGAATAAAAAGGCGCAAAAATCAGATAGCAATCTAAGTGACGCTAATGATGAAGGGAGGGCTTAAATGAATACTCCAACCAAAGAAACAACTAATTTACTGGAGCTAGATTCGGCTGCTATAGATGTTGGTATAATTGGGGGTGCTGGCTATACTGCAGGTGAATTGATTCGATTGTTATCTACTCATCCCAAAGTAGATTCGTTATTTGTTCAAAGCCAAAGTCATGCTGGACAACATTTATGTAAGGCTCATCCCGATTTAATTGGTGAGCTTTCCGGTAATTTTGTTGAGAAATTACCAGATACCTGTAGAGTAGTATTCTTGTGTTTAGGTCATGGAAAAACTACGGAGGTGTTCGATCTGGGCTGGATACCAACCCGAGCTAAGGTCATTGATTTAAGTGCAGATGCGCGGTGGGAACTGACCCAAGAAAAGTATAGTGAACGACATCTATGCTGCGGTAAGAAATTTGTATATGGTTTAGCTGAACTTCAACATAGTATTATTCGAAAAGCTCATTTTGTAGCAAATCCAGGTTGTTTTGCTACGGCTATTCAGTTGGCTTTATTACCCTTGGCGAATCAAGGGAAATTGCACGAAGAAGTCCATGTCAGCGCTATAACTGGAAGTACAGGTGCAGGTGCTCATCTTAGTTCTACTACCCATTTCTCTTGGCGTTCCAATAATGCTTCGATATACAAAGCATTCACTCACCAGCATTTGGGTGAGATCAGGGCCAGTATATCCAGCCTACAATCAAAGGTTCCTAACATACATTTTATCCCTATGAGGGGAGCTTTTACTCGTGGAATATTGGCTGCTTGTTATCAAAAAATAGATGTACCAGAACAGGAAATTAAAGAATGGTTTCATGCATATTATTCGGAGGCACCTTTTATACACCTATCGGAAGAATCTATAAGTGTAAAACAGGTTATTAATACCAATAAAGCCCTTATTCACCTTGAAAAAGTGGAAAATCAGGTATTAGTCACGGTGGCTATTGATAATCTGTTAAAAGGAGCTTCGGGTCAAGCTATTCAAAACATGAATATTATGATGGGATGGGACCAACAAATGGGACTTACACTAAAAGCCAGTGTATTTTAACTAAGTTCTCATTAATCACAGACTAAAAATATTGCCTACTTAAACATCCAATGTATATTTTCACCTTACTCGCTAATTCCTATGTCCTACGAAAAAAATAAACTACAGATGCCCCAAAAGGTCGCTATCATTGGTGCAGCTAATTTGGGGGCGGCTTCTTTGCTGATGGTGCAGGGTAGTCACCCAGAAAGTGAAATCGATAAAGTGACTACACCTATGGGATATACCATTGCAGGATTGAATGAGATGGAATATCAGTGTTTGAGTTCGGCATTTATTCAGGGGTTGAAAAAATCATTTGATAAAATTAGTTCAAAGGGTAACTCATGAGTATGTTTCCTGTCTATCCGGTATTTGATGTTGAACCAATAAGCGCCGAGGGAGCTTGGGTGACGGATGCTAATGGTCAGCGATACCTTGATTTTTATGGAGGCCATGCAGTCATTTCCATTGGTCACAGACATCCTCATTATATAAAGCGAATAAAAGACCAAATGAATCGGATTTCTTTTTATTCCAATTCAGTACCCATATCTATACAACATGAATTGGATCAAAAGCTAGGGCAAATGTGCTGCTATCATGATTTCCAGTTGTTCTTGTGTAATTCTGGAGCTGAGGCTGTTGAAAATGCGTTTAAAGTAGCCTCATCCGTTAATAGGCGTAGTAAAATTTTAACCTTTGATAAAGCTTTTCATGGGCGTACATCTTTGGCGGTAGCAGCAACAGATAACCCAAAATTGGTTTTTCCTGTCAATGAAAGGGCCGAAATTATTCGTTGTGAATTAGGAAACCAAAAGGAGGTGGCTGAGCACCTAGCCACAAAGCAGGTATGTTGTGTAATCATCGAAGGGATACAAGGCGTGGGTGGTATTGTCGAATCTTCGGATGAATTTTTGCAGTTTTTGCGCGAAGAATGTACAAACACAGAAACTAAATTAATACTGGATGAAGTGCAATCAGGTTTTGGGCGCACCGGTTATTTTTTTGCTCATCAATATTCGGGTATTCGTCCAGATATCATTACGATGGCTAAAGGTATGGGAAATGGTTTTCCCGTTGGTGGCATATTGATAGCTCCCGAAATTGAGGCTATCCCAGGTATGCTAGGTACCACCTATGGAGGTAACCATTTGGCCTGTGCGGCCTCCCTTGCTGTGTTAGAAGTATTGGAATCGGAGAATTTAATGCAACATGCCCAAGAAATGGGAGCCTACCTCATAGAGCGCTTGTCGACTAATGTGGCTATTCAAGAAATTCGAGGCAAGGGATTAATGATAGGCCTTGAGTTTTCAGAGCCTGTTGCCGATATGCGCAAAAAAATGTTGTATGAGCAATTTATTTTTACAGGAAGTTCTTCGAATCCAAATACGATTCGACTACTTCCACCCCTTAATATCACACAGACTCAGATAGATTATTTTCTAGACGGGTTAAAACAGGTAATGCAACATTAAGCGAATGAATCATTTTTTTGATGTAGATGATATTGGGTCCCTAGAGTTAGCCTTGGCTAGGGCCCAATCTATTAAAGCTCAACCCAAAAAGGGGTATACTGAAGGAAACCGCAAAAGTATAGGACTACTATTTTTTAATCCCAGTTTACGCACGCGTCTAAGTTCGCAACGAGCCGCGCAAAATCTAGGGATGGATGTAGTTGTCCTTGATGTTGGTTCAGAAAGTTGGAAACTGGAGTTTTCCGATGGAAAAATAATGAATGGAGCCTCTGCAGAACATATCAAAGAGGCGGCGGGCGTAATGGGAGCTTACTTTGACTTTTTAGCTATACGTGCCTTTGCATCTCTTCAAGATCGAGATCTGGATTATGCCGAACCCGTTCTGACCTCCTTTATGAAACATGCTGGCGTACCTATTATTAACATGGAATCTTCCACTGGACACCCTTTGCAAGCTTTTGCCGACCTAATTACGATTGATGAGTTCAAAAAGACCGAACGCCCTAAGGTGGTACTAAGTTGGGCGCCTCACCCGCGCGCTTTACCCCACGCCGTGGCTAATTCCTTTGCGCAATGGATGAATAGGGCCCCAGTAGATCTAATAATTACCCATCCTGAGGGATATGAACTGGACCCGAAATTTGTTGGATCTGCCCGGGTTGAGACGAACCAGTTCTTGGCGTTTGAGGGGGCAGATTTTATTTATGCCAAAAATTGGTCCAGTTACAATCACTACGGACAGGTGCTACATCAGGATTTTGCATGGATGATAAATCAGGTTAAAATGGACCTAACTAATCAAGCCTATTTTATGCATTGCCTGCCCGTTCGCAGAAATATGATTGTGAGTGATCAGATTATTGATAGTCCAAAAAGTTTGGTGATTCAGCAAGCGGCGAACCGTGTAGTCTCTATGCAAACGGTGCTTTCCATGCTCCTTGAACAAAAGGGTACCAAGTAATAAAGCGTATGAATACTAAAGATTCCAATACTAAGCAGCTAACTAACACCATTTTTGTAATCAAAATAGGAGGAAAAGTAGCTGAAGATGAACAACAACAAGGCAGTATATTAGATGGCTTGGCTAGGCTAAAACACCCGGTAATATTAGTACATGGAGGGGGTACGCAAGCGACCAGTATGGCAGAAGTACTTGGAGTTAAGAGCCAGATGATTGATGGGCGGAGAGTTACTGACCCGGCTATGTTGGATATTGCCATTATGGTGTATGGTGGGCTCATTAATAAAAAAATGGTAGCACAGTTAGAGTCACGAGGGCGAAAGGCATTGGGGTTGACAGGCGCAGATATGGGCATTATTCGTTCGGTTAAGAGGCCTCCGCACCCTATAGATTTTGGATGGGTAGGGGATATTGAATGGATCAATACCGATGAACTATTAGTCTTACTAGAAAGGGGAATTATACCGGTATTGGCTCCTTTGAGTTCTGACGGATCTGGGCAGTTGTTAAATACAAATGCCGACAGTATTGCAGCGCATGTTGCAATTGCGTTAGCCAAAAACACCCCTTTTCAGGTCAATTTGAACTTATGTTTTGATTTAGAAGGAGTCATGATAAATGGGAAGTTATGCGAGTTTTTAAATCCGCAAGATTTTATGTTGGCTAAAAAAGATGGAAAGGTGAGCGGGGGGATGATTCCCAAGTTAGATCTAGGTTTTAAAGCCGTTCAGGCAGGAGTCAGACACGTCCGTATTGTTCATCCAAAAGATTTGTACACTCAAACCATGGGGACTTATTTGCGACTAGACTAGGGCCGGAATTATTCATGACTGGTCAAATGCTTTTGAGTACCCAAAACTCACACTTATGAACTCAACTACTCACTCAATTGACGAATGGAATGCAGTTGCAGAGCAGGCCATGAATTTGTTGAAACAGTTAATTGCAACTAAATCTTACAGTGGTCAAGAACATGAATCAGCCTTGATAATAGAAAAAAATCTTCAGTCCCACGGATTTGAAGTTGAACGCATTCAAAATAATGTGCTGGCACGTGGTAAACATTGGGTGGATGGAGCACCGGTTCTTCTACTCAATTCACATCATGATACGGTTCGAGCCACATCTAATTGGGATACAGATCCATTTGAACCGGTTGAAATGGATGGAAAATTACTCGGATTGGGTAGCAATGATGCGGGGGCTCCTCTGGTCTGTTTGTTGTATATATTTTATTGGCTTAATGAACGCGATCAATCGTTTAATCTCCTTTTTTTAGCTTCTGCTGAAGAGGAAATTTCTGGGATAAATGGGGTTCCAATAACCTTGGAGGCAATGGGAGCGGTGGATTTAGCGGTGGTTGGCGAACCTACTTCTATGGAATTGGCTGTTACCGAACGAGGATTAATTGTATTGGATGTAACAACATTGGGTGAATCTGGACATGCGGCTAGAGGGGAAGGAGTTAATGCACTTTATAAGGCGGTGGATGCAATAGAATGGTTTAGAAGCTATGAATTTCAAAAGGTTTCTGAACGGCTCGGAGAAGTCAGTATGAATGTGACGCAAATAGTAGCGGGAACACAGCACAATGTAGTACCGGACAGTTGCCGTTTTGTGGTGGACGTCCGACCTAATGACTGTTATACCAATGCTGAAATAGTGAATATTATTTGTGAACATATAGATGGGCAGGTGGAGCCCAGATCGCTCCATTTAAATTCTTCTGGAATAGCGAATCATCATCCAGTTGTGCTGAAAGCAAAAGAGCTTGGCGTGTCGAGAGTTTCCTCAAAAACAATGTCGGATCAGGCTCAAATGCCATTTCCCAGTGTTAAAATAGGCCCTGGTAACACCCATCGTTCGCATACTCCGAATGAATACATTTATATACATGAAATTCTAGGCGGTTTAATGGGCTATGCTCAATTACTGAATGGCTTAGAAATTCCTTATTGGAGTCCAGGATAAAAACATACGGTGAGAATGGAACTCATTACATTACCAAGTGAAAATAAATAGATACGAATATGGCTAAAAAATTATGGGACAAAGGTCTCCTTATCGATGATAAAATAGAAGCATTTACCATTGGCAAAGACAATGAATGGGACTTACGTCTTGCTCCTTACGATGTGCAAGGAAGTATTGCGCATGTGAAGATGCTAGCAAAAGTGGGTCTATTATTTCAGCAGGAATGCGACACTCTAGTAGCGGAATTAGAACGAATATTGAAAGAAGATATTGAAACTGGTCAATTCGTTATAAATGATGGAGTAGAAGATATTCACTCTCAAATTGAATTTATGTTAACGGAGAAATTAGGATCGTTAGGGAAGAAAATTCACGCGGGTAGGTCAAGAAATGACCAAGTATTAGTCGATTTAAAATTGTATTTCCGGGACGAGATAGTGAATCTGACTTCGCAGATAATGGCTTTATTCAAAGTTCTTTTAGCACAGAGTGAGAGGCACAAAAAGGTGCTACTGCCGGGCTATACTCACACTCAGGCGGCAATGCCGTCCAGCTTTGGTTTATGGTTTGGGGCCTATGCCGAAGCTTTAGTAGATGACACGCATCAACTCTATGCGAGCTATAACATAGTCAACCAAAATCCATTGGGTTCTGCCGCCGGTTACGGTTCTTCCTTTCCGTTAGATAGAGATTATACAACTGAATTACTAGAGTTTAAGGGGATGAACGTGAATGTTGTATACGCGCAAATGGGGCGAGGTAAAGTAGAACAGAGTGTTAGTTTTGCATTAGCTGCACTTGCCCAAACTATCAATAAATTGTCTTCCGATATCTGCCTGTATAACAGTGGTAATTTTGGCTTTATCACCTTGCCTGATGAATTAACGACAGGTAGTAGTATTATGCCGCATAAAAAAAATCTGGATATATTTGAATTAATGAGGGCTAAAAGTGCGGTAATAAGTGCACTTCCGGTATCAATTACTCATCTCACTGGAAATCTAACATCAGGCTACCACCGTGATTTTCAGTTATTGAAAGATCTTATTTTCCCTGCATTGGATGATGTAAAAGCCATCTTAGATATGTGTATCTACGCAATTCCTAAAATAAAACCGGTGCAAAATTTGCTAGATGGTTCGCAATACGACGTTTTGTTTTCTGTTGAGCGTGTGAACGACTTAGTCATGTCTGGCTTAAGTTTTAGAGATGCCTATATTAAGGTGGGTAAAGAATTGGATGATGGAAGCTTTATACCACCAAAAGATCTAGATCACAGCCATGTGGGTAGTATGGGAAATTTGGAGAATAATCGAATTGAGAAGAATATGAAAGAATTGATGCAATTATTTGTATGATAGAGCTCATTAGGCTAGACTTAGATGATTAATATTTTAGTAGCATCTGGTACTTTGGTTCCCATTCATTGGTATTTTTTAAATGAATACTAAATTTTGCATCAGCCTGTGAATCATTGACTCCAGTATTCTTAGTGGATATTTATAATTACGACGTAGCAATTAATAAAAATAAATGGAAATCATTCGTTAAGATACATATCACTGCCAAGCTGAAGTCAATTATGATGAAGTAGTAATAGGCTCTTGAGTGAATATCAAAAGAAACGGTCCAAAAGAGCTTTGGTTTGCCTTACATAGTTTCCACCAAATAATATGGCATGAACAAGTAGAGGGTAGAGTTGACATAATTTTTGTCGTTCTTTCCAGCCAGATTGCAAAGGGTACTCAGTTTGATACCCATCATAGAAAGCTGTGGTGAACCCACCAAATAACTTAGTCATTGCAAGGTCCATTTCTCTATGCCCGTAATATATGGCTGGATCATAAATAGCTGCATGCCCCTGTTTAGTAAAAAAATAATTACCGGACCAGAGATCTCCGTGTAAGAGTGCGGGTGGTTCATCTGGAAAAACAACATAGGTGTAATTAAATACTCGCTCAAAAATACTACAATACTTATTATTGAGTAAACCTTTTTCTACAGCCTGCTTAGTTAACGGCTCAATACGTTCTCTAAAAAAAAACTCCAACCAATCGGCATGATAGCGATTCGTTTGTTTGATAGGTCCAATGTAATTATCCTCAGAAAAACCAAATAATTCGTTGCTATTCTTATGTAACTTGGCAATATCCACTCCAAATTGGAAATCATTACCCTGTGTTTCTTCTTCAAGATATTCCAGTAATAAATAGGAGTTATTATGTGAAATGACTTCAGGTATTACCAAAGAAGTGTTAGCAGTGCGTAATGTATTTAACCCTTTTACTTCTTGAGTGAATATCGATTTCATAGTATCAAGTTCCTCTTTGTCAAACTTCAGAAAAAAGGATTGTCCATCTTCTAGTTCAATTTTAAAAGCCTTCGAAATATCCCCACCCTGTATTAAAGTAGCTTTTGCAATCGGTGCAAATAATACGGTTTCGATCTCAGATCTTATAGACCCTGGAATGAGGCCTGCACTCATATCTAATTAGTTTAATAATTCTTCTAAAATACTATTTTTTACACGTGTAAAATCTTGATCGCTTGTTATTCGTACCAACTGAGTTGAGGCAAATATGGAACTTAAAACTCTAAGGGCAGTAGTTCGTGTATTTTGTATTTTTCGGAACTGTCCTAGATCCAAACCCTCTTGAATTAGTTCAGTTAACCACTCAATGACCAATTCAGTAAACTCTTGAACTTCAGTTTGTACATTAGGTCTTAATGAGTACCAATCCGTTGCAAAAGCGCTAATTATATCTACTTTTTCACTAAGATGAATCGAATGATAAAAATTTAAAAATGTCTTTAACCTATCTTTGGGTTCTTTAGTGGCCATTTTTTGGCTGAAGCGGTCAAAGATATCCTTATGCCACTGAGCAATTGCAAAAGCCAGATCCTGTTTCGAAGGAAAATGATAATGAACGGCGGCATTTTTAATTTGTAATGGCTTAGAAATATCGGCGTAACTAAAAGCATTAAAGCCTTGCCTGCGCAATAAATCATCCCCTAATTGAATTATTTTTTCGCGGGTGCTAGTGGCCATATCTATTAGTAGGTAAGTATGTATGTTTAAAAATTTTAGTGTCTTTTATAAAACACTAAAGTATGAAGATAATTTACTTATTTACTAGTAGGTTTACAAAAATTATTCTTTGACTATATAGGGTGAAAGCTGTTTAAGAAGTTCTTCACTAGACCGCTCAAGTATGGTAAACACATTTTCAAAACCATTTATTCCACCATAATAAGGATCTGGAACATCTTCGTTAGGTCCATCTGGGTCGAAACTACGCATCATTTCAACTTGAGAATTTGTGATACCAGACTTTAGTTTCATTATATTAGCATAATTACTTGAATCCATGGCTAAAATAAGATCGAATTCGTAAAAATCTATAGAGTTGAATTGACGAGCTCGGGAAAGAAGAGGTACTCCGTGAGATTCAGCTATTCTTCGTGATGTAGCGTTAGCTTTCTCTCCAACATGATAGGCACTAGTACCTGCCGAATCAATAAAGAAAAAGGAATTAAGGTTACATTCTTTAACTTTTTGTTGAAATATACCTTCAGCTGTTGGGCTTCGACATATATTGCCTAGGCAAACAAAACAAATTCGATAAGGTTGTTTTTTCGTGATATTTCTATTGTGTTGGAATTCCATAGCTGTGCTAGAATCAAAGTTAAATAAAATAGTGAACGAATAAAGATGGCTGTTAGCTGAGGTTGTACCTGATGGGAAAGCAATATAATATCCTTCTTGGACGAATGAAATGAGCAATAAAATCTCAGCATTTGGCCTAGATTGCTTATATTATCATTTCTTTAGGAGTACGAAACCGAAGATTCTATATGTCACCATCGTTCAAAGAAATAAAAACCTTAAGTTATCCAAATGCTGAAATTGACATTCTAAAAGAATGGAAAGAAAAGCAAGTTTTTAAAAAAAGTATAAGCAGTCGTAGCGAAGGAATCCCGTTCAACTTTTATGAGGGCCCACCTACTGCCAATGGTAAACCAGGTATCCACCATGTTATGGCCCGGACTGTTAAGGATTTATTTTGTCGATATAAAACATTAAAAGGTTATAAGGTTGAACGAAAAGCTGGTTGGGATACTCATGGGTTACCTGTAGAAATAGAAGTTGAAAAAGCCCTTGGCCTGGCAGGAAGATCTCAGGTAGAGGAATATGGGATTGCCAAATACAATGCAGAATGCAGGTCAAGTGTATTAAAGTACAAAGATTTGTGGGATGAATTAACCGATCGAATGGGTTATTGGGTAGATCAAGAAAATCCATATATCACTTTTGAAAATGATTACATAGAATCTATTTGGTGGGCGCTCAGTGAACTATATAAAAAAGGACTATTGTATAAAGGATATAAAATACAATGGTATTCACCAGGTAATGGAACGGTACTTTCTTCTCATGAGGTCAGCTTAGGATATAAAAATACTCAAGACCCTAGTATCTATGTTATGTTTCGGAAAACAGATGAGGAAAAAACTTATTACTTAGCATGGACCACTACCCCTTGGACAACAATTTCAAATATGGCTTTAACCATTAATCCTAAATTAGATTACGTTAAACTGGCTCATGATCACAATAATTATATTGTTGCTAAAGATTGTGTTGAGCGGGTATTTGGTAAAGAAGTTACAATTATAGAAGAGTTTAAAGGGAAAGAGTTACTGGGCAATAAATATTTACCAATTTTTGATTATGCCCTACAAGAGTATGACATTGAACAGGCCTGGAAGATTATACCTGCAAGTTACGTAACCATCGATGATGGTACAGGCATAGTACACACTGCTCCAGCGTATGGCGCGGATGATTATGATGCCTGCGTTAAAGCAAAGATACCAATGTTTAACCCAATTGATCGAGATGGATATTTCACAGATCAGGTTCCAGAATTTAGGGGACAATGGTTCAAAGAGGCCGACAAAGGGATAGTAAAAGCTATTAAAAAGAAAGGGCATATGTTTCGTCATGAGACGTTTGAACATAATTACCCATTCGACTGGCGTAAAGGTACACCATTGATGAGTTACCCAGTTGAATCTTGGTTCATTAAAACTACTGCTGTAAAAGATCGTATGGTTGACCTTAATAAAACTATTAATTGGAAACCAAGTAGTACAGGTACAGGAAGGTTTGGGACATGGCTAGAAAATAATGTGGATTGGGCTATATCAAGGCAACGGTACTGGGGTACACCTCTACCTATTTGGCAAAGCGACAAAAATTCAGATGTATTTGAATGTATTGGTAGTGTGTCTGAGCTAAAAATGAAGGCTGGAATACCAGAGGATACCGAAATTGATCTACATCGCCCATACATTGATGAATTAACATGGCCGGCACCAGGCGGCGGGACTATGCGACGTGTACCTGATTTGTTAGATGTGTGGTTCGATTCTGGATCAATGCCTTTTGCACAATGGCATTATCCAATAGAAACCCAGGCAGATTTTAAAGACCGTTTCCCTGCTGACTTTATAGCTGAGGGTGTGGATCAAACCCGTGGCTGGTTTTACACTTTACACGCTCTAGGAACCATGCTTTTTGATCAAGTTGCTTATAAAAATGTGGTATCAAATGGTCTTGTACTCGATAAGAATGGCGAGAAAATGAGTAAGTCTAAGGGGAATGCAGTTGATCCATTCGAAATTTTGAAAACATATGGTGCGGATACAACTCGATGGTATATGATGAGTAATTCTTCTCCTTGGGATAACTTGAAATTTAGCGAGGATGGACTAAAGGAAACACAGAGAAAATTCTTTAATACCTTGGTGAATACTTATTCATTTTTTGCCATGTACGCAAATATTGATGGGTTTAACGCCAACACTTCTCATATTCCTGTGCCCGATAGACCAGAGATTGATAGGTGGATCATTTCACGACTTAATACTACGATTAAACAGGTAGAAGAGTACTTTGACGCATATGAACCAACAAGGGCAGCAAGACAAATGGAGACTTTTGTAGAAGAACTAAGTAACTGGTATGTTCGCAGAAACAGACGTCGTTTTTGGAAATCAGGAACTACATTGGATAAAACAGCTGCTTATCAAACACTGCATGAGTGTTTGTTAAGTATGAGTCAGTTAATGAGCCCTATCGCCCCATTTATAAGTGAATGGTTATATCAGCGTTTAATTAATACCATGCCAGCTTACGAAGAGTCTGTTCACTTATCATTTTTCCCAACAGTAGAAGAGACTGCAATTTTACCAGCATTAGAACATAAAATGGAACGAGCAAGACTTATTTCAGCCATTGTATTACGTATTCGAAATCAAATTGATTTAAATGTTCGTCAACCATTAGCAAGAATTATTTTACCCATCAAAGATGAAGTAGAACGAGATGCGATATTATCGGTGCAGCATATCATTCTAGAAGAAGTAAATGTAAAAGAAATTCAATTTGTTGACGATGATTCTGGGATTGTTAATAAATCAGCAAAACCTAATTATCCGCTGTTAGGAAAAAAATTAGGACCCAATATGAAAGCAGTAGCTAGCCAAGTACAGTTATTTAGTACCGAGCAAATTACTGAATATGAACGTTTAGGTAGGATAAAAGTTCGTCTAGATGATGGTACCCAGATCGTTTTGGTAGAAAATGAAATCGATATCATTCGTACGGGATTAGAAGGTTGGCAAGTGGAAACAGAACTAGGCCTTAGCGTTGCAGTTGATACTGAACTTAGTGAAGAACTTCAAAAAGAAGGTTTAGCACGAGAATTTGTAAATAGAGTGCAAAATATGCGAAAAGAAGCTAACTTTAATGTGACGGATCGGATTGTAACCGGAGTACAAGCAAATGAAAATTTAGCTTCTGCTATAAACTATATGACAGAATATATTCAACAAGAAACCTTATCAGAGAGCCTAGAGCTAGAAGAATTAAAGGTTTCAGATTATTTAAAATCATGGGAAATAGGAGATGAAGAATGTATAATCTCTATCCGTAGAACCTAATTAATCGAATAACATGGCAAAAAAAGATTCCAACAATGAAAAGCGTATCTCTCCGTATACAGATGAAGAATTGGAGTATTTTAGAGGGATAATTCTAAAAAAACGAGAAGCTGCAGAAGAAGAATTTGAAGCTCTTCAGAAGACGCTGAGGGATAATATGGAAAACAGTTCGGATGAGTCTGCATATTCTTTTCATATGGCAGATGCTGGTACTGATGCCCAGGAAAGAGAGAAAACCTATATGCTGTTTAACAGAACTCGTAAGTTCATTAAATATTTGGACGACGCCATGAAGCGCATAGAAAACAAAACTTATGGGATTTGTAAAGTTACAGGTAAAAAAATAGCCAAAGGTCGTTTAGAGGCGGTACCTCACACTCAATTGAGTATTGATGCCAAGCTTAAACGACGTTAGATAAGCCCTTTTTAGCTCGCCATAAACGCCTTTAGACGATTTGTCAAAATACACGAACATAAAACTATTCACCCTTTTAACACCTGCTGTTGTAGTAATTGCTTTTGACCAATACACTAAATGGCTAATACGCACGTCACCAGATTTGCATCGATTGGAAATTTTTGAGGGTTGGTTGGAATTTTATTACATCCAAAATTCAGGTATGGCTATGGGTATAGATATATTACCAACCCATGTGATTAGTATGATTTCTATTACGGCCACTATTGGAATATTTGCTTATCTACTTTGGACGTTAGAACACGCTGGCTTAGGATATCTATTTTTTATGGGCTTGGTTTTAGGTGGGGCATTAGGCAACATAACAGATCGCTTGATCATGGGGTATATCGAGGGTTATGGCGGATTATTAGACGGGCATGTAGTTGATTTTATTTATTTCAGTCTCCGAATAAATGATTGGACGGTCTTTCCATACGTCTTTAATGTTGCTGACATGGCAATTTCAATTTCCATCATAACCTTGCTCATTTTTGGTAAATATCTATTACCTGAGGAACCGCCATCAGGCTCTAAAGATATCATAGAACAAGAAGGTGCTGCTAAAGAGCAAACCAATTAATCAAAGAAGTACAATCTGCTATTGCAAAGGTACTGCTGTTAGACGAGCATATTTACTAGAATTAACTTTTATTGTTGAGATAAGGCTTTTTCAGAATGAATGGGTACTTGCTCTACTATTTCTAGTCCAAAACTTTTAATACCTATCCGCTTAACTGGATTGTTCGTCAATAAACGGAGTTTTGTAACGTCTAAGGCTTGTAAAATTTGCGCACCAATTCCATAATCTCGGGTATCGCTTTTTTTTGGATTGTTATCCATATCTACTTCTGAATCCTTTAAGGGCCCTTCTTGCATCTCTTTTAGCGTTTGTAACTGGTTCATTAAAATTGATCCTCTTTGATTTCGATTCATATACAATACAACGCCCTGCCCTTCTTCCTCTACCTGCGCCATAGCACTGTGAAGTACATCGCCGGATTGTTTATTGCGACTTCCAAATATGTCGCCAATAAGATCGGATGAATGAACCCGGGTTAATATAGGTTCACCCGCATTCCAGGTGCCTTTAGTTAGGGCTAAATGTATATCTCCAGTCATGGATTCTTGAAAAGCATAAAGGGTAAAATCACCGTATACCGTAGGCATATCCATTTGCATTACCTCATGAACCAAACTTTCGGTTTTATTTCGATAGGCAATCAAATCCTTTATAGTAATGAAAGTCAACCCATAATCTTTTGCCATTTTAGCTAACTCAGGTACACGTGCCATCTCCCCATCTTCTCGCATTATTTCGCAAATAATCCCCACTGGTTTTAAGCCTGCTAGTTTAGCTAAATCCAAAGCGGCTTCGGTATGCCCTGCTCTTCTTAAAACCCCACCTTCAACTCCAAGGAGTGGGAAAATATGACCTGGTCGCCGAAAGTCAGTAGATTTAGAATCAGGATTGGTCAGCTCTCGAATAGTATTGGCTCTATCTGCTGCAGAAATACCAGTAGTAGTTAATTTTTTATGGTCAATCGATATAGTAAAATTAGCCTCATCTGGGTCTGCGCCATCGATTACCATATGGTTAAGTTTAAAGCGTTTTGCTATTTCCTTATTCACAGGTGCACATACTAATCCGCGTCCTTGGGTGACCATAAAATTAATGGCTTCGGTGTTGACCATCTCACCAGCCATCAGGAAATCCCCCTCATTTTCACGGTCCTCATCGTCAACAACTATGATCATCTTACCTTCCCGTATATCGCGTATAGCTTCAGGTATGGTATTGAAGTGGATTTCTTGCATAAAGATATGATAACTAGACTTATAAAAGACTCATGTAAGTTCAAATAACTAACCCTAAATGGAATTAGTTCGGAAGGAAGGACTGCTTACTTTGATTTATTCGGATTTACATCGCTGATAGCGGTTTTAAGAAAACGTATTTTCACATTACTTCCTACATCGACTAGTGCACTATCTTCATCTATTTTGTGTAGTACGCCAATAATTCCTGAGGAGGTGACGATTTTGTCTCCTTTTTTCATGTTTTCTACTTTTTCTTTTATTTCTTTTTGAGCTTTGCTTTGTGGACGTATAATGAAGAAATAGAACACTAAAAATATCGCCCCAAGAAAAACCAAATTTATAATACCAGTGTTTGGGTCTTGAGGATTTCCGGCCATCAAAAAGAATGAAGAACTAAACATAAATTAAAATATTATTGATTAATTTTTTTCAAAGATAGGGAAGCCTGAAACGGGGTACAAATTAGGAGTGTGAGAATTCAGGGTATATTTATGTTAGGTAAAAAAAATCTTTGTCCCTAGTGGGAAAGGTCTTATATTTGACATCCTAAAACAAAGGGGGCGATTAGCTCAGTTGGTTTAGAGCACCTCGTTTACACCGAGGGGGTCGGGGGTTCGAGTCCCTCATCGCCCACATAATAATAAAGCTAAGTGATTATATAACAATTACTTAGCTTTATTTATTTATGTTCAGGTAAAACTATGGTGTAACATAACTAACATCATCTCCATCCTTTCAATAAAGTTTAACCACCTGGGTAAGTTCCCCATTTAGGTTTGTATGATGGGATTAGTGAAATAAGGTGAAATCTAATCTTCAATAGTATAACTTATTTTTCCACTCTCACACTCGGTTGGTGTTTTCAACTCTAAACAAATAATCCTTACTACTCTTTTTTCTCCTAATCTAAAATCCAAATAGATTGGGTCATTATAGAAAATACGAACATCAAGGTTAGTTAGTTTAGTGAATTTTGGGTCTTGCCAGGTATACTTAAAGAATCGTTTAGCTATAGTATTCATCAACTTAGGGTTTTGCAATTCTAGCTTTTACTATTCCTCTATTTAGATAAGCTTCAAGATCATCTATATGATATCTAATCGTCTTACCATTTTGACTGAATTGTAATTGCTTAGTATCCCTTAGATTCTGAAGATGTCGTATAGTACAACTTAAAAAGGTTGAAGCTTCTTTATTAGTAAGCCACTGCTTTCTAGTAGCCTTCCTAATTATTGCTGGAAGCCTTTCGTCAAGTATCCTAGCGACTACTTTTTCAAGTAATTTTATGAGTTCTTCTTCAGTTGGAATATAGAGTTGCATAGGGTTTTAGTTTAGTTACCCTAAAGCTACTCTCAGAAATCTAATTATGACAGGAACAGGCGTTCTTATTTATAGAATAACCAAATATTTCATTGGTTGTAAGTATCTAATGATACCTTTTGATTTAAGCTTTTCTATTTTTTGATATAGAATTTTTCAATCGACTCGAGTAGCCCAAATTTTTTTCCCTTTTTTAAAATTTATCAAATACAATTCATTAGAAGTAATAATAACCTCATAAGGGGGCAACCAAAAACTAGTATCAAACTGATCATAACTACTTATTTCCCAAAATGAGTTGTCATACATTTGTAAAATTGCACCGTCCTTTAATGAATTTGTGACCATGTTAATACTTCCTTTTTTCAAGCTAACTGTACCACTAATTTTCTGAGTATTAAAATCAGCTCTATTTGAATAAGCTATTCCAGTACCCTTGGAATCTAAGATTACAATAAAGATTTTGCTTGTCGGCAGAAGGTAATCATAACTATTCTTTAACCATATAGAACCATCCAATAGAGTAAAGGTATTATCTGTAGTTTTTAAAATAGATCCCTCTGTATAACTGATACTAAATGGATAATCTAAATCTTGAGCATTAATATTTGTATAAAAAAAAACTAAACTTAAGATGATTAGAGATGAAAATGATTTCATTGATATCAATATAATTTGTTACAAATATCTGAACTTACTTAAAAAGCATCTATATGTACCATAAAATCTGCTAAGAGATAGTTACAATCTAATTGTAAGTATCACGTAATTATTTAATAGATATTTTTTTTTATCTATGTCTGACAGTATTAAATAATTTAACGCCCATTATGAAAAACTCCTTTTTAGTAACACTATTTACATTATACATGTTCAGTGCTTGTTCTACAATGATACCCATGCAAGCAAATTTAAGTGACCAAACTCTTCTATTAGCAAAGAATAAAAATTTGAAAGTGAATTATGATATTTCTTCAGAAATCAAGGATGGAGAAATTAAACAACTTTCTTTTTTAAAGAATGGATCACAAACAACAAGTGGTTATTTTGAATACAATTCCAGTACTGCCTTTAAAACAATTTGGGAAGAGTACTTTTCTGGTAAATACAATAATTTTTCTAAAGATACTGTCGAAGTTCAAGTCATTCTGAAAGACATATATCTTAAAACTGAAGCAGGAAATACAATTGGGGGTCAGCTATTAACTGGTAATGTAAGAGTAAATAATTCCGCAGAAGCAAGTGTATATATTAAGATTATGATTAATGATGAGACATTCGAAAATGAGTTCAAAGTCAATGCCTCTGACTATAATGAATCACAAACTTCTACAATCGGAAGTTATACTTATACAACAAATCAGTCAAATCCGATGCAACAAAGAGCGGAACTACTTGAGAGTGCCATAAATAAATCAATATTACAGTTTGATAATTTTATGGAGTCAATATTGATGAATATAGATGGTTAGTAGATCACTTATAGTCGCTTTATTAATTTCTATTTTTTCAATTAGTAGTTTGAATGCTCAAAATTTGATTTGGGATATCAATGCATCTGTAATTAATGGTTTTAGTGTTGATTTGATGATTACTAATTATCAAAAAAACTCATCCGTAGGGATAGGTTATTCATTTGTTGGTTATCTGCCTGAAGGTAAAAATTATAGTAATTCAATTAGTGAGATTACATACAGTGATGACATACAATCAATACAGAGTAATACAAATATACTTGAACTGAAGTACGGTCAATTAGTTAAGCAAAATTTAATGCCTTTTGCTCTAATTGGAATTGGCTGGAAAAATGAAATACAACAAAGATATGATGACTCGCATATTCTTGATGTATCAGGTAAATATTATATTTCAAAATTGGATGAAGTACGTTTTAATTTAGGTTTCGGTATACGACAAAGAATAGTTGTTCGAGAAAAAAATTACTTTAGTTTTGGCATAGAGAGTAGCTATTTAAAACCATTTTGTATTAGTATTGGTATCAGCTTGTCACAAATTCCGTCATAACTTTTTCTACAGATATACCATGTTTTGACATTCTACATCACGAAAAAGCTCAACTCAAACCATTCAGATCTGCTTAACCCAAACATTAAAATACAGGCTTGTAAGTATTTTGTAACTATTTGTAGCTATTTTGTAGATAATTATAAAATAAGTGTATGTATAGTATATGTAGTTGATACTATTTTGCTTTATTAGCCTATTATGATACTTTTATTGTTTTTTTCTCTTTTACTGGGCACCCCCGATTCTCTGTATACAGATTATAAAACGGTGGCTGATTTAGAGTCTCAAAGGATCAATGAAACTCGTAAGGTTTCATTTAATCCAATTACAAAAGAGTTATACCTTTATGAGGCTTACTCAGGTTATTTATTATTAAAGAATAATAGCATTGACACTCTAGATAGATTTGATCCTTATTTACTTGATAATACTTTAATGGTATTTGATACTTACAATAACAAGTTAAAGTTCATTGATTCAGGATTAGGCAGAGTTTTTGAGTATGATCAAAGTAATAAGCAACTCATAAGAATAGATAGATCATATAATTTAAGGGCTTTTTACAATTTTAGGGCAAGCTTGTCAAAACAAAATAAAATAATAGCATATGGTGGTTATGGTGAGTTTACAGATAAAACTGAATTACTATCATTTAACTCCATAAGTGAATTTGAATGGGAAAGTATTCACAAAAATACTCATGAGCCAGATAGGTCTGCATTAGTTATTGATATGTTAATGCCCAATGAGAATCATGTAAACTTATTTGCTTATTCAAACAGTTATTTGGACGTGTATTCATTATCACTCGTCGGTAATACCGAAAATATTCTAAAATGGGAGCCAATTAGTCATTTTTATTTACCAGCAGGTATTAGTAACGGTATATATCGTGAAAATTCTTTCTCAAATTATCGAACAATTGATAATAAGTTTAATCTGATGGGAAATTATTTCTATGATTTAAACACTAACGAATTATTAAAATGGGAGACCTCTAATGAAATCTTTGGAGTATTTCAATCTTCGATACATCAAGACTCTCTATACGTAGTAGTAAATGATAATCCTCTAGATTTATATAATCCTATAAATTTAGTAGTCCAAACACATCATATAGATGATTTTTTCACACAAAATATTTTTACTAAATCATCAGGTGATCAGCGACAACTTTTAATACTAATTCTTGTATTAGTCGTCATTGTAATCCTATTCTCGGTTATTTTTTATAAAAATAAGTTGGTTAAAAAACCTCACAAGGTATTTGAGAAAAATGGCTCATCATTGAAATTACATACAAAAAATGGAATTATATCTTTTATAGAAGAAGATGAGATCATGTTTTTGAATCATGTAAATACCTTGTACGAGAATCAAACAAATAGTATTGAACTCGATAAATTCGATGATTTACTTTTTAATGGCATCGGTTACAAAACACATATGACATCAAAAAGGAATAGTATTATTACAAATATCAATGATCAAATTGGAGACCTCTTTATAAAGAAAACAAAGGGTAAACATGACAAAAGACGGGTAATATTAAACTTTGATTTTACTCTTTTGAAATAAAACCTTTGCAGGTTTATTAATTATCTATGATTAATCTGATCATTATTGATTTATAAATCCAAGTACTGCTTGGGGTCCCATATTAGCTTGAGATAGTGCGGCTGTAGCTGTCTGTTGAAGTATTTGTAGCTTGACAGAATTAGACTGTTCCTTAGCGAAGTCTGTATCCATGATTCTACTATATGCAGCGTTATTGGCTGTAATAGCTTGCGTCAAATTTTCTTCTTTTGATGATAAAGAGCGTTGATTGATACCTAATTCGTTTATATGAGAATTTAGTACACTGATAGCCTGATCAACATGAGAAATCATTGAATTGAAATCAGCATCATCCACAACAACTTGTTCTACACCATTCGGATAATCGAAAACAAATTCTATCTCACCTCTATCATCATTAGCTGTATCTCCTCCATGTTCAATATGATCCCCATTAACAATAATTGCAAGTTTACCTACTGCATCACCTGCTAGTACTCCATCAGAATCAACATCAAGGTTTTTTGCACCACCAAATAAATTTAAAATATCAACGGCTGCTAAATTTATAGAAAAGGTATCTCCTATCGCATCACCAGATTGTATAGACAGAGAAGTATTATTTGTTGGAAGTAAATCAATACCATTAAATGTACTCTCATTTGCAATATTATTTATGTCTTCACCCAGTGAGTGCATTTGATGTGCAATTAACGTGCGATCATCTTGACTTATACTATCATTAGCTGCTTGGATGGATAAGTTTTTAATCTCAATGAGATTGTCCATAATTGAGTTGTATGCTCCTTCAACAACATCCAACATAGACTTCGCGTCACTTACATTCTGGAGAGCCTGCTCCAATCCCTTAACCCTACTATTAATCTTAGTAGCTATAGCATAACCTGCTGAGTTATCTTCAGCAGAATTAATCCTTTTACCAGTTGATAGCTTAAGCCTGCTATCTGCTAATTCACTATTTATTTTGTTTAATGAGAGACGCGCACTCAGTGCCGTAACATTCGTGTTGACTCTATTAAAGTCGCCAAAACTAGCCATTTTAATCCTCTTTATTTAATCCTTGAATTCGGATTATCGACTTAGTAGATGATGGCTTTAATTTTATTGATTACGAGAAAGTTACAATATGATTACATATTTCTGTAAGTAACGTAAATATGTGAATCCCTTAGATCAAATGGCTGTGCTTCAATTGCTGCCAAACTCTGGTTTATGTAAATGCTAAATAGATTATTGTGTAACTATCTTGTTAATAGCTATTGGCGATCTCATAAATATTTCCAGCTCTAGGCTTCGGATATTTTGTTATTAATCTTAACAAAAACATTTAATTATGAGAAATATAATATTAGTCTGTGTTCTTCTTACAGTACCATTGCAAGCACAGACGATTCCGACATATATCGCCCAAGATAGTTTAATTGCATGGTATCCATTTAATGGAAATGCGAATGATGAATCGGGTAATGGTAATAATGGTACTGTTAGTGGAGCTTCTTTAACTACCGATAAAAATGGAAATGAAAATAGTGCCTATAGTTTTAATGGACAAGGCAACCATATAGATTTAGGAAACAGTGAACAATATAGTTTTAGTGATTTTACTATATCATTATGGTATAAAACTACTAGAGTTATGGATCCAGCCGCTTACCTCGGTATAATAACTAAGGGTGAAGCATTCGAGATAAATTTAGGTGATGGTGATGGTGGCGGTAACGGTAATATAACCGCGGTTTTAAATAATTTAATGACAGATACTAGGTCGAAGTTAAGTGATTCAACAAACTATTCTGATGATAAATGGCACAATATTATTATTTCAAGAAATATTAGTGGCAATATTTTCAAAATATATATTGATGGTGAACTAAGAGATTCTAGTCATAGCGGTGGTAATGATCTTTTAGCTAATTCAGATAATCTATTAATTGGTAAAAAATTCAATAAAGCTTTTTTTGAAGGTCAAATTGATGACATAGCTATCTGGAGACGAGCATTAAACGAAATAGAAATTTTAGCTGCATATAAACAAACAACACAATCAACAGGTAATCCAAGTAGCCTTGCTAGTAGGAACTTGCTGATAGATTCAACCTACACAAAAAAAGGGTTTAAATTTTCCAATTATATATCCTTGGATACTTTAGCTACTTCAGATTCTTTAATCAGCTATGAATTTAATTTAGATATCCCTGATGGTGTCACTTATGATTCCTTAAGAGTCTTCCATAGTGAAAGTACTCCATCGGTCACCACTAATTATGAAAATGGAATACTGAAGGTTGTAACATCAGGTTCTGGGTTTATTACTTCCTATAATCCAATGATAGAATTATTCTATACTTCAGATACTACAGGTACCTATTCGTTGACCCCAACCAATGTGGTACTCAATACTACCAATATTACAAACATCACTAGTGGGGTGATGAAGATAGACCCCTTTATAAAAGGAGATGTGGATGATTCAGGTGTGATTCAAGCCTATGATGCTAGTATTATTCTACACCAAAACGTAGGTAGTGAAATCCTAGAGCCAGATCCAGTAAAAGACTGGGAAAATGGACCTTGGTTTAATTGGAGAGATTCTGCTGCGGATGTGGATGGAGATGGGGATATAATTGCTTTAGATGCTTCATACATTTCTCAGTTGGTAGCAGGTTTGATTACTGAGTTTCCAACCTCAACGCCCTCTGTTGAAAGTGTCATAATAGAAGTTACAGAACGTGGTCTTAAATTCACTGCTCCTGAAAATATCCAATCACTAAATATTGAAATACCAACTACAGAGCAAGTTGAGTTCCGTGACCCAGAGTTGTTTTGGAATAATTCAACAGTTGCAATGAATAAGGCAGAAGGGATGCAAGTTGCAGTAGCTTCAACAGAATTAGCAGCAGGCAAGGTATTGGAAATACCTTTATATGTGTATACAAATGATAATATTACACTAGAAGTAACTACAATCTCTAATAACACTAAAAAGGATCATCAAATAGTAGTAAGTGGATTGACGGTTAATAATGAAACAGGACCATTATTTCCGCAACAATACATTCTCTCTCAAAACTACCCAAATCCATTTAACCCCTCAACTCAGATTCAGTATGCACTACCAGAGGCTACTCAAGTTACTCTTGAAGTGTTCAATAGTTTGGGTCAAAAGGTAATGGAACTAGTTAATGAACAGAAGTCAGCTGGGTATCACACTGCAACCTTCGATGCTTCAGGGTTTTCAAGTGGAGTATACTTGTACAAGCTGTCAACACCTTCGTTTGCTGAAACGAAGACAATGCTTTTGATTAAGTAGAAATTCATCTTTCGGATTAATGGTATTTAACCCTGCTAACTTAAAGTTAGTAGGGTATTTTTATCAGCTAAAATAGGTTGACGCGTCTGTTAATCGTCTGTTAATCGTTAGAATAATTCAGGATTTTCTATTTATGAATAGGAGTTTTATGTTTTTGTTTATAAATCTATTGAATGAATCTGGGTCTTTCATTTCAAACCCAAATAAATTCTGTAGTTGTTTATTATCATATCCAAGTTCTTTAAAAAGCCACTGATGAATTAAATCATATGTCTCTAAAACGGTATGCTTTTCTTTTAATTCATGCGCCTTTTTTACAATCGAGGTCTTTGTCATTAGATCCCTTTCTTTAGAATGAAAAAATTCTAAAAGTATAGAGTCAACAAGCATATAAACTACTTTTTCTTCATTACTTAAATCCAATTTTGTAAGCTTACTTCTAATTTCGATACAATCAGTCTTGATACTTCGAAGCTTTGCATTCAATCTTGTAACTTTTTTTTCAATGAATTCAATATTATCCGTATCACAGAATTCAATAAATCTATGAACTAAAGTTTGAAATCTGAGGACCTCATACATTCTATTTTTTAAGTAAATAGTATTTAGCAATCTCAATTCATCAGCGAGTTCAACTATTGGTTTCATTCAAATAATTTTTTCATCGTTCTATTTACGGAGTCTTCACTTAATGACTTCAAATACTGTTGAGTTGTTGTAAGACTAGAGTGTTTCAAAACTGCTGATAAATCATATACACTAATCCCATGGTCTACAGCAATTTGAGCGAAAGAGTGTCTAGCAACATGCATAGATATATTTTCGTCTATACCTGCAAGTAAAGCTATTTTCTTTAAACCAGTTTCATTTCCTTTAATTTTTTTCCCGTTAAGCTGAGCGTTTTTAGACCCTATATCTCTTCTTAAAATAATTGGGTCACTATAATCTTTAGACTCATTTAAAAAGGGGAATATGTACTTAGAACTATCATTCATTCTAAGTAGAATTTCCAATTGATTTTTAGTCAATTCCATAGAAAATGACTTTTCATTCTTATTCATTGTATAGACAAGTTTTTCATCAATTATGTTATCCCATGTTAAACAACATAAATCACCGAATCGTATTCCACCGCTATAAAAGCTAAATAGAAAAGCATTTCTTGCATTCCATTCAAGGGAACCCTCACTTAAATCAAGAGCTTCTATTGCATGGATTTGTTCAATTGTAAGCTTTGTCTTTGACTCACGTTTACTTTCTGACGGTACTTTGTAGTCGTTAAATGGATCATTAGTCAGTACTCGTTTTTTTATTGCCTTATTAATGACCTTTCTTATTAACTGAAAGTTTTTACTTATTGTAGTATTACTATTGCCATATTTAAGCCTAAGGAAGCGTTCAAATTTTAATAGGTATTCACTATCAATGCGAGCTAATGGTAAATTACGTTCACTTTCAAAATGCTCGATCTTTTTTAAAACTACTTTGAGTTTCTTGTGAACATGATATTTCTTTTCCTCTTTTAACTCATGATATAATTCATCCGCAATGCAAAAAAACTCAGCGTTTTGAGTCACTTTCATTCGTTCACTAATTGTTTTTGCAGTTGCTGAGTCTGTTCTATTTAAGTCACTTTGTACTTTGCGAGCATTCCTCTCAATTAATTCAAGAGTTTCATTTAGCGTCTTATAATTGGGATGGTTTCTACGAACTCTTTCTTCCTTTGTATTCCACTCTTTTTCCCTAACAGATATGCCTGTACTTAAATATTTATGCTTTCGAATTTGAGTGATTCTGAGATATATAGGGAAACTTCCATTTTTCTTGGGGCGATTTTTTAAATAGAAGTGAAATGAAGTTATCATTGTTGATTAGCTATTTAATGATTACTATAATATACTATTTGGTAAAACTATGGTAAAACATTTTGTGTGAATTATTCATTAATGGAATGAATCACTCACGTAAAAACTACTATATTAGCCATATTATGATTAATATTCACAAAAAGTCTATTCAGTTATGAATAAGTTTGAGTATTTCATCGCCCACATTTAATTAGCCTTTTCGTGTATTACGGAGAGGCTTTTTTTATAATTAGTCGAAGCTGGGTAGTTGCAATAAATTTCTCAGACATATTTCATTGATTTTATAGGGGTATTTGGTAATGTTACATCAGTATCTATTAATCAGCATAATATGTATTAACCTAAAGGCAGAATAGTATGAGTTACCGCAATAAAGTGAAAAATTATATGGCTTTTGGGTGTATTTTGGCCTGTTTCTTGAGTCAGGCATGTGGTAATGTAGCAGAAAATGAGTTGGGTAGGTTGCGTGTACAAGGACAAGAGATTGTGAACGATCAAGGACCTTTTCTAATTAAAAGTATTGGAACTGGAAACTGGTTGATCCAGGAGGGATATATGATGCAATCTACAGATGCTGGGATTGGAACTCATACCCAGTTTCGTACGAAATTAGAACAAGAGATAGGAGAGGAACGAACGGCGGAGTTTTATCAAGATTGGCTGGATAGTCATATGAATAAGGCCGATATAGATAGTATGAAAGCCTGGGGATTTAATGCTATACGACCTGCTTTGCACTATAAATGGTTTACATTCCCCATTCAAGATGAGCCTGTTTCTGGGGAGAACACATGGGTGAATGCTGGCTTTGAAAAGCTAGATGAACTTATGGACTGGGCTGCTGCTAATCAGATGTATGTTATGTTTGATATGCATGGGGCACCAGGAGGACAAGGTAAAAATTCAAATATCAACGACTACGATGAAACACTCCCAAGTTTATTTGAAGACGAGGCGAACAAGGCTAAATTAGAAGCTCTTTGGGTAAAATTAGCTAAGCGCTATAAAGATAATCCTTGGTTTGGGGGCTATGATTTAATTAATGAGCCTAATTGGAGGCTTGGAGACTCAGGGAATGAAAATGGCTGTGGAACAGAGAATAATGATGAACTTTGGGATTTGCACCTTCGTTTGACTAAATCTATCCGAGAAATTGACAAAAGTAACATTATTTACCTATCGGGGAATTGTTGGGGTAATAATTATAACAGTTTTGAAACCCATCCGCTTAGTAACTATGATGATAACACAGTGATTACTTTTCATAAATACTGGAACAAAAATGATCAAAAATCTATCCAGTGGGCTCTTGATATGCGTGAGCAATATAACCGGCCATTATGGATGAGTGAATCTGGTGAAAATTCTAATCAATGGTTTGCGGATGCGATACACTTATTTGAATCTAATAATATTGGGTGGTCTTGGTGGCCGGTAAAAAAAAGCCGGACCAATAACGTTTTTAAAGTAACCACCCCTCAGTCTTACAAAGAACTGTTGGATACATGGGAAAAGGGTCTGTCCTTATCCCCTGAGCATACTTTTTTGGCTGTTATGGAGTATTCTAAAGCCCATCGCCATGAAAATACAACTTTTGCACCCGATGTGATTTATGCACTACTTAATAACGAAAATCCAACGGCTACTAAAGCTTTTAGATATAATGGTGTAGATGAATGGATATCTTTTGTGGATTATGATTTGGGTAGAGATGGTTATGCTTATGAAGATCGTTTGTCACAAGACATACACGATAAGCAGGGGCAATGGAAGGTGTGGAACGAAGGAAGACGATATCGAAATGACGGAGTAGATATAGGGGGTTCTGATGGGCAGTACTATGTGAGCTGGACTGAAGTAGGTGAATGGTTGCAGTATACAATTTTTGCAGATATTGACACTATTTCTGATTTAGTATTTATTGCTTCTGGTAATTCAGGAATGATAAGTATTGACGTTAATGAAAAAATTGGAATTACAAGACTAGAGTTAAAAGAGTCTAAAGAATGGGTAAATTATAAATTCGAAAATTTATATTTACCAAAAGGTCAGAATAGAATTCGTTTTAGAATTGAAGAAGGTGGTATTGATTTGAAGGCTTTCAAATTAATTGCTAAATAGTCAATAGCTACTAGTATGTTCCAATATAGAATGGTTATTATCTCATATTTTAATTAATTATTTTGTAAGCGCTTACATAAAACCCAAGATATAAAAAATATAGATTGACGCTTTTACAAATGAGATATCTAAACTATATATCCTTGCTTTTTTTGATGTTTTTACTGCAAAAGGATATATGTGCTCAGGTTTATACAAACCCAGTTCTCCCTACCTTGAATGATACCATTACAATTTTCTTTCAAGCCGATCTTGGAAGTGGTGGTTTAGAAAATTATGATGGTGATATATATGTGCATACGGGGTTAATTACTTCAGAAAGTCAAAGTTCAAGTGATTGGAAATATGTTGTTGCAGATTGGGATGAAAATATTGAGCGGCTTAAAATGCAGAGAAGCTCTGATAACCCAAATTTATATTCACTTAAAATCGGTTTGATTTCTGAATTTTATAATATCGATAATACTTCTAATGTAATTAAACTTGCGATGGTATTTCGCAGTAGCGATGGAACTTTAGAAGGCAAGGGGCCAAATTTTACTGATATTTTTATTCCGATAATAAAGGATGGTATCCATGTGAAATTTGAAAATCCATTAGATTTAAACACAAAAATTATATCAACTAAAGAAATTATTGAAATTAAAGTTCATTCAAGATCATTGGACAACCCCCTCGATAGAATTGATCTTATAGTAAACGATGTTATTACTGGGACCACAGAGCAAGAAAATTTACTTTATGAATTCAGTGTAAATACACCCGGTTTTTTTCAATTCATGGCTATTTCATATGATTCAGAAATGTACAGTGATACATCTTATGCATATGTTGTAGTAGCAGAACAGATTAATGAACCATCGCCACAAAATATTGAAGAGGGAATCAATTATCATGATAATGATCCTAATAAGGTAACTTTAAAGTTACTTGCACCTTTTAAAGAAAGTGTTTTCGTCATAGGTGATTTTAATGATTGGCAAATTAGGTCTAAATACCAAATGAAGAGAGATTATGTTTCTGATTCTGAAATTTATTGGTGGTTGGAATTAGATAATTTAGATTCGAATACTGAGTATGCATTTCAGTACTTGGTTGATGAGAAAATTAGAATAGCAGATCCATATTCCAGAAAAGTACTTCATAAAGATGATGAGTGGATAGATGATAGTACATATCCAAATCTAAAGAAATATCCAGTCCAACAGACAAATGATTATGTCTCGGTTTTAGAAATTAGTAACGATGAATTTGAATGGACTGATGATAGTTGGGTAAGACCAGATCCAAATAAATTAGTCATATATGAGCTCTTGATAAGAGATTTTAGCGAGAATCATGATTTTTCTACTATAATTGATAGTCTTAATTATCTTAAGAATTTAGGTATCAATGCAATAGAACTTATGCCTATTAATGAATTTGAAGGGAATAGTAGTTGGGGATATAATCCAGTTTTTTATTTTGCTGTAGATAGGTATTACGGACCTGAAAATAATTTAAAGAGACTAGTTAATGAAGCTCATAAACTAGGTATCGCGGTAATTCTTGACGCTGTTTTGAATCATTCATTTGGTCAATCCCCCATGGTTAGACTTTATAATAATGGTAATTATGGTGCTCCTACAAATGAAAATATTTGGTTTAATACATCAGCAAGGCACCCATTTAATGTTGGTTATGATTTTAATCATGAAAGCACTTTTACTCAAAGATTTATAGACAGAGTTAATCGATTTTGGATAGAAGAGTTTCATATTGATGGTTATAGATATGATTTAAGTAAAGGGTTCACTCAAAATTATACTGGTGACGACGTATCATTATGGAATCAATATGATCAGTCTAGAATTAATCTATTGTTAAGAATGAAAAATGTGATTAATGAATATGATCCTGATGCATACCTAATTCTTGAACATCTAGGAAATAATGATGAAGAGAAAGTACTAGCAGATAACGGTTTTATGTTATGGGGTATTATGCATGAAAATTTTAAAAATGCAGCAATGGGATTTGATGGAAATTTAGTAGGTATTTCTTATAAAGAGAGAGGTTGGAATTCTCCAAATTTAGTTGGTTATATGGAAAGTCATGATGAGGAAAGGTTAATGTATGAATTATCACTTTATGGGAATACTTTTGGTGATTATGATGTAAAGAAGGAGTCTACAGCATTAAATAGAATGAAGCTTTCACATGCTTTCATGTTGAGTGTTCCCGGGCCAAAAATGATTTGGCAATTTGGAGAATTAGGTTATGATGTAAGCATAAATGAAAATGGAAGGACAGGCGAAAAACAACCTAAATGGGAATATCTTCTAAATTCAAATAGAAGGCGATTGTATAATACTGTTAGTGAATTAGCAAAGTTAAAAACGACAAATTCTGCATTTCAAACTGAAAATTATGAATTAGATGTATGGGGGAAACATAAAAAGATTCTTTTAAAATCTGAGAATGATGTTCAATTAATTGGAAATTTTGATGTTGTGACTCAGAATATAACGCCATATTCGCATAATTCTGGGTCAGGTAAGGAGTGGTATGAATTTTTCAGTGGAGATACAGTAATTATTTCAGAAAATCCTCAACCAATATCTCTATTACCAGGTGAATTTAAAATTCTATCTACTCAAAAGTTAGGCGATCCTGTACCTGGATTATTAAAAGAAAATTATCCTTCAATTAGTTTGACTCAGCGAAATATTATATTTGATGAGTTCATAGGGTCTGGTGATTTACCATATAGTTCAAAGGTAGCAGTAAGAAACAGTGGTACTGCAGACTTAAATATTGTAGAAATTAGTAATGAGACAGATGTTTTTGATATTTCTGAGCGAGCATTTACCTTGGAAGCTGGAGCTACAAAAGATATTTTCATCGAATTTAACCCAGAAGTTATTGGTGAATATTCTGACGTATTTTTAATAAAGTCTGAGGGATTAAATGATACTACAATTCAGGTATTCGGCAATTATACTGAGCCTATACCTTCTATACCAGATCTCATTAGTCCAGATCATTCCAGTACTGATGTTTCGGTGAATCCAATCTTCAAATGGAATTCGGTAGAGTATGCTACAGGGTATGATTTTATTTTATTGTCAAAATTAGATACGGTAATAACGATGTCAATTTCTGACACAACGATTACAGATTTAGTGTTAGAACATACATTAGATTATAGTTGGAAAGTTAGAGCTACAAATAGGATTGGTGATGGAGGTTGGAGTAATTTATATGACTTCGTTACAGTAGGATTACCTGCACTTGAGATATCTGAAATTGTACTAAATTTTGATGAGTTCATAGGGTCTGGTGATTTACCATATAGTTCAAAGGTAGCAGTAAGAAACAGTGGTACTGCAGACTTAAATATTGTAGAAATTAGTAATGAGACAGATGTTTTTGATATTTCTGAGCGAGCATTTACCTTGGAAGTAGATGATTATACTTTTTTGAATCTTACCTTTAACCCAGAAGTTATTGGTGAATATTCTGACGTATTTTTAATAAAGTCTGAGGGATTAAATGATACTACAATTCAGGTATTCGGCAATTATACTGAGCCTATACCTTCTATACCAGATCTCATTAGTCCAGATCATTCCAGTACTGATGTTTCGGTGAATCCAATCTTCAAATGGAATTCGGTAGAGTATGCTACAGGGTATGATTTTATTTTATTGTCAAAATTAGATACGGTAATAACGATGTCAATTTCTGACACAACGATTACAGATTTAGTGTTAGAACATACATTAGATTATAGTTGGAAAGTTAGAGCTACAAATAGGATTGGTGATGGAGGTTGGAGTTTGGCATGGGATTTTACTACGAAGATTGAAAGGCCCTCCCAGGTGAGTTTATCTTCTCCATCGAATGATGCTAGTGGGGTAGTGTTGCGACCGACGCTGAGTTGGTTGTCATCAGCCCGGTCAACGGAGTATGATATACAGGTGTCGACGGATGGGTTTAGTAGTTATGTGATTAATGCTACAACAACGGATACTAGTTATAGTGTAGATACTGATCTCGAGTATGCTACAACGTATAGCTGGCGGGTGAGAGGAACGAATACGACGGGAGATGGAGATTGGAGCAGCTTATATATCTTTAAAACAAAGCCTAGACTTCCACAGAAAGTAAATCTTCAATCACCCTCGCAAGGAGCGATAAAAATACCAACAAATCCTATTTTAGGATGGGTTTTAGATTCGAATATTGATTCCTATCAGGTACAAGTTTCTAAGGATAGTGATTTTATAGACTTAATTTTTTCTTCAGAAAAGATTACTGATTCTCAAATTCAAATTGATGGCTTAGAGGCTGCTAGTATGTATTATTGGAAGACTAGAGGTTATAATACATCAGGTTTTGGTAGTTGGAGTGAGGTATGGAATTTTACTACTGATAGTTTAGGAACACCTATTCTTTTGCATCCAATTAATGGTGAGTCAGACCAACCGATTAATACTACTTTGAAATGGAGTTCATCTACCAATGCAAGTTCATATGAGTTACAAGTTTCCAAAGAAATTGAATTTGAGGTAAAGGCCCAACGAGAGAATATTCAGGACACATTATATGCCACTGATATTTTAGAGAGTAATGGTAGTTATTATTGGAGGGTTCGAGCAGTTAATTCGGATACAAAAAGTAGTTGGTCGGGGATAGGCAGTTTTTATACAGTTTATGATGAGCCGGGCGTGAGTGAATTATTGTTTCCAGAAAATACTGCAACAGGAGTAGATACTAATCTAGTATTTGAGTGGGGGTTGGCGGAGAATAGTATTAATTATGATTTACAGATCAGTGTTGATGCTCAATTTAATGATCTCATTTTTGATAGTATAGGTATAGAGCAAAGGTCTGTGCAAGTACCTGAAACATTAGATCAATCCACAAATTACTATTGGAGAGTAAGGGGTAGGAATCCATCTGGTGTGGGTCTATGGTCAGAGTCAAGTACATTTGAGACCCTCCCAGAATTACCAAATATACCTATTCTGTTAAGCCCAGAAGATAGAATTAAAAATTTAGGTGTTGATATTAATTTTAACTGGGTAAAAATTCCAGCTAGTCAGAAGTACAGATTTCAGTTATCAAATAATGATTTATTTGAATTTAGTATTGATACAACTATTTCTGATACAGTATTATTCATATCTAACCTAGAATACAATACATCCTATTATTGGAGAGTTAAAGGTTATAACGCAACAGGATTTGGTGATTGGAGTCAAATTTATTCCTTTAAAACTATACTTCAAGTTCCTGACGAAGTTTTTATAATTCAGCCAACCATGGGTGACTATATTCTCCCATTAATTAATGAATTCATTTGGACGGAGGCTAATAGGGCTCAAGAATATAATATTCAATTTAGTTCAGATTCCTTATTTACCGCAATAATTAAAGATACTACAGGAATAAAGGAATCAAGAGTCAGAAATATTACACTTGAACAGGAATCTTCATTTTATTGGAGAGTACGTGGAATAAATGAAGGTGGTTTTGGACCATGGAGTGTTTACTCGGGATTCCAAACAGTTTATTTAACAAATAATGAATATCAAGATGTCCCAAGTGAATTTATTTTGTATCAAAATTATCCAAATCCATTCAACCCAGTCACAATTATCAAATATGGATTACCCAAGACTCAAAATATAACTCTTGAGATTTATAATATATTGGGGCAAAAAGTTCTAACTCTATTTGATGGACTTCAAAACGCAGGATATCACAGTGTAACATTAGATGCTTCACAGTTACCTAGTGGTGTATATGTATATTCAATATGGAGTGAGGAAGGGGTCGAATCTAAATTATTAACCTTAATTAAATAAATTCGAATACATAAGTGAGAACTCTCTGCTCAATATTTATTTATTTAGTCATTTTTGTTTTCGTTGATTTTAGATTAAATGCTCAGGTATATGAGCCAGAGGGAATAAATATTCCTGGCGCTTGGAATAATTGGACCAATAGTAATGATACCAGTACTATGGATAATTTTAGACTCCAGAAGCGAAATTTTGGTGGGGGACAATACACCACAACTCTTCAGATCTCCTCAGACTTATCCCAAACACCCGATGCTACACCTGGCACATATGAGTGGCTGTTTACAAGTGGTCCAAATACTGGATTATATAATAATAAGTGGGGGACTAGCTCAGATATATCTTTTGTGACCATTAATCCAGTCTTTCATCAAGGAGCCAACAATACTACTACCGTTGAAGATAATTCATATTATACAATTACATTTAAAGATCAGGGCTATACCAACACTGATTTTTCAATTCAGAAGCTTAGTCAACAACCCATAACTTTTGAGAATATTATTGGTGTTCCAACTACAAGTGTTAGTCCATCGACTAGTGTAGATGTCAAAGTAATTCTAAGTAGCTCGAAGGCAAGTGAAGAAAAGATTTATCTAAGGTATTCAATAGACGATTTTACCACTAGTTCTGCAATTGAATTCACATCATTTAATGGAGATACAGGGATTGTAAAAATTCCTGCTATAGCTTCAAATAACAATACTATTGTTAAATTTTATATCCTTAGTACAACCGTTGATAAGAGTTTATGGGGCCAAAATGTTGATTTATTTACTTTATCATA
>CABZVB010000015.1 GCA_902529115.1 uncultured Balneola sp.
AGATGGCGCCAAGTTTTAATGAGTGGGAAGGCATTTACCCAGTTTAAATCGGATATTGCTTTTTTTTCTGACTTGTCGCGGGCAACCTCCTCTGGTTCACTTGAACAGAGAAAGCCATTGTAATATTCGTGGGTGATCCGCCGCTGGGTGTCGTAGGTTGGGGCGGCTAGCGATGCGATAAAAGCCAGAGAATCTCCGTATAGATGGCCCAATATTTGAGCCACAGTCCCGCCTTGGGAATGCCCCACCACTCCGATACGCTTGGGATCAATATCTGGATGCTGCTGTAGAAATTTCACTGCGGCTCGAGCATCATCAGCCCGTTCGTATAAGTCGGTGCGATGCCAACGTCCTTCAGATAAGCCAACCCCCCGTTTGTCAAAATACATTAGAGCAACGCCATGTTGAAGGAAAATCTGTTCTAAATTTTCTCGTACAAAATCAGTATATAAACCGGTATGGGTAGAGTTTGGTCCACTACCAACTAAAAATACAATAGCAGGATGGAGTTGGCTATTCGGATCGAGGAAGATCTCACCTTTGGAATCTCTTGAAGTTTGAGGCTTAACCAGTTCGCCATGTAATTCATAAATCGTATCTTCATATTTTTTTTCAGCTTGACGGGGGGGCAGCGAAGAATCCTGCAGTGCTACCTGCCGGCTGAGCACATTACTTGACTGAAACCAAACATCTTGGCGCTGTTGAGCTTGGAGCTCGGTGATTGAACAGTGAAGCACCCCAACAGCAAGGCCTGCTAATAGTGCAATAACATAACCCGATAATGGGTGAGATATATGGATAAAAGAGCAATTCAAGCCTGTTTATTTCTGGTGAGATCTTAGTTTCCTTTCGGAGCAAAGGCCTGAATTCCTGTAATTTCACGCCCAAGGATGAGCCCATGAATATCATACGTTCCTTCGTAAGTGTTCACCGATTCCAAATTTACCATATGATGGATAACCCGATAATCGCCTGTAATTCCATTTCCTCCGTGCATATCTCGCGAAACACGTGCAATTTCCAAGGCTTTTCCGCAGTTATTGCGTTTGGCTAGTGAGGTCATCCCAGGATGATCTCGTCCTGAATCTTTTAATTCACCCAGGCGAAGCGCCAACATTTGCATGGAGGTAATGTCAGTGAGCATGTTGGCTAATTTGGTCTGGATGAGCTGATTGGCAGCCAGGGGCTGGCCAAATTGTTTGCGGTCCAGCACGTACTGCCGTGCGCGTTGATAACAAAACTCAGCAGCTCCAATGGTTCCCCAAGCAATTCCATAACGGGCGGAATTCAGGCACATAAAAGGACCTTTGAGACCTTTGATATCAGGGAACATATTTTCGTCGGGTACAAACACATCGTCAAACACCAACTCTCCGGTTTCACTCGCTCGCAAGCTCATCTTGTATTTAGTATGCGGAGCACTATAGCCTTTCATCTCCTTTTCAAGAATGAACCCGCGAATAACTCCTGGATCGTCCTTATGTTCTTTGGCTTTAGCCCAAACTACGGCGATATCGGCGATAGGGGAATTAGTGATCCACATCTTGGCCCCGTTGATTATCCAACCTCCGTCGGTTTTCATGGCTGTGGTGACCATCCCGCCGGGATCGGAACCATGATCAGGCTCGGTAAGTCCAAAACAGCCTATGATTTCACCAGCTGCTAATCGAGGAATATACTTCTGCTTTTGCTCTTCCGTCCCGAATATAGAAATAGGATACATAACCAGCGATGACTGCACACTCATGAATGAGCGGTAGCCAGAATCCACTCGTTCCACTTCCCTAGCTACCAGACCATAGGCGGTATACGATGCGCCAGCACCCCCATATTCCTCAGGAATATTGACCCCTAACAAGCCCATTTCACCAATTTCTTGGGCAATTGAAATATCGAAAAACTCTTCAGTATTACCTTTTAGTACACGCGGTTCAAGCGAGGATTGAGCATAATCACGAGCTGTCTCCATAATTAGGCGATCTTCCTCATTCAATTCGGATTCGAATAAAAAAGCATCATCGATATTAAATAAGGTTTTTGACATGATATCGTTGTTTTAAGTCAATTAGGCGTGTTATAAAAAAATATTTACTACTGTTAAATTTAGTGAAAAGATGGATCAATGTTGGAATATGCAGCAAAATCTTTTTCCGTTATGTCCGGCAGCAAATATCCTCAGAATAGGTCTTGATTTCCTATTAGTGACATCTTTTATAATTTTAATTATGACTTCTCTTAAAAATACACATTTAATTATTTTACTCAGTCTAATTACCCATAATTCCAGTTCACTCCGCGTCCATTTTCTGGGTCCGGGAAATTCCAATCCACTGCGCCTTGATCGCAGGCGTACATACAAGTGCCGCATTCGATGCAATCCTCCACCTGAAAATGCACTTTTTTATGCTCATCTAAAGTGTAGCAATTGGCCGGGCACACCCAGGTGGTGCAGTTATGAGGACAGCTGCTGTTACAGATGTGGGTATCCACTACGATATGCGGTTTTATTTCGCTACGACTTTGATTTCGGTAACCTACTAAGCCCAAACGTTCGACTAGAGAGGCACCTGATTTTTTTGGCTTATTGTTCTCTAATGTCGTGTTTTCCATCTTCTCGCTACCCATCTCATAGTCCTTAGTCATAATGATCTCCCGGCTTTAATTCCAAATTTAGCCATTTCCCATAAGCTCGAATATTCGCGAACAGCTCCTAAAAACATATCTTTCGACTTTGCCGTGGGTTTGTTATTAATGCTAAAAAACTTTCGCCCAAAATCACAGAAAATATTAGGCACTTTGTGTTGCATAATAGGATCATGCAGCAGATGCACCGCATCTTGAAACCCGCTAATATCCTTCATAATATAGCTGGCATCTAGTTTTTTGCGGTACTCAGCCAGTTTCCCTTTTGAATAATCACCCGCAGCTTTAGCTTCTATGACTGTTTCCGCTGCCAAAATCCCAGACCGCATCGCATAATCCATCCCTTGAATAGCCTTACCTGCATTCAGCAGTAAATTCGCTGCTTCCCCGGCAACTAACACTCCATCTCCGTACACCTCACGCGGCATGGCTCGCATGTCTCCTGAGGAAACCACATGGGCCGAATACTCCACCACTTCTCCGCCCAAGATGGCATCGGCGACCATCGGATGCGTTTTAAAATGACTCAATATATCATGCGGAGATTTTTTCTGCGCTCGAAGCTCAGCAATACTCAGCACCAGACCCACCGAAAGGGTATCCTTGTTGGTATATAAAAAGCCGCCGCCTTCTATGCCATCAGTCGCCCATCCTACAAACTCGTTACTCATGCCCGAGCGTCCACGCAACTGAAAGCGATCTTCCAGTCGCTGTTGATCAAAACGAATGATCTCCTTAATACCAGTAAGCATATGATCGGCGGGCACATAATCGGTTTGCAAACCCACTTGCCGCGTCAACAAATTATTCACGCCCTCGGCAATAATCACCACCTGCGCATCAAACTCCTCATCTCCAGTTTTTATCCCCACCGCGCGACCGCCTTCCATCAGCACCTGATCCACTTTAATATCGGTGGCAATTAAGGATTCCTCGGCGTAGTCACTCGCGTCAATAGTCTCTTGCACTTTTCCAGCTAACCAGTTATCAAAACGTGCCCGAAGCACCACCACGCCGGTATAGGGAGGTTGGTTCCAGTGACTCGACTTAAAATCAAGGGTGAAGGCCGACTGCTCATCCATTAGGCTAAGGCGACGATGATTCACAAACCTTTCCCATCCGCCGTCTTCTTCCTCCCAGTATTGCGGCACCAACTTAGCTAAATCTTTTCCCCAAAGCACCCCCCCCGATACATTCTTCGCTCCGGCAAATTCTCCGCGCTCTACCAATAGGAATTTTGCATTCGCCCGCGCCAAGGTCATGGCAGCCGACAATCCAGCAATCCCACCTCCAATGATAATTGCATCGAAGCGTTCATCCTCCATGTTATCCTTTTCGTCGTTTAATTTCGGCGATGAGGGCCGGTAATACTTCGTATAAATCCCCTACGATGCCGTAGTCAGCCACTTCGAAAATGGGTGCATCCGCGTCTTTGTTCACTGCCACGATCACCTTCGAATTTGTGATTCCCGCCACGTGTTGAATGGCGCCTGAGATCCCCACTGCTATATACAACTGCGGTGATACTACTTTCCCGGTCTGCCCTATTTGCATGCTCGGATCATATACTCCCGCCTCGGTTAAAGCTCGTGAAGCCCCGATTCCGGCGTTCAATAAGTCCGCCAATTCGTCGATCAAAGCCTTGGCCGTCTCGTCTTTGACCCCTCGACCTGCCGCCACAATAGCTTCAGCTTCGTTCAAATCGATGGTATCAGCGGCAGCTGTGATGATCTCTCGAATCTGCGTGTGTAGCTTCGAATCGGTGTGTTCAATTGACACGTGTTGATGAGAAATCGTATTCGCATCATAGTCCCCATCTGATCCCAATGCCGCCTGGTCTATAATCCCATACGAACCCGATCGCACTGACACCATTACATGGTTCGCAGTAGCTTGCACCTTCGTCTGGGCTTTGGAGGCCATCACTGGTCGAGTGGCATTTAGTTGTATTCCGTCATTTTCAGCAGATATCTCAAACTCCGATACATCCGCAATCACGCTCGCGCCCAATCGCATTGACAAAGCCCCTAAAATATCTTTCACCCCTTCGGTAGATGCCATAGCAATTACGCTGTGTTTGGTTCCGTCGCCCGTAGCCTGCGTATGAGCCGACTGCACGGCCGAAAGTAGTGCTTGATTGTTATGCTCTTTAAAAGCTTCATCCGTCGCCGACCATACCTTATCTACATTGTATGCGCCAATTTCAGCGGACCATTTGGCTGCGTCCCAACCCGCTACTTCAGGGGAACAAACCACTGCGTGTAGTTCGGCGCTGTCACCACTGCTTTTACAGATGCTGTCCACCAATTCCCGACCTCGTGACAATACCTCGAGCGATGAGCGTTTGATGCCTCCGTTTTGAACCGTGAGTAGATGTAAAAAAATCATGAGAGTAAATCGTTTTTTTCTAGTATTTCGGCTACCCAGCCCGCATCTTCCGCGGCGCCCTCGCTAAATTTTTGCCCAGCCTGTCGAGCTGGTATGTCTCTGTACGCGGTAATGCGTGTTTTGGGCGCCACATCACCCTCACTCACACCAAGGTCACTTAAGCTCAACACGTCCAAAGGCTTTTTCTTCGAAGCCATAATGCCTTTTAGCTTGGGGATGCGAGGCTCATTCATATCGTTGGAGCAGGTAATTAGGCATCCGGCTCCGGCAGCCACCATTTCTTGTCCGCTGTCGCCTTGGCGTTTCACCAAAAACCCGCCACTAGCTTCTCGCGAAATACCCACCGCATTGGATACATAGGGTATCACTAATAATTCTGCCACCATACTTCCTGTGAGTCCAGCGTCAGTGTCTTGTGACTGTTTACCAAAAAAGAGGGCATCATAGCTTTGTTTGCTGAAATAGGCCGCTAATACCTTTGCAAAACTCGAAGAATCCATGCCAACTGTTGCTTCGACGTTTTCCGTTGAAATAAGCACTGCTGAATCGGCGCCCATAGCCAAGGCTTTTCTCAAGGTTTCGGCCGCTTTTGCAAGCCCCACGCTCACGACCACAACCTCTCCACCATGTGCTTCTTTTAGCACCAAAGCTTCTTCCACTGCCGAGGCATCATAAGCATTAAGCACAGCTCGATCAAGATCCATGATTAGTTCATCATTCTTAATTTGCATAGGAGCCGAAACGTCTGGCACCATCTTTATACTTACGAAAATTTTCATAGCTTAGTATCTTGTGTTTCGTTTACGAAAACCGCTTTTTTGCGTCGAATTGACCGTTTTATTGTACTTATTCCAATATACAAAAAGGAAGGGATAATGCCTTTGGATTCTGTAAAATTACCTAATCATGTCAGTGAAATTTAAAAATTAGCTTAATGTGACTTAAACTAAGTTTTAACCAACTGAACATAAATAGTCATTACAGAATACTGCTAAAAAAGTGTTATTATTGTTATTCATTAAAACAATCTATGGTATATGTCTTATTATTTTACGTCTGAATCGGTAAGTGAGGGACACCCCGATAAAGTTTCTGATCAAATTAGTGACGCCCTATTAGATAATTTTTTGGCTTTTGATCCTAGCTCCAAAGTAGCTTGTGAAACATTAGTTACTACAGGACAAATTGTGTTAGCCGGTGAAGTTAAAAGTGATACCTATGTAGATTTACAACAAGTCGCTAGAGATGTGGTTAATGACATTGGGTACACTAAAGCTGAATATCAATTCAATGGGGACTCTTGCGGGGTCATTTCTTTAATTCATGAACAGTCGCAGGACATCAATCAAGGTGTTGATCGCGCAAAACCTGAAGAGCAAGGGGCGGGTGATCAAGGTATGATGTTTGGTTACGCAACAAATGAAACTGATAATTATATGCCGCTTGCGCTCGATATCTCTCATAAAATTTTGCAAGAATTAGCGGAAGAGCGCAGAAAAAAAGGGGGCATTTCTTATTTACGTCCTGACGCTAAATCTCAAGTTACTATTGAATACAGTGACGATCACGTACCTATAAAAATTGACACAATTGTAGTATCAACTCAGCATGATACATTTGATGTGGATGATCATAAAATGCTCTCCCAAATCAAGTCAGATATAATCGCAAATATTATTCCACGAGTAAAAGCACACTATCCAGATTATATTCAGAAACTATTTGAAGGAGATATCATCTATCACTTAAACCCAACAGGTAAATTTGTGATTGGTGGCCCTCATGGTGATACCGGCTTAACCGGGCGAAAGATAATCGTTGATACTTATGGAGGTAAAGGAGCCCACGGGGGAGGAGCCTTCTCTGGTAAAGACCCATCAAAAGTTGACCGTTCAGCTGCTTATGCCACCAGGCATATTGCAAAAAATCTTGTGGCGGCAGGGGTCTGTGATCAAGCGTTGGTTCAGATTTCCTATGCCATAGGGGTTGTAGAACCTACATCCTTATCTATAGACACTTACGGGTCGTCTAAAATTAATCAAAGTGACAGTGAAATTGCACGCATGATTAAAGATAATTTGTCATTAACCCCATACCAAATAGAGCAAAGACTAAAATTACGTAATCCTATTTATTTAGAAACCGCAGCGTACGGACATATGGGGAGAAAACATCAAAAAGTAACAAAATTCTTTGAATCCCCTTATAACGGCAAGGTTCAAAAAGAAGTCGAGTTATTTACATGGGAGAAGTTAGATCTAGTGGAAACCTTTAAAGCATTATTTAATATCACATCATAAGCAAAATTGACGAAACAACTCTTATACCATGCAAAGTTAAAGATATCGCTTTGTAGAAATATCAAATATTATTGCAAATCTTTGTAATCGCTCAGATGGGCTTGGTCAGTCTCGCTTAAAATAGTATATGCTGCTAAACGAACATTGCTCTCTGCGTCGGTGAGCATAGCAGCGATTTCACGAGACTTTGAATCGAAAAACAGATCAAATAAAAAATTACTGGTTGACCGCCGTTTGGTCGTCTGAATGAGCTCCAATGCCGCTAATGCCGCTGCCCTGGCCTGGTCCGGGTTCTGGGTAAAGCTGTCCAAAGCTTCTCTATGATACTTATAGTACGCTAGGCGCAAATCATTATAGCTGGAATTCATCATATCGGCCACTAAGGTAAAGCGGTTTCGCCGGTTATTTGACGAACGCGTCCACCCAATGGTGTTTGAACTCTGCGCCAAATCTACTACATCCTGCGCCTTCGCAAAGTAGTCGCTGCCGCCTAGCTCGGAAAAACTATCAAAATCATAACCCAGGATTAGATAGGCATAATAATCGATAAACCCAGTCAGCGCCTCAAAACTAAGCTCATCGTGTACCAAACTACGCCCCTCGGGATAAGAAAACTGCCACGCTTGGTCACTCAAAATTATTGACGTAGTCTCTTGCATAGTCCCATATATTGGTCTTCTTGCAGAAATCACCACCTCCGCTGAATAGGTATAATTCGTATTAGCTGATGTTAAAACGACGCTTATTTGACAATTGATACGCTCATGCTCGAGCACCTCTGTTTCCGTCCACCGAAAGTCGTTGATATAAGCGGTGAGCTCATTAGCTAGACTTTGTTTTATGTAATCGTAGGATGTCCCTTCTAGCTGCTCATCATTAATATTTACAGTGCAGTTGAACTCCTGAGCCACTGCCTTTACACTGGTAAATAGACTAAAATAACACAAAAAAGCCACAACTAGCTGTAAATCAAAGCGCATACTATAAAGACTAGTGTTTTTAGGATTATTATTTTTAAGCCGTAAAATATAAAAGAATCCTAAAAAAAATATCTCAGACTCTGGGCATGGATCTGACATAGCTCAGCGCTTTGGAATTCAACATAACACGCTGAAATCACAAATGATTATTCGTTGGAAGTGAAGGCTGTTATTTGACTTTTTTTACCATAAAGATTTTGCCAAATTCTAGTATCTTTAAAATCATAGCATAAGATCATTGTAATACAGAAAAGCTTACGGTTGGTACAAAAAGTTTTTGAGGGTATATTTATGTAAATTTTAGGTATGGATAAACAAACAAACCAAGCATCATCATTGGAACCTAAACTGCCCCAGCTGCCACAGGAATATAAAATTGTGCCAGCTGATTATGGGTATCAATACGACGAGGATAAAATTGACCTCTTAGAGCTTGCAAAGACTATTTGGATTAGGCGTATATTCATTATTAAGGTAGTTGTCATTGGTACGGTAGTAGGATTCTTAGCTGCCATATTAAGTCCTAAAGAATACAAAAGTACAGCCACTTTAATGCCTGAGTACTCAACCGAAAGTCAAGGGAGTGCGAGTAGCTTATTACGCCAATATGGAGGCTTATTGGGCATGAGTGGGGGCACCTATGTTAGTAACAGTAATGCCATTCGTGTAGATTTGTATCCAAATATTGTTCAAAGCACTAATTTTCAATTAAAGTTGATGAACCAGCCTTTTTATTTTTCAGACATCGATGCAACGGCTACTTTGTTTGAATATTACACGAAATTAAATTCACCAGGGGTAATTGGATTTCTCGCGGCATATACCATTGGCTTACCGAGAAAAATTTTAGGTGCTATTTTACCGAAAAAAGAATTCATGACTTCGATGCCTAGTGATACTAAAGAATCTATGGTACTCAATCTTACTAAAGAAGAGGTAGACCTTATCAGCTTATTACGGCAAAAAATAACTGCTACACTAGATGAAGAATCGGGCATTGTTTCGGTATCGGTTACTCTTCCCGATAATATAGCTGCTGCTGCAGTCACCGAGTATACTATTACAGAATTAACCGAATATCTTACAGAATACCGCACCGAAAAAGTACTTCGAGACTTAACCTTTGTTGAAGAACAACTCACTATGGCCGAAGCACGATTCGAAGAAGCTCAATTGACTTTAGCTGAGTTTAGAGATAGCAATCAGGGTATCTTGTCCGCTAAAGCTCAGACCGAAGAGCAGCGATTAACATCTGAGTATCAAATTGCTTTCAATTTGTATAATGGTTTGACCCAGCAATACGAAGAGGCTAAACTTAAAGTACAAGAAGAAACTCCAGTTTTCAAAACCCTTGAAGCGGTACAAGTACCTTTAGAAGACGAAACTTCAGGATCCATGATCCTCTTAATCTTTATCATGCTTTCGGGTATAGGTTCGATAGGCTGGATTTTTGTCCATCCCCTGATTGAGCAGTTTAAAGACGCTGTTGAAAAATAACCATATGGGCATCAAAATTAGAAGAATTATATGAATGCACTTCAAATGTCACGCAACTTATTAGTTTTAGCATGTTTACTTTCGGTGGGACTGTTTCATCCTGTACAAAATATACAAGCACAAAGTATTGATGAACTCCTTCAATCACGAGGACTTAGTTTTGAGCAGGTGCAAGAAATGGCCCAAAATGCGGGAATAGATCCTAACAACCCTGATGAATTAGCCGCTTTTGCAAGGCAAAATGGGGTTCCTGAGAGCCAAATTCAACTATATTTGGTACAATTACGACAACTAGAAAATGAGGGTATAGAGTCTACTAGTGTTACAGATTTTACAGAAACGGTGGTCGCTTCGGAAGATATCCAAGAGCAGCCAATCCCCACTCAGGCGTCCAATCCTACATCACCCACAACCAATCCTCAAGACCAGGGTTTGACTTATTTTGGCTATAATATATTTAGTGGAGGTCCAGATAGTTTTCAGCCAAGCACACCTAGCCCAGTGGACGAAGGCTATGTAGTCGGTCCTGATGACGAATTACGTTTAACGGTGTGGGGTGCCACTGAATTTCAGTATGAACTCAGAGTAGATATCGAAGGAAGAACCAATATTCCAAACATTGGTTTGATTACCGTTGCAGGAAAAACTCTAAAAGAATTACGTACTTCTCTAAAGCTTCGTTTGGCTCAAAGTTACGCGGGCTTAGTTAAAACCCCTCCGACTATATTTATGGATCTTACGGTTACCCGGTACAAACCCATTGAAATTTTTGTTCTAGGTGAAGTGTCTAGTCCCGGTGCCTATACCGTTACTTCTAATGCCACCTTATTTAATGTACTTTATGCGGTAGGTGGTCCAACCACGGCAGGATCCCTACGAGATGTTCGAATCATTCGTGATGGCCAAGTTCTTCGGACCCTCGATTTTTATGATCTACTTCTAGACGGTGTGCTGGCCGAAAACATCCCCCTTCTCAATAATGATCGAGTATTTATCCCCCCTAGGAATAATGAAATTCGGATCCAAGGTCCTGTAAAGCGTCCGGCTATTTACGAACTTAAAGATGGGGAAGACTTTCAGGATCTATTACGTTTTACAGCTGGGCTACAACCTGAAATCTACACCGACCGTTTTCAAATCAATAGAATCATTCCTATAGAAGAACGGAGTGATGCCAGTCGTGCACGTGAGATATTAGACTTCAATTTGAATGATGTACTTACTGGTAACATCCCTATAACTTTAGTTGATGGTGATCGTATTCAGCTATTTTCAATAACAGATATTAATGATCAAGTGGTTGAAATTAATGGGGCTGTGGATCAACCAGGTACCTTTGAATTAAATCAAGAACTTCAAACTATTCGAGATTTAATTCTAGCTGCGGACGGTCTAAGTGAAAATGCCTATTTGGGACAGGCCGAACTTATCCGAACTAATGATGATTTAACACAGAGTTATTTTACCGTTAATTTAGCAGAAGCTATTTCTGGCAATGAGGCTGAGAATATGATGCTTCAGAGGAGAGATTTGTTGACCATTTACACCTTGGATGATATTCGTCAGACTGGTTTGGTAAGTGTCGTAGGTTACATTCGAAATCCAGCTAGTTACCCATGGAGAGAAAACCTAAGGGTGTATGATTTACTTTTTAAAGCAGGTGGACTCTTTGATGCAGAGTATTTAGAGCAGGTTCATCTCGATCGAGCCGATCTTATTCGCCGAAATGTCGATGGGCGAACTACGGAAGTCATCTCTTTCAATTTGGAAGAAGCCTTACAAGAAGAAGGCTTTGGTTTGGAGATTCTTCAGCCTTATGATAATATTCGAATCTATCCCAATACGGTTCAGTTGATTACCGATAAGTTTGTGATCATTGAAGGTGCTGTCAAAAATCCAGGGCGATACACCTATGATGAGGGAATGAGCCTAGAAGATCTCTTGCTCAAGGCCCAAGGCTTTAATGAAAATGCTTTTATTGGACGGGTTGAAGTTACTCGTATAGAGGAACCTATAACCGACCAACAAAAGGCTAAGTCTATAATTTATAATCTGATTAACAACTCTGCAGAACAATTTCAGTTTTATTCTAATGATTTATTTTGGTCTTTAATGGACAAAGCGGCTCAGTTTAATTTAAAGCATATGGACCGTGTATATGTTCGAATCAATCCTAACTTTGAATTCCAGCAAACTGTTCTAGTAAATGGTGAAGTTGAGTTTCCGGGGTCCTACGCTATTTTGAGTAGTAATGAATCACTGCGGTCAGTTATAGAAAGGGCAGGAGGACTTACCGATGAGGCCTATTCTAAAGGTTCTAGTGTTATTAGAGACAGTATTAAAGTTATCATCGATTTTGATGATAATTTACTAAGTCTAAATAACAACTTCTTGATTCAAGCGGGAGACCAAATCAATATTCCTAAAAAACCCAGAGTTGTTCTCATAACGGGGAATACGGTTATGAACGGTTTCATTGAATACGAACCTGGCAAAAGGATAAAGTATTATATGGATCGAGCCGGTGGTTTACAACCTAATACTTCTAAGTACCTCCAATTAACTCAGGCTAATGGAGCTGTTTTTAGGGTCAAACGGAAAGGTTTGTTTAAGAACAATCCAGTAGTAGATGAAGGAGCTATCATAAGTGCTATTTTCGAACAAGAACCAGAAAAAGAACCATTTGATTTGCGAGAGATCATTGTTGAATTAACCAGTATCACCACTTCAGCACTAACCCTTTATTTCCTAATTGACCGTATTACAATGCAATAGATTAGGGCTAAGCCCCTTTAAAATGATAGAACAGTTACTTGCAAGAATTCTTAATAAATCCTACACCGTAGGTATTGTAGGTCTTGGCTATGTTGGTTTACCTCTAATGTGGACTTTTCATAAACAAGATTTACCAGTACTAGGATTTGATATTGACGAAGCCAAGGTGAAAAACCTAAAATTAGGTACCCCTTATATAAAACATCTTGGTAAGGAAATGATGCAAAGTTTGGCTAAGTCTGCTACTTGTGATGTCACCACGGATTTTTCGCGATTAAAAGAAGCCGACGCATTGCTGTTGTGTGTACCGACGCCGTTAAATCAGTATAGGGAGCCGGATATGAGCTATATTATTAGCACTACAGAATCGGTCGCACATTACCTTAGAGAAGGACAGTTGGTAGTATTAGAGTCCACCACCTATCCAGGTACTACTGAAGAAGTATTGATTCCACTCCTTGAAAAGTACTCGGGACTCACCGCAGGCAAAGACTTTTATGTGGCTTATAGCCCGGAGCGAGAAGATCCAGGTAATCCTAATTTCAATACTGCCAAGATTCCTAAAGTGATAGGTGGGCATGGAGATGACGCACTGAAGTTAGCTCAGGCATTATACGATACAGCTATTGTGCAGACCGTACCGGTCAGTGATACTAAGACAGCTGAAGCGGTCAAGATTACTGAAAATGTATTTCGCTCGGTAAACATTGCTTTGGTGAACGAACTCAAAGTAGTCTATGCCAAAATGGGCATTGATGTACATGAGGTACTCGATGCCGCAGATACCAAACCATTTGGCTTCATGAAATTCACCCCAGGCCCAGGTCTTGGAGGACACTGCATTCCGATTGATCCTTTTTACCTAACTTGGAAAGCCCGCGAATTCCAAGAAAACACTCGTTTTATTGAACTCGCTGGTGAAATTAATACACATATGCCTCAATATGTGGTGGAGCAGACTAGCAAAGCGCTTAATATGCATAGAAAAGCTGTCAATGGATCAAAGATTCTCTTAGTGGGCTTAGCTTATAAACCCAACGTGGATGATATAAGAGAATCGCCTACTTTTGAGTTGATGGATTTACTTGAAGAATTAGGAGCCGAAGTTGCATTCTACGATAGTTACATCCCCACCATACCACCTACAAGGGAGCACCCTGAATATATCGGTAGAAATTCGGTTGAATGGAATAAAGCGTCCATAAGTGAATTTGACGCGGTGCTGATTGCAACCAATCACTCGGACATCAATTACTGCGAGTTAGCTGACTGGTCGGACTGCGTGATTGATACTCGAAATGCGCTGAAGGGAATAATACCTAAACAGAAGCATCACATCTTTAAAGCTTAGGATATTTAGCCAATGGCTAAAACCATCACCTCAAATAGTGGGTGGGTTCTGATTTGATAACCATTTATCTTATTCCTATGGTATCCCTATCTTAGGTAGTCATTATTTACGCCGAGCAGAAAAAAGTGCTTATATGGAGTCTATTTCAGATAAATATAATCGAATTCTGAGTCATCATAAGGCGACCCTTAGACATGTAGTTAGAGCACTAAATAAGTTATCTTTGGAACTGGATGTCACTAAACTTCCAGATCAACTTCATCTCTTAGTTATAGGTAAGGGCTCTCAAATACTCCTAGAAGCCTTTACTCGCACCTACAAAGGTGAAGTTATGGATGGCATAGTGTTTAGCCCAAAACCGAACTTAATCGGAAACAACAACGAACGAATCAAAAAGCTTAGTTTTTTTACTGGAACCCATCCACTTCCTTCCTTTGAAAACGAAGCGACTACCCTTGAAATACTTAAATTCATACATGACCTCCCTACGGGAGCATCTCTTGTCTGCTTAATCAGTGGAGGTACTTCTTCTCTTTTGTGTTTGCCGCCGGACTCAATTTCAATACATGAGTTACAAATCACTTACCAAATACTTCTAGAATCAGGAGCAAGCATTGAAGAGATAAATACGGTTCGAAAGCATCTAAGTTTAGTTAAAGGAGGGAATCTTGCCCAAAAAGCTCATAATCTGAAATTGCACACCTATTTGCTCTCGGACGTACCTCACGATAAGCCGGAGATCATCGGAAGTGGACCAACTGTAACCGATATGACTACTTTTTCTGATTCGTTGCAGGTACTAAATGACTACAATCTTAGCCAAGTACTGCCTTCTTCGGTTCTCAACTATCTTCATCAAGGGGTTCAAGGTCAACATCCAGAAACCCCTAAACCTGGCTTGAGTGACCATCCGAATCAGAAAATTCACCTGATTAACGGTGCCAAAATTATACAACCCTTTCTAGGTAGCCTATTAGAAGCACAAGGTTTTGTAGTTCACTGGGCCACAGATCCTATTCAAGGAATGGTTAAAAAAGAAACTCACCGCATAGCGGCTGAAGTTGTTTCTGTACTTAATGGAAAATCGGAGATATCATCAAAAATCCCGCAGGCAATTGTATACCATGGAGAATCCTATGTTGACGTCACTGGGACAGGAAAAGGTGGGCGTAACCAAGAGCTAGCTCTACATTTAGCGCTTTCTCTTGAAGGACAACACCCAGTGTCTATATTAACGCTGGCTACTGATGGGGTTGATGGGCCTACAGACGCTGCTGGAGCCTTGGTGAGCAGTCTTACGACCTCGCATGCCCGCAAACAAAACACCTTGCCAGAATTCTACATTCAGCAAAACGATAGTTATCATTTTCATGAGAGAATGAAGACTTTGGTGAAAACAGGTCCAACAGGTAACAACCTCATGGATCTTTGCGTGGTTTTAGTCGGCTAAGCATTCCCTATTTCGCTCTAAATGTGTACCTTTCAATATGGTTTGGGAACATCCTATATACTTATATGGTCTTATCGCCATCCCGATGCTCTTGTTTGGAGTATGGCTGCGTACACTTACCCTATCCCGTCGGGCTGGGAAGTTCTTTGATCCTCTGCAAAAAGAGCGTCTTCAACTAGGTTTTAAGCAATCTCGAGCTCGGTTTAAGCAGAGTTTATTTTTGATAGCCATTACCTTTCTCATTATTTCACTTGCAGGCCCCAAAATTGGCACCGAAGTGCGCGAGGTAAAACAGCGTGGGGTAGATATGCTAATTGCCCTCGACGTATCAGCCAGTATGAACGCCGAAGATGTCCGCCCTAGCCGCTTAGAAAAAGCTAAATTTGAAATTAACCGCCTGATCGAACGACTCGATGGCGACAGGGTAGGACTGATTATTTTTACAGGTGAAGCCTTTCTACAAAGTCCGATGACTTTGGATTATTCTGCGCTCCGGTTATTCCTCGAAATTGTGAGTACTGATCAAATGCCGAGTTCTGCAACCGATTTTGCATCAGCATTGGAAGTCGCAGAACAGGCTTTTAATTCACTAGACTCAGAAGAACAAAAAAATCAAAGTGCTATCACAGCTGCTCGCGTACTGCTTATTATATCTGACGGCGAAGATCATGAGCAGAAATACAATGATGTTTTAAACACTCTGACCGATGCCCAAGTATATATTTACACTCTTGGCATTGGCACAACCGCAGGTACTACTATCCCCTTATACGAACAAGGTACCGGCGAATATATGGGTTATAAGCGTGATCGTCAGGGGAAAGTGGTAACTACCGCACTTCAGCGAGAAGTTCTTCAGCAAATGGCTGCTCAGGGTGGCGGAAGCTATTATCAGATTGATCGTGGAAATTCTGGTATCGACGCCTTTCTTGCTCGGGTCGAGGAACTCGAACAGGGTGAGTTCTCTTCCCAGGAGTATGCTGACTTTAAGGACCAATACCAATGGCCAGCTGCTTTTGGGCTCATACTACTACTGCTTTCTTGGCTTTTACCCGCTTATTCAGCTACCAAGCATCCCCCAGAATTTCTAAATATTCCGGGTTAAAGAAGCCCTTTTGTTATTTCTCATGATTCATCAGCATCCATCCTCAAAAAGAACTTTACCAACCTCTAAAATTAAGGTTTTCGTCACCGACATAGATGGTTGTATAACTGATCCTTTTGAAACACCCAACTGGGAGCCTTATACCCAAATTCGCGCCTTACAACTTCAGAGTGAGTTAGATCCTAGCATTCCACCTATGAGTATTTGTACAGGTAGACCTATGCCCTATGCTGAGGCGCACGCCCAATTTTTGGGCATACGGTATCCCTTTGTGTTTGAGAGTGGGGGCGGGTTGTATGATCTTATGACCAATACTTTAACGTGGAATCCTATTGTTACCGATGCTTTAACATCGGATATTGAAGGCATTCGAGCATGGGCATATGATGAAATTTCCCCCAATTTTCCAGGTTCGATTCCTGAATTTGCCAAATTTACTGATGTCGGGCTTATCCATCGTGACAAATTGGTCATTGATGAAATACATACCTTAGCTACCAAAAAAATATCCCAAGAGTACCCACATTTCGAGGTACACAAAACCGATGTCTCAGTGAACATTATTGTGAAAAAAGCCAACAAAGGAGAGGGCCTGGCGCATCTAGCCAAGACGTTAGAGGTAGATTTATTTGAAATGGCGTACATTGGAGATTCCAGTGGAGATATTCCTGGTCTTGAACGAGTAGGAATGGCTTTTGCACCCTCTAATGCTGATGAAAATGTAAAAGAAGTGGCTCATTTGGTTACTAGCAGACCTTCAACGGATGGGGTTTTAGAAGCTTACCACTGGATCATTCAACATAACTTACAAGTGCAACTTTGGGAACCACTATGAACGATGTATTCATACATAAAACCGCTATTGTCGATCAACCCGCAGACATTGGGTCTGGCACCAAGATATGGCACTGGGTGCATGTGATGACCGGCGCAAAAATAGGGGAAGGTTGCGTACTTGGCCAAAATGTATATGTTGGAGGAAAAGCCCTCCTTGGCAATAACGTCCGTGTTCAGAATAATGTATCCATCTACGACCGAGTGATCCTGGCTGATGATGTTTTTTGCGGCCCTAGCATGGTATTTACCAATGTGATCAACCCTCGAAGCTCGGTTGAGCGTAAGGATGAATATCTCGAGACATATGTGGGTAAAGGAACCAGTATAGGTGCTAATGCCACTATTATTTGCGGTAATAATATCGGCGAATATGCTTTTATCGGTGCGGGGAGTGTGGTAACCAAACCTGTACCTGCGTATGCCCTCATGGTGGGTAACCCTGCCAAACAAATTGGATGGATGTCCAGAGTGGGCTTTCGATTAGAATTTGATGATGAGGGAATGGCGGTTTGTGGGGAGACGGGGGAGAGGTATAAAAAAATAGAAAATGTAACCACCTATTTAGGTGACAAAGCATAATCGATTAACCATGAAATTAGCTATAGCAGGCACTGGATATGTAGGACTTTCTCTCGCTGTTCTTCTTGCTCAAAAGAGTGAAGTGGTTGCCTTGGACATCATCCAGAAAAAGGTGGACTTTATCAACAGTAAGAAGTCACCTATCACCGATTCAGAAATTGAGTATTTTCTAAATAACGAAATTCTCAATCTCAAAGCGACCATCGACCCAGTAGAGGCATATGAACATGCCAAATATGTCATCATAGCCACGCCCACTAATTACGACCCAGATACCAATTACTTTGATACTTCCTCTGTGGAAGCGGTCATCAAGCAAGTGATGTCTATTAATCCTGATGCAGTGATGGTCATTAAATCGACTATACCAGTAGGTTATGTACAGCGAGCTAAAGAGGAATTTGGAACCGAGAATCTACTCTTTTCCCCTGAATTTCTACGTGAAGGTCAGGCTCTCTATGACAACCTGTATCCATCCCGAATCGTAGTGGGAGAACAAACCGAACGAGCTCACATATTTGCGAATTTACTTATCGAAGGGGCTAAAAAGCCAAAGGAAGATATCCCGGTTTTATTTACTGAAAGTACCGAAGCAGAGGCCATTAAGCTGTTTTCTAATACTTACCTTGCCATGCGGGTGGCTTATTTCAACGAACTTGATTCCTATTGCGAGTCGCAAGGACTTAGCGCTAAGCAGGTCATTGAAGGGGTTGGTCTTGATCCGCGCATTGGCAACCACTATAACAATCCTTCTTTTGGATATGGAGGTTATTGCTTACCTAAGGATACCAAACAGCTATTGGCAAATTTCAAGGATGTGCCCAACAACATTATTGGGGCTATAGTAGATGCCAACTCAACCCGAAAAGATTTTATTGCGCGTCAGATCTGGAGTCGGAATCCTAAGGTAGTAGGGGTGTATCGTCTGGTCATGAAAGCTAACTCAGATAATTTTCGGCAATCGGCTATCCAAGGTATTATGAAACGAATCAAAGCCAAGGGCATCGAAGTGGTGGTGTATGAGCCATACCTAAGACAGGATGAATTCTACCGGTCTAGAGTCATTAATGATCTGGATGAATTCAAGCAAATGTCTAACATCATCATCGCCAACCGAATGGTGGATGAAATACGAGATGTCGCTGAGAAAGTATATACCCGCGATTTATTCGGTAAAAACTAAGCCAGTAATGTCCCAATAGTTTTCACCACTCGGCGCTGATTATTTTCGCTGAGCTCGGGGTAGATTGGGAGGCTGAGTGCCTGATTAGCAGCACAAACGGCATTTGGACACAGTTCCTCGACCCCAGCATATCCTAAGTCCGAAAAGCACTCTTGCTGGTGTAAACACAGAGGATAATACACCGAGTTTCCAATGCCAGCATTTGTTAATCCTTTGGCAACCGCATCCCTATTCTTGACCCGGATTGTGTATTGATGGTAAATATGATCTCCACCATTACTAGCCACGGTTTCTGTGGGTAAGATCACACCATTACCATCCCACACGCAATTCTCACTACAGTCCTTAGTCCAACAATGAGGAGCCTCAGAAACCAAACCTGCCTCGGTAAATAAGAGATTATAAACGGCCGCTTTCTCATGGCGATTGGCGGACCAGGAATCCAGATACTTCAACTTTACTCCTAGAATAGTCGCTTGCAGTGCATCCAGTCTCGAATTAATCCCAACCATCCGGTGATAATACTTGGGTTTGGAACCATGTAATCGTAATATCCGTACCTTTTCAGCAAGTTCAGGATCACGAACAGTAATGAGCCCGCCATCGCCAAAGGCGCCTAAATTCTTAGAGGGGAAAAAGCTAAAACATCCGAAGTCTGCTTCTGTGCCCGCGCTTACAATTCTGCCATTGGTAAAGGCTTGTTTAGCGCCTATGGCTTGGGCAGCGTCTTCAATTAGTGGTATAGAAAACGTTTTGGAAATAGCTAAGAATTCTTCTATTTCAGCCATTTGTCCATATAAATGCACGGGGATAATGGCCTTAACCTGTTCGGGGTGGACACCAAGTGCCTCATACCGAGTATCCATCCCTTCCAGAAAGCGTCGAACGCCGGCGGGGTCTAGGTTAAAATCAGTGGGTCGGATATCTATAAACACCGGAGTAGCCCCAAGTCGAGCAATGGCGCCACCAGTGGCAAAAAAGCTGAAAGGGGTAGTAATGACCGCATCACCCGGGCCAATTTCTAAGGCCATAAGGGCAAGTAGCAGAGCATCGGAACCTGAAGCGCATCCAATGGCATGTTCGACGCCCAGGTATTTGGCAATATCTGACTCGAACTGGGCTATAGTATCACCCATGATGAACTGACCGGAACGCATTAGTCCGAGGGTTGCGGCCTCTAGTTCACTAGCAATGCTGTTATACTGGGCTTGAAGGTCAAGTAGGGGTATGGTTTTGTTATCGGGCGGCGTCATAGATGCGCTCAATCATTTGCACCACTTTGAGTCCCTCAAAGGCGGTGGCGGTTATTTCAGTTTGGCCGATAAGTACGTCTATCACATTTTGGAATACATAGTGATGGTTGGCTGCGCTACCCTTGTAGGGTCCATAATCATTGGGAGGATTAGTGGGAGCTAACTCAGGGAGTTCGTAGTTTTCTACATGGCAGTATTCCACTTTGTTCATGTATTGCCCACCTATTTTAACGCATCCTTTGGTACCCATCACAGTAATACTACTTTCCATATTGGTATCCCAGCAAGAAGTCGAATAATTGATACTGCCAATGCCTCCGCTAACAAATTCAAACTGTATAAAACCGGAGTCATCAAAATCCTTGAGATCATGGTGAGTGTAGTTTCGAATAATACTTTTTGGCTGTTGAATATCGCCAAAGACCCAATATATTAGATCCACAAAATGGCTGAATTGGGTGTATAATACCCCACCATCCTGATCTAGGGAACCTCTCCAGGGGCTGGTAGAGTAATAACGCTGATCGCGGTTCCAGTAGCAGTTGGTTTGCACCATTAATATATCACCTAATCGGCCGATAGCCACCATTTCTTTGAGCCATACTGAGGGAGGAGAGTAGCGGTTTTGCTTGACCACAAATACATGTTTACCCGTTTCTTTTTCAGCAATGAGCACCTCTTCGCACTCAGCGCTTTTGATTCCCATGGGTTTTTCGATGACCACATGATATCCTGAGCGAAGTAGCTTCACCGCATAAGATGCATGAAATCCATTGGGAGTGGCAATGGTCACCACATCCGAGCATTGGCCGCTTGTTTGTTCGGCGGCGAGGAATGTATCTAAATTGTGATATTTGTTCACTTTGGGTAAGCCTAGTTGTTGGCAGCGATCGAAATGCTTAGGTTCCACATCACATACCGATCGAAGCATGCATTGCGGATGCTCGTGAATAATTTTGGCATGGCGTTGACCAATACGCCCAAAACCGACAACCGAAAAAGAAATAAATGACATAAGTTAAGTTTTTTGAAAGATACGAAAATATGCGGTTATGGCTACAGTGAGGATGATGCTTTTGGAACGGTAGAAGAAACTAACTATCCATCTGCTGGCGAAGTAGTTCAAAGTATTGTTGAATCAATCGCTGGTAATCAGGGGTAAAGGGGGTAAAGTTGGGATCATTCAGCCGTTGGCGAATTCGTTGCTCCAATTCTTCTAGACTCATAGGTGGGTTAGGACGGTTTAACAAGTCTTTAGCTGCGGTGCCTTCCCGCTGCTCTTCTTCGTCTCGCTCTTGTAGAGCATCCTCGGCTTGGAGCATGCGTGAGAGAATGTTCTGTTGCCGCTTGATGAGTATAGGATCTACCACACCACCACGTAGATCATTAATGGTGTCCTCCATATCTTCGATCATGCGCTGGAGTTCACTACCGAGTTCATCACCAGCTTCAAGTCCACCGTTTTGCTGCATCTCCTGCAGTTGCTTTCGAATGGCGTTTTGTTGGCGGGATAGCTGCTCTAGGCGCTGGCTTTGATCTTGCGTGAGTCGCTCGCCTTGCATGTCATTGATCATGTCTTGGATTTGCTGGTTCATCTGCTGTTGCTGCTCACCCATTTGCTTCATTTGTTCCATCATTTGCTGCATAGTTATCCCGCTACCATTCCCCGATCCGGACTGTGAGTTTTGAAGTTGATCCATGAGATTGGCTAGTTCGTAGCTAAGTTCGTTCAGTCCACCAAAACTTTTGCGTGAGGCCAAGCTAGCCAGATTTTGCTGCCGTTCGATCATTTGAGTGAGACTGGATTGGATACGTTCCTGGGTCTGTGCCTTTTGCTTATTAATGCGGTTAGCAAATTGAGGAATTTCGGTGGAGAGTTCGTACAAAGAATCGGCTAGGCTACTGAATACCTGTTCGATATACTGCTGCCGCCGCGCCATGTCTACGTAGGCCTGACTTTGGTTTTCGGTTTCCTCGGTGGCGGTCACCAGTTTTTCTTGTTCCAATGAAAGATTGAGTAGGCTCTGAAGAATGTACTGCAGCGCGGCAATATTGACATTCAATTGCTTCTGCTCCATCATCTGAATTTGTTCGCGAGTTTTTTGGGCTAGTTCTACGAAATTCTGCTCCAAATTGGGCTGATATTCTCGTTGTAAGCGTTCTTTTATTTCTTTGAGCTTATCTTTGGAGAACTCTTGAAGCTTTTGGATGGATTCCTCGTTTTTTGGAGAGGTTTGTTCGGATAAGGCTTCATTTTGCTCCTGAAGACGCTCTAGTTCTTCTTGTAGGGCTTGTTTTTCTTGTTCGGTAAAGGGATTAGGTTTCTGGGCTTCGCTATAGTTTTGGTTGGATTCTTGCTTTTTATTTTCATCAGATTTTAATTCCGACTGTTCTGTCTCTAGTTGTGTGTTCTTTTCAGCTTCTACCGTTTCTCTGTTCCGCTGAGCCTCCTCCTTGGCTAGTTCTTCATAAGAACGAGCCAGTTTTTCCAAATCCGAGGTTAATTTGAGTTGTTTAAAGAGTTCAATGCTGCGCTCGATCCGCTCTTTATAGCGCTCCTCGTTAAACTCAACATCCTTGAGAGCCTGCCGCATCTGCTCAGGGCTCATCTGTTGTAAATTTTCGCGCAGCTGTTCTAGGGCCTCCCGAAAGGCAGGATCGTCAATTTCTTTCATGAGCTGCTCTAATTCCTCGTAAGCTTTCAATGTTTCTTCGGAAAGGAGATTTTTATCACTTAGCTCTTCTTTGATGCCTTCAAACTTTTCGTTTAATTCTCTGATTCGGTCTTCAATCTCCCGTTGTTCTATTTGCAGACCTTCGAGCTGTATTTGTTGTTCGTAATTACCCTCAGGTTGGTCGATTAGGTTTTCTTTAAATTCATCGTAGCGTTCTTGAAGTGTCTCGAACGATTCTGAAATATTCTCCATGTCTCTGCTTACTTCGTCTTCTTCTTCACCAATGTCATCGAAAAATTCGGTTAGGGAAGGGATGCGTAGTATGCGTTCGTCCGATTTTCCCCATTTAGGGCCATTATATCCGTCATTATCCCGTACTTCTATCCAAAACTTTAACTCATCTTTGGGTCGAAAAGCCATGTCCTTAAGGTTCCACTCATATGATGCAATGGCATTCTGTCGTAGCTGGCCGAGGGGGATATTTACAGTACGTTTAGTATTTGTAAAAGGGCGATTCATTACATAGCGGAGCCGGGTTTGACCGAGGCCATGATCGTCGCTAGCCCGGTACAGAATAGGCAGTGAACTAGGGGCAACTTTACTTATGTCTTGATCGGGTTCCAATAGCGAAACCTGTGGGGGCGTATCAATAGTTGAGTTTAGAACGAGTTGGATCATCCCAGCCTCGGAGCGGCTACTTTGTAAACCGCTAGTGTCTTCAAGGTTAATTAGCAGGGTGTCCGCTTGTTTGAGCTCTAAGCTTGTAATACGGAATAAGGTATCCGCGGGAAGATAACCGTGTGTGTTAAAAAAACTCGAGTCAACGGGTTGGCGACTTTGGTCACTGCGGAACAACAGCAAGTCTGCTACCGGTTTGTTTAAGGCACCGAGTAGCTCTAGTTTGGTACCTTGATAGCCGTTTAACTGGGCAAACGGATAGCGAAGGGTGTCGTTGGGTAAACTGGTGTAACTTGGAGGAGTGAGCACGGCCAAGAGATCCAGGAACCGAGGCCGGTTCTGTACATCTGCTCGATATAGGGGACTGCGGAAACCATCCATATTAAGGTAATAGCTTAGAGTATTATTGAGTTCCAGGCTAGGGGCAACATAAGTAGCAGTATAGGTTGTAGAGGTTGAGTCTGTGGGGTTTGTGGAGATCCTTAGCTCATTCAATAATCGGCTTCGGTATTCGGATTCAATATCGGTTTTAAAATAAAGGATAAGCTTATCGGGTGTTTTACCCTCAAAACCTATGCTGACGGTGAATTCACCACCTTGCTCCACGATGGTGTTGCCGGGAAATACGATATAGCGATAGGGATTTGGCTTTTCATAGCTACTCCAAAAGCTTAGGAGACGTTGGGTTCCATCCGAAAAATTAAATGCCGTATAGACCCCTAGTATTAAGAATATACCTATCCAACGAAGCCTTTGCCGGATCATGTGGGCAGTGGGTAGGTTGCTAATGTATTCGTCCAAGGCGGCGGTGAGCTTAGGTTGGGGCACATACTCCAGGTTTTGCAAAATTGCCGCATTGATAAAGGCTTTTTGAATGGGTGAATAAGATGTAGTTTCATCCCCCCTTTCTGCAATTTCCGTCTGCATCAAATCCACCGCATATCTAAGCTCTTCGAGTCCCGATTGGCGGCTGAAGTGGCGGTAAAATTCTTCAAAACTCAACTGGGCTCCTTGTTTGCGAGTCCACGAAAGTGAGAAGAGCGTTATAGCTGCAATTGCTACTAAGCCCAAGCTTTTGATCCAAGGAGCTAAATAGAACTGTTGCTCCAATAACAATAAAACTAAAAATAACAGAAGACTAACCAGGCCGGCATTCCACAATCCTAATCTAGTCTGCTGGGCTTGGGACTGTTTATGCCCTTTTTGGAGGCGACGAATAAGTGGGCTATGACTGTTAATTTGGGTGTTTTGCACAGTAGTTCTATAAAACTATATCATTTAGCGTACTAGTAGCAATAACCTTCCAACGTCCGTCGATGTTCCCAACTTGTATGCATTCATGATAGCGATCATGTTCCATCAATAGCCACCACTGCTCAGTAGCAGCCCGTTCCAAAAAAGCCTGTTTTTCCTTTAAGGTTTGAGTAGGATACATATCGTAGCCCATTACCCAAGCCAAGGGTAGGTGCTGGACAGTAGGGAGTAAATCGGCTACAAATACTAGGTGCTGATCACCGCTGGTAATTTTAGTGAGTTGCTGGCCAAGTGTATGTCCATTCATTACTAGAGCTTTTAGATTGGGTTCATAAACGGGATGATTCGTATCAACCATTGACAGTCGTTCACGAGCCGCAGCGATAGGCCCAATATTTTCTGGTAGGAAGCTAGCCTGTTCGCGGGGGTTGGGCTTGGTGGCGGTGTAAAAGTGATCGGGGTGAACGTGATAGCGCGCATTAGGAAATACATGCGTTAAAGTACCATCAACGTAGTCGGTGGTGCCGCCGCAATGGTCAAAATGCAGATGGGTAAATATAAGGTCAGTGATCTCGGAAGACTGCACTCCTGCGTGAGCCAAGGAAGATTCGAGCCGTTTCTCGCCCAGCGCACCATAAGCAAGACCATAGATGCTTGACATTTTTTTGTTGAATTTGTTTCCAGCTCCGTTGTCAATAAGGTATAATCGGCCGGTAGCCAGGGAGCGAATAAGTAGACACCGCATAGTCATTGGAATGCGGTTTTTGTCGTCGGGAGGCAGCTGTCTAGCCCAGAGGGTTTTAGGAACGACTCCAAACATGGCTCCTCCGTCGAGCCAAATATCGCCGGTTTCTATCCAATGCAAATCAAAAGAACCGAAGCGTACCCATCGGTGATCTTGAATGGCGCCTGCAGAGGGCACATGTAGATCGATGGGGCTTGGGGTGTCCATCTTAGAAGGATGGAACTATATCGTCGCGGTATAGCGTATCAAGTAAGGTAATGCTGACCATTAGTATGAAGAATGCCAGCGCGCCAATGAGCAGCAAAGAGTTAAATTTGGTATCCCAGTAGAGGCCCATGAAGAATGCGGCAACTAAAAAAGCTTTGGTTAAGGCGATCGCCATAGCCGTCAGTATGTCGAAAGGAGAGGGAAGGCCGAATCCAGCTACCGTGACGGTTAGCACCGTTAGTATTAATAGGGCTATTCCGATGCTCCAAAGTTGCATGGCCGATGCTATATGATGTTCGTGATGTTCACTCATGTTGTTAAAATTTCTTGGTTTCGTGAGGTGAATATTAAATCAGATTCAAAAGACATTAATACGCGTCATTCGATTAAGTATAAGAGCGGGAATAAGAAAATCCAGATTAAATCTACTAAGTGCCAGTACAATCCGGTTATTTCGACCGGGGTGTAGTACTCTGAGTTGAAATGCCCTTTGCGTGCACGCATGTACAACCAAATCATAAGACCTATCCCCACAATAACGTGTAGTCCATGCACACCCGTCATCATGTAGTAAATCCCAAAGAAAATATTAGCTTTCGGGTGGTCAAGTACTGCTGCGATTTCAGGAGTGGGGTTCCAAAACGTACCAGGGGCAATCCCAAGGTGTAATTTGTGCTCGTATTCGAAGTACTTAATAACCAAAAATACACAGGCTAACAGAATGGTAATGAGCAGGTTAATTTCCAGACCACGCTTCTGATTGTTCTGCGCAGAACGAATGGCCATGGCTACGGTTAGTGAACTACCTATCAGTACCACGGTATTGACCGCGCCCCAAAAGGTATTAAGCTCGAGGGCTGCTTGGGTAAAGAGTTCGGGGTACCAAGCCCGGAATACAATGTAAGCGCAAAAAAGTCCGCCAAAGAATAAGATTTCGTTCACCAAAAATACCCACATTCCCAACTTGGCCGACTCGAACTGTTGATTGGAGTCCACAAAGTGGTGATGAACGTGTTTAGGATGGGTTGCTGAATGATTCGCCATGCGTTTATTCGTCTATTTGGTTAGTTAATTTCGTAATTAGGCTATTGTTGCTTCGGCTGCTTTAGAGCCGGTCGTATCTGCTGCTAAGTGCTCCTCGCCGTGTCCATGCTCAACGGCTAGTCCAAGCTGAAACTCTTCCATTGGCTGGTGGTAGTCGTAAGGACCGTGGATAACCACCGGCGTATGAGAAAAGTTGTGGAAATCAGGGGGAGAAGTACTTTGCCATTCAAGTCCACGTGAGTTCCATGGATTTGGTCCCGCTTTTTTTCCTTTAAATAAAGAGTGCGCTAAGTAGTATAGAATGATAAGGAAGCCTAGTGCCAAGATGTATGAGCCAATGGTGGATGTCTGGTGGAAAGGGGTAAATTGATCGATGTAATTATAGTAGCGTCGTGGCATCCCTTGGGCTCCCATAATAAACTGAGGAAGGAAGGTCACGTTAAAGCCAATAAAGATAAACCCAGCAGCAATTTTAGCTAAGGGCTCATTATACATTTTACCAGTCATTTTTGGCCACCAGTAATGCAGGCCAGCTAGCAGGGCAATGAGAGTGCCTCCCATCATCACATAATGGAAATGCGCAACTACATAATAGGTGTCGTGTAAGTGAATGTCCACGGATAGTGCGCCAAGCATAATTCCAGTGAAACCACCGATTGAAAATAAGAAGATAAAGATGAACACATATAACATTGGGGTTTTCATGGAGATAGAGCCTCTATACAGTGTGGCTACCCAGTTGAAAATCTTAATACCTGTTGGAATACCTACCAAGAAGGTGAGGAAAGAAAAAATCGTCGTGGCCACCGCACTCTGACCAGAGGTAAACATGTGGTGTCCCCAAACCAAGAAGCCAATGAAAGCAATGGCCAGAGAAGAAAGAGCAATGGCCCAGTACCCAAAAATTGTTTTTTTTGAGAAAGTGGTAATGACTTCAGAGATTATCCCGAAACCAGGTACAATCATAATGTATACCGCAGGGTGCGAGTAAAACCAAAAGAAATGCTGGTAAAGAACCGGATCTCCCCCGAGTGCAGGGTCAAAGATACCGATATCCAGAATATTCTCCATGGCTAGAAGTAATATAGTAATGGCCAGTACGGGGGTTGCTAAAACCTGAATAATGGAGGTTGCATAAAGTGCCCACACATTTAGCGGCAAACGTTCCCAAGAAATACCTGGGGCACGTAATTTGTGAATGGTGGTAATGAAGTTGGTTCCCGTTAGAATGGAGGAGAAACCCAAAATAAATACCCCAAGGGTTACCCATATAATACCAGCAGAGTTAGTATCCGAACTGTACGGAGTGTAAAAAGTCCATCCAGTGTCAAAACCATTATTGGCTAGGGATAAAAAGGTAAAGATGGCTCCAAATACATAAATATAGAAACTGGCTAAGTTCAATCGCGGGAAGGCCACATCCTTTGCTCCAAGTTGCATGGGTAAAATAAAGTTACCTAAAGCGGCAGGGATGGAGGGCACCAGTACAAAGAATACCATCATAGCCCCGTGAAGAGTAAAGAGCTGGTTGTAGGTGTCAGCCTCGATAAAAGTTTTTGCAGGCGTCCAAAGCTCCGTCCGTAGTGCAATGGCCAAGAAACCAGCCAACGCGAAGAAGAAGGCAACCGAACCGAGGTACATGAGCCCTATTTTTTTGTGATCCACTGTCGTTAACCACGCCCAAACCCCTTTTTCGTCAGTCAAGTAGGTGTTGGTTGGCGTCTGTGCCGGCTGGAATTGTTTTACCTTTAACTTCATGGGGGTTGAAGCTGCGCTACTCGCAGATGTTGATGCATTTGCCATACGATTAATCAATAGTTTTTAAATATTCAATTATATTCGTGATCTCCTCGTCGCTAATGCGCCCTTCGTAAGGAGTCATAACATTTTGGTATCCTTCAGCAATTTTTTCGCCAGGATATAAAATAGATTCGCGGATGTAGTTTTCGTCTACGGTAACGCTGCTTCCATCGGCAAGGTTACGGTCGCGTCCCCAAATACCTTTGAAGCTTGGACCAATGAGATCTGAACCATCAACCGAATGACAGGTCTGGCAGCCTTGAAGAGAAACCAATTTCTCGCCTTGTTCTATGGGAGATCCACTAGGGCCACCTCTATTTTCGTCTAACCAGGTTTTAAAATCCTCAGGTTCATGTACAATAACTTTGGCTAACATATTGGAGTGGCTGGTTCCGCAATACTCGGTACAAAATACCTGAGATTCACCCGCTTCTTCTGCTTGGAACCAAACGTAGGTGTAGCGATTGGGGAGTACGTCATGTTTTACGCGGTACTCAGGCACAAAAAAGGAATGCAGCACATCGCGTGACTGCATAACCAATTTTATTGGAGTTCCTTTTGGTACATGAATTTCATTGATGGTCTGCGCACCATTTTCGTAATTCACGCTCCAGTTCCACTTGAAACCGGTCACGTGAATTTCATAGGCATCATCGGGTACGGTTTTTAGGTTTAACCAGCCAGAATAACCCCATCCGAACACGACAAAGGTGATCAGCAAAGGAATAACCGACCAGGTAATTTCCAAGGTGTTGTTGTGTGTAATCACAGGTGTTTTATCGTCCTCCGACTTGCGCTTGTATCGTATTGCAAAGTAGATCATCGCGAGTACAACGCCCAAGAAGAGGACTAAACTGGCCTCGTTAATAAAGTGAAACAGCCCATCGGTGGGGTCGGCGGTTAGTGGCGACTTGTTTTCCGGGAGCATAAAATCGAAAAGTCTTCCCATAGAAAGAACCTAGATGTTTATTTGATTAGTAATTGAGTGAATTTTTGCGTGATTCACGCAGCCAATAATACCCTAACAAGATACCAAGAAAAATGAGTGTAGCCAAACCTCCAAGGCTCATAATTCGCTTGGCCATGGGGGCATAGGAATTAGAATTTGGGTCATACTGGTAGCAGTACATAATCAGCTTGTCTATGGTATTTCCAACGGTACCTTCTGAAGCCTCTAATATGGCAGTGCGTAAATCGAATTCGTTAAATCGCAACCCATAAAGGTATCGGGTAATAATGCCCTCTGGGCTTAGTAGGATAATAGCTGCGCTATGTGCAAAGTCTTTTGTTCCTGGAATCGGTGCTACATTAAATCCCACGGTGGAAATAAGGGAGTCAATAGCTGCTTGATTTCCTGTCAGAAAAGACCATCCTTCGTTAATTTGTGCAATGGTGGTGGCATGTTGCTCAGAACCTTGAGTAGGATCCCAGTTTCCGTTTTCGATATATTCTTGTTTAACGCGCGCGGCAAGGGTATCAGTTTCAGTGGGGTCAATACTCACCGAGATAATGTCAAATTCTTTTCCTGGTTGCCAGGCCAGGTTTTGTATGGTGTTGAAAAGTCCGTCGATGATCAGTCCACAAAGTACGGGGCATTCGTAGTACAGGGGATTTAGAATGACGGGCTTTCCGGAGGAGAGTAGATCAACCAGTTGGACGGAGTCCCCATTGGCCTTAGCAAAGCTTAATCCGGCGGGGATGCGCGTTCCAAGCTTTTCGTTAATACCTATGTCTTGTATAAATGCAGGTTTCGAGTTGGAATTGACTGCATTATTGTCGGTCGAACTAGAGTACATTCGGTTATGGCTGCTTTGAGCAAGCAAGATTGCCTGCGCTGAAACTCCGAACAGTAGAAAAGTTCCAAGAATAAAAGACTTTGGCAATGCGTGTAAAAAGTACTTCATAGGACAATGTTGCATGAACGTACTAGAAAAGTTGTGTCTCCATTATAGGATTGTGAATAAGCGATGTGCTTACTCGTCGGTTGCGATCTTCTCGATAGCGGCATCAATTGGCATGTGATAGACTCCATCTTCGGCGTCCAATACTCCATACGATTGTATGTGATTATTTGCATCTTCCGTTAGTTTATCAATAGAATAGTAAGTGCTAGTTGCGGTTGCGTTGGCCTTGGACTGCTCAAAGAATACTTGTGATGCAAAAATCCAAATGACCACAACCGTAGCTACTATACCCACTCCAAGTCCCGACCATAATATAAGTTTTTTGAAATCCATGATGTCGTCATTAACACCAAGAGTAATAGCATTGGCTAATTCCTGATCGGAGGTTTCTATAGACGCATCGTTCTTGTCGTTGATCGATACGGTAGCTCGAGAAAATTTGTGATAGTCAGCAGACATGATAGATTCTATCTAAGATTACTGATGGTAGCTTTTTTCCAGGCAAGCACCCAACTTAGGGTCTTTTTCTGGAATCATGCTGTTTTGTTTGAATCGACGGAAGAACAGCCCAAAAAAGATGCCGCCTAATCCGAGAAAGGTGCTGAGATCAATCCAGCTAAAGTGGACGCCGTGCGCGCTTAGAGTAGGCATGGCAATCCAGTAAATTTCTAAAAAGTGCATAATCACTACTAGTACACTAACGTAGGCTAATATATTACGGCGGTGCTTTTGCTCGCGATTTAGCAGCACTAAGAAAGGTAGAGTAAAGCGAAGTAGCAATAGCCCGTATGCAATAAATTTCCAACTTCCCTCTAATCGGTGATAGAACCAGATAGTTTCTTCTGGGATGTTGGCGTAGTAAATAAGTAAAAACTGAGAGAATGCGATGTAAGCGTAGAAGACGGTAAAGGCGAACAGCCACGCACCCATATCATAAATGTGGGCTTGACCTATGGTATTCTTCAGATAGCCATTGCGTTGCAAGAAAAAGACCATCAGAATCATAACTGCCCAGAAAGACTGGAAGGAAATGGCAAAAAAGTACACTCCAAACATAGTGGAGAACCAGTGTGGATCGAGCGACATTAACCAGTCAAAAGAAGCAAAGGCAATGCTTAAACCAAAAAGGGGAATTGCTGGGGCACTTAGTTTTCTCATGAGCGAAGTAATGCCCCAGTCACCGGTTTTGTCCATCTCAATAGACGCTTTGTACAGTTTATGCCCGACATAGCCCCATATAACAAAGTAGATAACTTGACGAATGATAAAGAAAGGGGTATTTAGATAGGCAGACTTCCCTTTTAGGATTTTATCGGCAGCTACAGCGTCTTCATGGCTCCAGTGATACAGATTGTGGATACCGAGAAGCACAGGGATGGCAAACAGAGCCCAAATCCAAAGGTTTGCACCAAAAGTCTCTGGAATTCTGCGAATAACGACGCCCCATTTAGATTTTGTAATATGATGAAACATGACCATAAAGACCGATGCTAGGGCAATTCCTGTAAAAAAGGTGAAGCTGACCAAATATGAAAAGAAGAACTGATCTGCATTGGTAAAATAGCCGTAAGCGCTAACAAGTAATCCTGCAATCCCTACTCCAAAAAGTATTTGGGGCAGTTTAGAGTCGGCAGAAAACTGGAGATTGTCGGTAATCGTGGGTTGATGACTCATGGGTAGTTCGACCTCTTAATTATCACTTAAACTTTTAATGTATTCGACCAAAGATTGTAAATCGCTTTGTGACAGTCCGCCGTATGCGTCAGCCATGAGTGGATCATAACCGTCTACAATTTTTGCGTAAGGATTCACAATGGATTCGATGAGGTATTCATCTTCTTTGACCACGGTAACTATTTCTCCATCCTCGGTGGTTACCAATCCTTCGCTTCCATATAAGTTCTTCCAAGAGGGTCCAATAATCGCTGTCCCATCCGAAGAGTGGCAGGTTTGGCAGGCATACATCGTAGATACCTCCATTCCTCTTTCTACCGTTGCTACGATCTCGCCCTGAGTTGCTTCTTTTGCGGCTTTGGCTTCTGCAATAGCTTCTTGTTCAGCCTCAAATTCAGCTTCTAGGCTTTCCACATCGACTCCAGCAGCAATAAGATCTTCCCGGGTGGCATTCTGAGATGCTTGTAATGCGCGTACATAAGCCACGATAGCCCAGCGGTCCTTAACTGGTACTTGGTGGCGGTAAGAAGGCATGTTACGTACGCCGTTGTAAATAGCTGAATAAATTTCTCCGTCTGGAGCCTCTCGTAGACGGTCTTGATGAAAGGTAGGAGCTGGCACATAACCATACTGCCCGGTCATGATGATACCTAAACCATCGCCCGCATTTCCGTGACAAGGGGTGCAGTATATTTCATAGCGCTCTTTACCTCTGTAAACGATGGATTTGGTCAGATCGATAGGCATACTAGCAACCCATTCACCATTTTCGTCAATTCCCTCATAATAAGCTTTATCTAGTCGGCTGAGCCCTCGAGCCACGGTCCCTTGGACGGGCTGGCGCATAGAGCGGCCATCGTCAAAGAAGTTGTTGACTTCCTGAGCTTCTTTTCTATCTTGCTGGTCCATATTCATATTTGGATGAATCGGTGTCTTTTCCGATTTCATTCCGCGACACCCTCCTAAGACAAGGCTGAGTGCTAGAATCGATAAGAAACTACCCGTTCGAGCTGTTGAAACAATCTTATTCATAAACTTCCTCTATATGAGCTGCACCGGCTTCTTTGAAAAATTCGTGTACTTGATCAGCATGAAACTTACTGTCAGTGGCTTCTATGCATACAAAAAACTTATCGTCGGTTGACCGCTTGAATCGATCGATGGTAAAGAGCGGATGATTAAAGCGGGGGAGACCGTTCAAGAAAAACATACCAAAGACAGCTCCAAATGCCGATAACAGAATAGTAAGCTCGAAGGTTACAGGCACCCAGGCTGGGGCGTTAAAAAAAGGCTTACCACTAATATTAATGGGGTAGTCAATAACCGACATGAAATACATCATAGTGACAGCGGCGGAAAAACCCAACAGACCATGGCCTAATACAATCCATCCTAGTTTTGATTTTTCTAGTTTCATGGCCTTGTCAATTCCATGGATAGGAAAAGGGCTATAGGTATCGAACTTATCGTACCCGAGCTCTACCACTCTTTTGGAGACATCGATAAGCTCCTTAGGGTTGTTAAACTCAGCTAAGATTCCGTACATCTTTTTGGTTTCAGCAGACATAGGATTTTGTGTTATTAAGCGTTGTTAGATTTAGCAACCGTCACATGCTCAGGAATTTCTTCGACCGGTGCATGATAGGTTCCATTATCATCGTAATTATGCGGATCTGCCTGAGGCAGTACCGCTTTCACTTCCGCGATAGCAATCATTGGCAGAAAGCGTAAGAACAATAAGAACATGGTTCCAAAGAGACCAAAGGTTCCAATATACGTTAGAGCATCCCACATCGTTGGTGAATAATAATCCCAAGATGAGGGCAGGTAATCATTAGCTAGTGAGGTTACCGTAATTACAAATCTTTCGAACCACATACCAATGTTCACCACAATGGAAATAATAAAGGTGAAAGTCACATTGGTGCGAAGTTTTTTACTCCAGAAAAACTGCGGAGAAATCACGTTACAGGTCATCATAATCCAATAAGCCCAGGCGTATGGCCCGGTGGCGCGGAGAATGAAAATGGCTTTTTCGTACTCCACCCCAGAGTACCAAGCAATAAAAAATTCCATCATATAGGCAAAACCTACCATGGAGCCAGTTACCATAATGATTATGTTCATTTTCTCCATATGGTCATTTGTCATGATATCCTCCATTCCGTACACTTTACGGGTAATTATCATCAAAGTAAGTACCATTGCAAAGCCTGAGAAGATGGCTCCAGCCACGAAATAGGGTGGGAAAATCGTAGTATGCCAACCTGGGATAACGGAAACTGCGAAATCAAAGGATACAATGGTGTGTACCGAAAGTACGAGTGGAGTGGCCAGACCTGCTAAAATCATGTAGGCTTTTTCATAGTTCCACCAGTGACGATTCGACCCATTCCACCCTAGTGAAAATAAACCGTAGCCTATCTGACGCATTTTATCACTAGCCTTGTCCCGTAGTGTTGCTAAATCAGGAACCAGCCCCACGTACCAAAAGAGTAATGAAACTGTAAAATAGGTCGATACCGCAAATACGTCCCACAGTAGGGGTGAATTAAAGTTCGGCCACATGACCATTTGGTTAGGAATAGGGAATACCCAATAAATAACCCAGATACGACCTACGTGAATAGCTGGAAAAATCAATGCACACATCACAGCAAAGATTGTCATGGCCTCCGCAAAACGGTTAATGGCTGTTCGCCAATCTTGCCGAAACAGAAATAAAATAGCAGAAATAAGAGTTCCAGCATGTCCTATACCTACCCACCATACAAAATTAATAATAGCCCATCCCCATCCGATCGGGTTGGTTAATCCCCAAATACCGGTTCCTTCCCAGATTAGATAGCCTATGGAAACCAGCAGCAACCCTAAGAGAGCATTGGCAGGTAACATTAACAAGTACCATGCTTTAGGGGTGGGACGTAGGTTGACGTCAGTCACCAGATGGGTAATACTCGCAAAATCGTGGTCCCCCTTTACGAGAGCGGGTTCGGGTACGTATTGGTATTTACTCATAAATGCTATTTTAGGTACCGAAATTAATACCCGTCATTTGTTTGGTTTTAGTGAGCCTCCTCTGGCATGGTGTTGTCTACCAATGCTGGATTTGGGTTGGTTAATTTGGCAATGTAGGAAGTACGTGGACGAACATTTAATTCCTCTAACATGAGGAAATTACGCTCATTACGCTTCATCTGAGTAACCGTTGCTTGTTCATCGGTCAAATCACCGAAGTAAATAGAATCGGCTGGACATGCTTGCTGGCATGCCGTTAATACCGCGCCATCGGCTGGTTTTACGGAGCCAGTATTGATTTTTGCATCTATCTTAGCTCGATTTACTCGCTGTGCACAGTAGGTACATTTTTCCATAACCCCACGGAATCGAACGGTTACCTCAGGGTTCATCGCCATTTGTATAATATCTGGGTCTTCCCCTGTTGTCAAATACTCTTTTGGGTAGTTAAAGAAGTTAAACCGGCGAACTTTGAAAGGACAGTTGTTTGCGCAGTAACGTGTACCGATACAACGGTTATAAGTCATTTGGTTCATCCCGTCGTTACTATGAGTGGTAGCAGCTACTGGACATACCTGCTCGCAAGGAGCCAACTCGCAGTGCATACAGGGAACGGGTTGATGCACAGCTTGTGGATCGTTTTTGTCGCCTATATAGTAGCGGTCATTACGGATCCAGTGCATTTCACGGCCACGGCCAACCTCTTTCTTACCAATGACAGGAATATTATTTTCGCTTTGGCATGCAATTACACACACCCCACATCCAAAACATGAATTCAGATCAATTGCCATGCCCCACTGGGGCTCATAATCGGGGTATGTTTGCTCATTAAAGAGCGAAATAGGTTGGTCTTCGCCTAACTCGGCGGCTTCTTTTATGCCAGGCACTTCGTATTTGTGCACATAGGCAAATGAGGAATAGTCTGGAGTCTCTTTGTATTTTTCTAAGGTGGCCTGACGATACATATCACGACCTTCTAAACTGTGGTGATCTTGAACGCAAGAAACTGGGTATTGGTTGCCGGTAGCGCTCACTTGCACAGTTCCAGCTACGGCGCTGGTTCCTGGACGCATTGGGAATACATTTCTACCGCCGGCCATTTGCTCAGTATCGTAATCAGCTACTCGGCCAACACCTTGCCGACCATAACCGGCGTGTAAGGTGATTGAATCGTCGGCTTGGCCGGGTTGTATCCATGCTGCCAGAGTAACTGTAGTACCATTTTGGGCAGTCAATGTAACTTCTTTTTCGTTTTCAAGGTCTAATTTAGTCGCAGTTGCCGGACTCATTAAAGCTACATTATCCCATGTAATCTTGGTCATAGGATCGGGTAACTCTTGCAGCCATCCGTTGTTGGCGTAGCGCCCGTCGTATAGAGAAGCATCGGCTTTTATGACTAACTCGATTCCATCTACTACTTCCGGTGCGCTAGGTCGCAGGCTGTTGCTTAATTGTACATTGGCTTTTCTATAATCCATGACCACACCCGACATAACCGCAGCAGCGGCTTGCCCGCTATTTGGATAGCCATTTTGCTTTACTGCTTTGGTGCTAGGTGCGTCGCTCGCGCGGTCTACTCCGTCGTGGAGGAGCGAAGTCCACTTGTTGTCAAAATTAGTTCTATGTATGCCTCTAAAAGTGTTTCGCACCAAATCGTAGCCAGTGGTATAACTTTGGTTGGTGATGAGGTTAAGTAGCTCAATATCGCTCATACTGTCATGCAGAGGCTGTATTTGTGGCTGAATAACCGAGCGAGCGCCTCCAAAAGAGTATCCATCACCCCACGCTTCCAAGAAATGAGCTCGAGAGAGATGCCAGCTAGCTTTTTTACTCGTTTCGTCGTTGTATGTAGAAAGGTGAATCACCTCTTCAACTGACGATAATGCATTCTCTAGATCCCAACCACTTGGGGCAGTAAAAACAGGATTACCACCAATAATAATGACCGCATCTATTTTGCCTGCTTTCATGTTTGTTAGGGCCTCGGCCATTGCGGCGTGCTGATCGATATCACCCAAATGTGGTACTTCTAAGTAGTCTACTGTTTGCCCAACGTTATTGAGTGCAACGTTAATCGCTGCTACTGTGGCATGGGCTTCAGGCGAGTGGTCCCAACCAATAGATACCGCAGAACGTCCTGCTGCTTTGACTAAGTCGTTGGCTAACGCGACCAAAAAGGGTGTATCTGTAAACTGATTGTTTACTTTTGAGTAGGCTGACAGCCCATTCATGCGAATCGATAGGGTACTTGCAAGAGCGTCTGCAAAGGCCTGCACTTCGCTGGTTTTTACTCGTAATCGGTGATCGGCAAAGGAACCAGTAGTTGAGAATCCGTTTTCTACGCTATAAATACGGTTCATCGCGTCATCGCGGCTGGTCACTCGGCGCCGGGTTGTAAGCTGTTTTGCGTATTCTACATTGTTAGGATGGGTAGCAGCTAAAATATCATCGTCCAGAGAAAGCACTATATCGGCATTCATAAAATTGTAATGCGAACGTAGTCGCTGTCCGAAGGCTAGCTTATTACCTTCTAAAACATGTTCTTCGCTAAAGCTTTCATAACTGACCCACTGAGAATTAGGGAAGTTAGATAAAAAGGTTTGTTTGCTGGCATTATAGGTGATGCCGGAATTGGCTTCACTTATTACGACTATTCGTTTATCAGTGTCAGCGAAAAAGGTCTTTGCGAATGAAATAAAATCTTGGCCACTGGCCTTCTTGCCTTTTCGGCGAGGCGAACGAGAACGGTCAGGATCGTACATTTCTAGCATAGTAGCCTGGTGGTAAGCGTTTGTGTTACCGTGGCTAGCTGGATGAAGGTCGTTTCCTTCTATTTTAGTTGGACGTCCTTCATGGTTTTCAACAACCAATCCTACCAAATTCCCATGAAAGGGCATGGCAGTTGCGTAAAACAAAGGAATACCAGGAACAATATCTTCGGGCTGTTGGGCATAAGGAAGGATTTTTTGTACTGGACGGCGACATGCGGAAAATCCTGCAAGAGCAATAGAAGCGCCCATAATGCGTAAAAATCCTTTTCTGGACACACCGTCGTTTAGTTCGGTGGCATTTTCAGGGAACTCTCGCTCTACAAAGTTCTTATACTCTTTGTTTTGGGCTAACTCGTTAAGACTCTTCCAATAGGTCTTTGTGTTTGCTTGTGTGGATGGTTCGCTCATGAAAGAAAATGTTATGCGCTAAACGCTGATATTGTTTAATCCGAAATAGATGATTGTGTTTTCTTAAGGTCTATATGTAGATTTAGTAGTGACAGCCTTGGCAGTACTGCGGGGGGCTTACGTTATTTTTCTTAACTAATTCCGCACCTAAGAGAAGTTGGTCTTCAATTTCGTACCCCATGGTAGTAACTTCTTCTATTGGGCGTAAATATTTTTCTGGCTGTCTGTGGCATTCCATACACCAGCTCATACTTAATGGTTCTGCTTGGTAAACTATCTCCATCTTGTCAATACGGCCGTGGCAGCTCTCACAGGCTACTCCAACGTTTACGTGAGCAGAGTGGTTGAAATAAGCATAATCGGCCAAATTATGTACTCTTATCCACTCAACGGCTTTGCCCGTTTCCCAGCTTTCACGTATAGGTGCTAGTTTTTCACTATCAGTTAAAATTTGATTGTGACAATTCATACAGGTTTGGGTTGGAGGCACATTGGCCTGTTTGGAATCCCACACAGAAGTATGACAGTATTGGCAATCTAAGCCTAGTTTCTGCACGTGAATTTGATGAGAGTAAGGAACAGGTTGTTTTGGAGCATACCCTACGTCGGTGAACTCTGGAGAGAAGTAGTACCAAATTCCAAAGATGACCACATTTACGGTCATTATGAGACCGATGAGTAATTTGCGAGGAACGTGATTTGTCCACTCTGGGAAAATCTGCGCCATATATTAAGTGTACTTTCTGGTTAGTTAAAATCTGTCTCTAAAATAGCCGAATAAGTTTGGTTTTTATAACCTTATAAATTTAACATTATTTCTGAATTGATATTGTCAATACGTCTTAATGGATAGTATTTATACTCATTCTAAATAATCTATGCTCACGTCTGTTTTGCTGGTACTTGATGAAGGTGTATTAGGTTATTTAATCGAGTGATTACACTGTTCTTTATTCTTTGCATCTTAATCTATACACATTCCAACAAGGCTTCTGAATCAAATATGAAGATTATGTGAAGAATATAAGAACATTCCTCAAAAAAAATTGGTTAAAGCGTATAAAAGAATACTAATTTCTAAAAAATTTATTTACTTCAATAGCCACTCAGTAACTGTCACATCCTATTATTATGAAATCCTCACCTAACGATTATTCTTCAATCGCAAATTTACTACCAACTTCTGTGCGAACACTAGAAGGGGTTGATTCACGTAATGCACTTAGAGTTATACTAGGAGTTAGTGTTGCAGCTATCCTATTTTTAGTGTGGCTTATTTACTTTAAAGCGCCTGCGGTCAGTGAAGTGACTTGGGTTTCTAATCTGTCGGTAGTGAATGCTGCGTTAAACTCGCTCAGCACGGTATTTTTGTTGCTGGGCTTTCGTGAAATTAAAGCGCGAAACTTCGCTAAACATATGCGCTTTATGATTTCTGCATTTATTACCTCAGCGCTATTTTTGGTTAGTTATATTGTGTACCATCATTTTGTGGGAGATACTCCATTCACAGGGCAGGGCTTTGTGCGACCAGTTTATTTCTTCATTCTAATAACGCACATCGTGCTCTCTATTTTCGTAGTACCCTTGGTGTTGAGTTCCTTTCTATTTGCATTCTCAGGGAAATTCAGTACACATCGCAAGGTATCCAAATGGACTTTCCCTATTTGGCTGTATGTTTCGGTGACAGGCGTACTGGTGTTTTTTATGCTTAAGATTTTTGGGTAGATGATGGGAGGCATACGATGTTCTACACAGTCCTTTAAAAAATGGCCCAAACATATAAGACATTTTTTTTGGGCTCTAATGATGATTGGGCTAACTAATACAGTCTTTGCCCAAGGCGACGGACATAGGTATTTTGAGCGGCTAGATGCTTCGCAGCCTAGCTACACTCGAGTTGATAGCTTACATGGTGGTGTTACTGCTGAGCGCGCTTGGTGGGATTTAACGCACTATCACTTACAAGTAGCTGTGGATATTGAAGCTCGTGCTTTTTCGGGCTTAAATCGTATGCAATACCGAGTTCGCGAGAGCTTAGATCAACAAACTGCTCGATTAACGAAGCGAAGCGGGGTGAATGCCGCCGATGTGGATGCGGCTCTAAAAGCTGGTCGCCTTCAGATTGACCTTCAAGCCCCTATGCGCTTGGTTTCGGCTGAACAAGAAGGTCGAATATTGAACGTAGAACAAGAGGGTTCGGCTTGGTTTATTTCGGGGGTCTCTAACGATCCTGGTGTGCATGCTATTGATTTACGGTTTGAAGGCCAACCCGTGGTCGCTGCCAATCCACCTTGGGATGGAGGAATTACCTGGCAAGAGGATAGCGCTGGTAGGCCTTTTGTGGCTTCGGCTAATCAAGGCATCGGCGCCAGCGTATGGTGGCCTAACAAAGATCATCCTTGGGATGAACCCGACTCCATGCTTATTTCGGTGCGCGTGCCCGATAGCTTGATGAATGTATCCAACGGTCGTCTTCGCGGAGTGGAAGATCATGCCGACGGTACACATACAACGCATTGGGCGGTGGTGAATCCAATTAACAACTACGGAGTGAATATCAATATCGCCTCTTACGAACATTTTTCGGAGGTCTATAATGGGTTGAATGGGCCTTTAACCGTGGATTATTACGTGCTCCCTGAAAACTTGAAGGCTGCCCGTCATCAGTTCGCCGAAGTGCCTCGCACCTTAGAGGCCTTTGAATATTGGTTTGGTCCTTACCCTTTTTATGAGGACGGTTTTAAGCTAGTAGAAGTTCCTTACCTAGGCATGGAACATCAAAGCTCGGTTACTTACGGAAACGGTTATGCTAATGGGTATCGTGGTAGAGACTTGAGTGGAAGTGGATGGGGAATGGAATTTGACTTTATTATTGTGCATGAGATGGCTCATGAGTGGTTTGCCAATTCGCTTACCAACGAGGACGTGGCCGATATGTGGATTCACGAAAGCTTTACCAATTACGCCGAATCATTGTTTTTGGAATATCATTTTGGATGGCAGGCAGCGCATGAGTATGTTCTTGGCTTACGCTTTGCTGTGTCACATGACCGCTCTGTGATTCCCGATTATGGGGTCAATGAGCGTGGTTCCGGTGATATGTACTATCGTGGCAGCAATTTCTTACACACGTTACGGGCGGTTGTGGCGAATGATTCCCTTTGGAGGGAAATGCTTCTCGGGTTGAATCGTCACTTTTATCACCAAACCGTAGGAACGGATGCTTTGATCGAATATATGGAAGGGATTTTGGGTTTGGATGTATTGCCTCTAGCTAAGCAGTATTTAATGGATATTCGGTTACCATTGCTAGAGTTTGGTTTTCAGGATGGGCAGCTGCGTTACCGTTACTCTCAGGTTTACTCTAATTTTGCAATGCCCGTGGATATAAGGTTGGTACTCTCAAGTGAAGAGATAATAGATGCTGATTTTGTTTATGAATTTAGATTGGTGCCCACGTCTAAGTGGCAAGGTATAGTTTTGTCAGAGCTTTTAGATAATCAAGTATTGGATGCAGGCTTGATTATATATGGTAGCAAAAGAAATTTTATAGAATCACTAGAATGGGAACTAGAAATTGATACAAATTTTTATGTCGGATATTTAGATCTTAATTCTACGGAAAGCAGATCAAATTAAGGGGTCAAACCATACTTTCTACTAATTATTATTTAACTAAATGATTCGCTTTTTTATTAAATGAAATCTAAGAAAAGTGAACGAAGTTATAAGTTTATATAAGGCGATAAAATTAAAATATTAGTCTTGAAAAAGCTTTATATTATTAGGCATTTATATATTTAATTCACTTTTACAGGTTAACTGTTAAGATTTGAAAATGATTTAATTTCTCTGTGAATAGGTGCTCTCAATAGTAACTACTGTATATTTTAGATGCCTAGAACTTTACTATATATATACTTCATTAATGTGCATATCTAAGCATAAGAACACGTAATTCAACCAACTAATGCAATTAGACTTTCGATGTTAATAAGGTGGAATAGGTTATAAATAGACGTATCAAAATAAATTAATTATTAAAGGATATATGGTAGAAGATCAAGCTCATAAACTTGGATGCGGTTTAATAGAATCAAGATATGGTCATAGTAAGATTTAAATTTGACAAACTAATTGTAAACCGAACTTCAATTAAGAAACATATCGAATACTAAAAATATCTTCTAAATATCTGCATCTTGAAGAAAAGTGATTGAGCCTGAAATAATCGAATATATTGTCAAGATTCAAGATTATGAGGACAATAAAATTTATCTTACAAAAGTATGAACACTACAAATAAAGAAAAATTAAATATTGTAGTGACAGGTGGTGCAGGCTTTATAGGGAGTCATTTAATAGATCGTTTGCTTAAAAAAAATCACACTGTCACTAATATAGATAACTTCGATGCCTTTTATGATGAAAGCATTAAACGAGATAACATAAAGGGACATTTTGAATACGATTCATATTCCCTACATGAAATTGATATTAGGGATAAAAAAAAATTAAGTGATGCTGTATCAGTTAACACTGATGTGATTGTTCATTTAGCTGCAAAAGCAGGTGTACGCTCTTCTATTGATGACCCTACAACCTATCAGGAAGTTAATGTAACTGGAACACAAAACATGCTGGAAATAGCACGTGAAAAAAAAATTAAACAATTTATATTTGCCTCTTCAAGCTCGGTTTATGGCAAAAATCCGAATGTACCTTGGAGGGAAGATGATACTGTCCTTCAGCCTATAAGTCCTTATGCAAGTACTAAAGTCAGTGGAGAATTATTGGGGCATGTATATAGTCATTTATACGATATCCGTTTTTTGGCATTACGTTTTTTTACTGTATATGGACCTCGACAACGTCCAGATCTCGCCGTCCATAAATTCTTTCGTTTAATTCATGAAGGCAAGCCAATTACAATGTATGGGAATGGATTTACGAGTCGGGATTATACATATATAGATGATATCATTGACGGTGTAATTTCAGCTTTAAATTATAAGAATTCTTTGTATGAAGTTATTAATCTAGGTAACAATAATATTGTGAAATTAATAGAATTGATTGAAGTAATTGAAAAAACATCTGGCATAGTCGTTAAAAAAGAAAATGTTGAAGAACAACCAGGTGATGTTAGGCAAACTTGGGCAGACATTAGTAAGGCCAATGAATTACTAGAATATAGTGCAAATTATGTGCTTGAGAAGGGACTTTCTATATTTGGCGAATGGTATAGGGAAAAAAATGATATTAAATCTAAGATTGAGACTTCACATTGACAAACTATAAATATGATATAGTTATTATTGGTGCTGGTATAATTGGGGCGTCTATTTGTTATAAACTTTCTAAGCGCAGCGATTTAAAAATTGCCATGATAGATAAGGAGCCTAAACTTAATAAGCATCAAACTGGCCGAAATAGTGGGGTTATCCACTCGGGCGTTTATTATCCTAAAAATTCTTTAAAGTCAAAAAATTGTATATCTGGTTACGAACAATTACTTCTGTTTTTAGATGAACACAATATACCTTATAAACTATCTGGTAAACTCATTGCAGCAGCTAATGAGATGGAGTATATAGAGCTAGACAGATTGTACAAAAATGCAGTATCTCTCGGATTAAACGTCGAATATATGGATGAATCTCAAATAAAAGAGATTGATCGTAATATTGTAACCAAGAAAGGCTTCTATGTTAAGGAGACAGGTATCACAGACTATGGTCAAGTATTGAACAAGTTGGTAGATATTACATCATCTGGAAACACTGATTATTTTTTTGGTGAAAAGATCGAATCAATACATGAAAGTAGAAATCAATTAACACTTAAAACAAAGACAAAAGAAATAAAAGCTAAATATCTCATGAATTGTGCTGGATTGAATAGTGACAGAATATTCGAGCTATCAACGGGTGAAAGATCTTCTGTAAAAATTTTACCTTTTAAAGGTGAATATTTTGAGGTGCCAAGAGAAAATTATTCTTCCGACATTGCAATTTATCCAGTTCCTAATCCTAACTTCCCATTCTTAGGAGTTCATCTTACTCGGATGATAGATGGTTCATTAAAAGTGGGTCCCAATGCTGTCCTCTCATTACATAGGGAAGGGTATAATGGTTTCGAGGTAGACATCAAAGATGCAGCCGAGATACTTACAAACTCAACTTTGTACAATATTGCTAAGTCTTATAGTTCTACCGTTATTAAAGAACTTCTTCGACAAAAGAGTAAAAAGTACTTTGAAAGGAACGTAAAAAAGTACTGGAGTAATTATGCAAGTTCAGACATTATAGGATATTCGTGTGGAATAAGAGCACAGGCGACCGAAAATGGGATATTATTAAATGATTTCAGAATTGAGTCCAGAGAAAACCAGATACATGTACTTAATGCACCATCCCCTGCAGCTACTTCGTGTTTAGCAATTGCAGATACTGTAATAAATGAACTGGAATACTAAATCATAAGGCGCAAAAATTTCTTTTAGGTATTAAATATAAGTTATAAACTCAAATAGCAATTCTTAATTTTTATTTTTAAATATATGTTTCTGACTTATAATGATTATTATTTTTTAGTTAGAATCTACTAGTATTATATCAAGATTGATTTATAAAATTATAATACCTGCGCGTTCAGGATCTAAGAGATTACCTGGCAAGAACACCAAGCTATTAGGTGAAAAACCTCTAATTTGTTACACTATTGATTTTTCACTGAAAAATTTCTCTAGAGAAGATATATGGATAAATACTGATGACTCGAAAGTACTTAGTATTGCAAAAAAGAATAAATTAAATTATACAATAAGACCGAATATTCTAGGCACAGATAAAGCTTCAACTGTTGATGTCCTAAAGTATCAAGTAAATTTTTTTGTAAACAATAGAATTAAACTCGATGCAATAATTTTATTACAACCAACAAGTCCTTTTAGAAGTAATGACTTAATTAGAAGAGCAATTAGTTGTTTTGAAAAGTCAAAAAGGTCAAGCCTTGCTACGTTTTCACCAATTGAAAAGAAAATTTGTTATATAAACGACAACAAATTTAAACCACTGAATTATGAACCCGGACAGAGATCTCAAGACCTTAGCCCGCTTTATTATGAAAATGGATCAATTTACATAACTAAATGTGAAAACATATTAGCTGGAAAAATCATCACTAAAGATGTTTATCCAATGATATGCAAAGATTTATACTCAACTATAGATATAGATTATGAAGTAGATTTTAACAATGCAAATTATATTTTAAGCAACAATTTTTATGACTAATAATTATATCGAGATAGGCGGTCGAAAAATCGGACCTTCCTATAGACCATTAGTAATTGCCGAAATAGGAATAAATCACAATGGATCGTTAACAGTTGCAAAAGAAATGGTTGATGCAGCAAAAAGGGCTGGTGTGGAATGTGTAAAACATCAGACTCATATTATCGATGATGAGATGAGTGAGGCTGCTAAGCATATTAAACCTGGTAATTCTGATAGTTCTATTTACGATATTATGCAAAGCTGTGCACTAGATGAATCTGATGAGTTTGAACTGAAAAAATATGTTGAAGCAAAAGGAATGATATTTATTTCAACTCCATTTTCTAGGGCTGCTTCAGTTAGGTTGAATAAAATGGGTGTTCCAGCATTTAAAATTGGTTCTGGGGAATGCAATAACTATCCTTTATTGGAGCATATCTCAAATTACAAAAAGCCCGTAATTTTGAGTACTGGTATGAATACAATAGCAAGTGTTTCAAAGGCTTTAAATATATTTAAGGAACGAGAAATACCTGTAGCAATACTTCATACAACCAATTTATATCCAACACCACCAAATCTTGTTCGTTTAGGGGCTATGACAGAATTGTCAAGTGCATTTCCTGACCATGTTTATGGTCTTTCGGATCATACTCTTTCAAATCATGCGTGTTTAGCTGCAACTGCTTTAGGTGCTTCGATATTAGAAAGACATTTTACTGATAAAAAAGAAAGAAAAGGGCCTGATATAATATGCTCTATGGATGAATGGGAATGTAAAGATTTATTGTATGGTAGTAATTTAATTTGGCAAATGAGAGGTGGTAAAAAAGAACCATCAAAGGAAGAAAAGATTACAATGAATTTTGCTTTTGCGACTGTTGTAACCACAAAAGATATTCAGAAAGGAGAGACCTTTACCAAGGAAAATATATGGGTAAAAAGACCCGGAATCGGTGAAATACCTGCAGAAAACTTCAGGAATATTATTGGTAAACAATCTAAAGTGGATATACCTAGAGATACACATCTAAAGAAAAATCAAATTAACTAATGAAGAAAATAGTATTTCTAACAGGAACTAGAGCTGATTATGGAAAGCTCAAATCATTAATGAATATAGTTGAAAATTCCAATAGTCATGAATTACATGTTTTTGTAACTGGTATGCACTTGAATCCTACATACGGCTCTACTGTCGATGAAGTAGTAAAAGCAGGGTTTACTAATATTTACAAATATGTTAATGATGACACAGCAGGATTTATGGATAGAGTATTAGCAAAAACTATTCAAGGTTTTTCTCAATTTATTTATCAAATAAAACCTGATTTAATTATTGTTCACGGAGATCGAGTTGAGGCACTAGCTGGGTCGATAGTAGGTAGTTTAAATAATATATTAGTTGGTCATATTGAAGGGGGTGAAATATCTGGTACAATTGATGAATTAATACGACACGCAGTTTCGAAGTTATCGCACGTTCATCTCGTTGCAAATAATGAAGCAAAAAACAGATTGATACAATTAGGAGAATTTAAAGAATCTATATTTGTAATAGGTTCCCCAGATTTAGACCTAATGGCTAAGGATAGCCTACCACAACTCACATTAGTGAAAAATTATTATGAAATAGAATATGATGAATTTGCGATTGCAATGTTTCATCCGGTTACAACTGAATTAAAACATAATAAAAATCATATAAGAAATTATGTGGATGCTTTGATAGAAACAAACGATAATTATATTGTTATTTATCCTAATAATGATTTAGGATCGGATGAAATATTAAATGAATATGAACGTTTAAACACTCTAAAGAACTTTAAAGTGTTTCCCTCTTTAAGATTTGAATATTTCCTAAGATTATTAGAAAGCTCTTCATATATCATTGGTAATTCTAGCGCAGGAATAAGAGAAGCACCATACTATAATATACCTGCTATTGATATTGGCACCAGGCAAAATAATAGAACTACAAATAATTTTATATTTAATTGCAATTATACTAAAGTTGAAATAATAAAAACAATTAAAAAAGTAAAAGAATATAATAATAAAAGCAATAATGATTATGGACAAAATCATCATTTTGGTAAAGGAGAAAGTGATAAATT
>CABZVB010000016.1 GCA_902529115.1 uncultured Balneola sp.
GAATACCCTTGGCCTGATTTTTCCTCAGCCATCGGAGCATTCCATTCCAAATGCAACTGCATATCACTGAAAGGTCGTTTGGTTTCAATCGCTCCTGTTCCAGGCTCCACAGTCATAATCCCATCGGCTACCTCCCATTGCGCCGAATGAGTCATTTTCCCAGGTTCATAATCGGCTATACTATTTATTATTCCAGGCATATCCCCCGCTATTCGAAGCTGCATGGCCTGCCATTTTGCTAGATCAGTCCCATCAAATAAAACAGTGGCATCCGAAGGGGGCATCTGCGCGGTCAGACCTGGATTAATTTTTGCTAAATCCACATACAATTCCGTGGATTCAGGGGTAACTACTGCCCCACTTTGCGCATGTACATCACAAATAAAACTCACAACAATACAGAAAGATAAGGTTACAAACCGGCTAATATTAGTTACAAAAAAGCGATTAATAACAAAAGCTTGATAAATCATAGTACATATAAAATATTGCAATTCTGGGTTTTGCAGGCACTTAGGCCGATACAATTAATATGAAGAAATAATGAAAGCATTTCATATTGATTTTTACACATATATTATACATTATGTATGATATACATGCAACGTGATGAATTTACCACTTGAGTAAGAATTTCTATCTAAAATAAAAAACCCTGCATCATGGATTTAGTACATCTGACACGAAAACAACATGAATTCTTTGACTATATTGTTGAGTATAAAAAAGAATATGATATTTGGCCTACATACAGAGAAATAGCTGATCATTTCGGCTTCAAATCTCCCAACAGTGTTACTCAAAACATTCAAGCTCTACTAAAGAAGGGATATTTAGTCAAAGGTGAAGAGGAGGAGTACGATTTACCACCCGATAAAAAAGAACTACTTGGCGAGGCTCATGGCGCAGGAATTCCCATTCGTGGGCTTATCGCAGCCGGATATTTACAAGAAGCAGTAGAAGCGGATTTAGGGCAATTAACCATAGATAACTTATTTCCAAATTTAGACAAACTTTTTGCTCTGCGTGTCTCCGGATTCAGCATGAAAGATGCCAATATCTATGACGGCGATTTTGTTCTACTCATGGATACAGAGTTAAATAGCGGGGATATTGGCGCTGTTTTATACAATGGTGAGACAACTCTAAAACGTATTTTTTGGGATGATCAAGGTCTTCGATTAGAGGCTGCAAACGAAGAATATGACGACATCTATGTCTCTCCTGACATATTTGAGGAAGTTCGCATTATCGGGAAATATATTGGTCATGTAAATCGCCAAGGATTTCAAAGAGCCCCTGCCAAAGTCGCCTAGCATCAAAAGGGAACAAATTAGTTTTAAAAGCTTTTTTTTAAAGAAGTATTCTCTTATATTTCTAAGCTTTAAGATTACTATTTAATTAAATGTATCGTACCATGTACGCGATTGTAGAAATTGGTGGACACCAATACAAAGTTTCCAAAAATGACACGTTATTTGTTGACAAACAAAACGTAAAAGGAAACAAACTAAGTTTTGACCAGGTACTTTTAGTAAAAGAAGACAGCGGTGTGAAAATAGGCACTCCTATTGTGGAAGGAGCAAAGGTTACCGCCACTTTGCTCGATACAGTAAAAGCCGACAAGGTATTGATATTCAAAAAGAAAAGACGCAAAGGATATCAGAAGTTAAATGGTCACCGCCAATTAATGTCACAAATTCAAATTGATAGCATTACTTTAGGTGGAACCAAGAAAAAAGCCTCAACCAAGAAAGAAGAGCCCAAAACAGTAGTTGCTCCGGCAGCGAGCAAAGGAGCTGTGAATCTTAATTCAATGAAAGTAGCTGAGCTCAAAGCACTAGCTAAAAAGCGAGGTCTTGAGGGATACTCAAGCATGAAAAAAGCTGAGTTAATCGAATTTTTAAGTTAAAAGTAATCGATACAAAAGAATACAACAATGGCACATAAAAAAGGACAAGGCTCAACTAGGAACGGACGCGACTCTAACTCAAAGCGACTAGGAATTAAAAGATTTGGTGGAGAATTAGTACGCTCAGGTGGAATTATTGTAAGACAGCGAGGAACTAAGTTTCATCCAGGTACTAATGTAATGAGAGGTGGTGACGATACACTTTTTGCTACTTCTGAAGGTACCGTGAGTTTTTCCAAATCCAAAGGCGGACGACGTTTTGTACATGTAGAATCAATTAGAAACTAAGACAAAAAAGGTCTTTATGTGCTAATAAATTTTTTGTGGATTAGCTTAAACTGCATTTATATATCTATTTTTGAAAGCTTTATTTCTATTTCTGAAATATAGCTTTTTTTATATCCAAGATTCACTAGCGATTTGTATTTTAAATATATGATGAAAAGTACATTTCAACCCGCTTGGCCACAACTTAGCGACTTAAAAACTGCAAACGGTAATGAGCTTACCGCAAGGACTGTCTATTGCATTGGACGCAATTTTGCTGAACATGCCTCTGAAATGAATTCCCCTACACCGGAGGAACCTCTCATTTTTACCAAACCCATAGGATCATTAGTAGTGGGTGCAGAAGCAACCATCCAATTACCTACTCAATCCAATGAGGTGCATCATGAGGTTGAATGGGTGGTTGCCTTGGACAGAGGCGGTAAAAACATTCCCAAAAATGAAGCCTGGGATTATGTTGCAGGATGGGGCGTAGGCATTGATTTAACTGCTCGTGACCTACAATCCGCTGCAAAAAAAGCAGGGAAACCATGGGCGGTATCCAAAGGCTTTGACGGCTTTGGCCCAGTGAGCCATTTCACCCCAAAGCCTGTTTCATTCTTTCCAAAGCACTTGGAAGACTACGAACTTGAACTCACTGTTAATGGTCAAATTCGACAACAAGACAAACTATCCGGCATGTTGTTCACTTTACCAGAATTAGTTCATTATCTATCTACTCTTTTTACCCTTCACCCAGGCGACATACTTTTCACTGGAACCCCTGCAGGGGTATCTCAAGTCAAAGCAGGTGATCATTGCCGTGCTGTCTTAATGAGTAATACTGGTGAGTTAGAATCTCATTTAGACGTTAAGATTACAGTAGACAAATAACATGTTCATGTTCAAGTCTTTCATCTTTGGCATCCTACTATTCCTTTTCAGTATACCCGCAACTAAAATGGGCTGGGCATCCAACGCCGATACTTCTTTTGTGCCAAATTACCGCTGGCCCATTGATGGCTCACGACACCTATCAGGTACTTTTGGAGAAACCCGTTCGGCTCATTTTCACAGTGGAATAGATATAAAAACCTGGGGTCGGGAGGGGTATCCCGTACTTGCCAGCGAAAAGGGCTATATTAGTCGGATGGCTATAAGTGCGCGCGGTTATGGTAAAGTTCTGTATGTAACACACCCTAACGGATATACTAGTGTATATGCCCATCTTCAACGATTCTCACCTGAGCTTCAGGCGTATATTGACTCGGTTCGTTTAGTACAAGGTTATCGTTTTGAAATCGACATTGACCTAGGTTATGCATCCAACTCACAGATTCAAAAAAATACTAACCCTTTATTCCCTGTTTCAAGAGGACAACGCATCGCCTACACTGGATCTACTGGAATTGGTCCACCACACCTTCACTTTGAGCTTCGAGACCCACAGGAACGTGCCTTGAATGCTCTAGAATATGGGTTGTCCATTAAGGATCGAATACCTCCTACTATACGATCGCTAATGGTCGTTCCACTGGCTGCCAATAGCCGAGTAGAAGGGCTAACCCAACGCAAGGTGTTCGGCTCCGTCACACCTGACCCCGAATTTCCAAACCAAACTCATTTTGGGCAAATTCTTGTTCAAGGGCCGGTGGGTGTAGCTTTTGATATTTTTGATGGCGCAAATGAGGTTAATAATAAGTATGCATTTTACCAAGCATGGTTGGTTGATCATGGCCTAGAACAATCCACAAGCCTAAAAGATACAGTGGTATATCAACGACTCGATGCTGTAAATTTTGACGATAACGATGCGATGTTTTTTGACCGTTTGGCCCCTCACTCTTCCAAAAGGCGAAGCTTTCAAGCTTTTTTCCCACAAGATGGTCCTGAGATTCCTTTCTATAAAACTATGAATTCAAGCCCAGGTGTAGGGCAAGCCTTAAATACATCTATCGCAGGAGCTCGACGTTTCGAACTTATAGTCCAAGATTATTTTGGTAATGAATCACGAGCAAACTATCTACTCAAAGTAGATAAACCGGTAACATATAACCATTCGAGCATCAATGAGTATGCCTCGATTATCCATCCTAGTGATTGGCAGTGGAACCCGGACTGGATCGCCGTAAACGATTCTCTTAGCTGGTCGTTAAACGCTGATAAGGCTGATTGGCCAATTGCTCCATTCAATAAGAACCAAACTGGATACTGGTTTCAAAACGAAACCATATATACCATTAGAAGAGTTTATCCCGAACAACCAAACCGAGTCAAAACTAAAGATCAGAGAATTCTCTGGTATGCCCATCCTCATAGTTTCTCAGACACCTTGAGCCTAGGTGTATTTCATGATGAAATACTTCCAGCAGACAGCACAGGACATCATATCCCTATTCTTGGAATTTTACCCCTACCCCTACCCCCACAAAAACCCATCACCGTAGAGTGGTTTATAGGCGATTACCTAGAAGGGTATAGGGATGAAGATGGGCAAATACCAGAGCAACTTGGCCTATATCGATACGATCCGGAGGAAGAAAACTATGAAAGAATCTCATCACACATTTATGGTGGAATCCTCCGAGCAAATATCTCTAGGAGTGGTCTTTTTACATTATGGGCCGATACGGTAGCCCCAAAAGCGTATAATATTCGGGTTGAACCGACCGTCTTTGGTACTACGGGTGTGCAACTTCGCTATGATGAGGAACACTCTGGAATCATAACCCAGGCATCTGTAATTACTGTGAATAACCAACTAGGAATTATTGAATTTGATTACGAAGATAACACCATACTTTATTACCGGCCAGGTTGGACGGCCGCTAAAGGAGATACACTCGAAATAAGCTATCAGATTCTGGACGGGGCTGGCAATCGCGTTGAAAGACAGACCACACACATCGTCCGATAGCTCTATTACCATTTCAGAGTATAGCAACATATTCCTAGAATTTCTTATATAATTCTTCAGAAAACTCAGAAAACAGCTGTAAAAATACATCATAACAAATTTTTTACTTGTATAAATTATTTACCTATACCATCTTCATTAGTTATACAGCTTAATAGCTAACTTAAGAAGAATACAGCCTACCCTTAAAGTTACAAAACAATTTTTTTACACTATTTGGGCTTTAGTAAACACCTATTCAATCCCACAGGATCTTAGACTGAGGCTATACAGCTAATTTCAACAAATACATGTTTAGGAAGCGTCTGCACAGCTACGGTCTCCCTAGCAGGTGGATTTTCGGTGAAAAATATCCCATAGATTTCATTCACTACATCAAAGTCGTCCATGCTATTCAAAAAAACAGAGCACTTGATCACCTTGGAAAAATCTGAGCCTGCAGCACTCAGCACTTCACTTAGGTTTTCCATAACCTGTTGAGTCTGGGTTTTGGCATCCTCACCCACTATTTCCATAGTGGTTGGATCTAAGGCAATTTGTCCTGAGCAATAGACAATATCATTATGAATAACTGCTTGGCTGTAGGGTCCTATAGCTGCGGGAGCGCTATTTGTGGCTACAATTTTTTTCGTGGATTGAGTCTGTGAAGTCGCCATAACTTGCTAATTAAGTGAATATTAATGAATTAGATTGCTTTCGCGTTATTATTGCACAAAGTACTATATATACTTACTTTATAAAACAGTAAAGAATTTAATTTTATCACAAGTTTAATACCATGAAAACCCTTTTCACAAGAACGTTTTTTCTAACTCTGGCTGTATATGTTTTTGCCAGTTGTACTGGTGATCCACTCGTCAAACCTATTAAAGAGGGCATAGATGCCCAAAATTATGAAGCGGCCATTGTTGCTGCGGATTCTGCTCTATTGACTGACCCCACCAATGCCATGGCTTTATACTATCGCGGCTATGCGATGAATATGAAAGCTGGGGCAACAGACGATATCACTGTACGTGAAGTGTTGTACAGTGAAATGCGATCCAATCTGGCTGATGCACGAACCGCCTTTGCTGCTATGGAAAAAGCTCCCGCAGAAGCTGAACAGGTGAATAATATTATTTTGAATGCTTGGGGTCGTGAGCATAACAAAGCTATTGAATATGCACTGGATGATTCAGTAATGGCCACCGTGCAAAACCCTATTGAATACTCCATACAGCATTTAGTAAATGCCACTACAGCGAACCCAGATTCTACTCTATCTTATGACGTACTAGCTCAAGTGTATTACATGAATGCTGATTACCAGGGAGCTGCAGCCGCTATGGCCAAAGTAATTGAGCTTAAAAATCCAGGCGAAGCTTCTGAATATGATCGTTATGCCTCGTATAATTTCCTTATGGGTAAACCAGATATAGCAGTAAGCGCACTTGAAGAAGGCCTAGCACTCTATCCTGACAGCACTTCTCTAATCCAGAAAATGGCAGATGGTCTATTCCAAACTGGTGACACCGATCGGGCACTAGAACTGGTAGAGGGATTAATAGAAAATGATCCCACTAATGCCCAATACCGGCTTGTTATAGGTACCCAAATCTATCAAAGAGTGATGACTCTATCAGATTCTGTGAGTACAAACAGTGATCTAATCTATGACCTTCGCGATGAGGATATAGTGCGTGTAGAAGAGCTTAACGAAATAAACAAAGAATTGCGCGGGCAAATTGACATACTTACTACACGGGCTGAAGCTGCTTTGATTACAGCAGCTGAAATTGAGCCAGAAAACCCAATGATCTTTAACACCCTTGGAGTAGTCTATCAAAACAAATCAGCTGCATTGTTTGACCTACGAAATAACACCCTAGATAACGATGAGGCCATGCGTCTAGACGAATTAGCCAAAGCAGAGGCTACACTTGCAATGGAAAATTATGAGCGCGCAGCTGAGTTAGATCCAGAAAATACCAGCTACTGGGAATCATTGTTTCGCATTTACACCGCGCTCGGAATGCTTGAAGAGGCAGAAGCAGCGATGGAAAAGGCAGGAATGTAACCTAGGCGTACACACCAATCGGAAATTCGCTGAGATGAAAAGTCCCAGCAGTTCATAAATCTTTTTCAATGAAGATGATTAGTTTCACCCGATGGGCAGTAATAGTTGCCTTTGGGTTTTCTTTAGGATGCTCAAATACACTAAAAATAGTTGATTCTTTGGTGGAAGAAGAAGCTTATTTTCAAGCGTTAAAAGAACTCGAAGAAGGCTTAGAAAGACGTCCCGAAAGCGAGCTACTCTGGTTTGAGCAAGGACGAATTCATCTAATTTACTCAGAAACAGATGAGCCCATTCAGCGCACCTATCACTATCAAACTGCCTACTATTCATTTGAGGAGGCTCGACGTCTAGGTATAGATTCCGCTCAAAGTGCGGAAATAGATAATCTACTTCAACGATATTGGGCCCAAGAACACAATGCGGGGATACATGCACTCGAAAGTGGTGAATACGAAGACCGCCTTCGCGATGCAGCCTCTCATCTTCGCAATGCAGTAGCGCTTAAACCCAACGAGATTTCGTCCTATATTGCCCTCACCAATGCCTATTATTCGGCAGACAAAATAAAACTAGCGGTCAAAACCCTAAGTGATGCCGAAGAAAATCTAGATACTCCAAATGCGCAGATTTACGAAAAACTAGGTTTTCTATCCCTTGAACAAGGAAAAATCGAAGATGCCATCACATTTTATCAGCTTTCGATTGATATAAGCGACAACAAAAATGCCGCCTTCGGACTCGTCAATGCCTACATTTCCAATGGTGAGTCTCTGAAAGCAGTCGATCTTTTGACTGGGCTATTAACGCGATACCCCAACGAAACCGATATTAACCACGTCTATGGAGTACAGCTTAACATTGTACTCGATGGCTATTTGACCCAACTACATCAGGCGTATAAAGTTGATAATTCGGTGGAGGTAGAGCAGCTTCGACAGGCTATAGAGAATATGATGGAAGGTGCGGAAGGACAGTTGACCCAAGCTTACAAAAACGATATTTCTAACACATCTTTTGTGGAAAGTCTTGCGATTTTTTACAATAACCTCACTTCTAAGTATCTGGAAATGCTCGAAGTTGCCTACACCGAGCATGTAGATATTATGAGTGACTCAGCAGCTGAATATTTAGACAAAGCTATTACCTACTACAAACGAATGGAACAACTCCGCCCCAATGAAAAGGAATATGCGAAAAAAGCGGAAAATCTAGGTGAATTACGCATTGTCCTCTTCACCTATTAGACTATGAAATTCAACACCAAAGCCATACACGCTGGCCAGCAGCCAGAGCCTACTTCAGGAGCGGTTATGCCACCCATATTTCAGACGTCCACCTATGCACAAGCGGGACCAAACGACCACCAAGGCTATGACTATGCCCGTGTAGGAAATCCAACTCGTACGGCTCTAGAACAACTTATCGCCGGCCTCGAAGGGGCAGACGATTGCGCCTGCTTTGCAAGTGGTGTGGCTGCGATGGATGCCCTTATAAAAATGCTTCGCCCCGGCGACCATGTTATTGCTAGCAATGATCTTTATGGGGGATCCTATCGCCTTTTTACCCAGGTATTCCAGCCTTATGGTATCGATTTTTCTTTCGTGGATATGACCGATCTATCTTTGTTCCAACAGGCTCTGCGCCCGTCTACCAAAATGATTTGGATCGAGACCCCCACCAATCCCCTACTTCGTATCGTTGATATACGAGCACTTAGCACCTTGGCACGTGACCACGGCGCACTATCTATTGTGGACAATACCTTCGCTTCGCCTTACCTACAAAGACCACTAGAGTTGGGAGCGGACGCGGTAATGCACTCGGCCACAAAATATCTTGCCGGACACTCCGATGTAATTCATGGCGCAGTGGCTAGTTCGAATTCATCTATTATGGAACAACTTAGATTTCAGGTCAAATCCACCGGCGCCGTACCAGGCCCCATGGATTGCTACCTGACCCTCAGGGGTATTAAAACACTCGCTCTTCGAGTTGAACGATCTGTTTTCAATGCCAAAATTATTGCGCAATGGCTGAATAACCACCCCAAGATTGGTCATGTACATTATCCTGGCCTAGCACATCACCCTCAGCACCAACTGGCTAGCACACAAATGAACGACTTTGGGGCTATGCTTTCCTTCACCTTGTCGGATGATACGCAAGAAGCAGCCGCTGCATTTATGGCTCGAACCCACTATTTCACCTTGGCTGAAAGCCTAGGAGGGGTTGAGTCATTAATTTCGCATCCCGCCTCAATGACTCATGGTTCTATCCCAAAAGAAGTACGCGAAGCAGCCGGATTAAAAGATTCGTTAATCCGAATCTCCGTTGGAATTGAAGATGTTGAAGACCTACTGGCCGATTTAGACACTGCCTTTGCCTAAGCCTCTTGCCCAATTTTGTTGTTTGCTATATTAAGAAGTAGTTGCCTAGATGTGAAAACTGTTTACATCCATTTGGCCACCCAGTTTTGTTAACATCCATATTGCCTTGAAAAGGCCTTTTTTGTAGGTTTATGTTACTCATTTTTCGTTGAATCATTGTTTTTAGTCCCTTTTCCGTCATTATTCTTCCAAAAAGTACCCTAAAGCTCTCTATTATTGGTACTTATCCGGATAGTATAGCTAGGACGGACCCTATGAACTAACCAACGCAGGAAATATCATGAACAAAGTTGTCATTGTAGCCGCCAAGCGAACCCCTATTGGAATTTTTGGAGGTGGCCTCGCATCTTTAACCGCCCCTGAATTAGGTGCAAACGCTCTACTGGAGGTTATAAAATCTGCTAAAATCCCTATGGATCTGGTTGATGAAGTTGTCATGGGTAATGTATTAAGTGCAGGCATTGGCCAAGCTCCGGCAAGGCAGGCAGCCCTGAAAGCAGGCTTGAGCGAGCGAACGCCCGCCACCACCGTCAACAAAGTCTGCTCCTCCGGCCTAAAAGCAGTGATGATGGGCTTCGACCAAATCCGACTAGGGGACGCCGAGGTGGTGGCTGCTGGCGGCATGGAGAGCATGAGCAACGTGCCCTACTACTTGCCCAAGCAGCGGTTTGGGAGTAAGTATGGGCACGTTGAGGCTCAGGATGGTATCGTTAGAGATGGGCTTTGGGATGTATATAATGGATATATGATGGGGGATGCCGCCGAGCATTGCGCACGGGAGTGCGCAATTGGGCGTGAGTCTCAGGATCAATACGCCATATCGTCCTATAAGCGGGCTTTAGAAGCTCATGAAAAAGACCTATTTCAAGATGAACTTATCAAGATTCACGTCAAAAGCCGTCGTGGTGAGACCATTGAGATTACCCGAGACGAAGAACTTGACCGAGTCAATTTTGATAAAATAACTGGATTACGACCGGTATTTCAATCAGATGGAACTGTCACTGCCGCCAATGCCTCTAGCATTAATGACGGAGCAGCAGCGGTCCTACTCATGAACGAAAAAAAAGCATTGGAATTGGACATTCGTCCACTTGCGCGCATTATCAGTCATGCCAATGCAGCCTTAAAACCTGAGTGGTTCACCACGGCTCCCTCTGAGGCTATGCCTAAGGCTATTGCTAAAGCCGGTCTCAGCATTCAAGACATAGATCTCTTCGAAATTAATGAAGCTTTTTCGGTTGTTGCTCTAGTAAACGAACAAAAACTTGAATTAGACCCAGCCAAGGTTAATATTCGCGGTGGAGCGGTAAGCTTGGGGCATCCTATTGGGTGCTCAGGAGCACGTATTTTAGTAACACTGGTGCATGCGCTCCAGCAAACCGGTGGGCGATATGGCTGCGCTGGGATCTGTAATGGGGGTGGGGGTGCCTCAGCGATAGTTATTGAGCGGCTTTAAAAAGTATTAAAGCATGTTATATGCCTCAATAGGGCCATTGCAGGAATGGTATTTGCGCAAAAAGACTCGAAACTCATCAACCCAAAACCTACTAACACAAAAGGTAATGTTAATTTCGGCTTTGGGGCTCATGAGTCAGTGCATTATTTTGATGCGAAGCGGTGACTTTTTCATAATTGAACACTCCAGTATATAAGGTGCTTTTTAAGTGCCAAGTTTTCTTCTTTTAGTTGACTTTAAGCTGGCAGGAAGCTAATTTTCTGTACGTTTTGTAAAAACACTTGAGTGCGATTAGAGTGCATTCCACGAGAATTAACGAACCATACGTCTATACCACAACGCTACAATATTCCATACAGTAATTGTGATTGCCTTCGGGCTTATTCATAGATGGAAGGCTTGGCTTTCCAAAACGCATTGATAGACGACAAAACGTATGACTAAACAACATCGAGAAGACACGAATTCTGCGAATCAGACTAGAGCTGCTTGGTTATTTTCTGCGCGACAGATAGCCTTAAGATGGCTTTTTTTTACCGTTAGTTTGGGTATTTTAGTGGCGTATGGAAATAGAGTTTGGGCACAAAATACTGGAGTACAACTACTCAAAGTAGCTGAGACCGCCACGCATATTGAGTATAAACTTTCAAATCCTCAACTTCAAATTCTTCCTCCTTTTGAGCTGCCAGTAGCTGTACTTCAGGGGAGTGCTGATATTCAAATTTTATCGCAGCAAGTGCGCAGCATCCCCACACCTATTGATTCTGTACTAGCAAAAGCGTGGGCATTGAAGAGTATCCAAGTACCGGTGGTAGAAACAGGTTTTATTGGATCGTTTCGTGGACAAGATATTGCCTCGGTGGTGCTTCACGTGGCACGTTTTTCACCGAATCAGCCCAACGTGCCAAATCAAGCCAATCAGCGAAACGCCGCGAATACATCAAGCTGGGGTGCTGCCTCGAGCAAAATTACGCGGGAGCTGCACATACGGGTGGGTAAAACGGCTATTTCGCCTGATATAGACCAGTGGGATGGCCAGCCATTGGATAGGCGGCCACAATCCTGGCCGGCCAGCACCACGAATAAAGTACAAATGGGCACAAGATTGGAGCAGCAGAATAGCACTCCACTAGCCAGTGGACAGTGGTATAAAATCCCAGTTTCTCGGGAGGGTATTTATGGATTGGACGTGGATTATCTGGATGAATTAGGATTAAATCTAGATAGCATAGATCCCAGAAATCTGCAGCTCTGGGGTACCGATGGCAAGGTGTTGCCGGAACGAAATAATGCAGCAAGATCAAATTTTGCTCAGATTCCAATCTTAATCCAAGGAGAGGCCGATGGGCAGTTTAATGGCAGTGATATGCTATTATTTTATGGTATTTCTCCTCATAAAGAGTCTCGAAATCTAGGAGAGTTTTTGCATAACATCCATCCCTATTCAGATTCTACCTTTGTTTTTTTGACGGTAGGTGAACAGCCAGGACTTCGCATGAAAAGTGAGACCGATTTTTGTGCGCCCTGCGCTAACCAAGTTCAGTTCGAGGATTTCAACTGGATGGAGCAGGAGCTTAATAAATCTGAAACCCAACAAAAAACAGGCCGTTATTTTCTAGGTCAACGAATCCCGTCCACCGCTCAGGGTCAAGACGTGTCCATTTACAAAGATACCTTGGTTCAGGTGAATCCAGATGAACCTTTGCTGCTCTCTGGCCGAATCTATGTTCGTTCAGAAAATCGGCCTATCCTCCAACTCAAAGCCAACGGAGAAGTGCTGAATACGTTTTCAGTTAATTCACTTACCTCGGGGTATAACTCTTATGAATTTGAATCGGCTAGGGCCTATAGTTTTAATCAAATCCCTTTCAGCCTGAATAGTTCGGACTTTATTAACTCTGGTGATGCAGTGATTGAACTAAGCATGACCATGAGTAATGGGGATGCAGGGACAGAGGCTTTTGTGGATTATGTGCGCGTGGTCAGTACCCGGGCACAACATGCCGATAACGGTGAAATATCCATGTATGCGCCCACTGACGCCGATGGGCAGACGGTGCGCTCGTTTACCGTCTCTGGGTTTATAGCTGAGCCGAAAGTCTTGGAGGTTTCCAACCCGGTTGAACCCGTTACGGTCCCAATTACCAATAGCTTTGGAACCGGTATTACGGCGACGCATACCTTTCAACATGGTAGTGAAGCCTCGGATCGCTATTGGATACAAACTGGATATTTCAAACCGTTTATAGGGCGAAAAGTGACGAACCAGAACCTTCGCGGCATAAGCAGGTACCCTAATTATATAATCATAACTTCTCCTACCTTTTTGCCTTATGCTGAGGAACTTGCTCAATACCGCTCCGATCAAGGTCTGGATGCATTGGTCGTGACTCAAGAGCAGATTTTCAATGAATTCTCGGGTGGGGTGACCGATCCATCCGCCATTCGTGATTTTCTTAAATATCTTTGGGATCGTGCCTTGGCACAAGGTCAGCAACTTCCTGAGCATCTTTTGCTTTTTGGTGATGCTACTTTCGACACCAAAAATATTAAAAGTGGTTTCACCAACTACGTAATTACATTTCAAAGCAGTGAATCTATCCATCGAACCAATAGTTATGGTACTGACGATTATTTTGCCTATATGGATGACGGAGAGGGAATTTTTGGCTCTTCGGATCGAGTCGACCTTGGTGTAGGACGTATTTCGGCACAAACTCGTAGCGAAGCTCGCATTGCCTTGGATAAAATCTACCGTTATGAAGACCCTGCCAATGCCGGAGAATGGCAAAATCTCTTCACTTTTGCCGGAGACGATGATTTCCCGGAACCGGATCGTAACCGAGATTTGCATGTACTCAACGCCGATGGGACCGCCATCCGAATGAATTTGGATGAACCCGGCGCTCGGCTAAAGAAAATTTACCTATTTGCCTATCCCGAGGAGATTACTGCAGCTGGGCGTCAACTCCCTGCGGCCACCCAAGATCTTATTGACACCTTTAACCGAGGGATGCTAGTGTTCAATTATTCAGGACATGGGAATGCCCAAACCCTCACTGATGAGGAGTTGTTTCTTTCAGATTACATCCCCCAACTCAATAATAGAAACAAGTTAGCACTAGTAGTAACCGCCACTTGCCAATTTGGTCGTTACGATGATATTGATAGCCAATCTGGGGCTGAAAAACTAGTATTTGCCGAGAATGGTGGTGCCATTGCCAGCTTTACGACTACACGGGTGGTGTATACCTCTTCAAGTACTTCAGCCTTAAATTTTGGGTTAAATATTGCCCTTTCCCAAAAAATGCTAGAGCGTGATGCCGAAGGCCGTCCACTCCGGCTGGGTGATATTTTTCTTCGTACCAAAAATACTTCTATTGGTAGTGAGCTAAATGCGCGTAAGTTTATCCTGCTGGGGGATCCAGCCATGCGATTGGCACTACCAGACAGAAAGGGGAGTTTCACACACATTAATCAGGTGAAATTGGATACCCTAAGCTATCCACTTAGCTTACGTGCACTGGATACAGTTGAATTGGAGGGTGAAATTAAATTACCTAATGGGCAGCGCTATAGTAGTTTTAATGGCGAGGCGATTTTGACTTTGTTCGATGCTAAGCGCCGCGTGAGTATTCCACGAGATAGAGAATGGGTGTCGAGTTATGGGTGTTATTTAAACCGAGGAACAGAACTAGAATGTACTTATGAGGTCGAGAGCGATGTATTATTTCGGGGGAAAGCAGAGGTAAAGAATGGGCGTTTTTCTACCCGATTTATCTTGCCTAAAGACATGAGTTTTTCTCCCGAAACTTCTCGTATGCTTATATTTGCTAAGAGTACAGAGGAGACTGCTGGAGGATCTTATACCCAACTGCGTTTTTCTGGCGTTAATCCTGACGCAATCAACGACGGTGAGGGCCCACAAATGGACCTCTATCTGAACGATCCCTCATTTTTTAACGGTAGCTTGATGAATTCGAGTCCCACCGTTTTTGTAGAACTCAGAGACAGTTCGGGAATCAACACCACAGGAACAGGTATTGGCCACGAGATAATTGCCACACTCGATACCCAACCTCCTCGTGAGTTTGTATTGAATGACTTTTATGAGGGGGAACTTAATGACTTTACCAAAGGGTATATTGAGTATCCATTAGAGGATATTCCTGAAGGCGCTTACACCCTTAAGGTTCGAGCATGGGATGTACATAATAATCCCTCGGAACAGAGTATTTCCTTTGAGGTAGAATCTGAAGAAAATTTGGTAGTGCGTGATGTGTACAACTACCCCAATCCAATGAATAATTTTACGCAGTTCGTTTTTGAACACAATCAACCAGGGATCCCACTAGACGTGAGTATCCGAATCTATACGTTGACAGGGGTTCCTATACAACTAATACAAGAAACCGTAATAGAAAACAGTCCATATGCTAGTATTCCATGGGATGGCCTTGACCGGGATTTTGATCGCCTGGGTAACGGTACTTATGTTTATGTGCTTAGGGTATCAACAGAAACTCCCGAAGGCCGAAAAACAATCGAACAAATCGAAAAATTAGTGGTTATTCGCTAAATGCAATTTGCTGAATCGAAATATACCGAATCGCTATTTACTGAATCGCTCATTGCAAAAAAAAGCAGTCTCCACGTAAAAAATCATATTTAATGAACCAGACTCATTATATTCCCAAATCGAATGTTGTGAGAATTATATACACTATGAAGAAATCTTTGTTTTCAGCACGTTTTTTAACGTTTTCAATGAGCTTATTTTTGCTGATGGGCCCATCTTATACCATTCAAGCTCAGGTGGCCATCACAGCCGTTCCTTTTTTACAAATTGAACCCGACTCACGTGGCGCAGCAATGGGAAATACCGGAGTAGCCATCGCTGATAACGCATCGGCTATGTTTTGGAACCCTGCAGGGTTGGCCTTTCAGCGAGGCAATCAGGTGAGTATAACCCACTCGAACTGGCTTGCTAACTTTAATGTTGATGATTTATTCTACGATTATCTTGTAGGTAAATATTATGTGGAGGGAATTGGAACCATCGGAGCTCACCTGACCTATCTGAACCTTGGAGAACAGATTCAAACCAATGAAGACAGTCCCGATATCATCTCTAAGTTCAACTCATATGAATTGGCCCTTGGGCTTTCCTACGGTTTTGAGCTGAATAAAAATCTCGCCTTGGGTACCAGTCTCCGGCTCATATATTCTTCTCTAGCCTCCGGAACCACGGTAAGTCAGCAGAAAGTAAACCCAGGAAGCAGTGTTGGCGTTGATTTGGCGCTATTGTACAAAACCAATCCTTTTATCTTAGGTGAAAACAATGCTCGATTCTCAGCAGGTCTTAACCTCTCTAACATAGGGCCGGGCATGCAATACACCGACAATGCCCAAAAAGATCCACTGCCAACAACCCTAAGAGCTGGCTTTGCTATTAATTATGATCTGGATTCGGAAGGATATAACAGCATTACCCTTGCGACCGATGTCTCAAAAATTATGGCCCGTAAAAAGGAAGTTATTTCCACCCAAGCTGGGATATCCGATACCTCATATGTCGCCGCTGGTGCCCTTGAAGCTTTATTTAGCTCATGGGACACCTTCCAACGATTCGACGGCCAAGAATATGTGGACGTAAGCCTGTTTCAGCAGTTGATGTTTGGCGCTGGTTTGGAATATTGGTACGATGATCTTTTTGCTCTGCGCAGTGGATTCTATTACGAGGATCCCAACAACGGCGACCGTAAATACATCACCTTTGGTGCTGGACTTCGCTATAATGCCTTTGGTATCGACTTTAGTTACATCAAGACTCTTGAATCGGATCACCCCTTGGCGAATACGCTCCGCTTTAGTGTGCTCCTGAACTTTTAATCGCCATGTTGCCGAATCACTGGCCTTTTTCGAGTAACTTATCTGGTTGTTCCGGCCTTATAATAATTTTTTTCTTGCTAGGCCTAGAAATCCTGGTTACTTCAGAACTCACTGCGCAGGTCATTCGACCCGCTGTCGGACAAGTGGATATAATTGCAGTGCGAGTAGAATTTTTGACCGATACCACAGAGCTAACCTCCGGAACAGGGGTGTTTGGCCCCGATGGCTTCGGTGGTTTGGATTACCTAGCCCGTCAAGAGGATCCGCGCATTGATCCCCTTCCCCATGATCAATCCTATTTTGAGACTCATCTTGAATTTGCCCGTAATTATTACCTCAAAGCCTCCGATGGGCAGTTAGAGTTAGTCTATCAGGTACTACCCGAGATCGTACAACTGGAGAATCCCATGTCATTCTACTCTCCGATTGGTGAAGAATTCACCTTAGAAAAATTGGCTAGATTTATGCAGGATGTGTGGACCAAAGTAGATGATTCCGGTCAGTTCGATCCAACCGGATTGGATCCTGCAACAACTGCTTTTGTTATTTTCCACGCGGGGGTTGGTCGGGATGTTGAGTTAACCGGTACTAGCCTAGATATTACTCCCTATGATTTACCCTCTATTTATTTGAAGCAAGATCAACTCAGCAACTTATTGGATGAACCAACTTTTGAAGGATTTTCAATGAATAACGGGGCCTTTCACGTCTATAACTCGATGGTTATTCCGCGAACACAAAGTCGTCGGGGAGAGGATATTGGAGGAAATGAAGTTGTCTTTCCCCTATCGATCAATGGTCTTCTTTGCGCCTCCATTGGAAGTCATCTAGGCCTGCCTGACTTATTTAATATAGCGGATGGATCTCCTGCAATTGGACGGTTTGGACTTATGGACGGTGCTGGCTTTTTTTCTTACAATGGCCTCATCCCTCCAGAGCCCTCGGCTTGGGAAAAGGCTGCACTAGGTTGGATAGAGCCGGTGAACATCACCGAATCGGCAGTTGCGCTGGAAAGCAAGGGTAGCATTGGCCCCTTCACCCTATCCCCTGCCTCTTTGGATGGGAATGCTGATCACCCACAATACTACCGCTGGGATATTTCAAGTAGCGAATATTTTTTGATTGAATACCGCCATCGCGACCCAAATGCCAGCGGAGTCGAGCTGACCATCCGTCAACCCGATGGAGGACGAGTACGCCAACAATTTACCAACAGCGATACTGATTTTATTTATCAATATACGAACTTTGATACCTTGTTAACCGCTGGTACACTACTAAATGTGAGTAATTTTGATTGGAGTTTACCAGGCGGGTTGGATCTTGGTCCGGATGAAAAAGAAGGCACCAAAGACGATCGTGAACTCAATGGCGGACTACTTATTTGGCACATTGATGAAGGGGTTATTCAACGCGCGTTTGACGCACATGCTCAAGGGATCGATCGTGGAGTCAATGAAGATCCATATTATCGGGGGGTAGATCTCGAAGAGGCCGATGGAGCTCAGGATATTGGTTTGGATGCTGGGTTATTGGATAATTCACCTAGATTTGGCTATGCCTATGACTTTTGGTGGGAAGGTAATAACTATCGGGTCGTAACCGAAAATGGCAGTATTGACCTGAATCCTAACAATGAATTTGGCCCTGGAACCTATCCAAATAATGCAAGCAATGCAGGTGCCCGACAATTTTTTGAAATCTATGATATACAAGCCACCGGGTCGACTGCTCAGTTTTCTATTCGTTATGCCACTGCAGAAGACAACGAAGCCCGCCTAGCAGCGAACATCCAAGATTTTCTTTTAAATGGTTTAACTTCGGATGATGAGTATTTTCCTTCTTATCCTCTTTCGATTGGACGAGTCATTGTTGGCGAACAAGGAGTTAATGCTTTAGGCGGGTATATAGATGCTCCTTCCGACACCTTAGTAGTAGTGCAAGCAGAGGAAATACTTCAGCTACTAAGCTTGAAAGATTTAAAAACCAAGCAGGATATAATCGCTGAAGATTGGATACAGCTTGCAGACATGGAAGGGTCGGTGCAGCCGGTATTAGAAGACCGGATAATAACTGGCGAACGTAGGGCTAATGACTCACAATTGCGTATTCGATCTTGGAACTATACCCCTGGAGATGATAGCTTGGTGCAACGGTGGGAACAAACCATAAGCTCGGAATTAGTGGGCATTGGTTTTGGGGAACAGCTAGGCTACCTGAGCAGTACTGGTGGCGCAGAGCGGACTACTTTGCTTGAATTATTGGGCATACAGATAGATATGGAAGGGCAGATTACAGGCAGTGATTGGCTAACAGAAACGGCCTTGATTGAGCTCAGAAATTCTGAGAATATGCTAGCTGGATCGTTTCAAGGGCGGTGGAATAACGATCAGATTCAAGTTGATGGATGGGGTGCCGATGAAATTTTAGCCCTGGAACAAAGTGGATTATTAGGCAGTGCAAAAGCCAGTCAATGGATTCCCTTAGCCCAAGGTGAGACAGTACGACTTATCCGAATTAGTGAAGGTGAAGTGGGGATATTTGACCCCAATGCGGCTAATTTTTATACCTCATTATACAGTACTCAATCTGGAGAAATAGCAACTTTATGGCCAGCAATCTCCAAAAAAGGACAAGTTTTTCGAGTTAATAATAGCGAAAACACACTCGAAGGATACTATCTAAGTGGTGCTATGTTGAATTACTTTCCACTTCCTGCTCCCGACTCTATACGCTGGGCAGGCAGTCCTCTTTTGGCCGATCTTAACGGGGATGGAGAGCAAAACCTGCTTGTGGTTGGGCAAAATCCTTATGCCACTATGCTCTATGGATACACCCTTGAAGCTGAGCCTTTACGGGGATTCCCTTTGCTGGTAGGCGCTGGTGGATTTGGCTGGGATGATTCGGGTGTGGATCAAGGTTCGAAGATACATAAACCCGGGATAGTCGGATCTTTTGTAACGGCCATAGCACCTTCGGGAGAATTATCCATTTGGGAATTTCCGAACATGGGCACTGCCGACTGGCCTTCGCGAATGGGGCCTTGGGGTTGGAATCGGGCAAATCAAATCGGGGAAGAATTGAACTTGCCTGAAAGCGGGGATCAACAAATGGTATTGATAGGATCGGAAACCTATAACTGGCCAAACCCAGCCAGAGATCGGACGATGTTGCGCTTTCAAACCTCCGGGGCTGGGCAAGTTCAGATTCAGATTATAGACCTTGGTGGTCAAATGATTTATGAACAGCAGGTTCAAAGTAAAGGAGGTAGTCCTGAAGAAATTGAAATTGATACCTCTCAATGGCCCTCAAGTGCGTATATTGCATTGGTTAAGGTCACTGTTGCTGGTAAAACAGGTAGTAAACTAGTCAAAATGGCCGTCGTCAAATAAGGAGCTCCATTAACCCGTGCATAAATCACTTCTTTATATCGCCAGCTTATTTATCGCTCTCCTCGGGAGTATTTTGCTGGGTAGCCCGTACTGGGGTAATTCGGCGATATTCGCTCAAACCAATCCTATATATTATGATTACTCGTACAATCATTTGGACTGGTTTACCATGGAAAGTGAGCATTTTATGGTGCATTTCCAGGAGGGTAATGACCGCAGTGCGCAGGTGGTGTCCCGAATTGCTGAAGAGATTTATGGGCCCATCACCGAACTGTATGAGCATGAGCCTGATGAAAAAGTTAGTATTATACTCAAAGACAGAGAAGACTATTCCAATGGAGCCGCTTACTTTTTTGACAATAAAATTGATATTTGGATTCCTGCCTTGGATGCTCCCTTACGTGGCACGCATAGCTGGATGCGAAACGTGATTACCCACGAATTTACCCATATAATTCAGATACAGGTTGGCCTTAAGCGAGCACGGCGCACACCTGCAACCTATCTGCAATGGTTATCATACGAAAAAGTGCGCCGACCCGATGTGCTTTACGGATTTCCTAATGGCATTGCTTCCATGCCTTTTGCCTCGCTCAACATACCCGCATGGCTGGCTGAGGGAACTGCACAGTATCAACGCAAGGAATTAAGCTATGATAAATGGGATGCTCACCGAGATATGGTTTTGCGTAACCGGGTGCTTTCAGAAAGCTATTTTAATCTACCGGAAATGGGCACTTTTGCCTCCAAGACGTCTATTGAACGAGAAACAGTTTACAATCAGGGTTTTGCCTTTACTCGGTATATGGCCGAAAACTTCGGAGAGGTCGTTCTTAAAGATATAAGTCTGGCGTTGGGTCAAGATCAGGTATTCGATGTGACAGAAGCCATAGAGATAGCCACTGGCATACCGGGCGAACAGGTTTTTGAGGATTGGATTAGCCGTTTGAAAGAAGAATATTCAGTGGTAGAATCCCAAGTTAAAAAGTCGCCATGGGCCGCGGATAGCGCAGAGGTATCGGAGATAGAAAGTGATGGGTTTTTTAATTTTTTCCCGCGTATCCATTCCGAATCAGGTACGATTGCATATGTTTCTAACCGAGAACGGGCAACTTCACGTATGTCGCTTTATATCCGTAAACTAAATGCGTTTAGTGAGGAACAAGATACTTCATACTTGGGTGCTAATTCAGGCTTGGGTGCGGCGAGACATATTGTTGATAACATGAATGAGCTAAGCTTTAATCCAGCGGTTACTGGTCATTCGCACATCCACGAACTAAAGCCCCAGATAAAATATATAAATACCTCATTTGATTGGAGCCCATCTGACAAACAACTCGTCTACGCTGTAAACAAGCACAACCAGTATGGTGAGGATTATCGAGACCTTTTTATCCACGATATTACCAGCAAAACAGACATTCGCTTAAGCCAGTCTGCCCGAGTAGAATCACCGGCATGGCATCCACAAGGTCATGGATTGCTTGCAGTGCAACAATCTAAGGGAACTCAAAATCTGGTATGGGTATCTTTACCTGATTCAGCTAATTGGAATGAACAAGTCGCCCAAGCAATCGAATTAAATAGCCCTGAAATCATACTTGATGTCTGGAAAAAATTGACCTTCTTTGAAGATGGGCAAACCATCTTTAGCCCTGTTTGGCATCCAAATGGACAACGTGTATATGGCGCGTACGCTTATTTAGGTGAACGGCAACTCTTTAGTTTTGACCTTGAAGAAAATGCTTTTTACGCATTAACCAACGCTTCTTTTGATCTGCGAGATCCCTTTGTAGACGCCTCTGGTTCTTACTTGTATTTCAGCGCAGCTCCAAATGGTCGTTTTAACATTTATAGAGTGGCTCTAGATTCGAAAGGGTTTCCTATTCCAGATCGTATGGAACAACTCACTGATGTACTAGGGGGAGCCTTTATGCCGGTTGAGTACAATGGCCGACTCTATTATTCCGAATACATAGCCAACGGATATACGCTAAGGTCTCGTCCTATTCGCACTGCTTCGATCTCAAAACATGAGTTGGGCTTTGATTGGTTAGTGCATGATCAGAGTAGCCAAAAATCTAATGCTCAGCTCATTCAACCTTCAAAGGTCCAAGAAAACCAAAGCAGCCTGTCTACCATTGCAGCCCTAAATTACTTTGATGATTCGGATCTAGCTACCATGCCAGAATTAGCGTGGGCCTATGCCGACACGGGTTCCTACTACTTTGACCTGCCCACTTTAGGACAACCCGATAATCGGTCCCTGCGCCGATATACCAACACCTACACTCAAACCTCATTCTTCCCTCTTATCCGCTTCGACAATTACACACAACTCAATGGCCGTAACGAACAGCTTCTAAAAGCAAGTCAGTTCGGTGATTTAGGTCAAAATTTGTGGCGTGATATGAAACCAGGGGTCTATATGGCTTCTCGTGATATTATCGATCGCTTGTCTATATTTGGTGGAATTATGGTGGGTTTAGGCTCAAAAAGTGCTGGCAGCATTGGCGAATTTTTTCAGCCGAATCGTATTATTGAATTAGATCGAGACATCTTTTTCCAGGCAGAATATCGTGGACTCCCTTTCATTGAGCGTAGTTGGTCCCCTACTGTATCTATCGAAATATTCAACCTTCACCGCAATGTTAACGATGGACTTTCTATTACCGAATATCCTTGCACCTCCTGCCTACCCGATACCACTCGAGTCGATATTGGCTATGAAATTTGGCAGGCTGATATATACCTTAGGTCAAAATTATCTCGTTTTAGTCTTCTTGAAATCGGGGTGGGCTATTCTCCTTACCGCGTAAGTACCGATAACTTTTATTCTAGGGAACTAAAAGCCTTCATAACTGGATCATCTTCTGAATACTTCAAAGGGACAACCTTATCTGCTGCTTATACCTTTAATTATTACAGCTACAGTACCGATTCCGATATTGCTCCACTGGGCTTTAAAGGGTATCTACGCTATAAGTATCAACCCTCAAAGCTCTTGGAAAAGTACGAAATAAAAGAGGGTTCACTTGTCCCCATCTTTAAAAATTCGCGTAACCACTCTACTGAATTACACCTGCGTTATGGATTTCGCACCTTTGGACAGCAGGCTTTTCAGGCCAGGGTTCGTGGGTTTAGTTATTTCAACAACCCCAAGGACTCCTTTTATACCGATTATGTAGGTGGATTCTTAGGGCTACGGAGCTATCCATTTTTTGCCATAGGTGGAAGCACAACGACAATGACCTCTCTTAGCTGGTTTGTACCCATCCGCAAAAAAATGAACAGTCAAATTGGTCCCTATACCTTGGATAAAATGTATGCTAGGCTCTTTTTTGAAACGGGCAACGGTTGGTATTTGGGAGACTCCAATAATGTGACTGACAAAATTGATAGCGGGCCTCGCTTCAAAAATGGAATCGGCGTCGAGCTTCGAATTGCAACTTCTGCTTATTATTTATTCCCCTTAAAGTTCTTTGTGAGTGGAGCCTATGGATTCGATCAATTTTCTGTCGAACTTCCGGACGATTTTGTTACCCCTGCAACCGGGAATCGAGTCAATTACGGGGGTGAATTATTGTTTCATTTTGGCTTAACCTTTGATTTTGAGTTGTTGTGATCCGCGAAAAGATGCATAGCATAGCTCCAACGGTAAACTGCCATACAATGGCTAAGCAACTTGGAATGAGTCTTATGGTGGCTATCTTATTTGGGCTGTTAGTATGCACATCAATTCGAGTGGTAGCCCAGGTGAGTGAATTTGCAAATAGCTCGGAAAATGAATTCAGGATAATTGAGGGAGTCCAACCTTCTTTAATGCCCCTGCAGAATTTACGCCAGAATGGTGTCAACCCTCCAGGCAAAAAGTTTTTGAGGGCTCAATTATCAAGTCCTAAGCGACCAATATGGCAGCAAAACCAGCTGCTTGAAGCCAGTCGTAATCTCACACCCGGGTTAGCTTTTTGGTCTTCAGCCCTTGCACCGGGTTCTGGTCAGGCTTTGCAGGGAAATTGGGAACGCACAGCTATTTTTGCGACTGTAGAGATCGCAGCCTGGGTACTTTATAGTAAGAGACAGCAGTTAGCCACAGATAACGAATTGGCATATGAGGAATATGGGAACACCTATTGGAGCCCTGTGGCTTATGCGCAGTGGTTGGTTGATTACTCCAAAGCCAATAATTTAGTGAATGGCTACGAAGCTTTGGATGCCATGGTAGGTGGATTAACCCCGGCTTTTGGGGAAACGACCCAGGACTGGGAGAAAATTACAGAGGAAGCCGTGCGCGCTGTGGAAGTACGCACGCGATTTATTTTCAACAAACCGGAAGGCTGTGGAAGCTTGACGCCTCCCTCCTGCGTGACTAAATCGGAGTTTTCGCATGTACTCCAAGATTTTGGATCGCAGCAGTATTACGAGCTCATGAGTAAGTATTATCAGTTTCAGCCAGGTTGGCAGGACTTTCATGAGCAACGGTTGGCCCAGGGTGCTTCGCATATGTATCAATATTCATGGAATCCCACCATGCTTAGCGAACTTTTTATTGAGGGACGTGACCGAGCGGAGGAGTTCAACAGCCAATACCGGGATGCGGGTAATCTGTTAAAACTGCTACTAGTTAATCATATGATCTCGGCCTTTGACGCCTATTTTAGTGCGAAACTCAGAGAATCTAGATTACAGATACAGACCGGATCAGTGCTTTCGGAGCGAGCTGTGGCTTTGGTTTGGCAATTTTAAAAAGGTGATTTATTTGTAACTAAATTTTTTACAAACAACATTTTTAAAGCAAATAGTTTATTTGTGGCTAAATCACCGTATTTTATTTTCAAATGAATAAATGTTTAATCTTCGCATCATGAAGCCCATTTCACGACATGATTCGTAGTCTGCTTACCAACAAATATTTTTATCTACTTAGCCTCGGAGTTATTCTCATAGGTGCACTAGGATTGTTGGTGTTTGATAAAATTCTAATGCCTCGATATACCCAGTATAATCAAGGAATAACAGTGCCCGATCTAACTAGGGTTTCTTTAGAGGAGGCAGCCGAAACCATTCGCTTGCTAGGTCTTCGATATGAGGTATCTGATCGTCGATCAAATGCTGCCTTTCCTGCTAACTATGTATTGGATCAGGCACCGGGCGCAAATACCATTGTCAAACCCAACCGAAAAGTTTATTTAACGGTAAATGCGGCCGTTCGCCCAACGATAATTGTTCCTAATGTTACTAATTTATCCCTTCGAAATGCTCAGGTGCAACTTCAAAACTATGGACTCGAGGTAGGTACAATTAGTTACGAAAGCTCTCGATTTAAAAATGTGGTTCTCCAACAATCCCTAACTGCAGGCGAGGCAGTGGATAAGGGAGCGGTGATAAATCTAATTGTAAGTGACGGACTAGGAGATAAAATGGTGGCTGTACCAGAAATAGTGGGTCTTTTATTGCCTAATGCTCAGCTAAAGCTTCGCGAAGTAGGACTTCGAGTAGGGGAAATACGATTTCAACCTACCGAGGGACAAATACCAAATACGGTGCTTGATTTCAGCCCAAAAGTGAGCGAACTTGTTGAGGGTGAATCACTGAATTTGATAGTTTCTGAACGCTTTAACGCCATAGAAGAAAACGAAGGTGGTGCGGTGTTTACCGACTCTACCGGTGTAGAGAACAATATTCCAGAAAATAAAAATTAGTGATATTGACTTTTATGAAGCATATACTTGATATCAGGAATTCCAATTAATCGGTAGGTTTGCCAACCTTATTTTACTAATCCGTGAGATTTCAACTATATGAATTTTGACTTACCCATATTAGCTCCTTCTATTCTAGCCGCTAACAAAGCTCAATTAGGCGCCCAAGTCCAGGCCGCGCTCGACGGAGGGGCCCAATGGATCCACTGCGATATAATGGATGGGCATTTTGTTCCTAATATTAGTTTTGGCCCCAATGTTGTAGCGTCAGTCGCCCGAATTTCTGATGAAGCATTTATGGATGTACACTTGATGATTAAGAATCCGGATCAGTATATACAAGATTTTTATAATGCAGGAGCCGATCTTATTTCTGTGCACGCAGAAGCCTGTGTCCATTTGCACCGTACCATTCAACTCATTCGGTCCCATGGGACCATGGCCGGAGTGGTAATCAATCCAGCCACCCCTGTATCAGCCATCGAGCCCATCTTAGCTGAGGTTGACTTGGTACTTTTGATGAGTGTAAATCCTGGTTTTGGTGGCCAAAAATTTATCCCAGCCACCTTAACAAAAGTACAGAAACTCGTTGAGCTACGAGAAAAGTATAAACTCTCTTTCCTCATAGAAATTGATGGAGGTGTAAATTCCAAAAATATCATTGATATTGCCAAAGCAGGGGTCGACGTATTAGTGGCAGGCAATGCTGTCTTTTCTGCAGAAAATATTACCAACAAAGTTGTGGAACTTCAGCGCAACCTTTCGAATTTAAGGAGTGAATGACCGAAGATACCAGCTCATACTCCGAACACCTAATCTCAACCGAGGGTATAAGTCACGTTCAGCTTTTTGGGTTGAATGATGAAAACCTGCGCTTGCTCGACCAAGCCTTCCCAGAAACACGTTTTAATGCTCGAGGCGAGCGAGTCAAATTAAATGGCCCTGATACACAAATTGCACAAGCACGACTGATTATCAAAGGTATGGTCGAGGTGGCTATTCGAGGAAATGATGTTCGTGAGGGTGACGTAAAAACACTAATCCGCCTTAATGGCAAAGCACCAAAAGCGATAACGGTGGATTCAATTACCGGAAAGGGCGATGTTATTTTGTACACTCATCGTGGCGAACCTGTGCGAGCAAAGACTTCTGGACAAGTCCAGATGGTTAAGTCTTCCGAGAAACATGACATTCTTTTTGCGATTGGACCTGCAGGAACAGGGAAAACCTATACCTCTGTTGCCTTGGCAGTAAAAGCGCTAAAAGAGCGTAAGGTTCAAAAGATTATTTTGGCTCGACCAGCGGTGGAAGCAGGCGAAACACTCGGTTTTTTGCCGGGTGATCTACGAGAGAAGATTGATCCTTACCTGCGCCCCTTATACGATGCTTTAGAAGATATGCTGGATCAAGAAAAACTGAACCTGAACCTGCAAAAAAATACCATCGAGATTGCCCCACTCGCCTACATGCGTGGACGGACTCTAAACAATGCATTTGTCATTTTGGATGAGGCCCAAAATGCAACCAATACCCAGATGAAGATGTTTCTCACACGTATTGGATTCAACTCTCGGGCCATCATAACCGGAGACATAACCCAAACGGATTTACCCCGGAAACATGAATCAGGATTAATCTCCATCCAACGAATCTTACAAGATATAGAAGGTATCGATTTTATTTATCTGAATGATGGTGACGTGGTCCGTCATAAGTTGGTGAAGGATATTATCAATGCCTACGATAAGTATGTGCTAGAGGAGCATAGTCCCATGAACGGGAAACGAAACTCTTCAAAAAAGAGCAACGATTAGCCCCTATTACCCATGAAAAGTTGGTGTACCCCTCTGTATGAAGGAACATTTTCAGTTGGCTTGGATAAGAAGTTTTTTTCTATCCCCAGAGACGGAAAGCCAGCAAAGGGTGCATTGAAAATTTCACTGAATCCTTTTTTAATAGTTAATGAAAAGCGTGTGATTCTAATTGATACGGGTATTGGATCTTTTGGGGAAGATACCGGGGTCGAGCGATTATTTGAGAATATAGAGCGCCATGGAATTGCTGACTATGAAGTGACCGATATATTTATGAGTCACTTGCATTATGACCATATGGGTGGCTTGGCCCATCAGAATTCGGGCTTTTGGGAGCTTAGTTTTCCCAAGGCTAAGTTGTGGGTGAGCAAGGAAGATTGGGCTAGAGTGACGGCCAAAGAAGAGTTTTATGATGCTGAGAAAACCGAGTTTGTCGCTTTTTTGGATGCTCGAGCCGATCTATATTTTTTGGAAGCTGCGGATCAACCGTATCCTGAGATGCGGGTTGAACGCACTGGTGGACACACACAATTTCATCAAGTCCTTTGGTATAAAGATGAGGATTTGAACTTGATGATGGCCGGTGATGTGATGGCGACTCGTGCGCAGGTGAACCGGGTGTTTGCTGCCAAGTATGATTATGATCCCGAGGAAAGCAAGCAGCAGCGGATGCGATTGGCTCGGGAGGCCTATGAGGTTGGGGTGACAATTTTAGCCTATCATGATGAGGAGTGCTCGATGTTTCGGATTGTGGATTATGACCCTAAACTAGGCTATGTGACCGAACCGGTACGTGGAGGGCGACCATGAGTGGTTTAGATGTAGATTTAGGTCGTGATTTTAATGATAATTTGACTAAAAAAATGGAAGAAATCCTCAGCTATTTGCAGTCGCAAGGCTGCCCCGAACAGATTCATGCTGGGGTTATTTTAGGCTCTGGACTTGGAGAGTATACCGAAGCGCTTCGCATAACCCATACTATCCCCTATTCCGATATCCCTTCCTTTCCGCAGTCTACAGTTGAAGGTCATTCTGGTGCGCTTATTTTTGGTAACCTCGAAGATCGTACGATCATGGCCTTTTCAGGACGTTTTCATTTTTATGAGGGTTACGAGATTGACGAAACGGTAATTCCTGTCCAATTAATACATGCGATTGGAGCAAAAAAGCTGTTGATATCCAATGCTGCGGGGGGGATTAATTTGTCGTACAATGTGGGTGACCTTATGGTCATTGATAATATTATTCGGCCCCATCGCCGCATGATGCAGCAATCATCAAAGTGGCACTGGAATATGAAAAGCTATTCTGATATAGCCTTTACTTCTGCTATCAAGTTGGGGTTAACCGTTCACCGCGGCAATTATTTGTATGTATTTGGTCCCAATTACGAAACTAAAGCCGAAATTCATGCCTACCGAATCATGGGTGGGGATGCAGTTGGAATGAGCACAGCTGCAGAGTTGATGGAAGCTACTCGTCTTGGGTTACCAGTGGTGGGTATTTCAGTCATTACCAATGCTGCTGCTGGGATTACCCGAGAAGCGTTGAATCATGATGAGGTAAAAGTAGCAGCCAGTGCACGTAAAGAAGATTTCGCTCTCTTAGTCAGCCGCTTGATTATTGAGGATTGGGTTTAGGCTTGGATATGTGATTGTAGGAGTTTTTGTATGTGTATTTTGTAGCTTATAGCTAGGCTAATGATATAATGTTAAAACTATTGGTCATTAAGTTAATAAGCGGTATTAGTTAACCCCCGTAATATTGTTCAGATATTTATACTGACCTACTGTGTCGCCGCCACTCTAGGAATAGTCAAAATGGATTTCTGCCGACCATCCAAATACCAAACTCCACGCTCATCGAAATAGGCATCTTCCTCTAACATAATCCGAATTTCTTTGCCCCACTCTTCGATATAACTAGCCGCATTCAACTCAATAGAATAAGCAGTATTCAAATGAAGGGGATAATCTCCCGTGCCGGGTACGCCACCTTGCGAATCCCACATACCCAAGGTTGTTCCTGCTGCATGACCGTGATAGCCAATAGGGTGCGTATAAATAGACGGTTTTATACCCTCATTTATGGCCTGAGCCCTTGACATTGCCAACACCTCATTCCCGGTGCGCCCTTCTTCAAAATTATTGGTAAAGATATCCTGTAGTCTATTTCCGCGGTCAAATGCATCAACCAGATAGGACGGTACTTCGGTTTCTCCTGGTTTAAGCACATAAAAATGTTGCTGTGTATCTGTATTTAGCCGCAAGTAGGTAATACCAAAATCTACATGTAGTAAATCTCCTGGCATGATGATGTCTGCTGAGGGACGAGAATCAAAGGTTCTTAAGTGATCAAATGACTCAGGGTCAACCCGTTGGATTGAAACGCTCGGATGAAACCAGGTAATCAAGTTTAGATCCCGAATACGCTCACGCAACCACCATATCACATCTTCAGTAGATGTAATACCTGGGTGAATCACCCGCTCAGAAAAGGCTTCCTCTAAAATGCCATGAGCGATTCGCACAATATGAGGGTAAAGATCACGTTCTTTGGCCGACCGTGTTTCCAACCAACCTACGGCCACTTTCTCAGCCGAAACCACCCGGGAAGCATATTTACTGCCAATGTTATCCAAAAAATGCTCATAATCCGTTGCCACAATTCCATCAGCTAAGCCCCAATACTCCGAACGATTAACGCCAATTCGCTGCGGATCTCGCTCCTCAATTATTTCTCTGAGCCGCTTCCACTGGTCGGGTTCCACTTCCTTATCCCAAGCCTTCTTAAACACCTCACCCACATCATATCGTGCCACAGCCAAGGTTTCCAAGCCTTTACCAATTCCTTGATCATAAATCACTAGTATAGTTCTTCGCCTTGCCGCTAACCATGTCGCAGGCAACATAGTCTCAATCACCGGATCCTCGTTGTACTCCCTTGATATAATAATCCACATATCAAATCCTTCCCGTCGCATAATATTTGGAAGCACTGTTTTCACTCGATCGGCCAGCACTTCATCAATCACCTTGGCTCGTTCCTTCATCGACAAAATAGTCGATTCTGAGACCTGGTCCCCTGTTTGAGCAACAGTTTCCGCAGACTGCAAGCTGCATATTACCACAAACAACAAAGTACAAGCTGAAAGTAGTAGATTCCTGTTCTTGATCATCATATTCGTTGTATGTTTTATAGTAGCTGCTTTCATTATTTATTGATTAGATTTAGGTTATCGATTTCAGTTTTTAATCCTTAATTAGCAGGGAATAGGATGTGTAATCTGCTTAAATTTCGCTTGCAAGAAGTAGAATTATGGTTTATCTCAAGCTCAATGTGGTTCATAATGCCTCACATTCACCGTTTTAATATATATTCTATACTATACAGCTACAAATTATTGTCCAATAACAACCCACTCCCCTAATATTATAATCTCTGTCCTATAGGCCCTTCGAACTTGCTAGGTCTTCTTTCTTGGGTTTGCCTTCAATTCAACTCCAACACTTTTTGATATTCTCCACAAACTAGATGAGATATCTACCACTTGCCCTACTTATTTACACTAACTAGTGGACCAAGAGCTTTTCAAGGCTTGTTTGAGGTGTTCCATTTCTTCTTCTAAGCCCACTGTTATACGAATCCCGTTGGGAATGCCGAAGGGCGAGAGTTGGCGCACGATTATACCCAAGCGAAGTAGAGACTCAGTAATATGAAGGGCCTGAGTTTCATCAGGAGCCAATAACATAACAAAATTAGCCGAGGATGGAACATGAGGAATATCATGATGGGCTAAAAATGCCTCTAAATCTTGGCGAGCTTTTCGGGTCTGAAGAATGGATTTGGTTAGAAAATGATCATCCTCTAGCGCTGAAATAGCTGCTGCTTCACTAATTCCGGAGGGTTCAAAAGTATTTTTAGTTTTCCAAAGCGTTTTTATTAATTGCGCTGGACCAAGAGCGTAACCTACTCGAAAAGAGGCCAGTCCATATGCCTTTGAAAAGGTGCGTAAAATGAGCGTATTCGGGTGTGCAGCCGTATTCTTTTGGTTGACAATTGGTAGCGAATCAGGATAAAGAGGGTTTTCGCGGGCAAATTCAAAATAAGCTTCGTCGAGAATCAAGATCACCTCTTCAGGCAAGTAGCGCATTAGCATTCCCAACTCCTCTTTAGTAATAATGGTACCAGTGGGATTGTTTGGATTAGCAATGTACACCGCCCTAGTTCGTTCGTTAATACTAGCCGCAATGGCCCCAATATCGAATCGATAATCAGATTTTAGAGGAATTTGAACAACGGGTATTTGATGAATGTGAGCTTGAATATTGAGCCCCACAAAGGTGGCCGATACTGTGATAATTTCGTCTTCAGGGCCAAAAAATGTGCGGCAAAACAGGCCCAACAAACTCTCTGACCCTGCCCCAATTACCAATTGTTCCTGCTCACATGATAGTTTAGCCGCTAACTTGGCCCGTAGATTATTAGCCAATGCTGATGGATAATTATTAGCAACCTGCATGGCCTTACCTACCGCTTTAGGGACACCCGGCGCAAAACCCCACCTATTTTCATTGGAAGCTAGCTTTGAAATTCTTGATGGCTTATAAGTCAACACCACTTCGTCTATAGTTTTTCCAGGAACATAGCCTTTCAACGCTCGTATGTGCGTTGGGATTATCTCCAACATATCGCGCTCAGTTGACATATAATTGGATTTTTGATTACTTACCTGTCTATAAGATAATAGCCAAGCTTTTCATTTACTAGCACCATAAGAAGTTGTATTTTATTCTAGTGAATAACTTTGACCTCAATAAAAATATTGTCATTACTGGGGCCAGCCGAGGAATAGGTTTGGCTACTGTTAAGCATTTATTATCTACCGGACACCGCGTCTTTGGTCTAAGTAGAAGCGAAATGGACCCCGAATTACGCTCATTTTCCTCCAAACAGCCGGGCGAATTACACTGGCATACTACAGATACCGAGCTCACGAATGTATCCAAAGCCATTGCAAGAGTTTTACCGGATAACGAACAGCTTGACGGGCTTATCCACAACGCCGGACTACTCATCAATAAACCCTTTTCTGAAACATCCGAAGACGACTGGTTAATGCAATTCGAGGTAAACGTATTTATGGTATTTCGTTGGACACGAGGGCTTGAATCATTGATGGGGAATGGGAGTCATATTGTGCACATTTCCAGTATGGGCGGGGTACAGGGTAGTTCTAAATTCCCAGGACTCAGTTTGTACAGCGCGGCAAAGGGAGCGGTGAGTATCTTCACAGAAAGCTTGAGCACCGAATGGGTTGAGCGAGGGATAGCAGTTAATGCCTTGGCCCTAGGGGCGGTACAAACCGAGATGTTAGATGAGGCTTTTCCAGGGCTTCAAGCTCCGGTAGAGCCTAAAGTTATGGGCGCATATATCGCCGACTTTTGTTTGAAGGGGCACCGTTTATTCAATGGCAAAATCCTACAAGTTGCCATGCAAAATCCTGCCTGAAATTTTTGTATTATCAACACATGCTAATTATCACATTTTTTATTCGATCCTTCGCTTATTTTAATACTCACTTTTATATTATGGCACTAAAAAAAATGTTTTTAAGGGTAGTTGCTGGAGCGACTATTCTAATTTTATCTTGGGCTATTGAACCTTACAAAGCGACTGCTCAAACCATCAATATCTTGGGTGAAAATACACTCAATGGAGCACTCACAGGAACACTTCTAGGTGGGGCTAGTATGGCCTTGACTGACGATACTAAATTTTATCCACTACGAGTAGGATTGGGGTTAGGTACTTTGTACGGACTTGGTATGGGGGCTTATGACCTACTCCAAACAGAAGGTAATCCTGGAATTGTATCAGGAATTTTCAACGATGGACGTAACTCTACGATCATTGTTCTTTTAGATACCTTTTATGGTGCTGCTGCTGGAGCTGTTGTTGCTACCTCCGTCATGCTTGTTGCTAACGAACCGTTGGTACAAGGGCTTCAATACGGTGCAGGAGCAGGAGCATTCGCCGGATTTGGCTTTGGGCTTTTTGACACCTTTGTATTGGCTGATCGATCAACTACCTTGGCTTTTATGCAACTTGGTACTTACGAAATTCCTGTTCAAAGTGAAGGAACTTGGCAGCTAAAACAGCAACCTAGAATAGATTTCGTTAGACTTTCGGTAAGCTTTTGAGGTAAACATATGTTAGATTTTTGAACATTTTTAGGGTCTGATTATAACGCTAGTCATATATCATTTTAAGCGTCCTCATCCATTATATTTGCCACCCCTTTTTTATCTATTTCGACCAAAGTCTTTATTATTTCTTTAACCGTTTGCATATGTCCTGTGAGCGAATGGTGTAATCCATCAGGAATATAATGCCAGGCTCGAGGACCATTTTCCCCCATTCGTTCTGCTTTTGGATCAACAATACCACCTATTTTTCCCGTTACAACATCCTGAACGGCCCTTAAATCTTCTGGTTGGATATAAAAATCATAGAGTGCATGCTCAGTGAGTAAATCCGTAATGACAGCTGCTGGACTAACCCATAAAGGTGGATGATCAAGAGTTTGATCCAGAATTTCCTGGATAGCTTGAATATTCTCCCATGTATCTGAAAGTGGAATTAACGTTCTATCCGGATATACTGCTAAACGCTGTGCATCAAAAGTGCCAAGTGCGATGATTACCCAATCTGGATTATGTACCAACATATCGCGATCAAGACGGCGTAAAGCGTCCGTAGTTGTGTCATATGCCTGACTAGCATTAATCCATTTCAAATTTGTTTGCTCTTTACCTATATCAATTAGATGACTTAAAATATAGACCCAACCCTGAGCATCTAAACTTATAGAATCACCCAAAATAGCAATACATTCTTCACCGTCGAACGGTAGAGCATCGAGTTGGTCCACTATTTCATCCTCTTTAAGTAATTCAAGAGCCGCTTGCCTAGCATTTTTTTGAAGATTAGCTCTAGCTCGCTCTAATTCTTGCTCTGTCCACCCGAGAAGAGCCGCTTCAATTTTAGCATGATTCTTTCCTGGATACAATGGAAATTGCGAAGATATGTTCAAAAAGGGTAATTTATACTGCTCTAAAACACCTCTTTCTTCACTATTGTGACTAGAATTAGTGCTCAGTTTCATCAACTATATCTAAGATTATCAGTTTAGTGAGCGAGTTGGTTTTGCAGTTTAAACCATGAGCTGTTATCATGGTATGCATCAACTACATCGGATATTTTAGTATTTGCAAATTGACTCATAATGGCTTTAACCTCTTCTTGTACATTGATAATTGCATTATTAATTAGCTCTTTATTAAACCCTTGATGACCTAAATTTATGGTGAATTCCATAGATATTATCCTTCCCAAAGCTCTTCCTAAATCGACCAATTTACGTTGAGACATCTTCGTATCAATCTCGAAATTTAGTACATCTTTAAAATAGTCCGAAGACTGAACTGTTAAATCATACCCTTTTAAGAAATCGTATAAGTTTGTCCTTTTAACCTTTCTCATTGCTTTCATAATGGACTCAGTAATCTGTTGATACAATATATCGTTAGATCCTTCGAAGATTTGAAATGGTCTACTATCAATTGTACTTCTACCTACAATATGATCTAACCTATAACCTTTTGCACCAGTGAGTTGGAGAAGAGATTGAGAGGCCTTTTGCATATAATCTGTTAAAACCGACTTAACAGCATTAGCCTCAACATCCATTTTTGCAGTATTTTTCGTAAGAGGTACGTAAGTAGCCGTAAAGTTACACATAGCTGAACATACTGTGAAATAGGATTGAATTTGGGAAACCCTAGAACGAACTTGGTCGTAATTTAATAAACTAACACCACCCACTAGTCGTTCTCGACAATGTTTAACAGCTTCATCCATCATTCTCCTTAGGAAGCCCATTCCCATACCCGGGAATTGTAATCTACTTCTGTGTAATAGATCCAACATTAGGGTTATACCTGTACCCTTATGGGTTAATTTATGAGTTTCAGGCACTTTTATATCTACCTTATTTCTTCCATAAGGAAGCATATACAAACCAAGGTTATTATAGTATTCTTTAACTTCAATACCACCATTTCTTGAATCATGTACAAAAAACGATACATCACGTCCAAGTTCACCTTTTGCATTTTTTTCTCTAGCAGTCATAATCCAATAGTCAGCCATCCCGGTAAGGCCTGCCCAATGCTTAGTTCCTGTTATTGAATAGAGCTGTGTTGAGGCGTCATATTCTACACTTGTTTGCATTTTTAAAGCCTCTGAGCCATAATTAGGCTCGGTAATCATAAGACCTCCCATCTTAGTTTTATTAATGACCCTGCTAAACACGTCGTTCTTAGCCTCCTCAGAACCGTAATTAGCTATAGGCTGAAGAAATAAAGCCCCATTAATACCCATCATCAATGATAAGGGCAAGGATTCATAAGAACTTGCTTCCAACATGCTTAAAGCCTCTGCTGTATGTCCACCAAAACCACCATATTCTGAAGGAATAAACGAAGCTAGAGGAATGGATTTAAGAATGTCTGTTAAATTCTCTTCTGATATACCACGCTCCATTGCCTCTTCAGAGGTCTCACGCTCTTTTTTAAAAATCTTAGCTAATTTATTCTTGTACTTTAATAAAAATGAATCGAAATCGATCATATACTATTCCTAGTTAATTGTTCTGTGCAAGTTATATTGCTGGTTATAATCTAAGTTGAGAGTCGATTAAATGTTAAATATACGATTTATTTTCTATGATGGATATCATAAAAAAAGTCTCCGGTTGCTGGGCAACGGGAGACTTATAAAGAGAGGAGGCGGCGACCTACTCTACCGCAGTGCAGTACCATCGGCGCTACAAGGCTTAACGGCCGTGTTCGGGATGGGAACGGGTGGAACCCCTGTGCCATAGCCACCTCACAAAGTCAATATGCTGGAAAATTCTCTAATATAATGCCCCTGAAAAGGGGACGCACGGAGCGCGTAAGTAATAGCATTGTAACACGCGTAATAGTGTCTAATTACTGATTGAACTGTACCCGAGGCAAAGCCACAGGTGCAAGCCCTATAAATAAAGCCAG
>CABZVB010000017.1 GCA_902529115.1 uncultured Balneola sp.
AATTACTTGTTATTCATGGACCAAATTTAAACCTACTTGGCACTCGAGATCCGGACATCTACGGGGCAATGACACTGGAGCATTTAAATCATTATATCCAATCATCTTGTACAAATCATGAGATTAGTTTTTTTCAATCGAATATGGAAGGCGAATTAATTGACCGCATCCAAGAAACATTCAACGATGGTACTGAAGGGCTAGTAGTTAATATGGGGGGCTATACCCACACTTCAGTGGCTTTGCGAGATGCCTTAGATCCCGTTTCAATTCCCAAGGTTGAAGTACATCTTTCTAATATTCATGCTCGAGAAAAATTTCGAGAGCACTCGATTACTGGCGCCGTAATGAATGGTATTATCATGGGCTTCGGGGCCGAGAGTTACTTGTTAGGGATACGAGCGATAGAAGGTATCTACGCAAAATAATGTAGAGTTGAAACCACTTAAACATTTATTATCTGATACTTTAGTCTATGGCATTAGCAGTGTCATTGCTAGGTTTATCAATTACTTGTTGGTTCCTTTTCATACTGGTTTATTTAATCCTGAACTTTATGGGGTAGTGGGCCTTGTTTATGCTACCATTGGGCTACTTCAAGTACTATTTACCTTTGGTATGGAGTCGTCCTACCTGCGTTATGGAAAAAATCGTGAACAAGCAGCTAGTATATTTTCTACTATACAGCGCGCACTTTTAGCTGGTGGCTTATTTTTCAGTATTGTACTATGGCTTTTTCAAGCACCATTATCGGGCCTACTCTCACTCCCCGCCGCATCCTCTAGTACAGAGTATATTTATTTGTTAATGATGGGTATCCTACTAGTTGATGCATTAGCTATTGTCCCTTTTGCTGAGCTGAGACTGTCTAAAAGAGCGTACTCATTTGCTTGGTTAAAATTGGGACATGTAGCTATAAATATCAGTTTAAATGGCTATTTGATCTTAGTTTTACATTGGGGAATTGAAGCAATATTTATGGCTAATTTCCTTGCATCTCTCGCGGTATTGTTGGGGGTTTTTGGGTTAACTGGGCCCCTTTGGAGGGGTGCTTGGTCGAGCGATTTGCTCCGAAAAATGGTACAATTTGGATGGCCATTTATTCCTGCTGGTTTGGCACATGTGATTAACGAAACTTTGGACCGTTTCTTTTTAAAGAGTTTAAGTGGAGAACAAATCTATGCCATTTATGGCATGGATTGGAGTGCAGATTATATAGTAGGGGTATATAATGCCTGTTATAAGTTAGCGGTTTTTATGTTAATACTGGTTCAAATGTACCGAATGGCATGGCAGCCTTTTTTTATGCGATTTAGTGATGATTCAGATGCTCCAAGTCTTTTTGGGATGGCATTTAAATATTTCAATATCGCAGCTGCCCTGGTATTTTTGACTGTTGGATTATTTGTGGAGTCAATTGTTGCCATTCCCATCCCATTTTTGAATACTACTCTTATCGATGAGGCATATTGGCCTGGTTTAAGTATTGTGCCGTGGCTTTTGTTAGCCTACTGGTTTCAAGGCTGGTATATAAATTTTTCTGTAGGTATTTTTATAAAAGAAAAAACAAAACGCTTGGCTCAAATCACTGGTATAGGTGCAATCATCACAATAATAGTGAATATTGCTCTAATTCCTGTCTTTGGCATGAAAGGAGCGGCTATTGCTACTGTATTAAGTTACGGAACTATGGCTGTAATTCTTTTTCGGGTAGCTCAAAAGGCTATGCAAATCCCTTTTGGCCTGGTACGCGCCTTAGGAACTATGACAGTAGCAAGTAGTGTGGTCTGGGGTGCCCAGAGTATTCAAATGTGGGTTGGCTTACCTGAAGAGCTTGCAGGTTTCCTAATTTTAGTATTGACAATGTTGGTCATAATCCCGTTGCAAGTAGTTAATGTGGATACAAAATCTGCTAAAATAAGCTCATAAAAAAATCCCGCAACGAAACGAAGCAGGATTTAAAAGCAAGTAGTGAGAACCTTTGTCCTCGTTATTTATTATTCATAAGTGCTTTAAAGTCGTCTAGGGTGCCGCGAACGGCTTTAGCCGATTTATGTAAAAGTTCGCTTTCTTTTTTGGTTAATTCAACCTCAATTACTTCTTTTACGCCACTTTTACCAAGTTTGACAGGGACCCCGATATATAAATCGTCAATTCCATATTCCCCATCTATGTGAGCACACACAGGAAAAATTCTATTTTGATCCAACAAAATAGCCTCAACCATTTGTGCGGCTGCGGCACCGGGAGCATACCAAGCAGAGGTTCCCATAAGCCCGACGATTTCTCCTCCCCCTTTTTTTGCACGACCTACAATTTCATCTAGTCGTTCTTCAGAGATAAATTGAGTGATAGGTATACCGGAAAGAGTAGTGAATCTTGGTAATGGAACCATGGTGTCACCATGCCCACCCATTAGTAGGGCTTGAATGTCTTTTGGTGAAACATCTAATTCATCGGCGATGAAAGCGCGATATCTGGCAGTATCCAAAATACCAGCCATACCCATGACTTTTTCATAGGGTAGTCTAGACTCATCCTTGGCCACTTGAACCATTACATCTAATGGATTAGAAACTATAATAAGAATAGTTTCAGGAGAGTATTTCACCAATTCAGTTGTTACGCTACGGACAATATTTGCGTTTATCTCCAATAAGTCATCTCTACTCATGCCTGGACGGCGTGGCACACCTGCAGTAATAACACACACATCAGAACCCGCAGTATCAGCATAGTCTGTAGTTCCTTTTACTCGGGTATCAAAAAGGTGAATGGGAGAAGCTTCCCATTGGTCTAATGCTCTCCCTTTGGAAGGATAAAATGTTTTATCGTCTTGTTTTCGCTCTAGATCTAAAGCGATCACTTCTTTCGCAAAATCTCTTTGTGCAACGCTAAGCGCTACGGTAGAGCCAACATTTCCTCCGGCTCCGATAACGGTTACTTTCATGACTTTGGGCGATATTTTTAATTTTTTTGTTTGGTTATTGTATGTTTTCCCGAACGTCACATAATAAGAATTTTATTCAGCTATAGCTGAAAAATTACTTTCGATACTCCGAATGGCATGAACGAGATGCAACATAAAAAACAAAGAGATGGAATCTTATTATGTACGTCGGGAGTCTTGCCCCCACATGAGTTTTTTGCGGAGAGTATCGAAATAGCTGTGATTGGTCAGGTGTACGAGAGGAATTCGAGAGGTAGATTTTTTGATATGGATGGAGAAAGGATATTCCGAGATAGGTTTAAGCACTCCGTCACAAGAAAAAATTACAGGAGGATTGGATTTGGGAATGGAAATACGAAGTTCTTTATCAGAAGGTAACACTAAAGGACGGGTGGTAAGAGTATGTGGATTCACAGGGGTAACCACAAGTACACCGGAGCCGGGCATCACGATAGGTCCGCCTGCTGAAAGGTTGTAAGCGGTTGACCCAGTTGGAGAGGCTACGATGAGACCGTCAGACCAGTAGGTGTTAATGAGAGCTCCATCGTATTCGGCGTCTATGTTTATCATAGAACTTGAATCTCTGCGAGTGAACAGGTATTCGTTTAAGGCATAATAAAAGTTGCCTTCTTGGTCAATTGATTCTAGAAAATACCTATAATCTAGAGTGTAATCCTTTTCGATGAGTGCGTCCAAGGCGGAGTACATTTCCTCGATGGATACATCATTCATAAACCCCAGATGTCCACTGTTTATACCTAAAATTGGTTTTTCTAGTCCTCGTGCTAGTCGAGCCGCATAGAGCATAGTTCCATCGCCACCAATTACGATTAGTAAGTCCGAAGCTTCAATTGCTGAGGCATCTCCCTGGCAAAAGTGAAGATTAGAGGATTTGACTATCGTTAACGACTCCGCTGTTTGTTGGTCAATATAGCAATCTATCTCTTTGTCTTGTGCCCATGCCAAAGTCTGTTGTAGTACCTGCTGTACTTCGTACTTTTGGGGGTTGGAAATTAGGGCACATTTCATGGTGATTTGCTTCCTTTAAGCCCAGTCGCTGCTTTATCGTTCAGAAGATTGGTTTCGTAGTGTAGTATCCGCCCATTTTTTTGTTGATGTACAGTAATGGCTGTTTCAATGAGCTGATCTAGTAAATCATTAAAATTAAGCTTAGAATACTCCCATAAGTAGTAGGAAAAAGATCCTGGGATCGTATTAATTTCGTTGAAATAAACTTTCTGGGTGTCTTTTTGTACTAAATAGTCAATTCGTGCTACCCCAGTTGCCTGAAATATTCTAAATATTTGCTTGGATAATGCCCGTATATTCTGGTTTAATTCCTCAGATATATCAGCAGGAATAACACGATCTGCCGAGGCCATCCCTTTTTCAGCGGCGCCACCTCGCTGATATTTATCGGCAAATGAGAGTGCTTCATTACTACCTAATGGTCGTTCACATACGCTAGAAATACTAGACTCAGGAGTCCCTAATACAGCGCAATTAATTTCAATTAAGGGGGTAACAGCTTCTTCTATGAGAATTTGAGCATCATATCGAAAGGCGGTCTCTACCGCTCTTATTAAAGCTGATTGACTTTCTACTTTTTTTACTCCAATGCTACTTCCCAACGATGAGGGTTTTACAATCACGGGATATCCAAGTTGTTCCACTTCCTTAAGAATTGTATCATTATGGCAATCCCAATCCTCTTCATAAAAATTAAGAGAAGAAGTAACCGGTATATGATTTGCCTCACAGAGCTGTTTGGCTTTGACCTTGTTCATGCCTAGAGAGGATGCTAAAACGCCACTTCCTGTATAGGGTAGGTTATATTGTTCACAAATACCTTGAAATGATCCGTTCTCACCTGCTCCTCCATGGAAAGAGACGACTATGGCATAAACAGGTTTTTGTATGGGCTTGGAAAAGAGTCCTTTCTTAGCATATTCTAATACTACTCTTCCTAGTTGATCTCGACTAAAATAGCAAGGGCTAGCTTGTTGGATGAGGGAGTCTAAATCCCCGTATTGTTTTAAATCTTTGAGTATATCTCCAGTTAGCCATTGTCCTGATTTACTAATATAAAGGGGGAGTATGGTGTATTTGGAGTCCAATAGTGTGCTCATCACTTGCATAGCGGTCAGTATCGAAACTTCGTGTTCGGGTGAAACTCCGCCAAAAGCGACGACTAGATGTGGTGCCTGCTCTGTCATGAAAACAAATTTATGGATCGAGTTGATCGTAACATTCTACTAAATATTATCTAGAAAATAGTAGATGTTGCGGTCAATTGTTACTATTGTACAATAACAAATAACATACGTATAATTGCACATGGAGGCTGGTGAGATGGAACGAATAAATACTGGGGTAATTCGAAGTCTCCACGAGAGTGATATATTATTAGCTTCTCGGCCAAAAATGCCTTGGCCAGATCAGGTTTTAATGATAGAACCTGAGTTTTTTGACGTAGAGTATGTGATCAATCCTCATATGGAGTCTATGATTGGATCCGTGGACAAAAACAAAGCTTGGGTAGAGTGGTTGACTTTGAAGTCTCAGTTTGAAAAGTGGGGGCTATACGTTCATTCTATAAAAGGAGTGAAGGGATTACCGGATTTGGTTTTTTGTGCGAATCAGAGCTTTCCAATGTGGGCAGAAGATACTGGAGCCTCATTCCTTATGGGGGCTATGCGCAGTCCAATGCGCCGCTCTGAGGTGCCTTACCTTAATCAGGTGCTAGCTCATAAAGGATATCCTATTCATACATTATTTCCAACTAGTCACAGGAATGAAGCAAGCCAAGTAGTAGAAAAAGATGGGACACAAATTGAAATGGGTGATACTGATTTACCCCCAATATTTTTTGAGGGTATGGGCGATGTTCAGTGGCATCCTGAACGCTCCATAATTTGGGCAGGTCATGGGTTTCGAACCAGTATGCCGGCACTAGAGGCAATGGCTCGATTCACAGGGATACCTATTATTTCTCTACATCTTCAAGATGAACGATTGTATCATCTGGATACCTGTTTTTGCATGCTCGATGAGCAAACAGTGATGATCTACCCAGGAGCTTTTGATGAAGCGGGCTTGGAGCTAATTCATCATTATTTTGACGTGGTACTAGAAATAGATAAGCGAGAAACCCTTTACTCATTTGCATGTAATGCCACTGCTGTTGCAGGAAAACGAATATTATTGCCGTCTGATAGCCCTAAAACGGCTCGGCTTCTCGCGTCAAGAGGATTTACCGTTGTAGAGCTATCTACCCATGAATTCCTAAAAAGTGGAGGGAGTATTTTTTGCATGAAAATGTTGTTTTGGAGCCATCACGCATCACTTTAGATAAGCTTATGATAATAGGTTTTGAATTAGCCATGAGATTCAAGACTTTTTTACCGATAAAAAATAATAAGACTACATGAAATACCTACCATTTAGCCTAAGTTTGGTCGCTGGATTTGCATTGATTTGGGTTTTAAGTACCCGCTGGGGGAATATACCTCCAATGGGACCATTTATGGATCCTGATGGGGGATTTTGGGCGCAAGCAGAACGGCAACCTTTTTCGAATTTAGCTGATAAACTGCCTGGGTTAATGGATTCTGTAGAGGTTTATTTTGACGATCGCCGTGTGCCTCATGTGTTTGCTCAAAATGACCATGACCTTTACTATATGCAGGGGTATCTTCAAGCCAGAGATCGCTTATTTCAGATGGAACTTCAAACCTATGATGCAGCTGGACGCCTTAGTGAGTTAGTAGGCCCATCATTAGTGGAAAGAGACCGTCAAAGCCGTAGATGGGGGATGGTCTTTGGAGCGGAACAGGCTTTAGCTGAAGTTCAGAAACATGAGCCATCATGGTTAATTTTTAAGGCCTATTCAGCAGGGGTAAATGCTTATATAAACTCATTGGAATCTGAGCAATATCCTCTCGAGTACAAATTGCTAGATATAGCGCCAGAACCTTGGAATCCGTTGAAAACAGCTTTATTACATAAAAATATGACACGCACCTTGGCGGCAGGCAACAGTGATATCTCCCATAGCAATACCTTGGCATATTTTGGCCCAGAATTCATTGAACAGTTTTTTGATAAAGACCATAATCTCTTAGATCCTATTATTCCCATAAGCCGCTCATGGGATTTTGAGCGGATACCGGTTAGGCTTCCCGATACTCTTTTTGTACCGAAAGTGGCAAGAGGGGTACAGCCTTTTCCCGTGCCGGAGGGTATAGGGAGTAATAATTGGGCTGTCAGTGGCGATAAAACAGCTTCTGGATACCCAATATTGAGTAATGACCCTCATTTACGGTTGACTCTTCCGTCCATATGGTATGAGATACAGTTATTTGCCCCAGGTATAAATACTTATGGCGTTAGTTTATTAGGGGCTCCAGGTGTAGTCATCGGGTTTAATGAGCAGGTTGCTTGGGGGGTAACAAACGTAGCCTCTGATGTATTAGATTGGTATGAAATTCGATTCGAAAATGAGGAAAAAGATCGATATTGGCACGACGGTGAATGGAAGCCAACAACTAAGCGAATAGAAGAAATTGAGGTAAGAGGAGGGGAAACTATGGTCGATACGGTAGTTTATACACATCATGGTCCCGTTTCTGAGGTAAAAAGCGGTAATATGCATGAGCAAGTTGGTGCAACTGAACCCATTTATCACGCCCTTCGATGGATTGCACATGAGCCATCCAACGAAATACGAGCTTTCTATCAGCTTAACAGAGCGAAAAATTACGATGACTATGTAGATGCCTTAACCCATTACCAGGCCCCTGCTCAAAACTTTGTGTTTGCTAGTGTCGAAGGAGATATTGCGTTATGGGTAAACGGTCAGTTTCCAAATAAATGGGATGGTCAAGGGCGTACGGTGAGTGATGGGACAGACCCGCTTTACGATTGGCAAGGCTGGATCCCTAGAGAACATAATCCCCATATTAAAAATCCAGAGCGCGGATTTGTCAGCTCAGCTAATCAAGAGTCTACAGCGCCAGATTACCCCTATTATATGGATGATGTATACGCTTCATTTGAGCGTGGTCGAAGAATTAATGATCGCTTATCTGAGATGTATGAAATAACAAAAGATGATATGCAGGCCTTGTTAATGGATAACTATTCCTATCATGCCTCGGAGATTTTACCCAGTATGTTGGAGTGGGTTAAGACCGATTCTTTGTATCCAATCCAAATCGAGGTACTGGATTCCTTGAAAGCATGGAATTTCTATAATAATGCCCCCTACCGTGCCCCTAGTGTCTTTCGAAGTTGGTGGAGTGAATTATATGAATCAATTCTGGTCGATGAGTATAACGCCGATTTCCCACTAAGGGCCCCAGCGAGGGACCGTTTGGTCCAACAGCTAAAAGATAATCCCAATTTTTGGATGGTAGATAACCAGACAACCCAGGGGGTTGAGACGATTCAAGATCTGGCTACTATATCGTTTAAAAAAGCCTTTGATAACTTAACCGAGTCTTATGGGTCATGGAGTGACGATTGGGACTGGGGATGGGTAATTAATAATAACATTCCTCACTTAACGCAAACCAATGGTTTAGGAGCATTAAATCTATACAGTGGTGGAGGTATAGAATCAGTGAATGCAACTCAAGGAAGTTCGGGGCCTTCTTGGCGGATGATTGTTGAGCTTGGATCGGAAATTAAAGCTTGGGGCGTATATCCTGGTGGTGCTTCTGGAAATCCTGGTTCTCCTAATTATGATTCCATGATTGAATCTTGGAGAACGGGTGAATTATATGAATTGCGTTTTTATAAAGAGCCCCCACTTGATTCCGATATATCATTGGGTCAGGAATCGAAGTTATTAGTTAAATGGAGTTTACACCCATGATTATTTTATTTCTTTTAATTGCTGGAAATGCTTTTATCTTAAATTTAGTCCTCCCTTGGTGGTCAGTTGTGTTGCCGGGTTTATTTTTTGGTTACAGAATGCATGAAACCCCAATCCGGGCTTTTGGAATTGGTTTCTTAGCAGTATTTTTGGCGTGGGGCGTGCATTCCCTGTATATACATATTGCAAGTGATGGTATTTTAAGTGCGCGTATTGCAGAACTATTTGGCTTGATGCAGGACTGGGTTCTAATCGTTATTACAGCAGTAATTGGGGGAATATTGAGCGGCTTTGCTACCCTAACAAGTTCACTGTTAGCTCAAAGTAGAAATAAAAAATACTAAGTTAGTCTTGATGCAATCAGCCTATCTGATTATCTTAATGAAATTGCAATCTAAGCTTGTTCGTAATAGCATTTTTAATTTCATATAAGTTAAGTCCGACAGGGCCGTCTTTATTATTTTATATGGCCTTGATAATGCAATCTACTAATTGTTAGGGGCCACAGCATTAATGAGGTTACATTTCATTTTTATATCACTAAAATCCGGCGCGGTTCCCGTAGTCGGATTTTTTTTGAGCATTGGTTCAAGTTGTAGAGGCATATTTAATTTTCATAAACTAGCGGCTGTTATTCTAGGATTTTCAATCAAACATGATGGCGCCCCCCTAAAAAACAGGATTATTTAACTATGGCTTTGCAACCTCGAGAAAATGCAATTTTAGCATTAAGTGATGGAACAATTGTTTATGGTTTCTCTGTCGGGTATAAGGGTATTACCGGCGGTGAATTATGTTTTAATACTAGTATGACAGGCTATCAAGAAATTTTTACCGACCCTAGTTATTATGGGCAATTAATGATGATGACTTATCCTCACATCGGTAATTACGGAACAATGGATCGAGACGATGAGCACCGAAAAGTAATGGTTGCAGGGGTAATCACACGTGCATTTTCTCATGAGTTTAGTAATCCGATGGCTGATAGTAGTTTGCAGCAGTACCTAGTTGACCATAAGGTTGTAGGTATATCTGGGGTAGATACTCGGGCGTTAGTTCGGCACATTAGAGAAAAAGGAGTTATGAATGCTGTTATATCGTCTGACGAATCGGATCCGGATAAATTGGTGGAAAAAGCAAAAGATTGGGAACCTATGGAGGGATTAGAATTAGCCACCAGAGTCACTAGAAAGGAAGCACAAACCTATCAGCCTGAGGGGGAATCTCACTATAAAATAGCCGCTTTCGATTATGGGATTAAACGAAATATTATACAAAGTTTTTTAGTGCGGGGCTGTACTTTGAGGGTTTTTCCAGCTAACTGCTCGTTGGACGAGGTTAAAGCTTGGAACGCGGATGGATTCTTTTTCTCGAATGGACCAGGAGACCCTAACCCCACCGGTGACTATGCTTTGGAGGTGGTAGAATTTGCCAAAGCATCAGGCAAGCCATTATTTGGGATATGTTTAGGGCACCAATTAATGGCGTTAAGTGAGGGGATTAAAGTAGAAAAAATGTTTGTAGGACACCGAGGAGCCAACCATCCTGTGAAAAATCTAAAGACTGGACTGGTTGAAATTTCAACTCAGAATCATGGTTTTGCTGTAAAGGAGGATAGTGTTTCTGATAATGTTGCTGAAATTACCCACATCAATTTGAATGATAAGACAGTGGAGGGCCTGACTTTTAAGCGGTTTCCAGGCTTCTCAGTGCAATATCACCCAGAGGCATCACCAGGCCCTCATGATTCGGCCTATTTGTTCGATCAATTTGTGGGACTTATGGATAAATACAACTCTTGAGTTAGTATTAACAAAGACTCTATAGTCATTGAATTAAATGAATATAACCCACTCTAACCCTCTTACTACGCATAATGCCAAGACGTAACGACATTAATAAAATTCTCATTATTGGTTCTGGCCCCATAGTCATTGGACAAGCTTGTGAATTTGATTATTCGGGTTCTCAATCTTGTCGCTCTTTAAAGGAAGAAGGCTATGAAATCGTTCTTATAAACTCCAATCCAGCCACGATTATGACTGATCCGATAATGGCGGATGCAATTTATATGCTTCCTATGACTACGGAATCAATTAGAGAAATTGTTGCAAAAGAAAAACCTGACGCAGTACTTCCAACTATGGGTGGCCAAACGGGGCTGAATTTGGCTAGAGATTTAGAAAAGGAAGGATTTTGGAAAGAGCAGGGTATTCAGATTATCGGAGTAGACATCGATGCGGTGGAATTGACCGAAGATAGGCAGTTATTTCGAGATCGCATGGAGGTGATAGGCATAGAACAGTGCCGTAGCCGGCAAGCACACTCATTGCTAGATGCTAAGGAGATCAAAGAGGAATTAGGGGGGGTACCAATTGTTATCCGCCCCTCTTTTACTATGGGTGGTGCTGGTGGTGGTATAGTCTGGACAGAGGAAGAATTTGATAAAAAAGTACTTCATGGACTAGAAATGAGTCCAGTGCATTCCGTTCTTATCGAAGAAAGCATTTTTGGTTGGAAAGAATATGAATTAGAACTTCTGAGGGATGCAAATGATAATGTAGTAATTATTTGTTCTATCGAAAATATGGATCCAATGGGAGTGCATACTGGTGATTCTGTTACAGTGGCTCCAACACAGACTCTTACCGATAAGCAGCTACAAATTCTGCGAAATGCTGCCATTAAAATGATGAGATCCATAGGCACCTTTGCTGGAGGCTGCAATGTCCAATTCGCAATGGAGCCAGGTTCGGATCGATTTGTGGCTATTGAAATAAATCCAAGAGTAAGTCGATCCTCTGCGTTAGCATCAAAGGCTACGGGTTATCCTATTGCAAAAGTCGCAACAAAGTTGGCTGTTGGATATACCTTGGATGAGTTGAATAATCAAATCACTGGAAATACCTCCGCTTGCTTTGAACCCTCTATTGATTATGTGGTTTGTAAAGTGCCTCGTTTTAATTTTGATAAATTTCCCGGGGCTGATGAGGAACTTTCTACCCAGATGAAAGCCGTTGGAGAGGTAATGAGTATAGGCCGTAATTTCCCTGAGGCGTTAAATAAAGCTTGGCAAAGTATGGAGGTGGGTCGTGACGGATTAGGAGCAGATGGATACGACAAAATCAACAGAAAAACTGTCCGAGAGCGTTTAGTTAAGCCATACTGGGATCGTAGTTTACAGATTCGCAACGCGTTTAAACTAGGCAGTTCTGTAGAAGAAATTGCCGATATCACTAAGGTAGATCCATGGTTCCTACAACAGATTGAATATATGGTTTCACTAGAGAACCGAACGGAAGCAAAAGGGTTGGAAGAACTTAGCAAAGATGAGCTCTATGAACTTAAACAGGCTGGTTTTTCAGACGCTCAGATTGCTTGGTTAGTGAGTAAATCTGGTGCCAAAGTAACAGATGAGCAGGTTCGTACCTATCGCCTTATGCTTGGACTAAAAGCTGTATTTAAAGTGGTTGATACCTGTGCCGCAGAGTTTCCTGCAAAAACACCATACTATTACTCAGCCTATGAGGGTGAAAATGAGAGTGTCGTATCAGATCGTAAGAAGGTAATCATTTTAGGAAGTGGACCCAACCGGATTGGACAAGGTATTGAATTTGATTATTCTTGTGTACATGCTGTTTTAGCCACAAAAGAAATGGGCTACGAAGCAATTATGATTAATTGTAACCCTGAGACAGTTTCTACAGATTTTGATTTTGCAGATAAACTATATTTTGAGCCTGTTTATTGGGAAAGGGTACTTGATATCATTGAGCATGAACAACCCGATGGAGTTATAATCCAAGTTGGTGGCCAAACGGCACTAAAGTTGGGCAAGCGACTTGTGAAAGCAGGCATACATATTTTTGGTACAGAATTCCAACGCATAGACTTTGCTGAAGATAGAGGTGCGTTTTCTGATTTACTTATTCGTTTAAATATACCTTTTCCTGAATATGGTACAGCAACCGATGAACAAGGTGCCTTAAATATTGCCGATAGAATTGGATATCCGGTTTTAATTCGACCGAGTTATGTGTTAGGTGGTCAAGGTATGCGGATTGCCGTCAAGCAAGAGGAATTAGAGAGATATGTAGCAAATATTTTAAAAACGCATCCCGAAAATGCCTTTTTGATTGATAAATACCTGGAACATGCCATTGAGGTGGATGTTGATTCTGTGTATGATGGTACCCAATTACATATTGCAGGAATGATGCAGCATATAGAACCAGCTGGGGTGCATTCCGGTGACTCAACAGCTGTTATTCCCCCCTATTCCCTTTCAGATGAAGTTCAGACTGCAATACGAAAATATCAAGAGCGTATTGCGGAAGCCATGGATATTCAAGGGTTTTTGAATGTGCAATACGCAGTAAAAGACGATAAGGTATATGTCCTAGAAGCGAACCCTCGAACTACTCGTACTATCCCCTTTCTTGCTAAAGCAACGCAGCGACCAGAGGCAGAGATTGGAGTGAAGATAATGTTGGGTGCGAAACTTAGTGAGTTCAACTTGGAGTCAAAGTTAAGCTCTTGGGCTATAAAAGAACCAGTATTTCCATTTGAAAAATTTCCAGGGGTCAAAAAAGAGTTAGGCCCTGAAATGAAGTCAACAGGAGAGAGCATTTATTTTGCTCAAGATTTTAAAGATGAACACTTTAGGAAACCGTTTGAGTTCAAGAGTCTTTATTTGTCTAAATAGCGTTTGATCGGGGTATTTATGAGTCTATTTTAGTATCGTTGACAATGAATATTAATCCGGAAATATTATCTCAAATAAAAGGGTTAGAGCTAAAAGCCAAAAAAATTATAGAGGGCTTTATTGCCGGTCTGCATAAAAGTCCCTATCATGGTTTTAGTGTTGAGTTCGCGGAACATAGACCTTACAACACAGGTGATGATTTTAAACATATCGATTGGAAGGTATACGCAAAAAAAGAGCGTTTCTATGTCAAGCAATATGAAGAAGAAACAAATTTAAGATGTTTCTTGGTATTGGATACGAGCTCGTCCATGTATTTCAAGCATAAGGCTCAGTGGACTAAACTTGAGTACTCTGCATATCTAGCTGCAGCAATGGCTTATCTAATGCAGGGTCAAAGAGACGCGGTAGGGTTTGCTTCTTTTGCAGATACGCTACGTACTATACTCCCCGCAAAGGGTACTAGGCGGCATTTGAGGCGTATCTTTTTAGAGATAGAGCCTTATTTGACGATAAATAAAGGTGATTTTACCGCTTCAGCTGCTGCATTGCATGAATTAGCTGAACGTATTCACCAACGAAGTTTAGTGGTAATCTTTACTGATCTATTTGAAAACATAGAAACGCATGATGCATTAATTTCTGCGCTTAAACATTTGCGCCATCGTAAGCATGAAATTATATTGTTTAATATAACCGAGCATTACACAGAATTGAACTTAAATCTCGAACATGAGCGTTATTTACTAGAAGACCTTGAGAGCGGTGAGCAACTCGAAATTTCACCTGCTCAAATAGCTCAAGATTATCGGGCAAAAGTGACTATGTATTTACAACGGTTTAAGCAGGCTTGTAATGAGTTTCAAATAGATTTTGAATCCGTTTCCACCGAGCAGCCTTTCAGTGAAGCTCTAATTCATTATTTGAAAAAGAGAAGTCGTTTAGGATAATATAGCTAGGAATAGATGTATGAGTTATGGCAATAGTAGTTCATTACTTATACTTATTTATACTACTTTTGATTGCTTTAATATGCGATTTAGAATGCCTGGAGCAGCTCTTTTGAGTAACAAGGCGAGTCGCTCTTTAGGTCCAGAAATTGTAATTTCTTCTTTTCGAGCCTTAATTTTTGGCCAGATTCGTCGAAGCATTTCATTTGGATCCATTGCATGCGTATGTAAATCACCCATTTTACCGAAAGCTTTTCCATCACCAGTGAGTGAATTTTGTGTTATGGCTGTTTTTATAGGTCCAGGGCATACTAGTGTAATGTCAATATTATGCTCATACATTTCTTGACGTATGGAATCGAAGGCGCCTTGAATTGCATGTTTACTCGCTGCGTAACCGGATCGGTATTTGGTGCCAAACTTTCCAGCTACTGAGCTAGTCACGATAATGTGACCAGATCCTTGATTGACCATGCTAGGCAATATAAAACGGCTAAGGGCCAGAGCGCCAAACAAATTAACCTCTAAGAGTCTGCGAATAGTTTTCATATCGGTTTCAAGAAATAATGAGCGCTGACTAATACCGCCATTATTTACTAGCACATCCACCTTATTCTTCCATGCCCACGCTTCTTCTGTTTTTTTCTGCAGAGATCCATCTCCAGCAGAAAGATCTAATGGCATGACGAGTATATCACCATTGGAAAAGCTTGTTAACTCAGATTTAAGTTTTTCTAATTCATCGACTTGTCTTGAAGATAAAATAAGATGGGCGCCATCCTTTGCATATTGCTGTGCAAAAGCTTTACCTATACCAGAGGAAGCTCCTGTTATCCAAATAACAGGTAGATTAGATGTGGCATGCGCGGTCATAGTATTGGGTGTTATTTACAAAAGTTATGTTTATAATTTAATTAATTAAAGAGAGTAACTATAGTGCTAAATAAAGATATAGACTTGTCAAAGCAAGCCCCCATTAGATGCATGAATCTTCAATAAAACCTTATAAACGTGGAGATAAAACATACCTTATTACTACTGGAAGATGAATTAGAGTCGGGTGAAATATTAGCTAATTATTTAGAGATAAATGAATTCAAAACTCACTGGGCAAAGGATGGAAAGCAGGCATTAGCTATTATAGAGTCTCATGCAGATGAAATTGATTTAGCTATTTTAGATATCATGGTACCTTACATGGATGGCAAAGAAATCTGTGCACATATTAGGAAACATCCGGTATTATCTGATATTCCAGTTCTTTTCTTAACAGCTAGAGATGAGGAAAAAGATGAAATTGAAGGACTAGAGCTGGGAGCGGATGACTACATTAAAAAGCCAGCTGGCTTACATTTAATTAAGGCACATGTAGAGAGTCAACTCAGAAGAATGCAACCAGAAAAAAAGCAATGGCTGCGGTATGACCATGTTTATTTAGATACCGACTCAAAGCAGATGTTTATTGGTAACCAGCAAATAGATCTAACACATACGGAATACATTGTAGCTGAATTATTTTTTACTCATCCTAAAGTTGTATTTAGTAGACATGATATTTTGGAGCATATTTCGGATGAAGGAAAATTTATTTATGATCGAACTGTAGACGTGCACATAAAAAACCTTCGATTAAAAATGAAACATGAGGGTAAATTAATAAAAACCTATAGAGGTGTTGGCTATGGTTTCAATAGAGAATTCCTACATTCATGAATATTCAATCCAAGCTATCGGTAACTTATATATTACTACTAATCATTGGTATAATCACCATAAGTGCATATGCCATTCTGAGTATTCGTTTCTTCTTATTTGCAGCAGGGCTTGATGAGTTTAAAAACGACATGCGTATTGTTCGACAAGCTGTAGAATCTTCAGACGAGAATACCGATTTCTTCCCATTCATTACAGAAACAACAGATTTATTCGAATATGATTTAGCCCTTTTTGATTCAACTGGGATACCCATATATAATACACAACCAGAGCAAATTTTCATAGATTCACGAGAATTTTTAAGTGACCTTGTAGTGGATTCAGTGCGAGCAAATTATGAGGATATATATATAATGAACGATCCAGAATATTCAAGGTTGGTTGCTTTTGCTAAAGTGGATGACGGATTTCCAAGCGTGAGTTACTTACGAATTAGTAAGGATAAAGAAGAATATTATGAAGCAGTAGATAGTATTCGTCATATTATTTATGCAGGAATGCTTTTTTCAATAGCTGCAGTAATGGTTGTTAGTTTTATTTTTTCTAAATATATGGCAGCGCCCATTAAACAGCTTAATGATGCTGCACTTACCATTGCTGATGGTCAGACACATGAAACACTTGAAATGGATAGGAATGATGAATTTGGAACCCTTGCGAGTTCACTCAACAAAATGGCAGAACGGTTTAAAAAAGATAATAGGCAACTCCAACTACTGAACGAAAAGCAAAATCAATTTTTTGCTGACATTGCACATGAGGTGAGAAATCCATTACATACGATATCTGGTACTATTGAAATGCTCCAATTGGAGAATTTATCACAGAAGAAAAAGTTACAATACATGGTGACCATGCATAACCAAGTGGAACGGGTTAGTCGTTTATTTAACGACATAAAAATGCTGCAAAGATATGATATGGATCAACATTTTATTGATAAAGAGGTAGTAGAATTAAAGTCTTTTTTAGAGAAAATAATTATTACATATGAACCATTAGCACAAGAAAAAAATATCGATTTAATTTTAACAGTTGAAAGTAATATGACAGTACATGCCGATCGAGATAAGTTAGATCAGGTAATGGATAATCTTATTACAAATGCCTTAAAGTATACTAGTGAAGGTAGTATAAATGTACTCTGTGAACAAGTAGAGGCTCAAATCCAAATTTCGATACAAGATACAGGTATCGGTATAGCATCCGAACATCTAGATCGTCTATTTGACCGTTTTTACCGTACGGATAAAGCTCGTTCAAGAGATAAAGGTGGCACAGGATTAGGGCTTGCTATTGTACGCGGTATTTTAAGAGCACATGGAACTGACATACTAGTAAGTAGTGAAGTAGGAAAAGGTAGTCGCTTTTATTTTGAGCTACCAATAATTTCCTAATTTAATCACCGTTCGCATTAATTAGATTCCGATAAAAAAGCCCTTTTTTTAAATAAGGGCTTTTTTAAGCTCGTTTATTCTCACTATTACGATATTACTGTATTTAAATTATCCAATAAATTATGTTGAGCTTTTTTATAGATTAACCTATTTAAAATAAATTAATGTTATTCAAAAAAGCGTGAACCATCTTCTTGTAAGCCATATTCGATGGTGTAATGGCGGTCAGCTGGTCGAATGAAATTGATGAAATTCTGTGAGTTAACATCTGGGTTTCCTTTGTAATAGCTAATAACTCTGAATTTAGCATATAATTCATCCGGTGTCTTCACTGTAAGGGTATAGTTTTCTTTAGGTAAGACAGCATGAGGTGGTATATTGTTCATGGTGTAGGTGTACCAAGCGGCATCCATATTTACATAGCCTTCTAAAGGTGCCTCATCGACCAAATTAAATGCTGTGTTTAGTGGTTGTATTCCACCATTGTGTCCGGTATTGGCAATAATATTGGTTGCATTAAAGCCAATATCCCATTGTGATGAAAGCGTATCCTCAACAATAGTTCCAGTGTCGAGATCTAAGAATGTATATGAGTCGACATGATAAAGTTGAGTACTTTCAGATGCCTGTAAGACATAGTTGAAAGTAAAATATCCAGATGCTGGGCGAGTCATAAAATTAGCAAATTCAGCCGAGGTCACATCTGGGTTCCCTTCGTAATAGCTAAGTATTTCCATCTTAGCATAGTTTCCTGTCGGGGTTTTAATGATAATGCTTGCATTACTATTAGGAAGGACAGCATGTTTTGGTAGATTTGGTGCTTCACCTGTGTATATATACCATGTCGCATTGGATTCTTCAAAACCTGTTTCAGGGGCATTTTCAACCTCAGAATAGGCTGTTTGAATGACTTGTATTCCACCACCATATGCCGTATTAGCTAAAAGTGTGGTACCACTAAAGGCAATATCCCACATATCTGAACTCGAGTCGGCAACAGTGGCACCTTGATCTAAATCGTAAAACGTATATTTTCCCTCCTGACCAGGGTAATCATTGATATCTGTGACAGGCTCTCTATTCTCGGTGATAGTATTATAATTTGCGGGGATGTCTTCAATAATCGAATTAGTTACTGGAGCTGGACCGTCGTTCCCATTGCTCATACAAGCTGACAAGATAAGTAGCCCGACTAAGAGGCTTAATAATGATAGATTTTTCATGATAAATAGTATTTTTTGTTTGTGATTTTGTTAATAAAATAATTTAGTTAAAGACAAATTTGGTGCCGGTTTCATAGTTTAAAAATCAAGGGAAAATTGAACATATAATATACGTCCAGGGTTGGATGGTAAACGCTGAGGATCGGTGATATTTGTTAGGTTATTAATACCTACTTGAATGCGATACTGCTGCTTTAACGTTTTGGCAATCGAGCTATTAATTAAGGTATAGCCCTTAACTAATTCTGTGTTATCTATTCGATTATTCCCATTTATATCCACAAAGCCATAAGATCCGCGATATTGGACCCTAATATTTGCATCTAAACCTAACCGTTCCGAAGCATAAAATAATTTTAAATTGCCTGTGTAACGTGAACGATTAAACATGGAGACATAGCTTGTTTTTTCTTTTTTCACAACTACTCCGTCAACGACATCATCAAATTCCTCTGTAATTCGTTGACGGGTATCTAATAATTGCCCTCCAATAGACCAGTCAAGATTATTGAGTATAAATGAAGATGTTAGAAGCTCCAAGTCGATACCCTGGCTGTATATTCTTCTGATGTTTATATAAGAAAAAACGGATTGATTATTTAGTTTCAGAGCTATACGCTGGGTTTCAATGAGATCGCGAACTTGATTGCGAAATGCATTGAATCGAACACTTGTGTGTTTCGTTGCGTACCAATCCCCACCAATATTTAAGGCATATGCGCGTTCTGCTTTAATTTCATCAAGACTGGCTGGATCGATAAAAATTTCTGAAAGCTGTCCACTTTCCTCTAATTGCTTCAGACCTGCTTCTAAGGTTGAAGTGCCAAAAACACTATAACCAGAAATAGGATTGCTAAAATTTAGGAATAACTGTCTAAAATCGGGGGCTTTATATCCTCCCCCAAAAGAAGCTCTTAAGCTAAAATTTTGCGTAAGTTTCCATTTAGTAGATAGTTTTGGGCTAAGTTGAGATGCATATTCACTATGATTGTCATAACGAAATCCTACTGTTAGAGAAAAGTCATCATTGGCTTGCCAATAGTGCTGTCCATAGAAGTAAGTATTAGCAAAGTCAGGCACTTCTGCATAAATTTCCGCATCAAGTGATTCGGTATTACTACCTGCTCCTAAGATAGTGGTGTTGGTATTATCCCAAAAAGTAGAGGCTTTAAATTCTACTTTGTTTAGCTGTTGTGCGAACGCATCTGAAAAATAACGAGTATTTGAATCGGTTAAGTTTAAAACGGATTCGCTTTGAAAATAACCTACATAGGCACTGGCCTCAATTAGGTGTATCGAACCAATGGCATATTTTAAAGTTGGTGAAACGTAGTAGTCTTGTTGAAATTCGGTTCCGTATGCGTCAAATCTTCTCCTCCTATCCAGTATTTCATCTTGGAAGGATTGATCTTCTCTATAATATCTGCTCGAGACATCAAGCGAGAGACCAGGTTGAAGTTGGTATTTTACCCGACCTTGGAGAGTATAATTATTGTATTTTGGAATGGTGGGTGCGACAGTTTCTGGATTTAAATCGTATCCATTGGAACCATTTAAATTCCCAAAAAAACGAATTTGAAAATTATCTTCTTTAAGATTGAATTGACCAGAAAGATCTTTAGTATTATGGGCGCCATAACGGGTATTTAAACCCCACTCTAAGGGCTTTGAACCTTTATCAGTGATTATGTTAATGACGCCAGCTAAGGCATCACTCCCCCATAATGCAGAAGAAGGACCTTTTACTACCTCTACCTGTTCAATATTTCCAACAGTGAGTCGGGTAAGATCAAGCGTCCCTGCAGTTCGTCCAATTACGGGTTTATTGTCTATGAGAATTAGGGTGTATTCTGGGTCAAATCCCTGCATTTGTAGTCCAGTACCATGGTTTTCAACCAAATAAAGTCCCAATTGCTCCGATAACACTTCACTCAGCCGAATATTGCCAGACTGTTGAATTTCCTGTTTTGAAACGACCAATATGGGAACACTCACTTCTGATAAGGCTTCTTGAATTCTAGATGCGGTTACTACTATAGTACCATTTTGATAGGATTTACTTTCAAGACGCGCTTCTAAAAAGATCATATCTTTTGGAATAAATTCTAGAACTTTTTGATACACCATGTATCCTACATGACTTATTTGTAGTCTGTATTCACCTGGCACAATTCCTTTTATATGATATAAACCAGACGAATCTGTATATGTACCGGCATATTCATGGAGCTGGATATTTGCACCAACTACTGCAATCCCGTTCTCATCTAATACTCTACCCATTAATTGGGCAGTTGTATCTGTTTTTGTACACTTAAAATTCAAATCGATCGAATGGTCATGCGCTAGCACGACAAAAGATGTTAGTTTTGTCAAAAACAGTATTGTAAAAGTGACAATCACTATACTTACGCATCGATGTGGAAATATAATAGTATTCAACATTGCTTTATGAGCGATGTAAAATAATATCACCCTTGATAAATAGTCGTTTTAAGTGTCCATCTGTATTTATTGATAACAATGAAAGAATAGATTGTGAAGATAATATGAAGTTAAAGGAAGCCTTACAAATGCTTAATTCTCATTAGGTATGCGGACCAGTCGTATGGCTGCTCCCGTATATCCTATTAATAGGGAGACTCCCCCAAGCGGAGTGAAATAAACAAACCATGGATTTGGCGCTAAACATAACACATACAGACTGCCTGAGAAGAGCAAAATCCCAGCTATAATAAATTTCATATCTAGTTGAAGTGAGATGCGATAGCTACGCTCAAGTAAACTTAAACTCATTAATCCTAGCGCATTCCAATATTGATAATGTACAGCTGTTTCCCATCTTTGAAATAAACCACTTGAAAGTTTACTTTCTAAGAAATGAGAACCTATGGCTCCCAATGCAACAGCCAAGGCTAAAAATATAAGTGACATTGCACTATAGCGAGATATTGGACAAGTCATAACAAAAAGTTGTTTGATTAATACTCACAATATTTACATAAATAATCAAGATATTATGAATCGAGTACAAGAATTTAGTGTTATACATAACAGTTGATAAATTAATTTAATATCAAATAACTAATACCAATGAACAATCAACAAATTTTATTTATAGGGTCATTTATCACGGTGGCAGTAGTGGCAGCTCTATTTTGGCCCCCTAGCGATATCGAAAAGCCTCAAGCTTCAGCTGCAACAATTATGGAATCTTCTAATTCAATGGTGCAAACTCCTGAAGGTTCTATTTTAGTTACCATGTATAAGAACGAGGGTTGTATGTGCTGCACGCGTTGGGCCGAGCATATGAACAAGGAAGGGTTTTATGTAATCGAAAAGATAACCCGGGAATTAGGAGAAATTAAATCCGAACAGGGCATTTCGAACGAATTAGCCTCTTGCCATACAGCCATGATCGATGGATATATTGTAGAGGGACATGTCCCATCTCAAGATGTTCAACGATTATTGAAGGAACGCCCTAATGCTATTGGACTCTCAGTTCCTGGCATGCCTGAGGGGTCACCTGGGATGGAAGGCCCTAATCCAGATCCCTATGATGTACTCTTAATTAATTCGGACGGAAGCACTTCCGTGTTTAGTTCGTACAAATAAATTTTTGGGAACCATTTTCGAGTTGTACGTTGTTATTATTGCATATTGTAGATTCATACTCCGAATAACTCAAACCGACTTAAACCCCCGATCCTGACAGGTCTGGGGGTTTTTTTATGACTAACATTTAGCTTACAACTTCGGGTTTCCAATCTGAATGGTTTTATCGATAATCATTCCAGAATTAAAATATAATAAAAAGCTAATGCTGTCACCTTCGTTCAAATCCATGGTCGGTTGAATAATCATGATATGATAACCGCCTGGTTCAAAAGAGATTTGCTCAGTTGGTTGAATAGTAACAAATGGCTGCTCTTCCATCATCATGATTCCGTCGTTCAGATAACTTAGATGTATTTGAACATCTTTTGAAGCATTTGAAGAAACTCGAATAAGACTATCAGGCGCAGATCCATAATTTTCCAATTTGAAATAAGCAGCACTCATCATACCCGCCTTAGTTGGTCGAGCCCATGCGCTATCTATGCTAATATTCCATTTGGTGCTAGCCATGGATGAGTCGGCTAGGGTACCTTTCATCTGAAAAACTGATTTGGGATGCTCCACTTCATTATTACATCCAATCATTAGCACGAAACTAATAGATATAAGTAGCTTAAGTATGAGGTATAGTTTCATACGGGCAAAAACTGAGCTAAAACAGATGGCTTGGTTATTCATATAACTAATGTCTAATGAATTAGCGATTGTAGATCTTGAACAATAAGGGATGGAATAGAAGGCATACTGCCTCCATATTCAATAATAATTTCACCTTTTGGATTCATCACCATAATTTTATCAGAATGATTAAGGAAGTAGATTTCCTTTCCGCTTTCGGTGGTTGTATGCATAGATACTTGGGTCCGAACTCGTGCACTGTCCATAAAATTTTGAACTATTGTTGGTTCACCAGTAAGAAAGTTTACATTTTCATTTACTTTAAACACTTCCTTATAGTGATGTAGTACATCAGGGGTATCTCTTTTTGGATCAAAACTTACCCCTAAAAACTGCACATTAGCAGGATAGCCTAACTCTTTTTGAATTTTTATTAGATTCTGGGTTATTAAAGGACAAATATCTGGGCAATTAGTGTACACAAATCCTAAGACTACATATTGTCCATGAAAATCTTCTGGAAATTGAATCCTTATACTGTCTTGATTTATCAACTCGAATGAAGCGTCATTCATATCGTCAATAACTTTGTAGTCATTTATACAGGCACTTTGAGTAATAACTAGTGATAGCAAAATAAATAATGATATGGCTGATGATATTTTTGAGGTCTTTATAGGCGTATTCATATTATTGGGTCTATCTATAAGATGTGATCGTGAGTGTTATTGCAAATAGTATTCCTTGGGTTCATGTTCATGCCAATGTTCGTTGTTTTGTAATTTGGCCTTTACACAGGGGCTTGCTTTAATTCTCTGTATTTTCTAATTCATTTAGCAGTAGTTTCATTAGAGATTCTGCTGCCGAATGCCCTAAGTTTTGCATTTCTTCTTCATTAAGCTCATCCTCGACCTCGAAGGTTAGGGCATCAGTGCCGAAGGTTTTGTAGATCCAATTTTTTGCAATGGGTGAATTGGGTTCAAATTCTTCTTTTCGAAAGTTTAACTTAGGATTTGCTTCTGCAACAAAGGGAAACCAGCGTTGCGTGAAGTTATCTATGCCGGTGATTACTGACTCATTGATAGGGTAGAAGACGTTTTCGTTGGTGGAATGAAAATCTATGCCGTACACTACCCTATAACGCCCGTCTGCTAAGGGAGATAATGCATCTCGGACAGATCTTGTTTCAGGTTGGCGAAAATATTCCCAATCTCTGTTCAAATCAATTCCACTCGAATTATGTCGCCAATGTCCTTGTTCGACTCCATCTGGATTCAACATTGGATAGGCAATAATGCGGAAATTGGATCTAAAGGTTTGTGCAAGTTCATCGGTATCCATCAACCTGCTAAAGAAATATAGAAAACTCCGATAACCGGAAACTTCTGGGGGATGTTGCCGTGAAAAAAGGATTAACAAGCCCTCTTTTTCGCTCCCTAAATTACCCTGGCTTTGCCACTGCAGAATGGCTCTATTATTATGTGAATAGCCAACTGTATCTACTGTAATTTTAGAGGCAAAACCGCTATAATCGGGATAGTTTAATAAAGATTCTAGACTATTTGCCTGCACAGGATGAGCAGCAATCCATTGCTTTTGGATACCAATCTGAATGCTAAATAGTAGATCTCCACCAATTGAAGTGAATATACTATCTGATAATAGTTTCCAACTCATGTAGTCTGCAGACTCACCTATTTTTGGTACGTACCGGTGACGTCCATTTTCATATGATAAACGAATGAGAATTTTTTGTTCCTGATCACTCCAAATTTGAAAAGCATACCAGGGGGAATTGTTGATGGGTGCATTTTCAGGTTCTACTTCGATAATTACTGTGTCTTGACTAGATCCGGGGGCTAACCAGGCATCGGAGACCCGAGCGCCATTAAATTCATTACTAATCCATATTTTTGGCTCACCAATGCCAATAATGCGTTTTTTTTGATAAATAATTTCCTTGTCTTCTGTATCTGTTACATCAGGCGGATCATATGAATATCCACTGAATGGCTCAGTAGATGAACAATTGTATAGGAATAGTACTGCAAAAAGTAGTAACGGCAGAAATGGTGAAAAATGGTTGGCTGAGTCTATTTGATTTAAACCTTTGAGATGATTCATCATGATATGATAGATAGATAAAGACTAAAACTATTTTTGCTTCTGATTAAGATACTATATTATAAAATGATTAGGTAGATATTGAAACGGTATTCAATTTCATAAATATAAGTTTGTTACTGAAGTATTCACTGATTTTTATGGTTATACTAAGGTTATGCCTACTCGAAGATGTTTTCGGGCAAGAAGAGTACGCTACCCGTGAGTTTGTTTTCGGAGAGAATACTGTAGATTGGCCAATTGATGTTCCATATGAGATACCGGTGAGAGCGATTCGGTTTGGGGGCCAGAAGCGTTTCACAGAGCCCATTCTCCGTAATCAAATAACTGCTGAACTCCCAGCTTTGTGGAAACAGAAATGGGCCGTCGCACAAGCTTGGACCCTCTATAATTTGAGTCAAATTTTACCAGACTTTGGTAATAGTGCCTTACCTCTTTGGGATTCAATTATCATAGAGCAACAAATACAGCAATTAAGGCGCTTTTTGAATACTCAAGGGTATGAGGATGCGGAAGTACATGCGCATATTGTACCTGTTGAAAAAAAGGTGTTTTGGGATATTTGGTTTCACATCAACCTAGGCGCCCCAACTGTTATATCCGAGGTTAAAGTGCGTATAGTAGCCTCTGAGGAAGAGCTCGATGATGTTGAGCAGCAGAATTGGGTTAGAGTCATGGGAGTAGATCTTAGTCAAGAAGCTCAGCAAGAATTTCGAAGGAAAGGACTGGATTTGTCTTTCATCGAACAATTAAGCTTGGCGAGACAGCTAAGTAATACCAACTATGTCGAACTAGACATATTTAGAGAGCAAAACAGATTAAGCGTAGTGGCACTAGAAAATGGATACGTATACGCAGAAATAATTTTTAAAACCCATCCTAGGAATAATAAAGACCAAAATATCAATGTTTTGTCCAAGGATAAAATTGTATTTTTTGATATTATTCTTGGTCAAAAACCGACCATAAAAGATATAATAGTGGAGGGTGAACAAACGGTATCAAAGGATATTGTTCAGAGAGAACTCACACTCAAGATTGGTCAATATTATAGTGAATCTGCACGGAGAAACTCCCTTACTCAGTTATTTGCTCACCCTTTATTTGATAAAGCTGAAATACAAATTTCTGAACAGCCAGACACAGCCTCTTTAACTTTGAAAGTAAGAGTTACTGAAGAGGAGATGCGTTCTTATCAGTGGAGAGTTGGATTAGGCTATTTTGACCGACTAGAGCGACCTATAAATATCCTAGAGGGATATCAATTATTTCGGACTCAGGGATCTTGGGTACATAGAAATTTAGGGGGTGGAGGACAGCAGTTTTCAACTAACTTAAAACTTTCATACTTCGAGCGGTATGTTGAGGCGGACTATCTTTTTCCATTTGTTTTTAATACCAATAGCAGTATTCGCATTCATCCGTTTAGCCAATACAGAGACGAAAGAGCCTATAATATAAACTCGAATGGAGTTGAGACAGCATTTAGTTATGTTGTGAATAACCGATTATCAGGGTCCATTTCATATCGCTTTGCGCTGAACGATGAGTCAAATGTTGAAGCTGGGCAAGGTATACCTGATAGTCTTTTAACTTATAATCTTTCGGTTTTTAATATTAGTTCTAGATATCATTCAAAAGGAATTATAGGCTATAATACTTTTTTGGTTCAGCCGACGTTAGAATTTTCTGGATTATTTGGGGAAGGCGATTTTAGCTATCAACGTCTTTCACTGGATTTACGAAAATATACCCCAGTTAGGGGAAGATCCGTTTTTGCAGGTCGAGTTCGTGGAGGATGGATATTCGAACAAAATAGGGATAGTCTACCATCTGATGTTCGGTTTTATAATGGTGGTAGTACACTGGTACGGGGTTGGGCTAGGCATAGTTTAGGCCCTAAAGAATGGGTTGAGCGGGTAGATAGCTCATCAGACAATACGGTTAGTCGTTATAGTTTTGTCCCAACAGGTGGTAAAGCGTCACTAACCTTAAACTTAGAATGGCGAGAGCAGTTTAAAAACTGGAAAGGTGGTTACGGTGTTCTATTTTTAGATGGAGGCCAAGTTTGGAAGAATACCGAAAGTGTTGGAATGAAAGACATACAATGGGCTTTAGGTGCAGGTATAAGATATCGAGCACCATTCGGTCCAATACGAATGGATATAGCCTATAAGCTAAACCCCAGTATCGAAGATTTAGGAGCTATACCTGGAGTAAGAGATAAGAAACCATGGGCAAGGTGGGTTTTGTATTTATCCATTGGAGAGGCATTTTAAGGTGGAATTATTTTGATATTTTTTAAACATTTAATACTGACAATACATCCTATGACATGAATAAAGGACAAATCTATTTAATAAGTTTTATACTCTTTTTGGTAGCTAGCTTTGGTACTGATTGTGTTAATTATGGCGCATTTCAGGGAATTACCAGCGATGGATTATATATTGGTCCCTTACCTATTCAAAGTAGGGTGGTAGAACCCCAATTTTTTTCTCCGACCGATACCAGCTCTATTTGGCATGCCAATTATTTTAGCTATGTAAGTCAGGATTCATATTTGTGGGAGGAGTTATTACGGAGTGAAGTTGAAGATTTGGCATTAGAAGGTTTAGGTATGGATATTATAGAAATAGATCAAAGTGGGTTTGATGGCCGTGGACCTACATTAAAAACAGGCTGGGTATTTTCTGACCGGTCGCAATTTTTTATTGTAAACGAATTGGCTGGACGATCACCAAATACATTTTTTCTTTTACAAACGAGCATAAAACCATATTGGGATCTGATTATTACTCAGTCAGGAGAAGCCAGAGAAGGTATTGATCTACAATATAGAAGAGATTACTGATTGTGTAAGGCTGTTATCAGTGATTTGTATAAGAAGCAAACAAACTTGTTATTTGTCCAGTCAAAATACTTAAGACTGATTAACTTTATCAAAAAAATACTTGTCGAGATTCAGAAAGCAATCTGTCACAGACAATATTTAGGTTATTGGATAAGGATAGTTTCCATCCAGGTGTATCGAAGTCCTCTTATGCTGGTGAGTAGGAACTTTTGTCGATATAATACAGGAATATGAAATGAAAGTAGGCTTAAGTACTTTCTTTAAATTCAAGAGTCTAAAGAAGCAAGGTATCTACCTTTCTTAAAATTGATGGCCAATACTGCATTCATGCACACAGCGGCAATTACAGAGTATATTGTAGCCCATATATCGACAATGTAAACAGCCATTATAATTATAATTATGTCTACAATCATCTGAAAGTGTCCAGCATTCACATTGTGGTACTTACTCAGGTACAGTGACAAAATATTTAAACCACCCAAGGAGACTTTATGACGAAACAGCATTAATAAGCCTGCTCCCATCAAGGATCCACCAAACACAGCAGAAAATAGTGGTATGGAGGAATCGATTACAATCCATTGTGGAATCCAGTCTGAAAGTATGGATACCAGACCAACAGTAAAGAATGTTTTTATGGTGAAAAACCAACCCAAACGCCAAACTGCCAAGGCATAAAAAGGGATATTAATCACAAAAAAAAGTTGACCAAAACTCCATGTACTTGCATAAGAGCCTAAAAATGCAACTCCAGCTGTCCCCCCAATTAAGAATTCTTGCTGGGTAAACAATGCAACCCCAAACGACACAAATAAACTAGCTAGAAAAATAGCCTGTATGTCGTCAAATAAACTATGCCTAACACTTTTAAAAAAGGCATTCTCGTTGTTTTTTTCCTTGATTGTATTAGCTGGTACTATATTATTACTTATTATATTTCTAGTTCATCACGAATGAGCAACAAGATTGATGAATGTGGAACTATGATATATTTTTCATTTTCAAACTCAATTTCATGAGCACGACTTTTAAGAAAAATAGCCAAATCACCCTCTGTGGCTTGCATTCCAATATATTTTGTATCGTCTGTTGCCTTCCAAACTTCTTCCACATCAGTGTTAGGAATAGGATAACCAGGTCCCGTTTTTAAGATATATCCACTTTGAATTTCCTCTTTTTCTTTTACCGAGGCTGGTAAGACCAATCCACTTCGGGTGTGTGTTTCCATGTCGCGGGGTTTAATGAGTACACGGTCACCCACTATAATAAAATTATCGATGGAATTAAGATATTCTTGGATCATTTATTAATGTTTATTTTTGAGTTAAATTAATCAGAGGGAAAAGGCAGCGGTTGAAATGTTCTTTATTTAATTAAAGATACAAATAAAATTAGCAATGAATGAGATTAGAGATTGTATAGTCTGGCTATTTTGATAGCTAAGTGAAATTAAACTTCTTAGTCATCCTTTTAAAATCTGTCCCAATTGGCTTAAACGTTATTAGTAATAATACTTTCAATTATGGGGTAGATTTCTTTATTTGCATGTGAGAAAATCTAATCAATTCAATTAAATTATGCAGTCATTACGGTTTCGTTTGAGTCTTATGATGTTCCTTCAATTTTTTATTTGGGGAGCATTTTTTGTGACTATGGGTGCCTATCTCTTGCAGGTGTTTGCAGGAGAAGAGAGTTTAAATACTATAATTGGGAGCGCATATGCTACTCACAACTGGGCAGGTTTATTAGCTCCTGTGTTTGTTGGCTTGTTAGCCGATCGGTATTTTAATGCTGAAAAAGTAAATGGAATCTCTCATCTTGGGGGAGCAGTCCTTTTATGGACTGCTGCTGGAATTACCGAGCCTGGCACCTTTATATGGGTAATGCTTGCATATTTTATGCTGTATATGCCATCCTTAGCTTTAGTTAATGCTATTGCCTTTGCCAATATTGATGATCCAGATTCAGAATTCCCCCGAATCCGGGTTTGGGGAACCATTGGATGGATAGTTGCAGGATTCATGATTGCGGGTACTGTATTAGGTTTTATTCAAATACCCTTGCTTAGTTGGCTAACAGGTATCGAGAGTAATATTCAGTCCACTAATATTCCTCTCAAAGTGAGTGCCTTTATATCTGTTCTTTATGGACTATACAGCTTTACTCTTCCTGCAACTCCACCGTCGGCAAGCGGGGAGAAATTTGATGTTAAGCAGGCATTGGGATTAGATGCATTAAAATTACTTAGTGAAAAAAACTTCGCCATTTTTTCTTTTAGCAGTTTTGCCATTAGTATTCCATTAGCATTTTATTATGCTCGTACCAATGATTTTATTGCAGCGGTAGCTTTCGGTGAGCAGTCTCCTTCGTTTATGGCAATTGGACAAATTAGCGAGGTGCTGTTCATGTTAGCCATCCCTCTATTTTTAGTGCGCCTTGGAGTGAAATGGATGCTACTTGTGGGTATGCTAGCCTGGACGACCAGATATTTACTATTTGGTTTATTTCCAAGTTCAACGGCGCTTGTTGTTTTGGGTATTGCTCTTCATGGTATCTGTTACGATTTCTTTTTTGTTACGGGTCAACTTTATGTCGATAAAAAAGCTCCTAAACATTTACGTGCCAGTGCCCAAGGGTTCTTTAATTTGTTGACTTATGGTGCGGGGATGCTGATTGGTAATTATGTACTGGGCTGGTGGGGAGATCGAATTTCACTCGACGGATCCACTTTAGAGGGTTGGACAGCTGGAGCCCAAAATTTTTGGGTCATGCCCGGCTTTCTAGCTTTAATTGTAGCCGCCTTTTTCTTTGCACTTTTTTGGGATAAAACCACTGATGAATATGAACTTGTGGAGGAAAGAGTATAAATGCAGCATAGAAAACTCAAGATGGGAATGATTGGAGGAGGCACTGGAGCTTTCATTGGAGCTGTGCATCGAATGGCAGCACGTTTAGATGGTCAAATCGAATTAGTTTGCGGTGCTTTTAGTAGTTCTCCTGAAAAGAGTAAAGAGACCGGACAAGAACTATATCTACCGGAAGACCGTATTTATGATACTTGGGAAGATATGATTAGTCAGGAAGCCCAACACAATGAGGGAGACCGTATGGATATTGTTTCTATAGTCACGCCCAATCATTTGCATGCTGCTCCAGCAATTATGGCCTTAGAGCATGGTTTTCCAGTTATTTGTGATAAGCCGTTGTGCCTATCAACCGGAGAGGCTTTAGAAATCAAAGACGCGGTAGAAAATTCAGGTTTACCTTTTGCGCTAACCCACACCTATACGGGTTATCCTATGGTCAAACAGGCACGGTATATGATTGCATCAGGCGAGTTAGGTCCGGTTCGCAAGGTAGTAGTGGAATATCCACAGGGATGGCTTACCGACAAGTTAGAAGATGAGGGACAAAAACAGGCGGCTTGGAGATCCGATCCTGCCAAAGCCGGTAAAGCGGGAGCATACGGCGATATTGGAACGCATGCCGCTAATATGGCCGAATATGTGTCAGGTTTGCAGATAATCAAGGTGTTATCTCAGATGTCCAAGGTCGTTGAAGGACGTTTACTGGATGATGACACTTCGGCCCTATTAGAATTTAAAGGTGGAGTACCTGGGGTGTTAATTTGTTCACAGGTTTCCGCCGGTGAAGAAAATGCGTTGAGGGTTAAAGTCTACGGAACTAAGGGAGGGATAGAATGGTGTCAGGAAGATGAAAATACACTATTAGTCAAGCGACATAGAGCTCCCAATCAAGTGTACCGGACCGGAGTTGATAATTCCTATTTGGCAGAGGTGGCATTGGCACATGCACGAGTTCCTTCTGGGCATCCTGAGGGATATATTGAGGCTTTTGCCAATATTTATAGAAATTTTGCTATGGCAGTTCGAGCTAATTTTTCAGGGTCATTACACAACCCTATGTATGATTTTCCAGATATTGATGATGGTGTTCATGGCATGGCGTTGGTAGATGCCATAGTGGAGTCGTCCCTTAAAGGTAATGCATGGACTTCACTTAAACATTAGGTGTTTAGAATGGAGTTAGGCACCCCCATAATATTTTATTGTAACACGAATACATAAGTTAAACCCGTATGAAAACTATCAAAGGTCCAGCTATTTTTTTTGCACAATTTATTGACGCATCTGCCCCTTTTAACTCATTAGATGGTTTATGCCAATGGGCGTCTAATATAGGGTACAAAGGTGTTCAGATACCGAGCAACGTAGATTTTATGATCGATTTGGATATTGCAGCCGAAAGTCAAGACTACTGTGACGAACTAAAAGGAAAGGTAGCTTCTTATGGTCTTGAAATCACAGAGCTGTCTACCCACATACAAGGCCAACTAGTGGCAACACATCCGGCTCATGACACCATGTTCGATGTATTTGCCCCTGATAAAGTGAAAGGTAATGAACCTGCCCGTCGAGAATGGGCCATTGATCAGGTAAAAAAGGCTGCGATAGCCAGTCGACGTCTTGGTTTAAAAGCGCATGCTACATTCTCTGGTTCTTTACTTTGGCCTATGGTTCATCCTTGGCCACAACAGCCTAAGGGTTTGGTTGAGGACGGCTTCTCGGAGCTAGCAAAACGATGGTTACCTATCTTGGATGTATTCGAGGATAATGGAGTGGCATGCTGCTATGAAGTTCATCCAGTGGAGGATATACACGATGGGGTTACCTTCGAACGCTTTTTGGCAGCAACTGGGGATCATAAAGCGGTTAGTATATTGTATGATCCCTCGCATTTTGTATTGCAGCAACTCGATTACTTAACTTATATCGACCATTATCATGAGTTTATAAAGGCGTTTCACGTGAAGGATTCTGAATTCAATCCGACGGGAAAAAAAGGAACCTTTGGTGGGTATGGCGACTGGAGAGATAGAGCAGGTCGTTACCGATCACCAGGGGACGGTCAAGTAGACTTTAAAAGTATTTTCACTAAACTAACTGAGTATGGTTTCGACGGCTGGGCGGTTTTAGAATGGGAATGTTGTGTTAAGTCTCCAGAGCAAGGTGCTAGAGAGGGTGTTTCCTTCATACAAAATCATATTATTGAGGCTACACAAAAGGCCTTCGACGACTTTGCTGGATCAAAAGGGGTCGATCATGCACTTAATAGGCAAATATTAGGGCTAAAGGATTAGCCAATCACTCTAAGCCTTCAGCTGATTCTTTGCGTAATACGTCCCTTCTGTTATCCATCGACTGAGTGTCAATGAGTTTGTTAAAAGGGTCTATGCCAACTTCAGATGGTTTGGCGTCAACGGTAAAACGCAGCGTTGTTTCGATTTGGTCAAATCGATGTTTTTTCAGGTAAATAACAGAGTCCTGCCCTTGTGTATTCTTTGTGAAAATACCCACATCTATATAATCTCGCAGAGGAAGGGATTGGATAGGTCTTCGAAGTTCTTCTTTCTCTAATAATAAACTATCTCCAGCAGTATCTTTATAGATCCTCTTTCCTTTTTCGTCACTTTGATATTTAGCCGCCAAAAGAGTGAATTCAACTTCATAGGTGCTATCTTGGTTAATCCACCATTCTGCTTTATCAACACGATTATCATAGAGGGTTATGGTTCGGAATAAATCATCTATAAGATAGCTTAGACTATCAGGTGTAGCTAGTGCAATTTCGTTTACAAATTCTTCGGCAATTGTATAGGGAGCCTCTTGGTAAGCGACTTTGTTGAGATATTTTTGTATAGCTCTATTTAATGTTTCTTCGCCTAAATAATCACTTAGGGCATAAAGTACTAAGGAGCCTTTATTATAATGTATGTATTGCTGGTTTTCATTAAACATTAAAGGTTTTTCATTTAATCTTTCTAGCGCCCTTCCACTTAAATAGCTATCGAGGGCATTTTTTAAAAATGTCCTCATTTTGTCATTTCCGTATTCTTTTTCTAAAACCTTTAAGGAAACATATTCAGACATACTTTCAGACATGAGTGTAGCCCCTTTTACGTTAGCTCCAATAACCTGGTGCGCCCACCATTGATGAGCAACTTCGTGAGCACTAATACTAAATGGATAATCTACACCATATTGATCTTCATCATTTACGTCTGCAATAAAGCCAACAGCCTCTGAGTAAGGGATAGTATTTGCAAAAGATTGAGCAAAACCTCCACCGGTTTGGGGAAATTCAATGATTCGTACTTGCCGGTGCTGATAAGGGCTAAATGCTCGAGAACTAAAATCTAGCGCTTTTTTAATACCTAGTATCATACGATTGATGTTAAAATCATGTCCGGGATGGTGATAAACCTCTATGGCAACAGTATCACCATTTTCTCGAAGCCAATAGTCTTCTTGTACGGCAAATTCGGCAGAAATAAAGGAGTAAAAATTCAAAATAGGAGCATCCATTTTATAGTGGAAATATCTACGGTCGTTTTCAGTCCACTCTTTTTCTAAATACCCAGGAGCAATAGCAATCTGATCACTTTTCGTGCTAATAATCGTTTCGAAGTCTATCCAATCTGCATCATATGATATATAATTATTCATTCTTGCTAAGGAATCAGAAGGATCAGGCATTCGGTCTCTTGGTGGTAAATCGAACTTTTTACGGGATTCCGGACCTATGAGTTCGCCTGCTGAGTTATATCCAATTCTAGGTAAAATTCCATTATTCAAGAAAGTGCCATTAGCTAAAACTGGTGAATTATTACGCAATAATTCATTTGGATTATTTGATAAAGTAAATTCAAATTGTATTGAATCACCAGGTTGTAATGGTGGGTAAATCCTAAAAATATCATAATTGAATGTGCTGTCTTCAACCAGAAGCTCATTACTGACATTAAAACTAAATTCAGTTTCTAGACTACCATGATCAATGTGTATGGAATCAATAACAAAATCAGTTTTATTCTTTAGTGTATATTTACCTTTTACTACCAAATCACGACTTTCTGGATAAAGATCCATTTCGACATAAACAGCAGTTATTCGGGGTTGAGGAGTGGATCGAAACTTACCATATTTTTTTTCCCATTCCGCAGCAGAAGCTTCTCGTTCATTTGATGATAATCTCTCGTATTTAATATTGTCCACATAGTAGATATAAGAGCCTAGGCTGAAAAAAACGGTTAGTAAGCCAATGAAAACACTTAAGTTTAAGGTACTTATTCGTTTTTTGGCTACTATAATACGTTCTTTCCAAGATAGATAAGACCCTCTTGGAAATATCCAATATGCAGAGATAAATAAAGCTACTCCTAGGGCAAGCCAATAAATTCTGTATATGAAATATTCGGGAAGGAAGTGTCCATATCCATTCATATCAGAATAGGGCGTAGGAGGTGTTTGATTAAATTTAAAGATCATTTGTTCTATGCCTCAGCCTTAGAGCTTACCAATTTATATGATGTACGTTTTAAAGAAGTAGCTGGCTATTCTGGTGGGATGAAGCAAAGATTTGGTATAGCTCAATTATTATTAAATAAACCCAAACTTATTATTGTAGACGAACCCACAGCTGGCTTAGACCCAGCGGAACGACAGCGATTCCTTAATGTACTTCGAGAAATTGGAACAGATAATATTGTCATATTTTCTACTCACATTGTAGATGACGTAAAAGAATTATGTACCGATATGGCCATCATGGATAAGGGAGAAATTCTACTGCAAAGCACTCCAAAAGAAGCTATTAGTGCCATTAGTGGAAATATTTGGGGGTGCGATATCAAGAAAGAAGAATTGGAACAATTTGAACAGAAATACAACGTAATTTCATCCGGTTATAATGAAGACAACAGTCTTTTTTTAAGGGTCTATTCTGATAAGTCTCCCGGCAAAAGTTTTGAAACGAAAAAACCAAATTTAGAAGACACCTATTTCGTTACATTAAAAAAACTTCAAATCAGCCATACTGATACTAAAGTC
>CABZVB010000018.1 GCA_902529115.1 uncultured Balneola sp.
TCGATGTCTTTGATTGTTATATCATTTGTATACCAATTAATCAGATGATTCTTTTCCAAGATGGCAGATTTAACGTCTTCCATATTTCTGTTTATATGTAATATGTGTCTAATTGAACCCATTTTAGATTATCTATTAGTTTTAGTTGAAAATAATGGATTATATCCAAATTGATTTTTTTTTACTAAATCGTCTGTCTCTATATAATATTTAAAACCTTTACATACTGTTTGAATATAATGTCTCATATACGGTAAGAAATAAGCATATTTTATTATAGTTCTTAATACTAAGTTATACCTTTGTAGTGCAACATCGGGAAATACATTTATATCTATAGCAAGTTTAGTCTTAATGGGATTTATTGGCTCCAAATTCCATTCTACTATAGCTGTTGCTGTTTTACTATTACCTATTATTAAACTATATCCTTTTTTTTCAGTCCATTCAGTAAATATTCTATTTAGCCTTATACCATTGTAGTATAATATTGTGTCTTTTGAGTTAATTTTATCCCAATTATGCACACTATTTATTTTACAATATGGATGAGTTTTTTCTAAAATTGATGGAGTAGAAATAACATTCCATACGCAATCAATATCACTGTTTATTATTGTAACACCAGAAATTTTATTTGATACTGTATTTTTTGGTAATTCCATTGGTTACTAAAATCAATTATTTCTTCTCAACAAATCATATTCGATAAACATGTCATCTAATTCTTTTGAATCTTTATACTTTACTCTTAGTAACGCAAGACGTTCATGTAATAGTTCTCTTACTTCGATATATTGTTTGGAGTTATATACATTATTTAATTCTTGCGGATCTTTTTTTAAGTCGTACAATTCCCACTCATCTATATCGTAATAAAAGTGAATTAATTTATATCTCTCGGTTCTAATTCCATAATGCCTTTTAACCATATGAATCCCCGGATATTCATAATAGTGGTAGTATAATTCATTCCTCCAATCAACCTTTTTATTCTCTAAAAGAGGCATTAGACTTAAACCCTGCATGTCTATTGGGATTTCCAAACCAGCAAAATCTAAAATAGTAGGTGCCAAATCAATGTTTTGAACTAAATTACTATCTATCGATCCTTTTTCTATTACTGGTGGGTAACGAATCAATAACGGTGTTCTAAATGACTCTTCATACATGAAACGTTTATCGAACCAACCATGCTCGCCAAGATAAAATCCTTGGTCAGATGTGTAAATGACTAGAGTATTATCATATAACCCGTTATTATCTAAATATTCTAGAACACTTCCAATATTATCATCTACTGATTTTATTGACCCAAGATAATCCTCGAGATATCTTTGATATTTCCATAAGGTCAACGCCTTTCCCAAAGGTTTATTCTTTTCAAATTCCTTATTTATAGGACCATAAACTTCATTCCATTTTGATTTTTCATCATCTGTTAGACGATCAAAATTATTCCTGTAAGCTGAAGTATACCATGATAAAAATTCTTCATAATTTAATTTTTCTAGAAGTTCAGGTGTAATTTTATTGTCAGCTGTTAATGCCATATGATCATGGATTCTCATTTCAGCTTCTCTAGCTGCAGAACCTCTATTTTTATAGTCATCAAAAAGTGTAGAAGAAACAGCAAATTTCTTTTGATGAAAATGGTCTAAATCATCCATTGATGGCCACCAGTCTCTATGTGGAGCTTTATGATTATACATTACCATAAATGGTTTATTTTTATCCCATTGACTTTCAAAAAAATTCAACACTTTATCAGTAATCACATCAGTCACGTAACCGTCTTCGACAACTAAGCCATCTTTAGTCTTAAATTCTGGTTGATAATAATGGCCTTGCCCAGGTAAAACTTCCCAATTAGAAAATCCAACTGGTTCAGACTTAAGATGCCATTTCCCAAATACTGCTGTTTGGTAACCTTCTTTTTTTAACATACTAGCAAAAGTGGGCTGAGTAGAATCAAATATATCTACATTATCGCGAACACTATTCAAATGACTAAATTTACCAGTCAGTGCTACAGCCCTACTTGGCGAACAAATAGAGTTTGTTACAAACGATTTATTAAATAGCATCCCTTCAGATGCAATTCTGTCTAAATGCGGTGTATTCATCAATTTGTCATCGTATGCACTTAATGCTTGGAAAGCATGATCATCTGTCATAATAAATAGTATATTTTTATGAGATGCTTCAAAATGGTCTCTATCTGTGTTACAAGCCAAAAAGCACAAAGCAATCATGAGAACAAAAATTCTATTTGCTACAAGATTTATTTTATTCATATACGTTGAATTAAATTACTTTCATCTTAGTTTAATTAAGGGAATCTTTTAGACAATAAAAATTAAAAGACTTTTTATGAAATACCGTAATCATCTCTTAATATTTTCGATCTTACTAGTGGGCTTTTCCGTTCATTATCTTTTCACCAATCAATACTCCTCATTGACACCCAAAGTAATTAAAGATAATCTGCAAACTGGTGCAAAAAATTCATTAGGATACATACATTCCGTTAGAGCCTACCCTTTTGATGATATACCAGAAAAGGGTTTATCCGATTCTTTTTCTGAGTTAGAAATACGTAAATATAAAAGAAGTAATATTTTTCAATGGGAAACTATTGGCCCCACAAATATTGGAGGCAGAACATTAGCGCTGGCTATTCATCCTGAAAATCCTGATATACTATTTGTGGGTTCTGCAAGTGGTGGGTTATGGAAAAGTACCACTGGTGGAAGCGGTTTAAATGCATGGGAATATATTCCTACTGGACACCAAGTTTTAGGGGTTGCTGCCATTGATATTGACGCCAACAATCCAAATACAATGTTTATAGGCACAGGTGAAGCATATGGATCATCTGAAAATTATCCTGGTATTGGACCGGTAAGGACAACAAGAGGTAGTTATGGCATTGGGATTCTGAAATCTACTGATGGGGGGCTGAGTTGGACTAAAAGTTTAGATTGGTCTCTAAATCAAAAAAGAGCTGTCCAAAAAATACAAATCAATCCTTTGAGATCGGAATCAATTTGGGCTGCTACAACTGATGGTGTATATAAGTCAACTGATGGTGGAGATTCGTGGTCAAATATCCACCCAGTCACGATGTCTACAGATATAATAATCAATCCACTCGATACAAATATGGTATTTGTAGCTCATGGTGGCATGGGATCAGATGGGCATGGCATTTATAGGACAAAAGATGGAGGGAAAACATTTACAAAATCTAATTTATTGGTTGGCGGAGGACCATTTGAATACAAAGGAAAAGCCGTCTTATCGATGTCATCTGAAAAACCAAATATTATTTATGCAAGCATAGGTAACTCCGACGGTAGCCTAAATTATGAAGATGAAGATATCAAAACATGGGTAATGAAAACCGAGGATTTTGGCGAGACTTGGAATTTGGTCTTTAGTAGTAATGATATTTATGCACGTGTTCAAGGTTGGTATGCACATGCTATTGCAGTTCACCCGCGTAATGAAAATATAGTTTGGGCTGCTGGTCAACCATTTTCTGTATTTAAATCAACAGACGGCGGTGTAGATTTCATGGAAACCGGAATGGCAAACACTGCTGGTACTACAGATGACAGAGAAAATGATGTATATCCATATTTGAGTGACTGGGCCGATCACCATGACATAATATTTCATCCGACTATGCATGATACTATCTACTTCATCAATGATGGTGGAATATTTAAAACAACGGATGGTGGTATAACTATTGAAAACTGCAATTCTGGTTATCAAACAGTTCAATTTTACAACGGTGTTTCTAACTCAAATACTAACGAGAATCTATTTTTAGGTGGATTACAAGACAATTCAAGTATTATTTATGAAGGAAAGATGAATTGGAGAAGAGAATGGGGTGGTGATGGAGCTTGGACTGCTTTAAATCAAGACGATAATAATATTGCTTATTTATCAGCTCAATTTGGTCAGGCTGTTGTAAGTTACGATTTATTCAGAGGCGGACAATTATATTGGGCAATGCCAAGAGGAACAGACAGTCAAGGGAATGAAATATTTCCACGTAATGAAGCCAATTTTATTACTCCCTATATATTGAGTCCAGCCGATAACCAAACTATGTATATGGGTGGAGAGCGGATATACAGATATAATGCGTTAAGTCAGAATTGGACCACTACTAATAATGGATATAGGCTAGATGGTAATGCAATGTCAGCACTCGCTGGGTCAGAACAAGACGCAAATGTAGTTTATGCTGCTTCTAGCCCAAAATTACAGCGTCCTCATATTTACAGAACAGTAAACGGTGGTGACACATGGCGTCAAATCACTCGGGATTTACCAGATAGATTCCCGACAGATTTAGCTGTAGACCCAAATAACGATTTAATAGCCTATGTTACATTTGGTGGATTTGAAACCTCTCATGTCTACAGAACAGAAAATGGAGGTGAATCATGGGAAGATATTGGTCAAAATTTACCTGACATACCAACTTGGTCAATCACTGTCAATCCCAACAACAGTTCACACTTATTTGTTGGAAATGAAATCGGAGTATATCAATCTGTAGACAGTGGAAAAAACTGGCAAAATATAAATGCCAATTTACCGGACGCAGTATTTGCTATAGATCTGATTATATCACGATCTAATAATAAATTACGATTAGCTACTCATGGTAATGGTGCTTACGAGATAGATATTAATAAATTAACCAATATTGAAGAATTTAATAATAGAATTAAAGGATTTGAATTACTACAAAACTATCCTAATCCTTTTAATCCTTCCACAAGCATAAGTTATATGCTACCAGAGGCTTCATTTGTAAAACTTGAAATATTTAATAGCCTTGGCCAAAGAGTCGAAGAATTAGTTTCAGAACAGCAGTCAGCAGGTAAATATGTTATTAATTTTGATGCTTCAAATATGTCAAGTGGAACATACTTTTATAAATTAACAACACCATCTTTTAGCGAAACGAAAAAAATGTTGCTGATCAAGTAAATTATAATCCAATAGGTATTAGTTTACCCTGCCAAATCAAATACTTATGAAAAAATACAATTTAGCTTTGGATTGGACTCCAAACATCAACCATATAGGTATTTTTATAGCACAAAAAATGGGGTTTTTAAGACAGAGAGATATTGATCTAAACATAATTTCACCAGTTGTAGATAACTACATCTACTCGCCAGCAAAAAAACTTGAACTCGGCGTAGCAGATTTTGCTTTATGTCCTACTGAAACTATAATAAGTTATAGGACTAAAGAAGTACCTTGCAAACTATATGCTCTATTAACGATTTTTAAAGAAGATGTTAGTGCAATTGCAGTAAAAAATAATCTCAATATTACAAGACCCAAAGATCTAGATGGAAAATCTTATGCATCTTATGGAGCTAGATATGAAGATTCAATTGTTAGGCAACTTATCAAAAATGATGGGGGTTCAGGTAAAATAAAAATATTCTATCCGGAACGGCTAGGAGTCTGGAATACGGTTCTTAATGATAAATATGATTCAACTTGGATATTTATGAATTGGGAAGGTATTCAGAGACCTGATTTAGTATTATTTAAACTCAAAAATTATGATATCCCCTACTCTTATTCTCCATTGATTGTCACTTCTGAAAATTTTATTCAGAAAACTGACAAAAATGATATCCATTCGTTCATTGATGCAATAAAGGAAGGATATAAGTACTCAATGAAGTTTACTTCAGAATCTATTAAAATACTTGAAAAGTATATCCCAAAATCAGATTCAGAAATAGATTTATTGAAGGCCTTAGAATTCTCTCAAAAATATTTTGGTGAAGAAAAAAACTTTGGCGTTATAGATATAGACTTATTTACCAACTTTCTTGAGTGGGCATATAAAAATAATATTGAAAAAAAGACAATTAAAGCAGAAGACTTGCTCTTTTGATCTAAATATTTATTACAACCGATAACTCCTATAAATACAATAGTTAAAAACGCTGTATATCTAATGATTTACATTTAATTTGTTTGGGTTAGTCTATAATTATAGGGTTTAGTAATATTGTTTTTAAAGAGTGTATACCATCAAAATAATTTCCTATTCTTAGGTTTTCATTTGGACTATGTTGATTGTTATCCGGATTAACAAGTGGGACTAAAACAGCCGGTATTTCTAGCTCATTAATAATAAATGATAAAGGTAAACTCCCGCCTGAAATACGAATTTTTACAACTTCTTTTTGATGTGCTTTCTGCAGCGATTCACTTAACCAATGCCCTAAATCAGAATCCATTTGGGTTCTAAATGGATACATTAAAACCTTAGATTTAAAAAAAAGTGGTTTTTCAATTTCAAGCATTTGTTGTAAAGTTGGAGGCTTATTAAGTATAGTAAAACCTTGACCTGAAATATGCGTTTTTACGTGATTTACTAACCTTTCTCCATCTGTTTCAGGAACAGTTCTAATATCCATTTCTATAGTTATTTTATCTGGAACAATTGTACGTGCTTCAGACCCTACCCATCCCGCGCGTATTCCTCGGACATTAAGAGAAGGGTATTGCATAGCTTCTTGATAATTAGAACCAACTTTATCTGGAATTGCAAATCCTGCTCTATTACGAATTTCCTCTTCATTATCAGGTACCTTGCTTAATTCCATTAGTGCAACCTTACCAAGTCTTACATTATCATAAAATCCAGGAATTGTTACACGACCGTTTACATCCTTCATTGTTGATAATAGATTTGCAGCTCTAAAGACAGGGTTTGGTGCATAATTACCAAAATGACCGCTATGTTGCGAGAAATTAGGTCCATAAATTTCCATACTGATAGTCGTAATTCCTCTATTTCCAAACTTAAGTGTTGGGTTGCCAGAATCATGCATTGGACCATCTGCTACAACTAGATAATCAGATTTTAACATAGTATTATAACTCTGCACCACATCGAGTAAATTAGGTGACCCTAACTCCTCTTCACTATCTAAAATAATTTTAATGTTAAATTTTGGGGTTAACAATTCATCTTCAATTTCATGTAAGGCTGCAAGTAACATCACTATTGGACCTTTATCATCTGAAGCAGACCTCGCAAATATTCTCCAATTCTCATTGTATGGTGGTTTTGGCACAGCATTTGAAATTAATTGCCAATTACCACTTGCAGATTTTCTCTTATATACAGGATCATATGGATTCTTTTGATCCCATTCTGTTGAATCAACCGGCTGACCATCAAAATGCATATAAAATAAAACTGTTGGTAAATTTTGGTTTATTTTACGCTCTGCATAGAAAAGTGGGTTTCCTTTACTTTCTAATACATGTATGGTGAAACCTAAATTTTTAAATTTCTCGGATAGCCAATCAATATTTTGCTCAATATGATCTAAATACTGACCATTATTAGGTATTGATAAAAATGAGTCAAGTAAAATCAAATGACTTTCTTGGTCAGATTGGTTTAAATTTTGGGCATCTAATTCTATTATATTAACCGCTTGTATTATTACGAAAATTAGTAAAACTCTCATTTTTTAGTCAAAAATATAACATTATTTAAATTTATCGTATGATACAGTAACATAATGATAAGTATTAACTATAAATAGATATCTGTTATGAAATATTATTTAAAAAAGCGTGTTCTCACCTTACTAGTACTAGTTATGACGATTACTTTATCACCCATAAAAAGCATAGCTCAAATAGATAGAGAATCGGGACCTTCAATCTCTACTCGTTCAGAAATAATAGCACAAAGAGGAATGGTTGCCACAAGCCAACCACTAGCAACCCAAGTTGGGTTACAAATTCTAAAAAATGGGGGTAATGCAATTGATGCCGCTATTGCTGCAAATGCTGCAATAGGCCTTATGGAGCCAACGGGAAATGGTATTGGTGGAGACCTTTTTGCAATAATTTGGCACCAGGAAACAAATAGGTTGTATGCTTTAAATGCAAGTGGTCGATCCCCATTGGGACTGGATTATGATAATCTAATCGAAATTCTAGAATCAAAAGAAGAGACTAAAATACCGCCCTATGACTTATTATCTGTTTCTGTTCCTGGCGCCGTGGATGGATGGTTCAGTATGCATGAAAAATTCGGTTCATTACCATTTAATGAAATATTAGCAGAACCCATATGGTATGCGGAAAATGGCTTTCCAGTAAGTGAATCGATTTCAAGTAGTTGGCAGTCAAGTGCACGTTGGTTGAAAAATCAACCAGGTTCTTTTTTGGAAACATTCACTATAAATGGTGAAGGGCCAAAAAAAGGACAGATATTTAAAAACAAAGATTTAGCTAATACATTTAGATTATTAGCTATAGAGGGAAATGATGCATTCTATAAAGGTGAAATAGCTAAAAAAATTGATGCCTGGATGAAAAAAAATGGAGGTTATCTACGATATGAGGATTTCGTTAATCATGAATCGGAATGGGTCGAACCTCAAACAGTTAATTACAGAGGTTATGACATATTTCAAGTAGGTGGGAACGTACAAGGCACAGCTGTACTTCAAATGCTAAATATACTGGAAGGATTTAATCTAAATGAGCTTGGATTTTCCAGCGCTGAAACCCTTCATCTTTTAATCGAATCAAAGAAGATTGTATTCGAGGACAGGGCTAAACACTATGCAGATCCTACTTTTCATGATATACCGTATGAAATATTACTGTCTAAGCAATATGGAGAAATTCGAAGAGCATTGATCACAGATACAGCAAGAGTCGACATTTCTACGGGTGTTGACGTTCTTGAAGATGGCGATACTATTTACCTGACTACAGCAGATCAATATGGTAATATGGTATCATTGATTCAAAGTAATTTTAGAGGTATGGGTACTGGTTTTGTTGTTCCTGGAACAGGATTTAGCTTTCAAAATAGAGGTGAATTATTTTCACTAGACCCTATGCATCCAAATGTGTATGAACCTGGAAAACGACCTTTTCATACCATCATACCAGGATTTATTATGAAAGATGGTAAACCATTTATGACACTTGGCAATATGGGAGGTGCCTATCAGCCTTTAGGGCATGTATCATTGATTACAAATATAATTGATTTTGGTATGAATCTTCAAGAATCCGGTGACGCTCTAAGGTGGAATCATTCAGGATCAACACAACCTACTGATAGTTTACAATCTAATCCAATAAGTGTTGGTATTGTTGGTATTGAGACATCAATCGATCCTTTAGTAGTAAAAAAGTTAGAAAAGATGGGGCATAAAATTATTGTTGGCAATGGTTTTTTTGGTAGATTTCAGGCTATTATGAAAGATCCCGACACGGGCGTTTATTATGGTGCTTCTGAATCAAGAGTAGATGGACAGGCTGCTGGTTACTAGATACTCATTTGAAAAGTTTTTATCCGAAAAAGATAGTATTAATTTGATCTGTAACATTTAATTACTCTCTTCGTTCATATAATCAGTTACTACTTGGATTTTATACTAATCTTATAATTAATTGTTCATTAACAGTGTAAACATTATGGAAAAAACCAGAAGCTTGTTCAGAAAAGCAGATAAATTTCTACAAAAATTTAGAAGATTCTTTCTAAACACTATGACTGTTCTATTTTTAATGCTAATTATAGTAGGTTCTGGTTCTTTTTTGTTCTCTTTATTAAAATCTGATAAGGTTGAAACTACGGGTCAAATTTTATATTTGGAGCCAAAAGGATTGATTGTAGATAAAGCCATAAAATCTGAGTTTGATTTTCTAGGGAGCTCTACTAATCAGATTGAATTAGAAAACTTTTTAAAAATTATAAATAATGCTGGAATAGACGATAATCTTAAAGCTATTTACCTTGATGTAGATGGTTTGAGTGCCTATTACACCTCAGCGCTAAAAATTGCAAGCGCTCTCTATGAAGCAAGAGAAAATGGAAAAGAAATTATTGCTTTTACAAGAGGCCTAAGAACAACAGGATATCTTATGGTTTCACAAGCAACTGAGATAATTTTGGAAAAGGACTCTTACGACTCAGTACTCCCATTTGGATTCAGTAGAGTTAGAGTGTATTCGAAAGATTTCTTTGAGAATATTAAAGTTGACATGAATGTTTATGCTGCGGGTGATTTTAAATCGGGTCCCGAAAATTTTACCAGAAATAAGATGTCAGATACAGACAAGTTAGCCTGGTTAGAATTTGTAACACCTATCTGGGAGAAGTATAAAACAAAAATAGAAACTGGTAGAGGCTTTGATTCAGGAAAAATTCAATATTTGGGAGATAATTATAATTTATTTGCCGCTGAAAATGATGGTGATATTAATAAAACAGCTCTTACATCTGGCCTCGTTGATACGTTAATGTCAGTACAAGAAACTAGAAACTATCTGATTGAAAAATATGGTACTAAAGAGAAGTATAAACGTCCGGAAGGAATTTCCGGTAGTGAATATCTGTCTACTTTGAAAGACGAGGATATAAGCAACAAACAAAAAAGAATTCAAAAGAAAAATAAGATAGCTATAATACATGTAGAAGGAACTATTTCAACGGGTGAAATTGGTTTCAATATTGCTGGCTCTACAGGTATAGTAAATAATATAAATAAGGCTAGGGATGATGAAAATGTTAAAGGGATTATACTAAGGGTTAATAGTCCTGGTGGGGATGTATATGCCTCTAAGTTGATAACAAATGCTTTAGAAGAATTTCAATCTACAGGAAGACCTGTAATATCATCGATGGGTGATATTGCAGCGTCAGGCGGAGTATGGGTAACTACTACATCAGAAGAAATATGGGCCGAAAATACGACTCTAACCGGATCAATAGGTGTTTATAGTATAATTCCAGATCCTTCCCCATTATCAAATTGGGCAGGTATAAATTATGATGGTATAAGTATGACAAAAGCTGGTGATGTTAATGATTTAAGCAGAGGAATGAATGAAGAGTTAAATGAATTTTACAGAGAGAATACAGAAAATATATATAAAGACTTCGTAACAAGGGTTGCAAATAATAGAGGTATGAATTTCTCAGAAGTTCTAGATTTTGCTGGTGGTAGAATATGGAGAGGTGATACAGCTCTCGAGTTAGGTTTAGTTGATAAATTAGGTACTTTAGATGAAGCTATTGAATCAATGGTCACAAAACTTGATTTGAAAGACTATAAAGCTTTTTCTTACAACAATGAAGTTGAATTTGATGATTATTTAAATTCACTTACACAAGATATACTCCCCATTCAAATCCAAAGCATGTTAAATAATATTAGCGGATTGAACAGTTTATTCCTATCCAATAGAGATAGTTATGTAGTTGCATATTGTTTTGATTGTGGTTTTAAAAACTTTAAATAATTTCTTAGAAAATCAAAACCTAATTTTGTTGTAAGCAGGGCTTAATTTTACTTATACCAGTATTAAATAAACAAGCGTAATCAATGTGTTATGATTTAGTCAAATAAGGCTCATCTGATTGAAGTTTTAAGAATAATACATCTATTTACCAGAGAATCTGTTCTATACTGTTATAAATTTCAAATCAATATTGATTTTAGTGGTAAATAAATACTTACAATATTAGATTTGGTTAGAGTAGTGAAAATTAAAGTACGGAGCTGCTTATGACGCACAAAAATATGATCCCATCACTTACCCAATTAACCGAGGATGAACAGATGCTCAAAGAAGCCACAGCTGATTTTGCCCAAAGCTCTATTGCTCCGCTTGTGCATAAAATGGATGAACAGGCTAAACTTGACCAAAGTGTAATTGATGAATGCTTTGAAATGGGATTAATGGGTGTTGAAATTCCTGAAAAATATGACGGCGCTGGCGGAACCTTCATGATGTCTATTGTCTCCATTGAGCAGCTCTCCCGGGTCGATGCATCCGTAGGCGTTTTTATGGATGTGCAAAATACCTTGGTCAACAATGCCTTCCTAAATTTTGGCTCTGAAAACATAAAGGATAAGTATTTAGCTCAACTAGCCACTAAAAAAGTAGGTGCATACTGCCTTTCAGAAGCTATTTCGGGTAGTGACGCATTTGCCCTAAAAGCATCGGCTAAGGAAGATGGGAATCACTATATACTCAATGGTGCAAAACTTTGGATCACCAACGCAAATGAAGCGGATATTTTTATTGTATTTGCTACGGTCAACCCTGAGGCTGGGTACAAAGGAATCTCGGCCTTCGTGGTGGAGCGAAGTTTCGAAGGGTTCTCTGTGGCTAAAAAAGAGGATAAATTAGGCATTAGAGCTAGTTCAACCTGTGAAATTTTGCTTGAAGATTGCCGTGTACCCAAAGAAAACATCTTAGGTGAACTCGGTAAAGGGTACAAAGTAGCTATAGAAACTTTAAATGAGGGGCGAATCGGTATTGGCGCTCAAATGATTGGTCTTGCCCAAGGTGCTTTCGAGTCTGCATTAGCCTATGTGAAAGAACGAAAGCAGTTTGGCCAAGCCATCTCAGAGAATCAAGGAATTCAGTTTCAGCTGGCACGGATGGCCACCGATATAGAAACGGCGCGACTGCTTGTATACAATTCGGCCCGATTGAAAATGACTGGTAAAAATTTTCTTAAAGAAGCCGCTATGGCTAAATTCTACTCATCCGAAGTAGCTGAAAAGGTTAGTTCAATGGCCATAGATTTATTTGGGGGTAATGGATACGTAAAAGAATATCCTGTTGAGAAATATTACCGCGATGCTAAGATTGGTAAAATTTATGAAGGTACTACCAATATGCAGCTAAGTACTATAGCTAAACTATTGTTACGATAAGGTTTTACTAAAAATTGTATACTACCTCTGCTGATATTTATTATGTTATTTAGTTAACTACTTATTCGTTCAATATACCTAATCATCGTATGGTCAAATCAACTTACATACTACCTTTTTTCCTTATTTTAACATCAACTATCGTTGCACAAGAATCCGGCTATCCTACTTTTTTTTCAGAGCCATTTCCACTATTTGAAAAGGCTCTTGGAGATTTTGACCGACCTATCTCTTCATCGGTTGATGGGGTGCAAGAATATTTTAATCAAGGCTTTCAGATGATGTATGCCTTCACAAAAGTAGACGCTGCCCGATCTTTTGTGGAAGCCCAAAAGCTAGATCCTACCTGTAGTATGTGTTTCTGGGGGGAAGCTTGGGCCTGGGGACCCTATTTAAATGGAAAAATGCAAGAAGCGGAAGCGCCTAGAGCCTATACATCCATTCAGGCCGCTCAAGAATTAGCTCAAGAAGGCTTCGTTACCGAAAAAGAAGCAGATCTGATTGCTGCAATGGCACTCAGATATCATGAAACCTATGATCCTCAAACCCAAGCAGTACGTGATACCGCCTATGCCAAAGCTATGGAGCAACTTGCACGAAAATACCCTAATGACTTAGATATAGGCACTTTCTACGCCGAAGCTCTATTCTTGCTTGAACCTCGAAGAGGATATAGAGACATCGATGATCCAGATGTACAGCGTATACATCGTGAACTTGAACGGGTATTGTCTCTTGACATTACCCATACTGGGGCATGTCATCTCTACATTCATGCCACTGAATCTACAATAAGACCAGAGAAAGCACTAGAATGTTCCGAATTTATAGGTAGTTCTATACCTGGCGCCAGTCACATTAACCATATGCCTTCTCATACATGGAGTGAAGTAGGTATGTGGGGTAAATCAGTTCAAGCAAACATAATGGCTTGGCACTCGGATCAAAAAGCTGCAACAGGTGAAGGATTTGCCATCTATCCCAGCCATAATTTGCATATGCTTGCATTTGCTGCATCCATGGACGGCCAAAGTGGAATAGCAACTCAGGCAGGGCGGGATTATAGCAGGCTCACTGGAAATCCAATGTTTGAACTACTCACTCTAATTCGGTTTGGACGTTTTGAGGACGTACTTGACATAGCTAAAATTCGTGAAAAGCCCACCAATGACATACAGTTGGGGGTGTGGAATTTCTCAATGGGATATGCTTCACTTAAATCTGGAGATGAAGCGACTGCCACCTCTATGGTTACAGACATCAAAGAACTATCAGAATCGTCTGATGACCGCTTTCGCTTTCACCCAGCTAATCTATTGCTAGGTACTTTAGCTCATATACTTGAGGGAGAAATACAATGGACTCAAGGCAATCTAGATCAGGCTATTAAATCTTTCAACATAGCTATCTCATTTGAAGATCAACTAACCTATGATGAACCTGAACCTCTACCCTTTGCGGCACGACACTGGTTAGGTGCTGCTTACTTTGTAGCGGATAATTTTCCTGAGGCTGAACGAGTATATCGAGAAGCTCTTCAAGATCATCCAAACAATGGTTGGTCTTATTATGGCTTGCTACAAGCCTTAGAGGGACAGGGCAAACAAGACAGTCAAATCCAAGAAGCTTTCAACCTTAGCTGGGCGCGATCCGATACTTGGCTTAGAGGCTCAAAATTCTAGTCATACTCTTTAAAAATTCATCATGCAAATTCTGTATAATGCCACTTTATATTATAACTACATACAAAGATGAATAATTTTAGAATAATCATAACCGGTTTCATGCTAACCTTCCTAGGTCTTAACGCATGCTCCCAACAAAGCCAACCAAAGAAATTTGCAGTCATTAAATATCAACAAGAGACTTGTACATTTTGTCCAGGTGGAGACGCAGGCATTGAAGACTGGACTACCAACGGGCCTTATTTATCTGGCGATGAACTCATTGGAAAAGGCCGTACAAATCTTGGCGGATATGTAGGAGGTTTTGTTCATAAAGCAAATGTTTTAGGAGATGTTGAAGTGGTAGGGATTAATTCTCCAGATTTTGTATTTGGCGGGTCTTCTCGAAGTTGGAATACTCTTGAAAGCTTCGAATATTTTATGGATATCATTTTAAGTGACTTAGAATCTAAGCTTCCAGTCGATGGGATTTATCTAGCGCTTCACGGTGCTATGGCAGTTCGCGATATTCCAAAGCCCGAAGCCGAAATAGCAAAACGAATTCGCGCACTTGTTGGGCCTGAGGTTCCGATTGCCGCTTCTTTTGATCTTCATGGAAATGAAGACGAAGAGTTTTTAGATTGGGCAGATGCGGCATTTGTAACCAAACGCTTCCCTCATTATGACGCATTTTTACAGGGCGAGCGTTCGGCTGAGTTTTTGTATAAGACTTCAAAAGGGATGTATGTTCCTACATCAGCCAGTAGGAAGCCACCTGTTATAACAGCCACTGTTTTACAATGGACTGGAGCATCCCCAGCAATGGACATTATGGAGCGCGCAAGACGCTGGGAAGCTAGAAATAAAGACGTTTATGTGAGTGTTTTTTACGGATTTCCTTGGTCCGATGTACCCGACATTGGTACGACCGTGCATGTGACTACCAATGATGACCAAGCACTAGCCGACTCGATTGCCGACGATATGGCCGAATATATTTGGCGTGTGCGGGAAGAATACGTAGATCAACAATTTCCGATGCCCAAAGAGGCCGTTCAAATCACTAAAAAAGCTATTGCTAATCAACAAACCCCGGTTGCACTAGGCGATTATTCAGACCGGCCCGGAGATGCCACATGGATACTAAGTGAATTAATCGATGAAGAGGTAGGAAAAGTTTTGTACGCGGCTCTTCGGGACGAATTTGCCTTAGAAGCACTCAAAGAAAAAAATGCCCAACCAGGTGATCGTTTTAGTAGAAAAGTGGGCGGCATTACAGGTGAACAAGCCGGGCCAGCGGTTCAAATCGACGGTGAGGTACTATTTTTTGGACCGCAATGGGGCTATGACCACGTAGCCGCAATTGGTTTTGGGAACGATAATGTGCTCATTATTACCCCAACTTATGAACAAATTATCCGGCCAGAATCATTACGGTTTGGTCCTATAAATCCTGACGATTTTGACGTATTTGTAGTTAAATCGAGAGTACATTTTCGCCGCGGTTTCGACGAAACAGGCTACGCCAAAACCATTCAAGTAGTGGATGCTCCCGGAGATTGGTTTGGTACTATTCGTATTAATGCGTTAGAATACAAGTTCGGCCCCATTGATCAGTTGTATCCCTTTCATACTGAAACCATAGACTACTAAGACTAAAGCAGTTTTTACCGATACAAGGTAAATAGATCATTGGCTAAGTTTCCAAAACTAGCACTTGATACGTTCGTAGTCATAACTACTACAACCCCGCTATTGGGTTGCATAAACGCAAAAGTGGTACCACCCACCGAGCCACCTGTATGCCCAATTAATCGATTACCTTGAGCATCTTTACGGTTAGACCAACCCAATCCATAGTTGGTGGATTCACCTCTAGTTGTTTGTTGTGGAGTTGTTAGTTCTGAGAGAGATTCAGTAGTTAAATACGATGCTTCAGCATGTTGCCATAAAAAACGAGCCACATCCTCTGTAGTTGATATAAAGCCGCCTCCAGCCCATTTCCAACTGTTATCTACCTCAGGAGCAGGGGTTAGTCCACCAGCAGGATTACGCACATAATAACTTACTTTTTCAACCCCTTCAAAGTCACTTAATTCGGGGTGGGTGCTGGTCATGCTCAGTGGATCAAATACGGACTGCTGCATGTAATCTAAATAGGGGGCCCCTGCTGCTTGTTCAATCACAGCACTAAGAAGGGTCCAAGCATGCGTGGAGTAAAGGTATTTCGAACCAGGTTCATGAAGAAGTGTATCCTTTTCAAAGATAGAAAGAGCCTCATTTACTGAGGGATAAAAACGATTTATATTCATTTCATTGCCTCTATAATGACGAATACCTGAGAGGTGACCGGCTATTTGTCTGGGTGTAATTGTCCATTCTTTTTCAGGGAAATTGGGAACATAACCATACACACTACTATCTAAGTGCACCTTGTTGTCTTCTACCAAGGTCATGAGCGCAGAAGCTGCAAATGTTTTAGAGACGCTTCCAACTCGAAACCGGGTAGTGGATGGATCTATCATTTTTTTAGCCTCTAAGTCAGCGAAGCCAAAGCCTTTGGAATAGACTTGTTCACCTTCTTTTAGAATAGTGACAGAAATTCCTGGGAGTTCATTTTCATCAAGGGTTGTCGTAACTAAAATATCTGCTTGTTCGGCCTTTTCCTGCAAATTTGGGGGCGTTGAACAAGTCCCCCATCCCAAAAAAAGGATGGTTATTAAGAAAGAGAATCTGGTATTTGAAATCATCTTATTCATAATTTTATTGCGGAATTGGATTAATTAAAATAGATCGAAAGGAGTGAATACCATCAAAAAAATTTCCTAGTCTAAGGTTCTCATTTGGGCTGTGCTGATTATTATCTGCATTGACTAATGGTGCAAGTACAGCTGGTATATCAAGTTCATTCAGGAAGAAGGAAAGAGGTAAACTTCCACCTAAGATACGTATTTGAACTACCTCCTTACCATGTGCTTGCTCTAGAGCATCCTTTAACCAAGCTCCAAGTTCTGAGTCTAAAGGTGTTCGAAACGGATACATAGATACAGTATGTTCAACAAAAATGGGCTTTTCAATACTAAGCATTTCCTGATGAGTTGGCACGGCATCTAAAATGGTATATCCTTGTTGTTTTATATGTTCTTTTACCAATCCTGCTAGTCGGTTTCCATCGGTATTTGGTACGGTTCTAATATCTATTTCAACAATAACTTTATCAGGTACAATTGTTCTAGCTTCATTTCCCACCCATGCTGAACGAATACCGCGCACATTCAATGATGGAAACTGCATAGCTTCCTGGTAGTTTACACCAACTTTTTCAGGTTCCTTAAATCCAGCCCTTTCTTGTATTGCCTCCTCATTGTCAGGAACGGCTGCCATGACTTGAAGAGCCAATGAATCAAAACTAACACCATCATAGTATCCAGCAATGACCACGCGTCCTTGCTCGTCCTTCATCGAAGCTAATAAATGTGCTGCTCTGAAAACTGGATTAGGAGCATAATTCCCAAAATGGCCGCTGTGTTGAGGCTTAGAAGGACCATATATTTCAAGTGTCATTCGGGTAATCCCCCGCACTCCATAAGTGAGTGTAGGTAGCCCGGAATCGTGCATAGGGCCGTCTGAGACCACCAAATAATCAGAGGAAAGCAAATCCGAATATCGTTGCACCGAAGATAATAAGTGAGGCGAACCTCGCTCTTCCTCAGAATCCAAAATTATCTTAACGTTGTAAGCCAATTCCTGTCTCTCTTTTTGAAGTTCTTGGAGAGCAGCAAGTAACATAATAATTGGACCCTTATCATCAGACGCGGAACGTGCAAAAATACGCCACTCTTGATCATAAGGAGGCTTAGGCACCTCTTCGCTCATGATCTGCCAATCCCCCATTTCTGTTCTACTTTTATAAACAGGTTCATATGGACTTGGTTGATTCCATGCTGTTGAATCAACAGATTGCCCATCTAAGTGCATATAAAAAAGAACAGTAGGTAAGTCTTCTCTGCTTATTTTTTGGGCGAAAAATAACGGCTGCCCATTTGTTTCCAATCGTTTTGCATCAAAGTCAAGTTGGCTAAACGCTTCAATAAGCCACTCGATATTGGGTTCGATATGCTCAATATATAACCCATTATTTGGAATAGATAAAAAATGGTCTAATTGCTTTAAATAAGTATATTTGTCTTCACCGGTCAGATCTTGGGCTGAGATTGATGAATTAAAAACCCAAATTATGCACATTAATCCTACAGCAGGGTATAATCTCATATATATATTCATTGATTTAACTAACTGTTTAAAAATAGTCTATTGATCGTAGTAAAATCTACTCATTACATAAGCTGCGACCAAATCTGAATTTACTACAAGTTAATATGCAGTCCTTTTCTAGCTTCATTGGCAGAGTGACTCTTGCATATGTTCATTTTGATTGGTAAATAGGAGAACTAATTAATCCCTTGAGTATGTCTTCACGTAAAGAATTTCTAAGCAAAATAGGTAGCGGAGCTGCAGCTTTGACGCTAGGTACTTTTTTTAATCCACAAAACACAAAACATATCTTGGACGAGCTTAGTAAGTTCGACGGTTCTCCCACAAAGTTGGCGACCAATGAATCCTTTTGGTACCGCGTTCAACAAGCTTTCACCGTGGATCGAAGTTTAATTAATTTGAATAATGGAGGCGTTAGTCCATCTCCCGGTTTTGTCCAAGAGGCTATGAAAAAGCATCTGGATTTCTCCAATCAAGCTCCTGTGTATAATATGTGGCGAATTTTAGAACCCCGACGTGAGGGGGTTCGACAGCAGCTAGCCCGTATGTTGGGCGTAGATTCCGAAGAAATAGCCCTTACCAGAAATACCTCAGAAAGTTTGCAAATATGCCAATTAGGTATGGATCTACAACCAGGTGACGAGGTACTGACAACAACGCATGATTACCCACGAATGATTAACACCTTCAAACAAAGAGAGCGCAGAGAAGGGATTGTACTCAAACAATTTGACCTTCCGGTACCTGCTGAGGATGAAAATGAAATTGTCGATCTCTTTGAACGCAACATTGGCCCAAAAACCAAAATGATACTTATGTGCCACATTGTAAATCTTACCGGGCAAATACTTCCGGTTAAGAAAGTTGTCGCTATGGCGCGAAAAAAAGGAATTCCTGTTTTGGTTGATGGAGCTCATGCCTTTGCTCACTTTCAATTCACTCACGATGACCTAGATTGCGATTATTACACCACCAGTTTGCATAAATGGCTTTTTGCCCCTCATGGTACGGGGCTATTATATGTAAAAAAAGATAAAATAGGCGATTTATGGCCCCTAATGGCAGCACATGAAAACCAGGATGATGACATTCGAAAATTCGAAGAAATAGGAACACATCCTGCTGCAAATTACCTCGCCATTGGAGAAGCAGTCACCTTTCATGAAGGTATAGGTAGTGAGAGGAAAGAAGCCCGACTAAAATATTTAAATGATTTATGGATCGACGAACTAATAAATGAACCAAAAGTCACCTTACATACGTCACGCAATCCATCATTTGCCTGTGGAATAGCAACGGTTGAGGTGAAAGGAAAGGACCCATCGGAGTTAAGTAGTTCTCTTTGGAAAAAACATAACATAATAGTCACACCCATAAAACATCATCAATTCAACGGTATACGTGTTACCCCCAACGTGTACACTACCGCCGAAGAAATTGCAAGATTTACCGACGCTATGAAGCAGGAGATTTTTGATGCATAATTTAATTTTTTTATCTCTGGTACTATTTTTTATGACAGCCTGCTCACTTGGCGCGCCCCAATCCAATTCAAATACGGAAAAAACGATTATTGTTACCGATCAAGCGCCTGCTGCTGTTGGAGTCTATTCACAAGGAGTGCGAGTGGATAATACCATTTATATATCTGGGCAATTAGGCCTGGATCCACAAACAGGTGAAATGGCCGGTGATGATCTAGAATCACAGGTCCGTCAAGCAATAGAGAATATCGAAGCAATTTTATCCGCTGAAGAGTATGGATTAGGGGATGTGGTTAGTGTGGATGTTTTTTTGGACGATTTAGACAATTACTCGGAATTCAACAGCATATATATCGATTATTTCACCCAAGATTTCCCAGCCAGAATGGTACTGGAAGCAGCTCGAATCCCACTCGATGCCAAGATTGAGATTAAAGTTATTGCCGCAAAATAAACCTGATTTTTACAAATTACCCACTGGTTAATCCATTTACCATTTAATTTTACTACCATGCTCTACAAAGCATCCCTACCTCTTCTATTTCTTCTCACTTTCATTTACACTTCATCAGTGTTTGCGCAAACACAAATAGCGGAGCAAAATCAAGAACCTACCATCATACTGTTTCGCCATGCCGAAAAATTGGATTCCAGTCGTGACCCTAATCTATCACCAATAGGTTTCGAACGATCCAATACCCTATTCCATATGCTAAAAGACCTAGAAATAACGGCAATTTATTCCACTTCATATAAGCGTACCATGCAAACCGTCCAACCCTTAGCGGACTCATTGGAATTACCAGTGAACCCCTATGATGCACGAGATTTATCAGGATTTGCGGAAATGTTAAAAGAAACAACAGGGGTGATACTGGTTTCTGGACACAGTAATACTACCCCTACTCTAACAAGCTTGATTCTCGGCTATGAAGTAGCAAAGATTAACGAAGATGAATATGACAACTTATTTATTATCACTAGTGCTTCTACCAACCCGGTACTGACAAAGCTACGATACCCAACATTTTACTGATCCTCATGCTAGAGATTCAATTATAGCAGGGTTAACGTCTCCTACCTTCCTTGATATTCTTCACCGCTAATGATCCATTCAGGTTCGCCCTCACCTTTTAGATAATGGTCGAAGTATTCTTTCATGCGTATAGCATAATCCAGTTTATTTTCGAAACGCTGAAGATGATGTGGCTCGCCGTGATATTGCAAGAAAATCACATCTTTGTTGTAGCGCCGCATAGCAATATACATTTCAATGCTCTGATACCAAGGCACCGCCCCGTCATCGTCCCCATGTTGAATAAGCATGGGGGTAGTTATTTTATCAGCATAAAATACTGGTGAATTTTCGAGATAGACTAATGGTGCTTCCATTAGAGTCTTTCCAATTCGCGACTGCGTTTTCTCATACTGAAAACTACGTGCCATCCCAGAAGCCCAACGAATTCCGCCATAAGCACTGGTCATATTGCTTACCGGTGCACCAGATACAGCCGCATCAAAAATATCGGTTTGAGTAACGATAAAAGCCGTCTGATAACCACTCCAAGAATGCCCGTGAAGCCCCAATTTATCTGAATCAGCAATACCCAACTCCACTAACTTTTGAATTCCAGGTACCACACTCTTGGTGGCTGCAAAACCTGGGCGACCTATCTCAAAACGTATATCGGGCAAGAAAACCACATAATCATCACTCACATACTGTGCAAATACGGGGCGATGATTGGTCTTGGGTTCATTAAAATCATGTAACCTATTCGTGAAAAAGCGGTAGTAGTAGGTCATGATTGGGTAGCGCTTATTCGGATCGTAATTATCGGGCTTAATCACCACGCCTTGTATAAAAGTGCCATCCGTACTTAACCAGTCTACCAATTCGGCCGACCCCCAATTCCAACGTTCTTTCAAATCCATATGAAGCTGTGTGTGCTGCTGTACATTTTCAAAGGACGCATCCTTTGCCACCCAGAGATTGGGGAACTCATCATAGGCCTCGCGCTTGTACAAAATAGCATCCGAGTCAGAAGCCTTAGCTACAAAGGTAAATTTTTTGTCTTCCTCGAGCAGTGGAGTAACCTTGGTATCTTCCAAATAAGTAGAATAAAAACCAAAATTCTTACGTAAATCATGATATGATGAAAGGAGTAACTCACCATTGTTACCAACTGGATTACCAGACCGATCGGCATCTATCACCCTGAAAATTCGGTTTTCAGCGCGGCCCTGCCCTCCTGTAATATTTATTGGCTGACCGTTACGGGTTGCAAAACTCCAAACATCGAATTTATCGTATATCAACACCTGTTCATCCCCTTTTGTCCACCCCACAACCCCATAACCGGGTACATCTGATGGATAGTCATGATCTTCGTTGTAAAATGGCACATCTAAAGCCTCCGTAAGATTCTTCGTTTTTTTCGTTGCCACCGTATGTAAGTGCCAGTGCTTGTCTGCATACCAAACCAACTGCTGACCCGACGGGGAGAGTGCCGGCCACGAACCATAGCGGGTGAGCAAGCTTCTTCGATCTCCCGAATTCACATCAACCAGATACCAATCACTATAACTTCCATCCCAGGTAATCTCCCGCTGATAGGGTTGATTGCTATAGCCCAGCAGTCGCTTAGAATTATGGGCAATGCGTACTTCAGGCATGGTCTTATCAGCTAGCTGTACCCACTTAGTCTTGCGACCGAGATGCACCACTGACGTGTATAAATGATTTTTTCTGCGATTCCAGGTTACAATTTCTTGAGTCTTAATGAGTGGATCTTCTCCATGCCAAATATCCAAGCCTCTACCAGAGATTATCGCATCGATATCGTAAATCTGCTCATTGGTTTCAGGATCTTCAACTGACTCCGCCGCCATATCGGGCATTTCCAAATCCACCATAGCCCGATCACGAAGTCCAAAAAACAAACGATTACCATCGTGAGTAAACACCAGCTGATTTTGAGATCGAAGTGCATACTCTTGTTCTACCTCATCCGGAGCTACCAAAGTATTCACCGAATTACTTTTCGAATCCCACAATTTTAAATAAGCATCTGAGCGTAGATATTCTTGATTGTAGCTCGCAGCAGTGTATGCTAAATAAGATGTTTTTGGAGCCCAAGTTAGATTGGCAAACAGGCCAGACTGGGTTCGCTCTAACTCCCATTGTTCTTGAGCATCCAAATTCACTATAAACAAACCATTCTCAGTATCTGAGGTATCTACAACCGCAAAAGCAACAAAAGAGGACAGCGAATCGAAGGCAAATTCACTCACAAACTCGAAGGACATCTCCTCTTGAGTAGCCATATTTCGGAGATGTAGAGCCGTTCCCAGGCGCTTGTTCTTTGACTTTAACTCTTCTACCTCTGGGGAAGTTAACCTCTGATATGCCAACCACTGTCCGTTGTTCGAAAATTGAAAACGAGCCACACTATCGATGCGTTCTACCGATCCATCTTCAGTTGACAAAATCGCCATACCATTCTTTGGAGCATTTCTTTGATCGTTGAGCCGTTGAGTTAGTGAGGCTTGGATCCTTGCCGCAACCCATGCTTCGTCGGTAGACATAGCTGGAGATGAAGCCATCATCACCTCATATTTTAATGTCCCTGAGACTGATTGCACCACTACACGAGCATCTCCTCTATCTGGTGCAACGGTATAAATAAGCCAGTTTCCCTGGTCAGAAATGGAGGACTGTGTAATGTCCTCAAACTTCATGACATCTTCAAAAGTGAGTTTATCTTGAGCAAAAGCCAAAAAGGATGAACCTATAGTAAATATCAAAAAAACGATGGTTGCACTAGAACATTTCATAATTACGGGCTATAGAGTTATTTGATTTCATGATATGATTACTTAAAAGAAAACCATATCGATGATTAATAAAAAGACTTTTACTAGCTTTTAACAAATTACCTGACTTGCAAAAAAAGTCGAATTACCGTAATTAGTATTACTCGGTTAAACCGCGTTGCACAGGTTCATTGCATTGTAAAGGTTTGCTAGATCTACCAATTGCATTTGAATTTGGTACTCATAAATAATGCTCAAATAAGTTGTTTTATGCGCTTCACCTATCTATTTCTCATCATACCCATTTTGGCTTGTTTGCCTCAAAATCAAGAATCATTCAACAAAGAGACTACCACAATTGATTGGGGTGAAAATCCATGGCCTGAAATACGTAAAGAACGAATTAAACAACTACTTCCAGCAGCTATGGAAACAACTGGCTTGGATGCATGGTTGGTTATTTGCCGTGAAAATGATAATGACCCCATGGCTGATCACATCGGCGGTGAAAACGCGGGAGGTACTGCTGTCTTTTTGTTTTACTCAGCTTCAGAGGACTTCCATTCCATCGTCTTTTCGCCTGTAGGTGAAGCTACAGCCTTAGACGAGCTTGATATACATGAACGAGTCATTCCTGTTGAACGTGGGGCTTCAGCCATTGAAGATGCTGCAAAATTTATTGGAAATTTATCACTCGGTAGAATTGCAATAAATACCTCCAGCCAAAATAAACTTGCAGATGGTTTATCACACTCTCAGTATCAGGCTTTGACTGCGGCCTTGGATCCGGAGAGCCGAGCGGCATTGGTATCCTCTGAAGACCTTATTTACGAATGGCTAAGCATAAAACTACCCCAAGAAATTGAGATTATGCGTAAAGCAGCTGAGCTAACAGCAGCTTGGCAAATAGAGGCGTATGCGACCATAGTACCTGGAGAAACTACAGATGCTGAAGTGGCCGCTTTTTTAGACGCCAAGATGGAGGCCTATGGTGTAGGGGAGGCATGGAGTCCTTCACAAAATCCGAATGTAAACTCTGGACCGGATCGTGGCCATTCACATGCCACCGATAAAGTAATAATGCCTGGAGATGTCATCCAAACCGATTTTGGAATTAAACTCTATGACCGATGGGTCAGTGATATTCAACGTTTTGCCTATGTGCTTGGTCCAGATCAAAACCAAGCTCCAGATCATATTCAACGCTATTGGGAGTCAGCTAGAGATGGTGGTTTTGCTGCATTTCAGGCGATGAAGCCTGGTGTACGTGGCGAGGACGTAGATGCTGCCCAACGAGCTCTAATGAAACAAAACGAAAGTGAATATGTCATGTGGAGTACTGGACATCCAGTAGGGTATGTAGCTCATGACGCTGGGCCTAACCTTGGAGGTTCTCATATTCCTGGTCAACGGCCCGCTGCCCAACTTCGCCTAAAAGCAGGAATGGTGTTTGCATTTGACGGCTTTCATGCTTGGACACTTGAGCAAGGTGGAACAAAAACCATTAGTGTGGAAGAAATGGCTGTAATTACACAGAATGGTGCAGAATATTTAATTCCACCTCAAGAAGAACTTATACTTATTGGAAGATAGAACTTGTTTGTTACTATGATACGCCCTGTACAACTCAAAGATGCCTCTGCGCTTGCGGATCTTTACAACTACTATGTCATAAACACAACAATTACTTTTGAAGAAACTCCCATCAACAAGGAAGAAATGGGGAATCGTATCCAGAATCATTCACCTGAACATCATTGGATGGTTGTTGATCTAGATAACAAAATAATTGGATTTGCATTTGCTAATTCTTGGAAAAACAGATCAGCCTACCGGTTTACAAAAGAAATTAGTGTTTATATAGCCCCCGATCATCAACGTAATGGGTGGGGAAAACAACTTTATACAAAGTTACTAATGATCCTACAAAAAGAAGGTATTCATACAGTACTAGCTGGAATTACTATTCCTAATGAATCTAGCATTAGGTTTCATGAATCGATGGGGTTCGAAAAAGTGGCCCATTTCAAAGAAACTGGATTTAAATTAAAAAAATGGCTAGATGTAGGCTATTGGGAGAAAAAATTAGACAATTAATCTAATAGTTTTTGTTATTAAAGTGATTATAAAATCAACAAAAGCTCAAATATGTAAATCCTCGATAAAGACTATGTTAAGGATGAGTGTAATTACAATTTCAGTCTAAAGATATAATTACAAATTATATGACTTCAATCATTACAAATATAGTTTCATTTAAGTTAATTTTAGTGCTTAATTTATTTCTTTTTACACCCTCCTCCATAATTGCACAAGGGTATACGAACAGAGCTGAAACTCTCGATTCTTTTTATCAAATCCAACTTCGTTATGGCATGATAGGAGGCATTTTAAGTTTTTCATGCAAAGACCAAGAACCAGAATTTTTAACAGTTGGTTTTTCAGATTTAAAAACTAAAAGTACCATCACACCTGATACACCTTTCCGTATTGCTAGTATTTCTAAACTGATTACCGCGTTGGGTGTGCTAAAACTGGTAGAGAGTAATATGTTAGATTTAGACACTCCAATCAATCACTATCTTGACTTTACAATTGAAAATCCAAACTTTCCAGATATCCCCATTACAACTAGGCATCTACTTAGTCATCAAAGCTCTCTTCGCGATGGTACTGCTTATAACAAATTTCTAAGACTTAGTTACACTTCCGAAGTAACCCCAGCCCTCTACGAGTTAATGCAATCTACTGGGGAATACTATTCCGAGGAACTCTTTGGGGAACAAGCTCCTGGTAATTGGTTTCAGTACTCAAATCTAGGATTTGGAATACTAGGAACTCTAATTGAGCAGGTTTCTAGTGAAGCTTTTGACATATACATTAAGCGAGAGATATTTGACCCCATTGGCTTAAAAGCCGGCTTTAGTAGCTATACTCGATCCTATGAAGAACTTCCCGCTACCCTTTACCGAAAGTCCGATAACCAATGGACGGCACAAGCTGACCAGCGATCTAGTCAAGAAGAGCAGCAAGCGGGACAGCAAGAAGACTCGAGATACCCACAAAACCGACGAGATGTACTCATTGGGATTAATGCAATTCCATACGGACCCCAGGGAGGACTACGTATCTCCGCGCGAGATCTCATGACTCTATTAGGATATATGCAGAGTGCCCTAAGCCATCAAAATACACCTGAGGGTTGGTTAAAAGCCGAAACTATTGCACAAATGACGGAGATCCAATGGCACGCCGATACCCAACTAGGTGATGCATACGGCGGACTTTTCCGAGCTTGGGGACTAGGAATACATATACTAACTGGTGAGCCTACGTTGGATGTAATGCTAGAAAAATCTGCTGCGATGTTTGGGCATTCCGGACTGGCCTATGGGCTAGTAAGTTCTGCTTATTTCGATCCAGAACGTGGAGTTAGGCTTAGTTTTATTACTAATGGAATTGGGATGAACTTTTCTGTAGACGAACGGTCCGCATTTTATTCGGTAGAGAAGGATATGTTTGAACTAGCAGAAGATATTTTAAAAAAGATCGGATGTTAAATAAAAAAGGTAATTAGCAAACTACCTAATAGTCTTTTCTAGACCCTAATAAGGACTAAAAAGGTTGTGCAGAGATTAGATAATCGTAATATAAAATCCTCTCATTTTCAACTGAAAGGCATTATTCGATCCACTTTTTGCACAATTTCCCTGTTAATAAATGGTGAGCCTATATCTCTACAATTAGGCAATAATTTAGTATATTTAAGTACTATTCATTTTACTCATTAGACAGGTTCGGTAATTTTTATTGAGTTGTTTGTCATGTGATTAATCCACTTCTAATGAAAAAAAGAGACTCTTTACGTTCCGAGGCAAAAGCATTTATTCTCCAGTACTATCAAGAAACCGAGCAATCTGGGTTTAAAGATCGTTGGGCAGAAATAAAACAGCAGATTCAAGAAACAGGCAGCTATATCCATACATTTGATGAACTTGATTATGGGGGTAAATTAGCATGGCGTAATTCCAACCGCTGCGTGGGTAGGTTATTTTGGAGAACCTTGAAAACCTTGGATAAACGTAGCGTTTCAACCGCTTCGGATTTTAAAGAGGCACTTATCCAACACATTCGAACCGCAGAAACCCGAACCAAAATTAGAAGTACAATTACCATATTTGCTCCATCTGACTCAAGTCAAGGAAGCCGATTTCGCATTAAGAATTATACCTTATTAATGTATGCGGGCTATGAAAAGGATAGTCAAGTAATTGGAGATCCCAAAAATATAGCATTTACTAAGCATTGCGAATCACTTGGATGGAAAGGTGAAGGTACCCATTTTGATCTGCTTCCCGTAGTTTATTCGATGAACAATGGACCTGAGCAATGGCTTGAAATTCCACGTAATCAGGTGTCCGAAGTATACATTGGTCATTCCAAGTATCCATGGTTCGCGGATCTAGGCTTGAAATGGTATAAGCTACCCATAATTTCGTTCATGAGCTTAAATATAGGGGGGATTGTTTATCCAGCAGCACCATTTAATGGCTGGTACATGCTCGATGAAATAGCTATACGTAATTTTGGCGATGAAAATCGATATAATATGCTACCGGATATTGCAAAGCAATTAGACTTAGATTTGACAAGCCCATTTTGGAAAGAAAAAGCTCTAACAGTACTCAGTGAGGCTGTTTATTATTCATTTGAAAAAGCCCATGCCACTATTGTAGATCGGCAAAGCGCTGTGGAACAATTCATGAAATTCATGGGTCAAGAGAATCAAGCTGGTAGACAGGTAACGGGTGATTGGAGTTGGTTAATTCCACCCAATGCTAGCTCGACTACTGCTATTTTTCATACAGAAATTAGTAATGAGCTAAAATTTCCTAATTTTATTTAAGCTAGCCATAGTACCTTAGTTAGTAATTGTAATAAACACCATAATGTATTGTGATTAGTAGTGAACTATAATCAGGCGCCTAAATCGCAGCTGAAGCAAGGCCTGCGCCAGAATTGGCAACAATTTTCGCTTTTGCTGCTTATCAACGCTTTTGTGGGGGGAATGGTGGGGCTTGAACGGAGTATTTTCCCCGAATTTGCAGAGCAAGAATTTAGCGTACAATCCACTAGTGCTATTCTAAGTTTCATAACTGCCTTTGGTTTTAGTAAAGCTTTTGCAAATTACTTGACCGGCCGACTCATTAATCAATGGGGACGAAAACGACTTTTACTCGCGGGATGGTTCATTGCCTTACCCATTCCCTTTCTTCTTATCTACGCTCCTTCATGGAACTGGGTCATTTTTAGCAACATTCTTTTGGGTTTAAATCAAGGATTAGCTTGGAGCACGACAGTTATAATGAAAATAGACCTAGTGGGCCAGAAAGATCGAGGGTTAGCCATGGGTCTCAACGAATTTTCAGGATATTTTTCTGTAGGTTTAATGGCTTTTTTAACTGGGTTCATTGCCAGTGAATTCGGGGTAACACCTTATCCATTCTATTTAGGAATTGGCTTAGTACTGGCCGGTTTACTGACTACGTCGATTTGGGTTAAAGATACCAACTCATTTGTCGAATACGAACAACAAATAGATCACAGCCAGTCACTGGGAAATATTTTCATCCAGACCTCCTTCCGTCATAGTACACTTAGCTCAGTAACCCAAGCTGGACTTATAAATAACCTAAACGACGGGATGATCTGGGGGCTATTCCCTATGTTACTACTTGGGCTCAATTATCCCATGCAAATAGTCGGTTTACTAGCTGCTATATACCCGAGCTTTTGGGGGTTTGGACAACTTTTTACTGGAAAAATGGCTGATCATTATTCCAAAAAGAAGATGCTTTTCTGGGGTATGTTCGTGCAAGGTTTGGCCATTTTAACCATGCCGTTATTCACTGGTATATATGAACTCGCGGCATTGGCTGCGGTATTAGGCGCGGGGACAGCGCTCGTCTATCCCACTTTTCTTACCACCATAGCAAGCACCACCACACCCCTCGAACGTGGCGAAAGTATTGGGACGTTTCGTCTCTGGCGTGATCTTGGGTATGTATTTGGGGCTATTCTTTCAGGAGCTTTAGCAGATATTTTTGGCATAACGGTTGCAATACTTACCGTAGGTGCTCTTACTATTATATCCTCATTGATTATACAATTCCGAATGCCAAAGGAATAATATAAGTACTCAATTAGATAGCTTTTCTGGGTCACAGAAAGTAAAAATAATCATTGCACCATAATCTTGAAAGATATTACAATTTAATTTTGTCACCTTCTTTCGCTACTCTGTATCCTAATTTCTCGACATATTCGCGCTCAGGACTGTCAAGAATTAACGGATTTGTATGGTTAAAATGGATAAACATAATCTTTTTCTTTTCGGAAAGTGGAAGTGAACTAAATCTGTCTAAACTCTCTTGTATAAAAGGATGAGGTATTTCTGTCATATTGCGTCCTGGAAGTTCATTTGCATCGTAAAATGTACCATCTAGTAATGCAAAATGTACCTTTCTTATCTCGTTTTCAATTGAACGATTCCACACTTCCCATTTATTTATATCTGGAATGTATAGCAATGAGGAATCGCTAGATTGTATATTGTAGCCCACCGTTTCGGAATATTCATCTCGATGAGGTACAATGAAAGGGGTGACGCTAATCTCAGGTGTCAAGTTAATAGCCTGATCAGCATGTAACGGCTGTAATGAAATATTACCATAGTGAACCAACTGACTCCAAGGGCCATTGGTTTGTAAAAAAGTAGTCATTTGAGGCATAGCATAAACGGGTACACCTGAGGCACCCATAACCTCATGTCCTAATTGCATAAGTCCCGTATAATGTCCAATATGGGCATGGGTTAAAAAAATTCCTCTAAGTGTGGATTCTGGGTACTGTATTTTCAACATTTTGAGCTGATGCTTGAAATCAGGGGTTGCATCAAATAACCAAGCTGACTGGCTTAAGGGATCTACTAGTGCAATTGAACTTACATATCGTGCATGCTCTTCACCTTGCCAATACTTTTTACACTGCTCTTTTTCACAATTAGCTTGAGGATACCCCGCATCTTGGGCAATTCCTAGTACTAACACAACAGGTGACTGGCTTTTAATATCAGGTTGTTTATCAGCCAACTGTTTTTGCACGGGTGTTTCAGCCCTTGAACACGCACCAAGCATAAAAATAAATAAGCCTCTCAACAACCAATTTACCATTTTATGGTATTGATTAAACATTGATAATTTATCTTAAAATTATACTCCATAATCTATCTAAGAGTTTGCTAAACTATCTATATTTTTGTTGGGGGTAGACAGTTTTTTTCTGTTTCGAAATGCTGTAATCAATGAGCTAACCAACGTTATCATAATCAAAACAAGAGATAATATATTTTGACTTCATGCTGTAAACTTTATTTCATTAATTAACATGAAGCTGTTACTTATTATCATCTTCTAATTTATACTCCTCATTTAGTTTGTAAACTTCATCAGCAGAATAATTTGGCTCATTTAACATGCTAAGCTGTTTTTCAAGCAATTGCTTCTTGGCAGGTAGATCTCTAGTCAATTTATTAAACAACTCATAGTTATATGTTGTTGGCATCATATCTATGACTTTATCCATAGCTGAAAATACAGCTTTGATTTGATTGGGAATCCACGAAATTATAGGTGTGCCACCCGTTGCTTTCGCATACTTAGTATTACTCATTATGTACTTTTGTACAAATTGCCAATGCCCATTTCTGAATAAGTAAATCTCATCAAGCAACCCGAGTACACACTCCATGCTCTTGAAATATTTACGCTCATTCAGAAATCCAATTAACCCTTCAGGATGTAATTTTTTGATATCCTCTTGTAAGTCTTGGAAAAAATGTTGGACACAAATAGGACGATAGGTTCGTAAATCCAACAGATAATGAGTTAAGTCATTACTTGGATAATGATTTATAACCCCAGTAAATATATCCATTGTGGGTATAACATTATCTTGTGCGCCAGTTTGACCCCTATACTGTCTAGGCGTTTCATCTACCCCTTCATAAATGACCCCCTCATCAAACAACTCTTCGTTTCCTTTAATCCCCATAATGAATACTCTAAAGTCATTATAATGTTTCCATCTTGAAGCCCTCCACATAACTTTACGACGTGCATTGATACGTTTCATCGCATCATAAGTAAGGACTAATTTTGAGAGTAAAAGATCATCATTTAGATTTTTTTTGGGGGGGTTAGTTAATTCTAACGTTTCAAATATTCCCTTAAGTAAATCTGGGGAATGTTCGTTTATATCTACATGAAGCATAATAAATCCACGTTCATCGTCCATTCCAGAAAACTTCACCGCCATCTCGAGATTTTCCCATTCCAATCCCCCATTGGGGTTTTTTTTAACAAAATTACCTAATGAATATGCATAATGATAGTCTAACCAAGGATATACTTCTAATTTTTCAGCCACTATGCAGAATGGTTTGGCTAATTGTTCCGGTAAAAAACGATTAGCCTTACCATAATTCCCCGTTGCTTTAAATGTCATATGTGCCGGCTCAAGAGTGTATGCAGAACTCAAAAATGCATAGCCCCTAAATAATGCCTGAATAATAAATGGATCCGTCTCCAAACGTACCTGATCAGAAAAATCAAATAATCCTTCAACAGCATTTTTGATGGCTCCATCCTTTGCCAATAGTCCTGGTAAACCATCTTCTTTTACAATCGGCATAATATCAAGTATATGCTGCAGTTCAGCATATCGTTTAGGTAGTTTTTTCAAGGGTGGGCGATAGGGTAAAAACCCATTTATTCCATTAATGGCAAAAAAACCATCACTATATCGACTGTGCTCCATAAAAATCTACTTAACTTAGTTTTGCTGCAAATATATGTACATAAACTTTGTAGCATTGTCAACTCAAAACACCTCTTTAAGATCCTAAACTAAGTGTTAATAAATAAGAAAAACCTTATAGATTTGAGAAAAACTATGAATAATTATTTTATTTAAATAAACTACTTAGGCAAGTTAACTTGGATGAAAATGACTACATGATATCCCACTAACTGTTGGCTGTTTACCAGCTCAAGCACTTTTTGACATAAGCTAATTGATACCTCAAGTCACACATAAGTTGAATCCAGCAAGGTATACTTAATATTAGTTACTGGTTAAAAGGGATTCTCTTAGTTTTGGATTTATCCCATCACCTATTGAACAGGTAACTCACAAACCGGGAGCACTCTTACTCTTCTGACAACATATAAGGCACAATATTATATTTATAAGAAAAACCACTTTCAACCGATCCTTCAATTAGACCAAACCAACCTCGATCTTCCCATACTGAGCTAGACATCCCCTCCTCGACAGCAGTCTGAACCACCGTTCGATAATAATTACGAACTAAATCAGTGTTTCGTTGCTGCTGATTATCATCTCTACCGACTCCAAACTCTCCATAATTAATAGGAATCCCTAATTTGCGACCATGTGCTGCAACAGCTCTCATATTGTTAGCGGTAATTTGGTCACCTGGATAGGCGCTATTGTCCCCAGTTTCGCCACAAAATTCCCATGGATCGTAGGAATGAACTTGAATAGCTAAATAGTTGTCCTGACCTTTTCCTGGCAGTTGGGAGGGTGTTGGATAGACGGAGAATATCTGATTATGATTTCCATAAGCATTGGTAGCGATCATGACCGTACGCTTCAGATTATTCCCGCCCGTAGCTCGGATAGCCTCTACACCAAGCCGCATTATTTCTCGGGTGAAGAATAAAGCTTGATCGCTTACAGGAGAGACTTCAGTGCCCCAATGTCCAAAAGCTCCTTCAGGTTCATTTAATATTTCAAAAATTAAAAAGTGATTATAATCATTGAAATATTCAGCTATATCATACCATAGGGTTCTGAATTTTGAATTATAATAATCACTTCCATCATAGTTAGCTTTAAAACTCCGTTCATGATGAGTGTTTAATACAACATATAATTCACGTTGAATTGCAAAATCAATTACTTGCTTTAGAACTTTAAACCTAGGGTGCTCAAAATCTACATTTCCATTATCATCAGCTAAAGTACTCCCATTTACTTCATCCATCCAAGTAGTAGGAATACGAATATGTTTGAAGCCTACTTTTTCATAAATAGTGATTATGGTAGCTAACTCATAAAAATCAAAATTATGAGCCCCTAAATCAAAGACATTACCAAGATTTATTCCAGAACCCATCTCTAAAATTATATTGGTAGCATCTGGAAAATCTACAATGCTTTCATTTTCAGAGGAAGTCGGGTTTTTACAGGCAACAAAAAATAGGACTATAAATAAAAGTATTCTACTGTATTTTACATTCATAGTAACATTCATTATAGCATTGTAAAAAGAATTTGAATTATTCAAATAACAAAATTACAACTGAATAAATTGCCAAAATATGTATACTTACAGCGAAGTCTAACCTATTTTATGAGTGTCATTTTTTTTGTGAATACAGTGTTACCTGCAATTAGTCTATATAAATAAACCCCTGAGGCTAAACGAGTTGCATCTAAATTAATTGAATGATAACCTGATTCCATCCTATCATTAACCAAAGTTAATACCTTTTGACCTAATGTATTGTAAACATCCAGCTGGACATATTGCGGAATACTAAGTTCAAAGGTAATTTTAGTTGATGGATTAAATGGATTAGGATAGTTTTGATTCAATACAGTTTTCTCAGGTATCAAACTCTCTTCTTCAAGGCTTGTTAATGCTTTATTTGAGTAAATGAGTTGGCCATTTTCTGCATTCATAAATGCTGATAATGAATCTTGCATCATCACAGTTCCCATAGAATCAAATGCAACAGCATGTGCAAACATATTCCATGTTACCGGTATTAAATCAGGTGAAATATCAAAAGGTAAATTCCAATAATCATGCATGATCTTAACGCCCATTGAAACGTCGACTTGTAAATTTTCAGGAATTTCACTAATCAGCATAGAAGCTAAACTCTCCATATTAGAAACTCCATAATCAACTAACATTGTAAATACTTGGTCACTATCAATGAAATTTTCAGGAAGTGGTTTCATAATTGAAAAATCAACTCCTCCCTCCATATCCTCTTCTCCCATAAGATAATATTTCATTACTCCCTCAGTGCCTATTTCCATAGCGATTACAGAGTCTAAAGTAGATTCATATGCATATATATTCCACAAATAGGCACT
>CABZVB010000019.1 GCA_902529115.1 uncultured Balneola sp.
TGAGTATTAAACTAATCAGTATAATTATATGTGAAAATTTAGTTTTCAATTATTATCTATTAATTATCGTTTAATTGAATTTGTTACGGACATCATCTCTTCCGCAGTTTGAACCATCTTCGAATTTGTTTCATAAGCTCTTTGTGCTTCAATCAAACGTACCATTTCGGTTACAACATCAACATTTGATTGTTCGAGATAACCCTGTCTAACTACACCAAATCCATCGGTTCCAGGGTTTCCAAAGAATGGCGACCCTGATGAATCAGATTCACCAAATAAGTTATCACCTAATGCACTTAAACCACCGTCGTTGGTAAATCTTGCTAATTCGATTTGCCCTAATTCAATTTTAGTAGAACTGTCCTGTAATAATGCTCTAACTGTTCCATCTTGTGATATCTCAACCGCAATTGCGTCTGAAGGCACTTCAAATTGACCAGCTAATGAGAGCCCTGAATTGTTAACAATTAACCCATCAGGGCTTAAATTAAAATTACCATCACGCGTGTAAGCAATGTTACCGTCTGGCAATTCAACCTGGAAAAATCCTGAACCACTGATAGCCAAGTCTAGAGCATTTCCTGTTTCAGTAACTGAACCTTGCATGAAATTTCTTATAGTTGCTACTGCCCTAGCTCCGTGACCAATTTGTAATTCTGGAGCATAATTTTCTTGACCATTTGAATTACCCTGCTGCGATTGAACCATATTTTCATAAAACAGATCTTGAAATGCTATGGTAGTTCTCTTAAATCCAGTTGTGCCAACATTGGCTAAATTATTGGCTATGTTGTCTACTGATCTTTGTTGTGCACTCATTCCAAGTGCTGCTGTACTTAATGCTCTAAACATTTTATCTCCTTATTTAATATCTGCCTAATTGAGAGGTTATTTTACCTAATAGTTCATCTGTCGTCCTCATCGCCTTCTGCTGCGATTCAAATAATTGCATATTCTGCATCATATCAACCATCTCATTTAGTGGTTGAACATTGCCTTTTTCATAAAATCCCTGATGAACTTTTGATGAATCGTCTGGTAATAAACTTGAAATTGTATCTACTTTGAAGTAACCATTACCATGTCTTTCTAAATCTGAGACCTTTGATGGTTTTAAGATTGCAATCTTAGATTTTTCATTCCCATTTATATAAATAGTTCCATCCTGATTAACCTTGAATTCAGTTATGTCAGAGTTTTCTGTTCCATTTACCAATTCATTTAGTTCTATTAAACCATTAGTACCCAACACTGGGTTGCCTTTATCATCAACAAGTATACCTTCATTATCCAAATGAAAACGTCCGTTTCTTGTTAAATAGGTTCTATCTCCTTCTTGAACTGTAAAAAATCCATCACCTTCTATAGCCATATCAAACGAATTTCCAGTACCCTCTAAAACACCTTGGGTCATATCTATTGTTTGCATTGGTAGACCCTGGGAAATTCTTTTGCCATCTAATTCTTCTGTATATAGTTCATAAAAAATCTTGCTACCCTTGAAACCTGGGGTATTAAGATTAGCAAGATTATCAGCAGTCATATCCTGAGACTTACTTAGAGCCTGCATTGCTCGCATTTGTAAATGAATTTGATCAACCATGAGTTTGATATACAGTTGGTTTACTTTAACTAATACACTTTAAATCAAAACAATAGTTATGCCGTTTATTGAGTCTTATAATCTATTTGATAAATTCTGGCCTAATATCTAGCTCATAGGTACTAAATGAGCTGCTTTTTTTGGAATAAATGTATTTTTAAGACTCTTTTTGGTTAATCTTATATTGTTATGATAGATGAATAATTTTCCTAATCAGAGGAATAATTTTACAATTACTGATCCATATTTTTTAAAAGTTACACTCTACAATGCCATTTTTGATGTTATAATTACATCGATTGTCTTTGGTATCATTTTTGACATTAATTTGACATGGCAGAAAAAGATACAAGTCAAGATAAAACCGAAGAACCCACTGAAAAAAAGCTTAAAAAAGCTCGTGAGGAAGGTAATGTGAGTTTAAGTAAGGAGGTGTCCTCTATTTCTTTACTATTTGCTTCACTTGGTGGCATGATAGGTCTTGGAAATAATTTAGCCAAAGGAATAGTAGAAGAGTTTCAATACTTTTTTAAGAATTCATCTTTAGTAATTACAAATATTGATCAAGCCGACCTTATTTTTAAGAGTTCTATATCTGGTGTTTTTCAATTACTGATTCCCTTTTTCATTGTATTAATGGTAACAGCCTTGATCATAAATCTAAGCCAAACTAGGGGTTTATTCTCACTTAAACAGATGGCCCCAAAATTCAATAAACTAAACCCGATAAGCGGTATAAAGAAAATAATTTCGATCAAAGGTTTAGTAGAATTACTCAAAAGTGTATTTAAACTAACGATAGTGACATTGATTGTATTCTTTTTCATAACCAGTCAAATAAATTATTTTGTATCCTATGTGACTAATGACATAAAATTTAGTGTGCAGGATATTGGACCACATCTAATTGAGTTCATTGTATATATTTTGTTAGCACTTTTTATACTCTCAATTGCCGATGCTATTTTTCAGAGGTATCAGTATAAAAAAGACTTAAAAATGACTAAGCAGGAAGTCAAGGATGAATTCAAAGAAATGGAGGGTGATCCAAGGTTAAAAGCCGAAAGACGACAATTTGGATTAAAACTACGAAGACGGCCTAGACTTGATCACGCTGTATTAAGTGCAGATGTAATTGTAACTAATCCAACTCATTTTGCTGTTTGTTTAATTTATAACCCAGAAGTACACTCAGCACCTATTGTCTTAGCTAAAGGTCAACGTTTAAGGGCTCTTAAAATTAAAGAACTAGCAGCTCACTATGGTACACCAGTAGTCGAAAATAAACCAGTAGCAAGAGCTTTATTTGCCACTGCAGAAGAAGGGGAGCACATTCCTTCAGAGCTTTTTAAAGCTGTAGCAGAAATACTCGCATTCATATTTGAACAAAAAAAGAAACTAGCATCATAAACTTATGGCATCCCAAAATATAAACCGTCAAACATTAAGCAAAACCTTCTTACAAAAGGATGTTCTTATCTCATCAGGAGTAATATCTATACTTTTAATAATGATATTACCTGTTCCTACAGTTGTAATGGATTTCTTACTTGCTCTTAATATATCTCTGTCTCTTGTTGTGATTTTAGTGGCTTTTTATACGCTAAAACCTCTACAATTTGCTGTATTTCCAGGCATGCTATTAATACTGACATTATTTCGACTAGCACTTAATGTTAGTACTACTCGGCTTATTCTGAGTGAAGGAGATGCAGGATCAATCATTGCAACTTTTGGCGGATTCATTGTTCAAGGAAATTATGTGATCGGTATTATCATTTTCACTGTATTAGTAATAATTAATTTCATAGTAATTACAAAAGGTGCTTCAAGGATTGCAGAGGTTGGTGCACGATTTACATTGGATGCTATGCCTGGGAAACAGATGTCAATAGATGCTGATTTGACAGCTGGACTGATTAGTGATGAGGAAGCAAAAAAAAGACGAGAAGAAATATCTAGTGAAGCAGACTTTTATGGAGCAATGGATGGTGCAAGTAAGTTTGTACGTGGTGATGTAATTGCCGGTCTACTCATTACAGTAATTAATATCGTAGGAGGATTAATTATTGGAACTGCACAAAATGGCCTTAGTATTGCAGATGCAGCATCTCAATATACACTTCTAACTATAGGTGATGGTTTAGTATCCCAAATTCCCGCACTCTTAATTTCAACCGCGTCTGGTATAATAGTTTCACGAGTCGCATCAGAAGGAAATCTAAGTAATGATCTCTCAGAACAACTTCTAGGGAATCCAAAGACGGTTGCAATTGCTAGCTTCTTTATTTTTACTGTTGGTTTAATTCCAGGTCTCCCATTCATCCCCTTCTCACTAATTTCTGTTGCTATGCTATATCAAGCATATAAGAAATATAATAGAGATGAAGATGCTAAAATAATAGAAGAAGAAAATAAGTTACTTTCGGAAGCTAACAATATAGAAGACGACAAACCAGAAAATTACTTGTTGGCTGAAACTCTAGAACTTGAAATTGGATATAGCCTAATTCCTCTTGTAGAAAAAGAACAAGGTGGGGATTTATTGGATAGAATGAAATCTATTCGAAAACAACTTGCCAACGAACTAGGGATCGTAATTCCTTCCATTAGAATTCGTGATAATGTACAACTAAACGCTAATGCATACAGTATAAAAATGCGAGGTATTGTCCAGGCAGAGGGTGAAATACTCCCAGGATATCATCTAGTACTTTTACCAGCTAATATTAAACCAGAAATACAAGGGATTCCAACAAAAGATCCTGCATTTGGTATGGATGCCATGTGGGTAAGTACAAAAAACAAATTCCAAGCAGAAAAATATGGACTTACTATAATTGAGAGTGGTGCTGTATTAACCACTCATTTAATGGAATTATTAAAGAAAAATGCTTACAAATTAGTAGACCGACAAATGGTACAAAAGCTTGTAGATAAAGCAAAAGAGAACGCACCAGCTGTAGTTGAAGAACTAATTCCAGAAGGATTAAAAATTGGGGATATTCAAAAAGTTCTTAAGAGATTGTTAAAAGAAGGTATTCCAATAAGAGATCTTGTAACTATTTTAGAGACTCTCGCTGATTATTGCCATCAAACTAAAAATACTGATGTTCTTAACGAGTATTGTAGAGCTGCTTTAGCTGATACAATTACAAAGCAGTTTACTAACGAAAACAATGAGGTGGAAGTATTAATGCTGGATTCTTCACTTGAATCACATTTACTAAGTCAAGCTCAATTAGGTAAACTTGATAGTTCAACATTGAGTATGACGCCATCAAATATTGAAAATATCTATGAAAGTGCCTCATTAGGATTTAGTAAAATGATTCAGTCGGGACGAAAACCAATACTACTTACATCGCCTATTCTGAGGTTTACTATCTATGAATTTTTTGCACCAATACTACCAGAAATCGTTGTATTGTCGTATAATGATATAACACCAAGAGTTCAGTTTAAAACCATAGACAGGATAAAAATTGATTTATCAAATGAAGACTCATCAAATGCCACTATGGCTAAATCATTTGCCTAAAGTTTTGTTTCAAATTGAATTTATTATAGGACTCATCTATTCTAAATAAATCTCGATGGACATCATCCACTACTACGGCCAAACTCGAAAAGAAGCAGTTGATAAAGCTATTTCTGAACATGGTAAAGACATTTACGTGTTAAATGAAACACCAAATAACCTAACTAATGGTTTAATTGGTATCTCAATAATACCAGCTGAAGAAACAATAGATGACCCAGAATTTGAATCAGAGAATTCAAATGAAGATTTGGTAGAAACTCCAATTACCACTTTGAGAAAACTTGCTCTTAATTTTGAAAATAAATATGCTGGTAAATTAGAGAACTCAAAAAAAGTTAATGCGAATAAGATAGACCAATCATCTAATCGCTATAAGTATTCTACAACTGGAAAAGAACAATTAAACCTGTCTCATATTGAGATGAGATTAAATTCAATTGAGTCTTTAATTGATCAATTAAATAATTCGAAAAAAATAGAATACTATAATCATCCAATTTTTCTACAACTAATTAACTCTGGCATCCCTACTAATACAATTAGTGATTGGTTCCTCAGAATTATTAACACTGGGATAGATCCGTTTCACAAACCTGAAACATTTAATGAGCAAATATCAAAGTATTTGGCCAACATTGTAGGAAATAATTTAGGCCAACCTTTAGAGCCACATACAGTCTATTTTGGAGATACTTTATCAAATAAAAGATCCATTATTATAGAACTGATTGATTATATAAGATCAAAAAATTCTGCTCAAACTATTGGGGTGATTATAATTAATCCTGAAAAAAAATATCAGAAAAGATTAGAATTGGATTTTTATTGTACTAAATATTCAATTCCATGTATTGAAATAAATGACTCTATTACACTGCATGATGTTTGCAATAAATGGCAACATTTTGACTATTTATTATTTGACACACCTGATATCATTCAAGATGATATACACTCATCTAATACTTTTGAGACAATTATTGAATTGATAAACAGTCTTGAAAATCCTCTAGAAAAAATTTGGGTGCAAAACTCTGCCACATGCCATAACACAATCAATATTAAATGGGTCAACGAGCAAATTCGTGCAAATCAAATTATCTTCTCACATTTTGACCAAGTACAAAAGTTAGGGAGTTTACTTTCTTATTTAGACGACTTAAAAGCTAGTTGCAAAATGTTACATACTGATAATAGCAAAGAGGAAAAACTAAAATTATTTGAACCAAAATGGTTCATAGGAAAACTATTAGATCAAGTATAATCATGAATGATAGCACAATATTTGGTTTTTTAAGTGGCAAGGGAGGCGTTGGAAAGAGTTTTATCGCTTCAAATCTAGCTACAGAGATAACTAAAAAAGGCTACAAAGTTGCAGTAATTGATTGTGACCTTGGGTTTTCAAACATGTCTACTTTTCTAAATCGAAAAGTAAACTTTACAGTGATAGATTGGATTAACCAAAGAGCATCATTAAACGATATAATCGATATCACCCCTAAATGCTCTTTAATCACGGTTAGTAACAATTTCGATCACAATGGTGTCAACAATGAGACTTTATTAAATGCATTAGATCAATTATTGAACCATCTAAAATTAAACTATGATTTTATTTTAATTGATTCACCGGCAGGTACACCGCCAATTGCTTTCTGGATACTTGACGTTAGTAATTTTTCTAATTTAGTCTTAATCGATGAGCCTACATCTATATCCGATGTATATAGACTATGTAAATATGTATTCAATGTGAAAAGTGATTACAGATTCAATGCCATTATTAATCAAACAAAAAATGAAACTGACGGTCTAAATACATATGACAAGTTTAGAAAACTTGTTGAAAATTTTTTGAAAAAAGAAATTCTTTACCTTGGTCAGGTATATCAGAAAGAAATCATAGCCGATTACTTAAAAATTAATCAATGCTTACAAATAATTGAAGATGACAAAGAAATTAAGAATCAATTTCATATTTTAAGTAAAAATATTATTGAACTAACACAGAATAGTATAACAAACGTAATTGGTTAATATGATACTGACAATAATACTTATAATTTCGTTAGTTACTTTTGCATTACTTCTCCTTGCTGGTCTAACTATTTCTATGGCTCTTTATAGAAGTTTGTTAGTTTTCATGATCCTTTTTGCAGTTTTTTATTTTTCTATGTATATGATTAAATTAATTCGAGAAAATAATTCAACTGAATAAATAGATTAGGAATACTTGAATTTTGAAATATTCATTGCCGAATCATGATTGAGGATAAAAAGTTAGAAGAACTAATAAAACTCTATTGTGAAGAAAAAAAGTCAAGTATTCGAGACTTAATTATTAGCAAGTCTCTGCCCTTGGTTAGGAGTATCATTGGGAAAATAAATAAACCAAACACAATACATACACAATTTGAAGATCTAGAAAACTCTGGCATAATAGGGTTAATTCAAGCATTAGACAATTATAACTGTGATATGAATGTGCAATTCAGCACATTTGCTTATTACAGAATTAGAGGAAGTGTAATTGATTACTTAAGAAGTATAGATCAATTACCAAGAAAGCATAGGGTTGATTATGGAAAAATTCAGAATTGTATGTCCATATTAAGTCAGGAATTAGGCAGAGAACCTACGGATGAAGAGGTGTCTGAACGACTTGAAATGAAAATTGAAGAATACAATGATCTCATGATGAATATACATCAGAGACACGTACTCTCACTAGATAATTTTGATAGTGAAGATGAATCATACTCTGCTTATCAAATTATCGAAGATGTCACACATGAACAACCCGACGAAGAAATAGAATCAAGAGAAAAAACAGATCAAATACTAAATAAAATAAACCAGCTGAAGAATAGAGACCGTTTAATTCTCATGCTATATTATTATGAGAACATGACAATGACAGAGATTGGATTACTTTTGGAGATATCTGAAGCAAGAATTTCACAAATAATTGGAAAATTACTAATACAATTAAAGTCTGATCTCAATCCCGATAACATTTAATTACTTTAAGTTTTTTTGATTATTGCCGATAATTAATGAAATTAAACTGTTATGCGAGTAAAAAAAACTTCAAAATACTCATATTTAAGCTTTATTGATCGATTCGGACAAGATATCGATGAAGCAAAACCCATTTCTAGAATAGAACAAACTAGAAATAATACTAATGATGAGAATCGAGAACAGAATAAACGATTTAATTCTAATGATGTGCTTCTCAACATGAGTGCTTCTACAAAAAAAGAATATGACAGTGCACGTCAAAAATTTACATTAGAACAAGACGTGGATAAAAAAATTCTATTGGATGCAAAAAAAAATGAGAAACTAGGACGCAACATAGATTTTACTATTTGAATTACAATTTATCCACTCACTACTTCAATCATCTTGATCAAATACTCTGGTATTCTCGCAAATAGTATTTCATAAATAGTCGGTAGATAAGGCAAAAGTAAAATTAACAATACTAATCCTACGCCAAACTTAATAGGAAGCGAAATAAAAAGAAGATTGACTTGCGGCATTATTCTTGCAAATATTGCGAGTGATAAATCAATTAACAGAATCACAAAAATGAATGGTATTGTTATCTGTAAACCTATTAAAAATAGAAAAGTAGCTATTTCCAATAAGTAAGGACCTACATAAAATATATTTCCAGCACTTAGAGGTACAATTTCAAAACTTTTTATTAACCCATTCAGCAGTATTTTTTCACCGCCTATTCCGAGAAAAACTAAAACTCCTAAGGTTGTGAGTAAATTACTAAGTACACTATTTTGCTGTTGTGTTGAAGCATCTACCATATTTGCAAAACTTAAAGAAGTTTGATAGCTAATAAGTGATCCAGCTAAATCTAGACCTGCAAATATAATTTGACCTGTTATACCAAGGCATACTCCAATTAGTATCTCTCTAATAATCAGGATAGATATTTCAATTATAGATAAATCCAGTGCAAGATTTAAATCTTGTATCACCAATACATTTAAAATCAGAAATGAAAATATTATTGCAGCATATAATTTGATTTGATTAGGTATTGAATTGCCGTTAAAAAATGGAGCTGACAAAAAGAATCCAGTAACCCTTAAAAAAATCAAAAAAGCAGACAATATTAAATTTATACTTAAGGACAAACTAAATGATTTAAATTAACTTTACATTAAATACTGCTAATCGCATTAAAGATATTAATCATGAAGTCTACCATAAACTGAAGCATAAATGAAAAACTGAAAAATAGAACCACAACAACTGCTGCCATCTTAGGAATATAGCTTAAAGTCATTTCTTGTATCGAAGTAGCTGCTTGAAATACTGCTACCATCAAGCCTAATATTAGTGCTGCTAGCATTGCAGGAGATGTCAATATTACTACAGCTTGCAACATTTCTTGTACCCAATAAAGAGAAGTTTCGATATTCATAATTATTTAGTTAAAGCTCTCTATTAAAGATTGAACTAATAAATACCAACCATCTACTAGTACAAACACTAAGATTTTGAATGGTAAAGAAACCATCACGGGAGGTAAAAACATTATACCAACAGATAATAAAATTGAGGCAACTACTAAGTCTATTATCATGAATGGAAGATATATCATAAATCCAATTTGAAAAGCTACCGTTAATTCACTTAATGTATATGCAGGAACTACTACAAAAATTGGTAGCTCAGATACATTTTCAACACTCGAAATATTTGCCATATCCATAAAATAGAGTAGATTATCTTCGTCAGTCTGTCTGATCATAAATTCTTTTATTGGTCCAGAAGCTGCAGCTAATGCTTCTATTTGACCCATCTCTTCATTTACATAAGGCTGATAAGCTTCTTCGTTAATTTGATCAATGGTTGGTTTCATTATAAAAATGGTTAGAAATAAAGCCAAGCCAATTAATACCTGATTTGGTGGGGATTGTTGTGTACCAAGCCCCATTCTTAAGAAGAAAAAGACTACTACAATCCTTGTGAAACTGGTCATCATCGTGATAATTGCAGTACCAAACGATAAAATAGTAATTAGTAGTAAAGCCTGAATAGCAAGTGATAATTCGTCTTGTTGCGAGTCATCTTGATTACCAAGTTGAATACCAATTGGGGGTATTTGCGCAATAAACGGCGACACTACTTGGAAGTTAGTGTGTACTACTGGATTAATTGAGCCATTTGACGTATACCCATATGAAGCTTTAGAACCAAAAAATAGAATGACTGTAATTAAAATTACAACTTTATATGTACTTGCTCTAATCATTGTTTCTAAAATGGGTAGTATTATAAGAATAAAAACTAATTTAAACTCTTGTTGTCGAGATCTGATTTCCATTCAGTCTTTGAATACTTACTTAATAAATTCAGATTAGTTTGAGAAGCTGATAAAATCCATATTTCTTCATTGACCTCTAATAAAATGAGTTGATTAAAATTATCAATATCTACAGTCTCTAATAATTTTATACTACTGTTACTTACTTCTTTAATACCCATCTTATCTTTTTTCAAAGAAAGCCAGTATATGAATACCAATGAACTTACTATCCCGATAAATGTGATATAGATTCCAACATTAGATTTACCTGATTCTGATGAAGTTGATGATCCAAGATTTGAGTCCATATTTAATACCATCAACAACCACACTGTCATAACCCCAATACCGAGAAAAGAAATATACCTTAAGTATTTACTTGATTTAGGTGACGATTTGAAAAAATTCGGAGGTGAATTTTTCATTAGTTGGTCTTCAATTTAGTGGATATTAGTTTTGATATTCTTACACCAAAGTGTTCTCCAATAACTACAACCTCACCCATAGCAATTTTTTGGCCATTAACTAGTACATTTATTTGTTCACCAGCTAGATTTTCTAACTCTACCACTGAACCTTTCGACAAATTCAACACATCACCCAAAGGCATTGTAATTCGACCAAGCTCAACAGAAACCTCTACATTAACATCTTTTAAGATATTAATATTATTTTGTGCATTTTCTTCAGTAGCTTGATCACTATCAAATTCATGAAACTCAACTTTTTCAGTTTCAGAATCATTTTCATCGGGTGATGATTCTTCATCATCTGAACTAGTTTCATCAGAGTTTTCAGTTTCATCCTGTACAGTTTCTTGTTCAGTTGACTCATCAGTATCCGTCGTTAAATCCTCTTTTTCTAACTCTTCGTCATTCATAATTTTTTTATAGTTTATTTTGAAGTTTATTACTCTATAGCATCAGTAATCTTAATCGATTTGTGCCCGTCACTTTGGCCAGGATAAGCTTTAAACTTAATCTTATTCTCAGCTAACACGTTAAGAGGTTGACTGATTTTTTGTCTTAATGGTAGTACATCTCCCACTTTTATTTGATTCAAATCATCAAAATCCAAATTGACTTGTCCCAACAAAACTTTTAGCGTTAGTGGGACTGTTTTTATTGTTCTTTTAAATGCTTCCTTGTCATCTTGAGTCATCTTATTCGCCATTAGCGGCTGACTTTGACTAAGATTGTCCGCCACAACCTCTCTTAATAGTGTAGAGGTATAACCGATCTGAACTAATTCTTTCTCTTCACCAAAAATCAGTTCAAATTCTACAACGACTAATCTATCATTTTTCTTAATTGATAATAACTCAATTTCTCTTTCAAATATTGATTTATTAAGGTTTAGTGATATGATGGGTTCCCATACTTTCCTGATTTGGTTTACAACACCTCTAGATAATCTCGATAAAATTTTACTTTCAATTGCAGTTAAGGTTGTTTTGCCTGGCTCGATATCACCCGATCCTCCACTTTCCCTATAAATATACTTTTGACAAAACTCTGTTGGGAGCATGATAAATAAGGCACCTTCAGATTCGTCAAATTTATTCTGAGATACTATCACAGTATCATTAAGAGTTTCTAAAAATTCTACACTTGTGTATTCATGTATTGTCCCGGTTGAAGCATCAACTGTAATCTTAGAAATATTACCAAAGTATTGACCCAAATATCTAGCCAACTCTCTGCTATTTTCACTGACTATTCTCATATACTCTTTACCAAATACTACCCTAGGATGACGGAAATCATAGTTTTTGATAGACCTTTTTCCATCTAAATTATCAGTGACTGTATTGTCAGTGACTATATTATCAGTGTCTGTATTGTCAGTGACTGTATTGTCAGTGACTGTATTGTCAGTATCTGTTGTTTCTTGATCCATTTTTTCAATATCGACTTTAAATCAGTTTACTGCATAATAAATTGTACGAAATATAAATCGTAAACCAAATTATTACCAACGGTAGTACTCATATATTTATTTAGTTTACTTTTTAATTCTTCTTTGAAAATAATTCTATTTTTTACTTCTGCAAGCTCTTCTACAGTTTTACCTGCAAAATATTCACCTGTTAAACTAGTTAATTTTGGTTCGTATTTACCAAACTCTGCTGAAAAATCGATTAAAGGATTAATAGCAACTTTTACGCTTAAAAATCTATTTGCACCACTACCTCTAGGGTTTACAACGGTCTTCAGCTCAAGTAATTCATATTCGGCTTCTGGTTGATCTGAGTTTGTAACATTTTTATCAAGTTTTTCTGTATTCCAGGCCTTGTATATATCAGGGTAGAAACTGTTAACTAATAAATAAGCAATACCTAAAAATACTAGAGCAGTAATAACATATATACCTATCTCAATTAATCTAGATTTGGAGTCCTCAACATCTTCTTCTTCAACTTCTATATCATCTATCTCTGCCATCTATCATCAAACCTCAAACATTTGCTCAATTACATATCTTTCTACCATATTCCATTCTTTTCTAATATAAATTTCTACTCTTCTATTTTCGAGTCTCCCACCTGCAGTAGAATTAGTTGAAACAGGTTTATGTTCACCATAACTACTAGCTTTGAAATCTTCGGGTGGAAATTCAGTGGCATTTACTAAAAATTGAACTACTGTAACAGCCCTTGCAGCCCCTAAATGCCAATTAGAATTAAATTTTTCACTATATATTGGCACACTATCTGTATGGCCTTGTACCTCCACAAATGATTTCTCGGCCACAATTACATTTGCAACGGAACCTAAAACTAATTCTGCCAGAGGTAATAATACATCTGAACCACTATTAAAAGTTAACGAATCATTAAGAGTAATGAGAACTTTATCAGGATGTTGAAACTCGAGATCCATTTGTTCCGTTAGATTAGCTTCTTTTACAACATCTGCTAATTCTTGCCAAGCAGCTCTAGTTTGTTCGATGTAATCAACTATGCGTTCCGGTGTTGGCGTTTCACTATTTGACTGAGGCGATTTGTTTGCAGCCTCAAGTAATCCAGTTTGTTCTTCAAACAGGTCAATAATCGTATCGTAAGTAATGGTTGTTACTCCAGGTGAAAGTATCCATAGGACTAGGAAAAACGACATAAGTAGCGTTACCATATCCGAATAAGTAACTAACCAACTTGCACTTTTTTCTTTAGATTTTCCCATTCTGTATTTTCTAATCCTGTTGTTTCTTTCCAGATAGAATATAATTTAGCATCCCTCTCCTTCATACCTTTCAATTCCTGGTGATGTTTTAAATACTCTACCCTGTCACCAGCATCAATATAAGTCAATAAGCGTTCCTCCAATTCTCTAGGACTGACTTTTCGGACCATCGCTAGTACTGCATCTTTATACATGTGATTTCTTCTATCTACTAAGGCAGCTAAAAATTCTAATTTTCCAGCCAATGGAGATGCAAATACGTTTGCAATGATTGATCCCCACAATGTTGTAAGTAATGCTATTTTTACTCCAGCAATAATCAGTGGTACATCTCCGGTCATTGCATTAGCTAAACAAATAACCATGCCTACTACCGTGCCAATCATACCATATCCTGGTGCATAATCTTTGATACCATTTAAAACATCTACACATAAATCGTAATTATAATTTAAGTTAGTTATTTCATCATCTAGAATTTTCTCTAAAACTTCAGGATCGTAGCCATCCACGGCCATTCTCATCCCTGACTGCAAATATTCACTATACATATGATCCACGTCTTCGTCTATAGACAATATTCCATTTGATCTAACTCTTCTTGCAAATAATGTTAACATTTCAAGTTCAGTTCTCAAATCCATATTTACATATTGCATTAGCTTACCTACCTGCGCGAATGCTAACTTTGCTTTACTTGCGCTAAAATGCATTATTGTTGCACAGGTGCAGCCACCAAATACTATTATAAGTGAAAGAGGATCAATAAACTGTACGAAAAATTTTCCATCAACAAAATTGAATGCAGGAAACAATGAATATGGATCTGTAAACGTACCAGCAACTATAAATAAAGCAAAAAACAATGAAATCACATATCCTTTATCTTTAAACATCTAGACCACAATTAGTTACGTATTTTTGTTTATGGAAATATTTTATTAGTCAAAAAAACAAAACACCTTACTAAATTAGCAAGGTGTTAAGCATGTATTAATATTATAAGAACATAGTTATATTATATATCTTTAACTATTATCTTTCGTTTAACGTTTCAGATTTACTGCCTCAACTAACATTTCATCTGAAGTTGTAATTACTCTTGCATTCGATTGATAGGCTCTCTGTGAGGTTATCATTTCTGTGAATTCCCTCGCTAAATCGACATTAGAAGACTCAAGGAAACCAGCAGCAACAGAAGAACCCATCTCACTTGCAAAACCAGTTATTATTTCACCAGCTGCTGAGGAAGCTTTAAAAAGACCACCTGTTACCTGTTCTAATCCACTTACATTTTGAACATCAGCCAACGCTAAAAATGCAATTGGAACTGTGTTTCCATTATCATAGACACCTTCAAGCATTCCATCACCAGATATTCCGACGTCAATTAGTTTTCCTTGACCATATCCATCCTGCGATAATGCTTTTAGAGTAGTTGTCCCACCATATTGGTTAAATGATATACCTTCCTGGGGATCACCTAATGCAATAGTTATTGTATTTGATGTACCATTTGTACTTTCGTATGTTAATTCAAAATTTGATTGTACAACATCACCGTTTAGAAAGTCAATATTCCCAGTTTTACCGCTCGTAATTGTCTCTCCATCCAAGAAACTTGCTTCATACGTCCAAGAATCCTCGGCTTCTTGGATTATTCTAACTATCAAAGAATGTTGATTCCCAAGGGTATCAAATACAGTGGTACTTATAGTATGAGATCCAGTACTTCCCTCACTAATCGTATTAAATACAGGAAAATTCAAACTACCAGCCCCAACAATATCTAGACCCCGAACTTCTAAATCGGTCTCACCCATTACTGTTGATCTTACACTAATAACTCCGTCTACGATACTCATACTTACATCAAGAGGACTAAGTTGTGCATTATAAACATTGACCATATCCTCCACGGTAGTACCATCTACGCCATAAGTAAATGTGATTGGATTAACTGGAGCTGTACCATCAGGTAAAATTATATCCAATGTTAATGTATCACCATTTGCAAATGGAGCGCTTGTTTGATCTAAGTCATTTAAAAGTGCACTTGCCTGTGCGGAACTGCCACTTACCTTCAAACTTGACTGAGATTGAAGAACTCTATAAGTACTTGTTGAAGAATTAAGATTTCCTCCCACTGTTACTACTTCAGTTCTTTTTGGAGGAACAGTTCCTTCAAAATCAACTCTTAAGTCTTCTAATGTACCAGTGTTTACATTACCATTAGCATCTGCCATAAAACCTTGGATCATATTACCATCACCAGAAACTAAAAATCCATCTTTATTGAAAGCAAAATTTCCTGCTCTTGAATAAAAATTTTGACCATTATTATTCACAACAAAGAATCCATCTCCTTCAATAGCAAGGTCTGTATTCATACCGGTTGATTGAAGTGCGCCCTGAGAGAAATCTCTATCTATACTTCCAACACGAACACCCAATCCAATTTGATCAGTTAACTGTGGTGCAGCTGATCCAGCTCCACTTCTAGCTTCATTTTTACTCATTAATTGTGAAAATGTTACTCTAGAGGATTTAAATCCAATTGTCTCAACATTGGCAATGTTGTTACCAATTACGTCCATCTTTTTTTGAAATGCATTCAAGCCACTTACGCCAGAATTCATTGATTTTAGTAACGCCATAGTATTATTTATTAATTATTATATTTATTTGTAAAAAGTTTAATCGTTCTTAATTCCTATTTCTTCTACGTTTCCAATAGCCACTTCTAATCCATTGACTATCAGATATACACCAGAACCTGTAAATTTAACTCTCTCTGCGATTCCTTTGGTGTAAGTAAGTGCTGACATGGCAGAGTTTCCACTTTTAGGTCTAACTTCGACATAATATTGCCCATTAGGCATTTTATTCCCATTAGCACTAAAGCCATCCCAGGAATAATCATGCTCACCTTTCTGCAGACCTTTAATTGTATCACTATAAACTTGGTTGCCATTTTCATCTTTAATAATAATCTCTACCTCCGTGGCACTTTTAGGTATTTTATAAGAAAAGTCTAATGATGAATTTTCTTGCAGATTAAACTGATTGGATAATGCTTTTACTTCTTTTCCAGTCAATGCAGCTGCCATTGAATTTGTTAATCCAGCACTCATAAGGTTCTGACTTTGCTGTAAACCAGTTAATGCACTATTAACCCCTATCAACTGTTCAACAGAGTTAAATTGTGCAAGCTGACTAGCAAACTCCGTTCCATCCATAGGATTAATTGGATCTTGATTTTTCATTTGGGCTACAAGTAACTGTAAAAACTCCTGTTGCCCCATAGCATTCCGATCGGCTGTATTACCAGCATAAGGATTATTTGCGTTTTGAATTCCGTTAACGTTCATTTATGCTACCCACTCGTTTGAATTATATCCTAGATTTTTTTGAGTACTTTCCTCAGGCACATCTTGATCAGCATTCTGAGCTGAATTATTTGTTACATGTAAATTCTTAGACTTACTCTCACTCTGAGGTGATGAACCGCTGTTCTTACCAAAGAAAAAGTTTATATCTGTTTCAAATTTATTCAGAAGACTATTTTTAATTTTATCTACTTCATCCTCAATTTTTTGTTGCAATTCAGAAAGATTAGTCTCAATTCTAAATTGGAATTCATTTTCAAATTTTCTTGCAAAAACATCTACCCTTTGCCCGTTTTCAAACTCTACATATGATTTTGACCAAATTTTAGAAATCAATTCTTTTTGATCTAAAATTTTATTTATATGCTCACTAAATGAAGTTCTCTGAACTTTAGACAACTCATTATTTTGCATATTGTTATTGATATCTTTCAAGCTAGAATTAACAAATACCTCATCTAATGTATTTCTACTATCCCTTTTATAAGTACTACTCTTTTCTGTAATTGAATTTGCTTTATTTGAAAAAAGAGGAGATGAAATAATCTCATCTATACTTAATTCTTTTGATTTTACTTGGCTAATAAAACCAATAGCATTATCATCTTCTTCGATTAATTCTTTCCGTAATGATGATTTCTCATCGATAGCCTGCTGAATATCATCAGCAAGTATCTGATTGAACTGCTTTTTCCCAGAATCTATTTTTCCATTCAAAAAACTAGCTTGGAGATTTTCTGATTGTAAACCTTTAGTGGTGGTTTGGTTGTTCAGAATTTCAGGATTGGAGTCAACATCTACTTCAATTTTACTATTAGATTCTTGGGTGTCTATGGCTGCTTTCATAATGTTAGCCGAATTATCAAGTGCAGCGAGATTATCAATTAAATTACTAGACTGATTTTGTAGATTGTTATCATTCTCAGCATTAAGGGACGTTTCACCTAATATTTCTGATTGTTCTGCTGTTTCTAAATTATCTAGTACTTGGTTACCTATATTTAGGGTTTCATTTTCATTGCTAGCTAAATCTTTTTCTATCTCATCAATTAGTTTAGTGATAGTAAGCTGGCTCCCAATAGTTTTTCCATTTTCAATTAAATCAGCGTCTGATATGTTAATAATACCAAAATTACGATTTTCCTGACCCTCACTAACCACTAAGGTTGCTTCTTCATTATTTATACTTTCATCATCAATTTCTGAGTCATTAACTACCTCTTCTGATACACCTTCGGTTTTTTCGGGTTGCTTTATATCACCCAAGAACTCATTAAATCCCTTAGGTGATTCTTCATTTGCAGTATCGATTGAATTACCCAATACTGTTTTTTGATTGTCAATATTAAATCCTAAAATGTTCATTTAAATACCCCCTCAAGTATTATTGCTGCTTTTGATGGATCCAAGTTGCGAAGAATTTTTTGCTTTTGATTTGTATTCGAATTTTGATACAACTCAGCAACTTTCTCAATTTTCATAGCTTGAATTATTGGGCTTAATTGCTTGTCATCTAGGTTAAGTACACCTTTTAATTCATCTTCAAAGTTTGTTCTATATTCTCTCAACTGAGTTAAATCATTTTCTAAAGATTTAACTTTTTCTGCTAAATCTGTTTTTTGTGTCAGATATTCATTCTTCTCAAGATTTAATTCCGTTAAGAGAGTTTTCATTGAATCAATTTTAGAATTATATCTAGCCTCAATAGTTCTAATATCAGTATTGGATATGTTACCAGATTGACTTTTAATTGACTCATTCTCAGCTGCAATAAGAGCATTTTGTTCCTCTACTTGCTGTACAGTTTCTTCAAACTTCTCAGGATTTATGGATGGAAAGAGAAAATAGAAAAGAAGACTACCGATCAATAGAACGCCCACGGATACAGAAGCTATAATAATTATATTCTTTTTTGTGAATTTCATACTATTTACGATTGTCTTGCAAAATTTTGAACAACTAAATCAGAGATTCCAATCTCAATTTTTTTATTAACATCTTGAGTGTATCTATTCTGTTTTCTTTCTTTGTCTGTTTCAAAACTCTTTTTTTCAATATGTGCTTTCTTTAGTAAAACAGAATTTTGATCAAGTTTTTTGTCAACGTGTAGTGCTTTTTCTATCAACTCTCTTTCTTTACGTCTATATCCTGTTAATCTACTTTCATGAAGCTGGAGATCTCTAATACTTTTGAATTCATTAGTATTTGAAACTTCATTTTTAAATTTTTTAATGCATTTCAATTCATCTTCAATAAGTGATTTTTCGCGTAGCATATCAGAATGCATTTTTTTTACAGAATCAAGTTCTCTTTTTCTATGCTTTAATACAGCCTCTAATTTGTACTTGAATTTTTTCACTTCTATAAAACTATTTCTTTTAGTTTAGACCAATATTTGTCTTGATCATATGTTTCATTTATATCTTGTATCAAAAATGATTCCAGTTTTTCATTTTTTTCAATAGCTTCATCTATTTTTTTGGATGAACCCTTAACATATGCCCCTATATTGATCAAATCTTCAGCTTCTTGATAAATTGCAATTAAACTTCTTGCCTTCATCATTAAGCTTCTTTGCTCTTTTGTTACAATATTTGCCATAACTCTGGAAATACTTTCCAAAATATCCACTGCTGGATAATGATTTTTATGAGCTAATTTTCTTGATAATACAATATGCCCGTCAAGAATAGAGCGAACTGAGTCGGCTATTGGTTCATTCATATCATCGTTATCAACTAGAACAGTATACAAAGCTGTTATACTACCTTCTTTGGTCCGACCAGGCCTTTCCAGTAGTTTTGGCAACATACTGAATACACTAGGTGTATAACCTTTACTTGTTGGTGGTTCACCCGTAGCCAAGCCAATCTCACGTTGCGCCATTGCAACACGTGTAATAGAGTCAATCATAAGTAATACATTTAGCCCTTGATCTCTATAATATTCTGCTATTGCAGTAGCGGTAAAAGCTGCCTTAATTCTGCTCATTGCAGAGGTATCAGAGGTTGAAGCAATAACGACTGACTTCTTCATTCCTTCAGGACCTAAAGTATCTTGCACAAATTCTTTAACCTCTCTACCCCTTTCACCAACTAATCCTATAACATTAATATCTGCTGATGAATTTTTTGCAATCATACTCATTAAGACACTCTTTCCGACTCCTGAACCTGCAAATAAACCGAGTCTCTGTCCCATCCCAATAGTATTGAATGCATCTATAGATCGTATTCCCGATTTAAAAATATCACGAATTGGCTCTCTATCTAATGGTGATGGTGGGTTTTTATACAATTCTTCTTTTGATGTCCTTGCAATTTTCCCTTTGCCGTCAATCGGATTAGCATTGGCATCTAATACTCTGCCTACTAATTCTTTTCCAACTTTGATGGACATTGAGTTGCCTAATGAGTATACAATACAGCCTTCTTTCAACCCAATTGTCTTATTAAATGGAAGTAATAGAGTTTTACCGTCTTTGATACCTATAACTTCAGCTTCTACAATGTTGCCATCTATATTTTCTATACCAAATAACTCACCTAAAGTTGCATCAATCCCTGTACATTCAATAACTGTCCCTACAATAGAGTTTAATTTTCCAACTTTTAATGGTTCGTGTAAAACATTTCCAAATTTTTTTCTTTTGTTAGAAAAGGTATCTAATATTTTATTCTCAAGACTGACCAGCATATTCTAATCCATTCGAGTAAATGCTTCTAGAAGACCTTTTCTTGTATTTATCCAACGCTCTGAATTTGTATCTACAATAAATTCACCCGGCAGCATCTTGGGATCAGAGTCTATTGAAATTACTTTCTCAAGCTCAGATTTATTTATCAATTTTTTGGTTTTTTCTAAATCTGTTAGTGAGACTTTAATTGAAGGTTTTAAATTTTTATCAATTTTATCAATGATCCCATTCAATTTCACAAGTTGCTCTTCTACAAATTCATCTGTAACCTCTACAACACCCACAATTTCCTGAGCTATTTTTAGAGCTATTTCAATTAAAAATGATGTGAATTCTTCCCTATCTCTATACCAGTAGGAACTCAGTTCTTGATACATTTTTTCAAATAATAGGTTTTGTTTTTTTAATTCTTCTAGCCCTTCATCTAACCCTTTTTGGTATCCTTCTTGAAATGATTCTTCAGCCTTTTGAGAATTAATTTTTTCCCATTTTTGCTTCTCTTCAGCTATGAGTATTGCAACATTTTCATTTGATCTCAAACGTTTTAATTCTGTATTCTGATTTTCCTCATCAAAAATTTTTTGATAGTTTAAGATTTCAATGGACTTATTCATTTTCTTTTCGTTATGCTCTTTTTTTAGGTGCATCATTCAATAAAATCCTCTTCATCTGCATTTAAAACAATATCTCCCTGAGCTTCTAAATCACGTATTTTCCGAATAATATTTTGTTGAGCTTCTTTAACATCTGCCGCTTTTAGCGGACCTAAATTTTCCATGTCTTCTTGAATCATTTCAGCAGCTCTACCAGACATGTTATTGAAAAATTTATCAGCTAACTCAGTAGTTTGTCCTTTCAATGCTTTTGCAAGATCAGCTTTATCAATTTCAAGGTTTATAGCCTGCATTGCATCTTTATCAATTTTGAGAATATCAGTAAACAGAAACATTTGATCTCTAACTTGAACTGATAAATCTTCATCAACTTTACTGATTGAAGTAAGTATATTTTCCTCTACTTCTTGGTCGGTATTATTCAAAATTTGTGCTACCATAGTGGTACCAGATACTGATTCCTCGCCCTCAATACTCATAAATCCAAAATTTTCTTGTATAACCTCACTAATTTCAACTATAACATCTGGTGAAATTTCATCCATAACTACTAGTCGATTCATTATCTCAGCTTGGACATCTTTTTCAAAAGTTGCTAAGAGCTGAGCAGCCTTATCAGATTTTAGTTGGGAGAAAACTAATGCGATGACTTGGGGGTGTTCATTTTTTAAAAAATCAGCTATGTTTGAAGTTTTTGTCTGCTGAAATTCTTCAAATATTGATAATGCTGTATTTTTTTTGATAAGTGTATTAATTTGATCAGTATCTTGATCTGCTCCCAACGACGCTATCATTTTCTGAGCCTGTTCAGACCCACCAGCTACTGTTTCATTAGATGTTGTCATTAATTTATGATACTCTTCTAAAACCTGGGTAACTGTTTCCTTAGGAATTTTACCCAATCTTGATACATCTACAATTACTTTGGAGATTTCTTGGGGCTTAAGACCTTTTAATGCTTCTTTGGAAGCTTCTAAACCAATACTCATCACCAAGATAGCGAGTTTTTCTGAACCAGTAAGTGATTTAAACTTTTTCATGTTTAGTTACTTATCCATTTTCGAACATCAATCGAGCTACCTCTGTAGCTTTTGACGGTTGACTAACAAAAAGCTTTTCTACCTCATCTTTAATAGCATTACTATTTTGTTGTGGCATTTCATTTTCCCCTTCCAAGGCAGGTTGAGAGGCTGCTTGAGTTTGATCAAGATTTTGCGTCGGTAATGATGCTAAATCTGGTGCCCCAGCTAATTCACCATTTTCCATTTGAAAATTACTAGTAGTTTGCAGAACTGACCCAGAAAAATTCTTCCGTACATTGTTGACTAAAAATCCTGCTAGAAGTAATGATATTAATATGGCAGCCACTCTTCCCCAATTTTCCCAATCAACTCCTTGCGAATCTTGGTATTCAAGATTTTCACGATATGGATTATAATAAAATTCAATTTGTGAGATAGCAATTTTGTCTACCAATTCATCTTCATTACCTTCTATACCTATAGCTTTTGCTATTAAATCTCTAAACTCATTCAGTCGGACATCATCATATTCATCTGTCTCAAAAATAGTTTCACCGTCATCATTAACCGCTGGAGTTAATGGGGTATTCAACAATATCGAGGCTGAAATGTAGGTGATTTCACCCTGAGTTTCTTCTATATACTCTTTAGTTCGATTGAGTTCATAATTTCGAGATTGCGTAGAAGATTCTACTGTATTAGACCCAATTATTAATGCTTCATCCATGTACTCAACTGGTGTGTAGTCTGTAGCATTTATTTGCTCCCTATCCTCATCAGTAGTTGTTTGATCACTATTTGTTTCAGATATAACTGTTCTACTATCAGGATCAATTGTATCTATCTCTTTCATTACCTTTTCAAAGTCATGTTCAACTGATACCCGTACAATACTATTTCCTGCCCCCAAGACTCTATCTAACATGGATTGTCCTTTATCTGTAAGATATGCTTCGGTTTTTTGCTTGATTTGCATATGTACACTACCCATATCCCCTCCAGCATCTTGATCTGTATCGTCACTTAACCGGTTTCCCAATTGATCCAATATGACCACACTATTCGGAGATAATCCTTCAACACTACCTGAGATTAGAGATGCAATACCTGATGTTTGATTGCTAGAGAGTCGATTTCCTGGCTCTAATGTTAATATAACAGAAGCAGAGGCTTCAACAGAAGATTCTTCAAATGGTGATCTTTCCTGTAATACTAGATGAACTCTTGAATTTCTAACTTGAGTTAAACTGTTTATAGATCTTGAAAGCTCCCCTTCCAATGCTCTTTTTTGGTTTACCTGCTGCATAAAATCTGTCATACCCAGAGATTGTGTATCGAACAGCTCATATCCTTTATTCTCTGTATTTCCACCTCCATAAGATGCTAATTCAAGCCTTAATGAATGTACCTTATCACTAGGTACATAAATAGCATTTCCTCCGTCACTTATTTTATAATCTATATTTTTTTCATCCAATTTTTGGACTATTGAATTGGCATTATCAAGATTTAAATTCCCAAAGAGTAAAACCTGTTCATCTTGTTGAGCCCAAAAAAATATGGCTCCAGAAATGATTATAACTAAGCTCAATAGCAACCCAAACATTACCTTTTGAGCACTATTCATTACCCCAAAAAAATCTTGTAATTGATTATCTGTATTAGCCATTACCTACCTATTATTTTAATTAAATTTGCATTCTGCTTATTTCTTGATAGACCTCAACCATCTTGTTCCTTACCTCTGTAACAAGTTGGAACTGTATGTGGGCTTCTTGCATTTTCAACATAACTTCATGAACATTTTCAGTTTCACCTGATAAAAATGATTCTGTACCTTCATTTGCAGTGTTGAGACTATCATTAAGTGTTTCGAGTGTATTCGAAAGCATATCTCCGAAAGCTTCTCCGTAAGTTGAGTTTTCCTCAGATTTTACTTTGGATACATCACCAGCTAAGGTTGATTCTATTGTGGGGATATTATTTATAATCATAATCTTTAAATAAAATTTTGCTTGAAATTATCCTCTCAAATCAACCCGACTTCCAGAGAAGTTATTGCTCATTTTTCTGCTGCCTGAGTAATCATAACTTTGGAAATTAAAATCATTTTTAAATGATTGTTGTATTGACTCATTTTCACGTTGTGTTAAATCAGGCAATTTATTAGTTGGTGTAATATCTCTTGATTGAATATTCTCTTTGCGTTCTAAGATATTAGGGATGTTAAAGTTTATTTTCATTATATCTCCATTGATCTTTTCATAATTTGTTTTGCTGCCTCAATAACACTAAGATTTGCTTCATATAATCTGTTGGCACTAACCATAGATGCCATTTCCCTTACCATATCAACATCAGGATACTGAACCATTCCATTCTCATCTGCATCTGGATGACTAGGATCATATTCGTACCGATATTTTGCAGTTTCTACAATTTCAGATGTTGGACCCAAATTATTTGCTGAGTCTGAACCATCAATAATAGATTCTGGACCTTCCAATTGATTCTGAAAAACATTTAAAAAATCAGTGTCTTCGGGTCCTTTACTTGAAACAGATTTAATTTGATAACCAATCGAACCGGGTGTTGAAGAAACTCTAGAATTTGCAATATTTTGGGCTGCAGCTTCCAAACGTTTTTTTTGGACTTCAAGCCCGCTGGCTGCAGTTTGGAAAAGACTATTTGAGGTAATTAATGACATTATTATAGTTTAGTTATTTAGAGTCTTGAATTTGGATTACCAGTTATCCCCATCTTAGTCAATTCAAGTTGACTTCTAATCATTCTGGTTACAAATTGGACTTTCATTTGAGTTTCTGCCATTTCAATTAATTCCGTGTCCAGATCAACCTTCTCTTCCGTAATTTCAATTGAAGGTTTTACTTCAGCACTATCACCATTTAATTTTGCCTCCTTTAAATGCTTTTCAAATTCTACTCTTCTTTTGTTGTAACCTTCTGTATCAATATTGGCAATATTGGATGCAGTGATTTTTTGTCTTAATACTAGTGCATCTAAGGCTGCCGAAAGTTTATTTAATCCTGGGTCCATTTTACTCAATTTGTTTTCTTGTCCTAGGATAGGAGCAAACCTTGTGCCATTGAGTATTATATACGTACCTTTGAATAAATAAATACCATTAAATCATTTTATTTAGTATTTAGATAACCTTAAAACAATTTATGAAAGGAAAATTCTGCCTTAATAAGGAAAAGATTACTTTTGTTTATGAGATAAAATATTTTGCTGATAACTGAATAAAAATAAGATTTAAGCTTACTTATGCCCTTAGAAAAGCTCTCATATACATACTTTTCCCCTCCAGAAATGGAAGCGAATTATCTTAGTAAACACATTAGAGGATTTAATAAGACTCGACTTAATAACGTTTATGATGTAATATTTGAAAAAAGTAATTATCAAAGTGTACTAATTGATAGTATTAGCGAAAAAATTGAGGATCACAATTTGACTTATTTTGATGATCAACTTAAAGGCAAACAATTTGATGATTGCTTTAATGTGTATTTAAATAAGAATCAAAAGTTCTCTTTAATTGATCAAGTTTGGTATGAGTTATCAGAGAATTATTTAGGATCCATAAACCAAATTGATTTTATTCCCTATGAGGCACCTTTTTCCAAGGATATGATTCATAGTTGGAAGTCTATGATTTCAATGATATTGCATAGATTGCGTTCTCCTCTAACAGGTGTAACAGGTTACTTAGATTTACTACCATCAAATGTTAAGGATGAAAAAACTTTAGAAAAAATTAATACAATAGGATTAGGTATTGATAAACTTACAGGTCTTTTAGAAGAGATTGAAGAACTAGTTAAGATCGAGGAAAAAATTAATACAGATAATGAGGTTATTGACTTAGAATCTGCCACATATCACTTACTAGAAAAATTTGATGATTTAAAAGATTTAAATATTAGTATTGAAAATAATCAATCTGATGCGGTTAATACTTTTAGAAAAAACGAACTGAATATCGTAATTCAAATACTTTTAGAGAATTGTGCGATTCACAGCGATACTTCAGAAGAAATTAAAATTGAAATTCGTAATAACAGTATACTATTCTCAAATAAAATACCTAAAGATGACAATTTATTGGAGCTTGAAGATATATTGCAACCTTTTAAAAGCTCAAAAGCTGATAGGATGGGACTAGGATTGACACTTGCTACTATTTTATGTCAGAGTTTAAATGGTATTTTAGTTCATAGTTACAATAGTAACAAAAGTGAATTTAGTATCATGCTTTGCTTACCATAAAGTAAGGGACAAATCAAAAATTTTTGAGAATTTCATTTAAATGATTAATTCGAGAATACAGACTTCTCAAACATTCTTGGGCTTTAAGATATTTTTGTTCAATTATTTCTTTGTCTTCATTATTATCTCTGAGGGCATCAATGTAATAGTCTAATGCATTTAAAGGTGATATAAAATTATGCAGCTCCTTTTTAACATTTTCCAATATTTCTGTGATTTCTTCCTGCTTATTGCTCAAATCGTTCTTAACTAATTAAATTAGAAATATATTATTCGATAAAACTATTACCAAGATTCAATACGTTCAAAAAATACCTGTATTGCTGATGTTAAATTTTGTTTTATACTCATGAATCTTAATAATCTAAAAATAAAATGTAGTACTTTGGCTCATTAATTCATAAATAGTTCTCTGATGCTTCTTTTTGGGATTAAAATTACAAGTTTTTTTAAATCAAAATGTCATGAAACTAAATAGATTCCTTAGATGGGGTTTATTCTCCTTAAGCTTATCAGCCATATTAATATTAACCGCCATGAATGTATATACCTTATACGAAGTGCGGGATACTCTTATAGAAGGTGAACAAAAAAAGCAAATTGCACTCTTAGACGAAATTGCACTGAATGTTAGAAGAACTATTTACAGACCTTATAGAGGATTTAATACCCTTGAATTAGAACCTATCAAAGGTAGCCTTGAACAAAATGGACAATTTCCTGAACAAATTCGTGAAAAGTTAGTCCAAGTGGCTGAAAGTCCTGTATTTAACGGAGTGTACTATACGCCAGCAGATATTGATCCATGTATTAAGGGAAGCAGAGTATATGAACTGGACCGAGGTTCTACCCTGCTAAGTCTAACTGATAACTATCCACAAATTTTATGTGATGGAGTAGGCTTGGTACGGACAAAAGCAAGGATTGAGCTCAATAACTTTGACTACCGGTGGAATACGAATACGGAGTTTGATGCACATCGTAGCATGAATATTGGTTTTATTAACCTGCATGAAAACTCTGTAATTGGTTATCTAACAGCTATTATTGATCAAAGCTATCTAATTGAAGAAGTTATTGCCCCAGAAATCCAACAATATTTTGATTCAAGTAAGACAACCTCAGTAGTATGGCTGCATGATTGGGCAAACGATGTAGTGTTAGCAACCAATAACAATAAAATACCTTTCGAAATTGAAGAAGTTCAAAAAAGGGTAGGTTTTGGTAGAATGTTTGAAAACTGGAATCTGAAGATAGCCTTCTTGGATAATGCGTCAGTAAAACTGTACAATGCTGCCTTCACAAAGAATATAATAGTCTTGGGTTTTTCGGCTTTTCTACTAGTAGGAGCTCTATTTTACATTTTTTACACCGCGCAAAAAGAACGACGTATACTACAACAACAAACTGATTTTTTAGCCAATGTAACTCATGAATTAAAAACACCTCTAGCCGTTATGCAAGCAGCAGGAGAAAATATTTCTGATGGGCGAGTTTCTCAGCCAGAGAGGTTAAAAGAATACGGTGCTCATATCTACCAAGAGTCTGTTCGGCTAAATAAGATGATCGAAATGCTACTTGACGTAGCTCGTTCAGATTATGGAACTACACTTATACATGCTAAACCGTATGATCTTGATGATCTCGTTAGAGAAATTTTGCTGCAACAAAAATCCTTAATTATGAAAAAAGGACATTCTCTAACATATAATTTGAACTTAGAATATGCCAAAGTTTTGGTTGATCCTGAACATATCAATATTATTCTGACTAATTTGATCGATAACGCTATCAAGTATTCAGTTGCTCCATCAATTATTCATATTGAGTTAAAGGCAGAAAAGGATGGTTACAATTTAATTGTTAAAGATCAAGGTATTGGTATATCACGCTCTCACATTAAAAATATTTTTAAAAAATTCTATCGAATCGAAGATTCACTCTCTGCAAAAACCAAAGGACATGGATTGGGTCTAAGCATAGTTCAGGGCCTCATGCAGTTAAATAAAGGTACCATTAAAGTAAAAAGCGAAAAGACAAGCGGTAGTACATTTACATGTTATTTTCCAAAATATTACCGAGATTCATCCGATTCAATTACCAAAATGTCCAAGAATAGTAATTCGTCAGGATCAACTCAAAGAAATAACCACCTATCCACCGAGACAATCGTTTAAGTTATGTCCAATAAAGAAATACGTATTTTACTTATTGAAGATGAACCCAGTCTTATCTTCACCTTACGTGATACATTGGAGAATGAAGGTTACATTGTAATTGTATGTGAGGATGGTGAAGAAGCAGTAGGGCTAGCTCAAAAAAATAAACCAGATATCATAATTTTAGATATAATGTTGCCTGGAAAAAATGGGTACGAAATATGCCAAGAATTAAGAGCTCTCAAATTTACTATTCCAATAATAATACTTACAGCAAAAAATCAAGAGTTAGATAAAGTAAAAGGTTTAGATATTGGCGCCGATGACTATATCACCAAACCATTTGGGGTCAAAGAGTTATTGGCTAGAATACAGGCTCGACTAAGAAGAACAGGCACCTATTCCTCCTCTAATAATATAGATCTTTTACAATTAGGTGCTACTAAGATTGACCTTTTAGAATCGAAGGTGATTTTTGAAAATGGTAGAACAAATGAACTCACCGCTAGAGAAACAGAACTTATAAAATATCTACTAGAAGCTGGCGGAGAACCAGTATCCCGGGATGAGTTACTTGAAAAGGTATGGCGTTATGAATACAGTACCAATACTAGAACTGTAGATGTTCACATTTCTAAGCTTAGAGCCAAAATTGAAAGTTTACCAGATGAGCCTCGACACTTGATCACTCTACATGGTGTAGGATATCTCTTAAAAACCTATTAGAAATATTCTAATAAGAAATTTAATTTATCATTAATGCTCTTGAGTAACCGACTTCTACATACGTTGAACAAAATCAACAAATCCTTTTGTTTGACTTTCAAGTAGTGTTTTTTGTGTCGCATTAGTTAGTCCATTTTCTATTGAAAAATTTGCCGAAAATCGACTTATAAATAAACGTTCTGGATAACTAAGTGCATTACGATAATTGGCGACCATTTGAAATTGTTCGACCGCTCGAAGCGAACCAAAAGCTCCAGCTGAGATACCAATATAAGCAATTGGTTTTGCTTGAAAAGCTTCTGGGAATGGTAAATAATCTATAAACATTTTTAAAATTCCCGGAAAGGATCCGTTGTATTCTGGGATTATAAATAGTAATGCATCAGAGGCTAAAATGGGTGCTATAAACTCCTCAACCTCTGGTATATTCTCCTCATAAGGCCCACCAACCACATGTCTCAAGGGGAAGAATGCCATTGAATATATTTGTGCATCAACTCCAAGACCGGCATATAAAGTCTTAACATACTCAGCCATTAATTGGCTTTTTGAGTTTGGTCGATCAGTACCAACAATTATTGCTAATTTGAACATATTATTTTAGCTAATCTCTTAATGTGTTACTCATTATCACGACCCATAGGTACTTAGATATTGCTTTAATTTTATTTTTTTTGAAGTGCTTTGACTGGACATATAACGAAGTTTACCAAATATCGCTCGTTCTTGCCATGCCCTATCAAAACGTCCTAGACACCAAAATATTCCTGAATAACTGTTCGGGTCGCATCCATCTAATGCATACCGATTATTGAGCTCTATTAATACTTTTAATGCTTTTGCATGTGAACCAGTCCACTCTATTATTTTTTTTCCCCATAACATACGCAAGTAATTGTGCATAACTCCTTGTGTACGGAGTTCGGTTTGTGCTGCATTCCAAATTTGGTCATGTGTTTGTGACTCAGCTAATTCCTCTAAGCTGTACACATATTCTCTTGGATCTTGATCATGTTCATTCATTGTTTTCTTAGCCCAATCAGGAAGACTGTCAAAATGGTCGTAATCTAAACGGTGATGAGCAAATTGAAAACCAACCTCTCGCCAAGTTATCAATTCATCGAGAAAGGATTCAACATAGCTATGACCTCGAAAAAATCCACTATTTTTGCCCCCATTTGGTTGCGATTCTTCAATATTCCAACCTAAAGGCTGCTTTGATAAAACCTTATCAACAATTTCATAAGAACTTATTTTTCCAAAATGCAGCCATGGACTTAATCCACTCCCTCCCTGTCTATCTGGATGATTTCTATCTTCTTCATATCTAGCTAATTTAAACTCAATAAAATGATTCATTATTTCTAATGCCCTCACTCTAGTACCAACTTTTTCTACTTTTTTTATCGTATGATTTATAGGCAAGCCATTTAATAAGGTCTCCAGATTATTTAGTAGATTTTCATCAAATGCATATCTTTCCGTAAAATTTGTGGGTAGAGTACATTGTCCCCAATTTTTCAAATTTACTAACGGCTCTTTAGCTGGAGGGTATTTCAGAGCTTCAACAATATATCTCTGCATCACTTTACGAAACAAATATGCCGAATAAGGGTCTTTTTCAGTAACACCTAATGGAATAATCCCATTTGAATCAATTGTGATATAAGGTACAGTGACTTTATTGGCTACCCTTTCATTATCTTTTCTAATATTTAAGACAGGAAACTCATCACTGATAATTCCACAAGCATTTGCTGCTAAAGCATAGATTAAACCTCTTGCGTGTCCTTTTTCTAGTTCTATGTAAGGTACATAACGAACACCTTTTATAGATTTATTTGTAAAGTAAAGGTGATGCTCCTTTATTCCTTCTAGAATAAAATGATGAAATCGCTCACAAGCCCATGGATAATCCACATTTAATACTTCATAAATGAGTAAGGGTTTTTGAAGATTATTCGCTACAGCAACCGCATATTCTAAGGCATAATTATATTCTATTCTTCTGTTGGCTTGCATCCAATAGACAACATAATCCCCACTTTTATCCCAATCATTATTGTTACGTACAAACTTACGATAGCTGTTAATATTTTTTACTATACTAGAATTCATCCCATGCTTTCATTGATTCGAATTTGACTACCATATGGTAGTAATATAGATGCAAATTGACCAGGTTTTTGATTGTAAAGAAGAAATTAGATCCCATTGAAAGTTTAAGCATTACTAAGCCATTCCTCCTTAGATAGTCTGGGAAGTTCAGCTAAAAACTTTTCAGATGATGCCTTAATTGCATTTTTTTCCAGTATACTTTTCTTATCAAAAGTTTTAACCATAAAACTTGCTCTCCCGCTCTTACTGAATGTTTCACGCTGTTGATCAATGAAATTCCAATACAAATAATTCATTGGACACGCTTTATTACCTGTTTTTTCCTTTACCGAGTAGCTACATTGATTACAATAATCACTCATTTTATTTACATAGTTTCCTCCAGCTACATATGGCTTGGAAGCAAGAATACCTCCATCAGCAAAGGTACTCATCCCCAAAACATTTGGTAAAACAACCCATTCGTAAGCATCAATAAAACCAAGCCAAAACCATTCATTCAGTGCTCTAGGGTCTGTACCTGTAAGATTACTAAAATTACTTAATATCATTAACCGAGGTATGTGGTGTACATATCCCTTTTCAATAACTGGGTGTACACATTCACTCATGCACTTCATTTTAGTCTCTGCTGTCCAATAAACAGCGGGTAATGATTTCTCAAAATTAAAATAGTTAGCCTCACGAACTTTTGGCATCATGGCCTCATAGTAAATTCTAATGTATTCACGCCACCCAATAATCTGACGTATAAAACCTTCAATAGAAGAGATGGGTATAGTTTGATTTTTTTCAAAATGATGAATAACTGAATCACACACTTCTTTAGGATTCAATAGCCCAACATTTAAATACATAGATAAATGACTGTGAAATAAAACTGAACCGCGAATCGTCATTGCATCTTCATAAGGACCGAAATTTTCTAATGCATTTCCTAAGAAATATTGTAGGGCATCTAAAGCATCTGAGCGAGTAACTCCATAATTGAAGTCTTTTATAACACCAAAATTATTAGGATAGATTGCCTCTACCATATCCATGACTTCATGTGTAATATTGTCTTTATCCTTTTTATATACAGGAGGTAAATTTATTTCAAGTGGTAGTTTCTTTCTGTTCTCTTTATCATAATTCCACTCTCCTCCAATTGGGTTCTCACCATGCATCAAGTAGCCTGTCATTCTCCGCATTTCGCGATAAAAAAATTCCATTCTCCACCCTTTAGATATTCGTGGTACATACGGTTTTAATGGCGCTAAAAAAAAGTTGTTTGGATATTCTTGTATGCTTGGATAGTTTTCTTTTACAGTTTTGATAGCTTCCCTAGAATCCCATTCACTTGGCTGCATATAACTTAAATTCCAATGGGTATGTTTTTGAAGAAGATCAATTATACTAGAGGCATAATCATCAGAAGTGCTATGATAATACACACTAAACCCCATCTTTTCACATTCCAAAGCAAAATGTCGCATAGCACTGTACAAAAAAACTAATTTTTTCTTGTGATAAGGAATCTGATTTACTCTTTGGACTGATTCAATAAAAAGTAATAATGGTTTTTCTTCTTTAACCGATGCAGGAAAATTATCTACACAAAGCTGATCATACCATATTAAGTAAACTTCGCGATATTCGAGAGGGTTTGTTTTGGATAAGTTTGAATCAATTTGTTTTCTATAATCAAGTAACATACAGATAGAAACATATTCCAACTCTTATAATTCCGTTAAAAAAAATATATTTTTTGTTTTTTTAGGTTTGACTGAAAACATTATATGTACAGTAATTCAAAATAAAAATTTGATCATTTCACAGGAATGTTTTTGTTAATGAAAAAATTAAGAAATAATGCTCTATCACTCTCTCACAAAATAAAAAGTAATTGAACCAGACTGTGCAATCTGTTTTTTTTCGGATGGTAATTTTTCAAACCTCCATCCCCTTAATGCTTTAAAAATTTCAATCTCAAACTCAGGTTTCATATCATGAAGCCTTTTGATTATTCCAATTGTACCATTTGGATTTACTTCGAATTTTACAGTGATTGAACCCTCAATATTTAATACATTTGAAGGCATTACTTGTTTTAATGGTTTTCTCGGCAAATTAGTATCCCAAGAAATTAAATATGTTTGAATAGCCTCTTTTTTATCATCATTTGTTTTCGGTAAGTTACTTTCTATAATTTTAAGAGTATTTCTTATCTGTTTTTTTAAAGTGTTATCAATTCTAATTACGTTACCATTAATTCTGAATCTTGCATTATTTGATGATCCGAGCGATGCCCAAATAAATTGATCAGTAGTACTAACATCCATTAAAACAGAGTCGGCAGTTAGTTTTCTTAGATTAAAATTATATTTGAATCTATCTTCATCGACTAAAAAAGTCGTACTTCCAGAGCTCTTTATCACTGTATCCATAGGAAATTCAAATGTAAGAGTGAAGATGCCATGAAACAGACTATCCGAATAGTCACCAGCCACTAACAAGAATTTGAAGTCAGTTTTATTTTCTTGCGTCTCCAAAAATGTATCTTTGGATGGCAATATCATATGATACTCATCAAATTCATCAAATAGATGAAGCATATTATCTCTT
>CABZVB010000020.1 GCA_902529115.1 uncultured Balneola sp.
AATGAACCCTTTATCTGGGCTTCTGGGTGGAATTCTCCTATATATTGCGACAATCGACTCACCTTACGTCAACCTCATATTCGCTCCAAAATTGCCGCTAAATTTACTGAGTTTATTACCCAAGAATTTTCTGAGATCGATGTAGTAACGGGTACCGCAACAGCTGGGATTCCACACGCAGCTTGGATTGCTGACAATGTTAATAAACCGATGGCGTATGTACGCGCCAAAGCTAAAAGCTACGGAATGGGTAATCAAATTGAAGGGGGTGTTGCTAAAGGAGAAAAAACAATTGTTATCGAAGATTTGATCTCCACCGGTGGATCTGCTATCTCAGTCATCAATGCCTTACAATTTGTAGGTGCCAATGTGCAAGCAATTATATCCATATTTAACTATGGTTTTGATAAATCGAACGAAAATTTCTCTATGGTAAAGGTTCCTGTTTTCAATCTCACCGATTATACCATTCTGGTTGATGTTGCAGTCGAAAAAGGTTTTGTTACAAGTAACGACTTAGAGCATTTAGCCAATTGGAGAAATAATCCCGAAACTTGGCCTAATTAATTTGAACATTAAATTACCTAACAACGCTTTATATAAATTTACAATTAGCATGTTTAGAGTCATTTATGGTGATTTGTCATTAAATATGACCTCTACAAGTACGGGAAGATGATCAGATGGATAACGATTCTCGAGTTTATCGGTTAAAATACCATGATAATAAATGGGTAGATCCTCACTGATTAAGATATAATCGATCCTCCGATTTTCTTCTATTTTAGTAAAACCTGTCCAGGTAGATGCTGGACCGTGATGAGCCTGAATGCTGTGTTTGAATCCGTCATGTAGAGACCGACCATCGAGCATAGGAGATTCTAAAAGCAACGCAAGTGGTGGCTGCTCCGAGGTTGCATTTAAATCTCCCATTAATATTATGGGTAGACCGTTCGCAAATTTGGAAGCCTGCTCTTTAATCAGTCGCGCACTCTCTAGACGGGCCTTGTGCCCTTTATGATCAAAATGTGTATTCAGTACAAATATCTCTTGTTCATCATACTTTGTATCAAAATGAGCCCATGTGGCAATACGAGGAAGGGAAGAATCCCAAGACTGGCTACCTGGAACATCTGGTGATTTTGAAAGCCAAAAAGTTTGAGCGGCTTTGACAGAGACAATAGAACTTCGATATAGAATAGCGCTAAATTCACCACCTCCATCATTATTTCGCCCTATTCCTACCCAAGCATAATCAGGTAGTAATGCCATTAAATCTTCTATTTGATGCTCTAATGCTTCTTGCACTCCTACTATATCAGCCTTATGAAAACGAATTACACTGGCCACCAATTCTTTTCTATTAACCCAAGCATGCTCTCCGTCTTCGTGGTTATCGACACGAATATTATAAGTCATAACGCGCAAAGTGTTAGAATTACTATCATTTTGCATCCCATACGGTGTAGAAGAAAACATTAAATGTTGAGCATATATCTTAAAAGGGGGGGAAATGACTGTGAAAAGTAAAAAAAGTGTAATGTATTTATGATATTTAGGTTGAACCATAGAATAATATTATTTGAGTTAGTTTTTAAGACTCGATTTTTTCAGGCCTCTGGACGATTTGTAATCCTACATACCAAAAAATATAATTCATTATTAAAGCACTTGTACTATTCAAAGAAACCTATAAATACGTGAAAAAAAGTTCTATATCTTAAATTATTAGCTATAGAAAAAGTTAAATCCTGGGATAAACTTACCCGATAGTTCATTGTTAGCTAGGCATGGGTAACTAGGGTAACATACAGTTATATATAACCTTCAATATAGCTTTATCTTCGTTTATTCTTCCTCTGCATGGCTTATCATTTCGGGTTCTTTTCAAAAGGATCCCAGTCATAAGGTATGTATCTAGCCTCTTTTGTAAATCTTGAATACTTGATAAATTCTAGAATATCTGGTCCTATCACATCAAAAGAATAATACATTTCATCATGATTTAATGGGGTATAAATCAGCTCATCATAAGACTGATTAAGATCTAAATTATTCCAATCAATTGCCCCATAACTCATTGTTAATTTTCTAAATGTTCGTATCAATGGAGTAGCTTTATTCTCTACAATCACACCAATATTTATCTCGTCATTTAAAATTGGTGTGTAGCTTACTTTACTAAACTCATTCAGAACTTTACCAGCAAATATCCTTCCTATCAACGGTATCCTTTCCACAACCACTCGAGGAGCTCGTTCCTGCAGAGGACTTCTATTATATACAATAGTTTTTATGTTTTTTTTTCCTGATTCATTAATAAATTCATTAAGGACATAGGAACCTAAGATGTATGAAAAAATATGTACTCTTTTATACTCTTCAAGTCGATAGGTATTATATAATTTGGTAAACCTATCTATTGTATTTGCATATGATCTTCTATCAATATAGTCTGGTATATATAGATCATAACCCACATTCTTAAAATATTTTTTCTGATGTCTTCTTCCCTTTTTAGAATCGCCAAATCCTGGTAGAATGATTAATGCTTCTTTTTCTGAATAAGAAAGTTCATCATTATGAATGGCTATTACACTCTTCTTACTACTAAGAAATGTGCTAGAATCTAGTACATTTGAACTGATGCATCCTGAAGCAAAAGAAAAAAGAAGTATAAGCTTATAAAGCTTCATAATGATCTGATAATATTCTTTTTAAACTTATCTACCCATTAAATACATGCCACCTATTATAAGTAACATACCTATGACGTTAATTGTTTTTATTGGGGTACCATAAGCTAATAATCCAATCACAGCTGCCCATATGAAGGTAGATGCATAAATTGGGTAAAGTACAGTTAAAGAACCTCCTTTTTTAAATGCAGCCACAAATAAGACCATTACTGTTATATAACATAATACGCCACCAATAAGTTTTATATTAGTTAAATAGCTCAGTAATAATCCATTTGAACTTTCAGCACCAGCTTTATATAAGTATTGACCTAATGCTCCAAACATTGCAGCGATGATGAAATAAATGATTGATGAAATAGGAGTATTCATAAGTGGTTAATAAAATTCAAACTGATTTCTATCCCTTTCATTTTTTTTCTTTAAGTTTAAAATTTCCTTTTTCACTTCTTCTAAAGTAGTTCTGGTATCATTCGTTGTCGCAAACAGTGGCGATCCAAATCTAACTTTACATATCAAGGGTACAATAAGAATTTTATTTTTCGGAAGTACTCTACCAAAACCATCTAAATAAACAGGTATGAATGGTACGGATGGATTCTCTTTCAATAATTTAGCAATCCCTTTTTTGAAACTGGATATTGTACCTGGATTTCCTCTACTACCCTCTGGAAACATGATTAGAGATTTCCCTTCTTTTATTCTTTGATCTAATACTTCTAAATTCGAAAGTTCTCCAGGCTTTACTTTTTTTGTAATTAAAATAGCATTAAAAAATAATTTCATTAAACTAACAGTAAGCGATGATTTCCCAAAATAGTCACCAGAAGCAACTGCACATGTATTTTTGCGCAACTCGGATGGTAAAGCTGCCATTATAGACACAGTATCGAAATGACTGTTATGATTGGCCACAATTATAAACTGTTCGGCATCTCTTAGATGTTTAACATTATGAAAACTAACTCCAATGAAAAAGGTAAGCCATGGTCTAACCAGAATAGTATAAATGAATGCTACAAATAATTTTCTCATTTAGTTTTCAATAAAAAATAATAGTAAATGGTAAAATGTTGGAGTTGTAAGTACGATTGAGTCTAATCTATCCATTGCGCCACCGTGTCCAGGGATAAGATCATCTGTATCTTTTATTTTTAGATCTCTTTTTACAGCTGATATAATTGAATCTCCAATAAAACCAATTATACTTAGAGACAAACCTATATAAAAACAATTAATATAATCTAAGGGGGTTAAAAAACTAAGCGCACCTCCTAAAACACCTGATGTAAATACTCCACCAATAAATCCTACCCAAGTTTTATTTGGACTAATTCTGGGTAAAATTTTTCGTTTCCCAAGCAACTTTCCCCAGGTGAATTGAAAAATATCATTAAAGGCTGTAATCATTATTAAAAATATAATTAAGCCACCAGCGCCTACAGTAAAACCTGGTACAGATACATGAAACAGTAACACCATATGACTCGGCATGTATACTGTTAACATCAATGTAGTTGGTATGATTGCCATAGATCTACCTATACGATTCGTTTCTCCTGTCAAAACAAGAATGACGGATACGCTTATAAACATTACCAATGGTATGAAGATTTGAAATAGGTAATAATAATTTTTGTATGCTAAATAAAATTGAATTGGTATAGCAATATATGATGCGACCAAAACAGTTCTATCTGCCGTTCTTAATGGTATTATGGATAGCATTTCACGTAATGCAACAAATACCACGTATGCTAAAACTATTGTTCCTATTATTGCTGGGGCAGTTGCGACAACAGTAATTCCAATTGCCATTTTCCACCAAGAGTTAGTTCTAATGACTAATTCTGAAATGGAATCACTTTTATTCTTAAGAGAAATGATCCCAAATATAGATGAGCAGATAATAAGGACTCCAAATACTGCACATAGTATAAAAAGTAACTCAATTGGTATGTAGTACCCAAAAATATCCATTATAAAGCTTTGTAGAGTCGTATTATTGTACCCGCAAGCACTAAGGCACTTGCAATACCAAATATCCAATCACCATAATAAGTGACATCACTCCAAAAGAAAAACACTAAACAGAAAATACCAATTACTAGGGCCCTATCACTCTTGCCCATTGGTCCATCATATCTTCTTTCTTTTCCTATAGCTTTACTTAAAATACCCGCAAACTCATTCAGAATAGCTAGCACTCCAAATAATATTATTATAACTGGATTTATTCCGGGTAATATTACAAATGGAAAAATTATAGCTATATCAGAAACCACATCCCCTATCTCATTCAATATTTCGCCAAGCTGACTCTGCATATCGTATTGCCTTGCCATCATACCATCTAATGCATTTAATGCCATTCTTAACAACAATCCAAAAGGAATAATTAAAATGCCTAGATAAAGTGTATGATATTGTAAAAAACCAAAACCCATTAAACAGGATAGAATAACTGCACTGACTGTCAGTTGATTGGCGGTCACTCCAATCTTATAGAGTGCATGCAATATCGGTTGCAACAACTTCTGAAATACTGGCTTTAAATTATATACAGAAAACATCTCTACTTTAAACTAACTGAAGAAAAAAAAAACGTTTTATGTTTGAATTTTATTGTAAAAGAATGTCTAATGAAATATACTTTACAGTATATATTATCTCTATGATATTCACAAAATGAAAATTTACTTATTACTGCTACTAGGCTCTGGTTACTTGGCTATGGCATGCAATTAAACAGTAAGACATATAACTATCTAATGATGAATTATTACTGATTTGTAAGAAGTGTCCAAACCAAAAATGCAAATCTACACATCAAATGGCCATTTGTAATCGATAAAATGGGAAAATAAAACATAAATAAAATCAGTCAGTATCATTTCGTTTTTATTAAAGAAGAAACTGATTGAGATGAGCGATGTAAGTGATAAAATAGATTTGAAAGATTTAGATTTATAAAAAGAGTAAAGGAGTAGTAATTCTATCTGTTATGTAGAAAAGGGGTAGGTGTAAAAACCAGTCCTTTTTTTGTATCTTTGAGATGTGATGGTAAGTTATTTGATTTGTTTTAGTAAAAAGTTTTACCATCATACATCACATCTACCATCAAAAATGAGTTGTTATAAGTGGGAGAAAATCAAAAAGATATAAAATCAAAGTCCTTCTATATAGAGACCTATGGGTGTCAGATGAATTTTGCGGATTCAGAAATCGTTAATGCCATACTTATAGAAAGAGGAATGAAGCCCGTGAGTGATGCTGAACATGCTGATATTGTTCTAGTGAATACCTGCTCCATTCGTGAAAATGCTGAAACGAAAGTATGGAACCGGTTAAAAGAATTTAGAAAACTCAAAGCGCGGAATAAATTATTGACAGTCGGGATTTTAGGGTGTATGGCCGAGCGAATTAAAGACCAGATAATTGAAGAAGAACAGTTAGTAGATATTGTTGTGGGTCCCGATTCCTACAGGGATATTCCCCAGCTTATTGAAGAGGTAGAGGATGGTCGGAAAGCCGTAAATGTATTACTTTCGCTCGAAGAAACTTACGCTGATATAGCTCCTGTGCGGACAACAGGAAACGGAGTAAGTGCTTTTGTATCTATCATGCGAGGCTGCGATAATATGTGTTCATTTTGCGTAGTACCATTTACCCGTGGACGTGAACGAAGCAGACCCTTGGAGAGTATTCTTAACGAAATTAGTCAACTCTATGACCAAGGCTACAAGGAAATAACATTGTTGGGTCAGAACGTAAATTCCTACAAAGATGGCAATAATACATTCAGCACTCTTATGGACAAATCTAGTCTATTATACCCTGAAATAAGATTTCGATTCTCCTCACCTCATCCAAAAGATTTCCCTGACGAGCTGCTCTATCTTATAGCAGAACGTCCCAACCTGTGTAACTACATTCATATCCCAGCTCAAGCGGGAAGCGACAGTATGCTAGAACGTATGCGCCGACCATATACTCGTGACCAATATATTCAGCTCATCAAAAAAATGAAGGTTATCATTCCCAACCTCTCCCTTTCTACAGATATAATTGCCGGTTTTTGTGGAGAAACAGAAGAAGAGCATCAGCAAACATTATCACTAATGCGAGAAGTTGAATATGATCTAGCGTACATGTTTGCTTACTCTGAACGAGAGCGAACCTTAGCATACAGAAGATTTGAAGATGACATATCAGAAGAAATAAAAAAACGTCGTTTATCTGAAATAATAAGTCAACAAATGTCCATTCAACATAGACGCAACCAAAATGAAATTGGGCAACGACATTTGGTATTGGTTGAAGGCACATCAAAACGATCCGCACAACAGATTAGTGGGCGAACCGACACTAACAAAATAGCAGTTTTTGATCGAAAAGATTTTGAGAAGGGCGACTATATAGAAGTGGAAATCACTCGAGCTACTTCTGCCACGCTGATTGCAAAACCCATATCCAAGACCAGCTTAGTAGACTATTATTCGGCCGCATTAGAAGCTTAAATGGTATGTTACGTGCCAAAATAAATTTGACCAATTTCTTTAAAAATAGTGGCATATTGTCTTATTCTTCCAGAGATTATGCTCATCTTCGAATGGTATTTTTATTTACAAGTTTGTTGATTGGCATTCAGAGCACAAGGAGTATGTCGCAAGAACTTGGATTATGGATACCCTCGTATGAGGCAAATCAAACCCAATTGATTTCCACCAATTCTGATTCTAGCTTTTCCATACTTCACAATCTAGGCATCGAATTGCTGATTCTTCCGTTTGAAGTACTCTCAGAGAATAAAACTACTTCTTCTCTTTCTGATCAATGGGATGGAAACATAGTGATTGATTATGGTATTCAGTTTTTAGATGCGTATAAACTAGAAATGCAGAGGGACTCGTTGCTCAATCACTATACTTCGGGTATGATGTTGGTAACACAAGAGTCCACCATTACCGGTCACCTTATGCATCACTACAGTCCTTTCCAGGACAGCTTATTTAGGGAAAGATGGAGACAAGTAACACAGATTTTGAAACAGTTCAACACGAATGGATTTTATTATGTAATTCCCGAAAATCTAGATAGTATAGCGCACAGCTTTACCCTGGACAATATGAGTACCAAGTGGGTTCCTAAAAACCATATTTTTGACTCTCCTTTTCAGTTGGAGGACCTAAAACGATTGGAGGATGCCTTCCTGATTAATCAAGCAGCAGAATTTATATGGTTTACTCAGACTTGGTTAGACGAAGCATTTCTATCGCATCCCAGCTTAGAAGAAAGCCTCGTTTTCTGGAAAGAAACTGGTAATTTTATGTTGGCAGAACCAGCCCAGAAAATAAGCTCAATGAATACCCACTGGAGTAGACTGTTCATACTTTTCCTTATTATGCTATTTCTTGGTTTATATCAACAGTCTCAAGTCTACAGAAAAACACCTATGCGTTATTTCATTAATTATAGCTTCTTGATCGATGATATGCTACGTTACTCTGAAAGATACACTTCTATTGGCTTTCTGTTATTTATAATACGATCATGTATTGTGAGCCTATGTCTTGTGATTTGGGGACTAAGTAATGGGAATGACCTAGATTGGGCCTATTTAGAACATCTTATCTTTGGACAAACAGAACATTCCCCAAATACCTTTTTATTATGGGGCGTGCTAAGCCTAGTTCTATTCCTAACACAGTTAATCGAATTGTTACTACTCAGAATCCCAAAGAGTGGTTACCAGTCGATGCGACAGATCTTTGCTGTCTATAGTTGGAATGTACATCTAAATCTGATCTTGTTGCTGTTCATTTTCATCGCTTTTGTAAACCAGCTTTCAATAGTCAATGGAATAACGATTCTTTTTTTAATTGCACTGTCCTGGTATATTGGTTTTGTTATTTCATCAATTCAAGGTGCAAAAATAACTTACAGAGCTGGTAAACGATATATTTTCTGGAGCCTTGGCACCCACATGCTTCTTATCAGCCTTAGCATATATGTGTTCAGCCAATCCGAGGTAGCTCATGGAATCATAAGCATGCTTTATGCTCTTTAATCGGACAGTGAAAGCTTGCCCAAAGAGACTTCTCTATTGTTCACTAAAAACTTTTTTCCAACAATCATCCCATCCGCTAAAAAAGCGATTAGAGCCGCTTCTTTTGCATCTGAAGGAATTCCTAGTTCGTCAAAATTTCGCTGTGGAGAGTTTGGAAAATAAGCTCTTAAACCTTCCATTATCATCGTATTATATAGTCCACCTCCACTCACATACCATTCAAATGAAACAGTATTGCTTATTTTTTTCATAGCCAATGCCACACTTTCAACGGTAAATTGGGTGAGAGTTGCCACTAAATCTTTAGGTTGAAGATTTACTCCCAAACTCTGCATTTGATGATGAATATAGCCTAAATTGAATAACTCTTGTCCTGTCGACTTAGGGAAATTTTTTTTAAAAAAATCGTCACACAATAAGGCTTTTACAAACTCATTATTCACTTGTCCCTGCCTAGCAACCTCTCCATCTTTGTCATATTCTTTACCAAAGTAAAGAGTCATAGCCTCATTAATGAGGGTATTTGCCGGTCCTGTATCGCTGCCCACCACTTCAGATCCAGAATTAATTGAAGGTAACCAACTCAAATTAGCAATACCTCCTAGATTCAATAGCATTCGGGCAATGTTAGCATCCCGAAACAGTGCTTCATCCATCAATGAAACCAAAGGAGCTCCCTCCCCTCCCACTGCCGTGTGTTTTTGCCGAAAGTCGGAGACCACAGGTAGTCCAGATGCAACAGCTAGTTGATCCCCATCTACAATTTGTAGCGTAGCTGTACGCTCTTTAGTGGGGAAGTGAAAGACGGTTTGTCCATGAGAACCAATGAAATCAACATCTTCATGACCAAGATTCCATTTTTGTAATGCTATCCTGATAAAGGCAGCATAGCTATGAGCTAGTTTGGTATTCAAAATACATAAGCTGCCAAGTGGAACTTGCTCTTTAGATTGTACCGATACCAATAGAGAACGTATTTTTTCATCATACGGAACCGTTAGGTGTTCCTTCACCTCTAATCCCTGTTCGGAACAATGACAATAGGCAATATCTAAACCATCTAGTGAAGTACCTGACATGAGTCCGATTACACGACGAATGGGTTTACCAGAGAGTTCATAAATATGTTTAAAGTGCTTGTTCATAGAGCCTTAGTAAAGTATTTTAACGAAAATAATCATTACGCCATGCAAACCAAAGAAGAACACGAATACGAATCTTTTGAGCAGGATGTAGATATGCTTGTAGAATCACTTAAAGATAGCTTTGAGTCAAAACAGGCAAATTACCGAATTGACCACCTGAATAACTCTCTATATGTATACCTAGAAGGCTTGGAAGATTACTCAGAGCACGAAATAGAAGAATTTGCAGCTCCATTGTTAGAAGAATTAGATCTTGATTTCGAGCATATTTTTTTGCTCACTTTGTTTGCTTAACCTCTACTTAAAATCGTTCAGAATGTAAGTACATATATATAAGCGGGGAGATATATAGTATTTTGGTAAACTTAACGGAGTACCTGCTCTAGTTCAGTGGAAGCATCAGTCGAATGATTCCGATACTTTACAATAATCGGACATTGCATACTAAGCCCTTGAGAGCTAGCCCATTCTCCTTTCATAGGACGAGCTCCTGGGATAACAACTGCTCCTTCGGGAATAGCCGCGCCCCTTAGACGTATTTCTTCTTTGACTGCATCGTATACGGGTATGGATTTTGAAAGAATTACACCTGGGGCAATGATGGCTCTTTTCTGGACTAAGATCCCTTCAACTATTGATACTCCAGCGCCAATGAAGCATTCATCTTCAATAATGACTGGATTCATACCAATCGGTTCTAATACTCCTCCAAGTTGCACGGCTGCTGATAGATGAACCCCTTGTCCCACTTGTGCACATGAGCCTACTAAAGCATGGGAATCGACCATGGAACCCTCGCCCACATACGCCCCCACATTAACATATGCTGGGGGCATGACAATTACAGAGGGTGCCAAATAAGCCCCTCGACGCACCGAAGAACCACCCGGTACAAGTCGAACCTGATCCTCTGGTCTAAAATACCGGGGAGATAAGTTGTGCTTATCAACAAAGCCCTCATAAATCCCTTCATATGATGTGTTAACCCCCTCTTTAAAGGATTGAAGAATAGCCTGCTTAACTTCGAGGTTTACCACCCACCCATCTTGGCTAGGCGATGCCGCTCGCATATTTCCGGTTTCTAGTGCATCTAAAATTTCTTCGTAATTCATGGTTCGTAAATTATGTTTAGGATCCCCAGCCTTGAAGTACTTTGTCGGCCTCAATTAGAGTTTGTAGAGTTTCGGGTTTTAAATCGTTCAATTCTAACGGTAGGCGAACATAAGCTGAGCGGATTTGACCTTTATGGTGCATGATGGCTTTCACAGGTATTGGACTAGGTGCATGAAATAAAGTATCCACAATTGAAACCCAATACTTAGGCAATTTTGATGGATCCAGGCCACACAAATTCCAATAATCATGCGTTTTCTCTGGCCAAATGTTTGAGGCGACAGATACGTGACCAATCGCTCCTTCTGCCATAAATTCTATAATCAAATTATCATCACCACAATATAGTGGACTTTTGGGTGCAGCGGATTTGAATGCTCGAACATAATCCATATTCCCACTAGCTTCTTTAAGCCCCAGATAATGAGGAAATTTGGTAAAAATATGAGCAGGCACCTCTGGGTCCATGTGAGTACCCGTCCTTGATGGTACATTATATAGCATGCAGGGGGTTTTAGTGGCTCTCATCAGATGAGAAAACCAAGCCAATTGGCCTTCTTTTTTAGGCTTTGCATAGATTGGGGCGACTAGTAAAAAAGCGTCAATCCCTTTTCCATCACAGTAGTTCATAAAATGGAGCTGCTCATCTAGTAAAAATCCTCCCAAACCAACCATTAAGGGTACTTTTATATCCATTTGGGTACAAAAACTAATAACCGCCTTTTTTTGCTTGAGTGGAATGTTTATCCCCTCGCCTGTACTACCTAAAAGGAGTATTCCGTTTTGGGCTTGAGATTGAGCCATTACCAGCTGCTCTAATATCTCGAAGTCAATACGCCCATCATCGAAAAACGGGGTTATCAATGCCGTCCAGATGGGAAATAATTGCAAATCGTTCACATTATACCCCATTTTGATTCACCTTATCAAATAAATATTCAAATGTAAGTAATCCATTTTCTTCAAAGTCGCTCAACTGCTCTGCTGCCCAAATAGCTCCGGAAGCAAAAATAGAACGATCTTTGGCTTGGTGCCGTACACTCAACTCTTCTCCGGCGGCCTGTATATCTAATTCATGTATCCCATATACATCCCCTACACGTTTGGAACTTATAGGATATTCCTTGCCAAGCCATTGCTGCCATTTAAGGGCCGTACCACTAGGTGTATCTAATTTTTCGATATGATGGATATCGTTAATTTTTACGCTTACCTGATCTAGTTGCGCCAAATCGTTGGACATTGATTGCAGAGCACGTCTGATTACCTGCATACCTATGCTAAAATTTTGCCCATGCACCCATTGCAGCCCACGCTCCTTGAGCTGCATATCTATATCGGACGGCCATTCAAAGCCAGTACTCCCCCAAACTACAGGTTTGCCAATGTCCATGAGAGTGGGGATGAGAGAATGAACATCCGGACCAGGAACAAAGGTAATAATCACATCAACTTTAGCTAGTTCGTCAGGCTGGATGGGCTTGGATCTACCATATACAGCCACGCAGCGAGTACCTAATGCTTCGACCACATAACTACCTGTTTTTCCGCTTCCAATAACCGCAAATATTTCCATTCTATCCAATAAAACTTTGATCTAGGGTTTGGACGACTGCTTCTGCGTAGTGTTCTTGCACTAAAAAACATACATTATTAGCAGAAGCACCATGACAGACTAATCGTATGTTGAAGTCCTTCAAAATACTAAAAAGTTGCCCACTTATCCCCGATGTTTGATTCATTGCATTCCCAATGACCGCCACAAGTGCAAGATTGTATTCTACTTTCACATCACAAAATTCATTTAAAGTACCTGCAGTATCACTTATGACTATCCAACTTCGGTTGGGATTATCCGCAATAATTTGGGCACTTCGCGACATGGCTTCGAAAGATTCCACACTGGTTCCTCCGAATTTCGAGACGATCATATAGGTATAATGAGTGATTGAGTATCAATAAAATACGGAGCTTAATGTTAATAGACATCCATTATTTATATATTGCAAAAAAGATGTGTATTTGAGCCCTTCTACGTCCTATAATTCACAATAAATAATCAAATCTTCACTAGAACATGCCATTAATCACCAACGATGCCATTGCTTTTGGATTATTGATGATCACTTTAGCAGTCATATTTGCCACCGCAAACAGCACTCATCCATTTTGGAAAAAATTCTACATCTTCATTCCCTCCCTACTTTTGTGCTATTTTATTCCCTCAATCTACTCAACTCTGGGGTGGATTGACCCAAATAGTTCTCAACTCTACTACGTGGCTTCCAGATATTTGCTCCCTGCTTCGCTCGTACTCTTAACCCTGAGTATCGATCTTAAAGCAGTTCTTGACTTGGGATGGAAAGCCATCGCCATGTTCTTGACAGGTACCATAGGAATCGTCATAGGTGGACCATTGGCAATGTTAATCATAGGAGCAATTGATCCAAATATACTTGAGGCTACTAGTCCTGATAACGAAATTTGGAGGGGTATGGCTACAGTTGCGGGAAGTTGGATTGGAGGTGGTGCGAACCAAACCGCTATGTTAGAAGTCTATCAACCGAGTTCCAGTCTATTCTCTGCGATGGTAACCGTAGATATCATTATGGCTAATTTATGGTTGGCATTTTTGCTTTATGGAGCGAGTATGGCATCCAAAGTAGACCGGTGGTTAGGTTCAGACACTTCAGCGATCTCACATTTACTAAAACAAGTACAAGACTATCAAAACAAAATAAAGCGAATTCCCAGCCTAAATGATCTCATAAGCATACTAGCCGTGGCTTTTGGAATAACAGCTGTAGGCCATATCATTGGTGACAATATTGCTCCATGGATATCTGAAAATGCGCCTCGATTACGAGAATTTAGTTTGGACTCCACTTTTTTCTGGATTGTAGTAACTGCGACCACAGGTGGGTTATTAGTGTCATTTACTAGACTGCGTACATTGGAAGGTGCTGGCGCATCTAAAATCGGAAGTCTATTCTTATACATTTTAGTAATGACTATTGGTTTAAAAATGGATTTAATGGCCTTTTATGAAGCGCCTAGCTATTTTTTCGTTGGATTAATCTGGATCTTAGTACATGTAGCATTATTATCGTTGGTTGCCAAATTAATTAAAGCTCCTTTGTTTTTCGTAGCTGTTGGTAGTCAGGCCAATGTGGGTGGAGCGGCTTCAGCGCCTATCGTCGCCTCTGCCTTTCATCCTTCTTTGGCACCCGTCGGTGTTCTTCTAGCCGTACTTGGCTATGCCCTAGGTACCTATGGAGCGTATGCGACCGCCGAAATTATGCGATTAATTTATTAACTTATTACTTATGATTTAGAAGAGATTAACTAGCCGGTTAGCTATATACTCAATTATTCATCATCCAGTAAATCCTTGAAACGAGCGCTCCTATTTTTTTCTAGTTTTATGGCCGTGGCTATCATTATTTATGCAATGGCCATTATCCCAAACTATACCGCCTTTAAAACCCTATTCCAGAATGTAGATGGAATGACCGAGGGTAGTGAGTATGTGGCAAATACCTATTCACTAGCCGATTTGATCCGCTTCATTGGTAAGAAACCAGAACATGTAAGTATAGTTTCAATTTCAATTGACCGGCCTGATTCAAGCCTGTATTACGAAGAAAACCGACCACGCACTATGGGGTCTTTAGGCAATCTTATTCTACTTTATGCCTATGCACAAGCAGTGGAATCTTCTCAATTAGATCCCAACAAAGAAGTACGCCTTGAAGACCTATCTAGGTTCCAACTACCACTAATAAGCCAGAATGCGCACGATGGGGCTATTCAAAGGTTGATTACTGAAGAAAGTCCGTCTTTCACCCTAGAAGACGCTGTACATGCTATGGTGGAATTCAATGACCTAGTTATAGCCGATTTTCTGTGGGCTAAATTAGGCGCTTCTACCCTGCAATTCAGAATGGAGGAGCTCAGAAAATCTCTAAATCTCAGGGTAACCGAATTGCCCCTTCCCAATGCTGCTTTGTACATGGCTATTGCTGAGCCTGCATCATTTTTGCCTGAATTTAGTCCAAAACGTGATTCTCTTCGTATAAACTCTAGTTTACGAGCTGTATTCCACACAAAAGCTCTGGAAAGTTTCTACCAAAAAACAGCCGATCTTGAACAATTTAATGCTCTTATAGCTTCTTTTAAAGAGAATCGTATAAATCAGAATTTCATGCAAGAAAGAGATGCACTTACTCTTTTTCCACAGACTACAGCTTCTGAATTAGCCCAAATAATGCGATACCTATTGCTCGATGATCAACTTAATAGTAATGTTCAGGCTCGTATTCTAAGAGCCTTGGGCTGGCCTAATGGTTCATATTCGGTTACCCGAAGCTTTGAATCCTATTTTGCTCAGTATGACAGCCGGATGGGATTGCTGAGTGGCTTGGATTTTGGGACGTCTATTTACACTGGAGAACGACGGATTCAAGTGGTGCTATTTGATGAGTTACCAGTAGCTTTTTGGCATCACATGTCAGCAAACCACATGCAAGAAGACTTTCAACAGCGATTGATCTGGGATCCCGCACTTTATCAAACTACTAAACTCGCCTTATGATCCGACGGTTATTATATTTTTTCTGGATTTTACCACTATACATGGGTTTCATAACCATACAACAAATAACCGTTCATTTTGGAACGCTACAAACCTATGAACGGGGAGTGAGCATAGCGGCTGATGTGACCGATTTCGACATAAAACAAATAGCCGCTCAGAGTAACGGATATGTAGTTATCACTTTCCCACAACCCGATGGTAACCAAACTGAACGTAAATTATCTCTTTCAATTCAAATGGCTCAGAGAATTATTGATACCCAAGTTATACCTATTCGGTACCTTGAAGAAAGTTGGCAACCTATCGTCATGATACCCACTTATGAACTTCAAAAAAGCACCTCCTTCTTAAACTCTATTATTGCATTTATTGGGTTTATTATTACTATTACTGCAGCTATATTTGCAACAAAATACATCCATACTTCAAAGGAGGAAAATACTGATATACAGATTGAACGTGTCTAAATGCTATCCTAAGTATTTCCAATGAACGATTCTCTCATATGAGACTCTTGCATCAAAGATCTTTCCAACACTATGAGTACTCCTGGCACCCTTTATCTTCTCCCGAATACACTGGGTAAAACCAGCGTAAATGCTACTCATCCAGAGGAAGTTTTGGGAATCATTCGAAGTTTAGACATACTCATAGTCGAAAACATCCAAAATGCGACACGATTCCTGCAATGGGTCGGTAGCACAGTCCCTGAGTTCAAAATTGAATTTTATCCTCTAACTAAAAGAACTTCTGATCTTGACCTGCTTGAATACATTAAACCTTTGAGAAAAGGTCGAAATGCGGGTGTACTATCAGAAGCAGGACTTCCAGCAATCGCAGATCCTGGGGCCCGTTTAGTAGAATTAGCTCATAAATTTCATATACCTGTTCGGCCGTTAGTGGGTCCCTCTTCCATTTTTTTAGCGCTAATGGGGTCCGGTTTTAACGGGCAAAAATTTCAATTTAATGGATACTTACCTATCGATAATAAAGCCTGTAGTCTAAAAATTCTGGAACTTGAAGGACAATCTAAGCAGCATGATATATCTCAAATTTTCATGGAAACACCCTATCGAAACTCTGCTATGATTACTCGTATTCTTTCGCATTGCAAAGATGAAACTCGCCTTTGTGTTGCTTGTGATGTAAGTTTGGATACCGAAGAGATCATATCTAAACCCATTTCAGAATGGAAGAAAAAGCAGAAGCATCCTGATCATACCCCTTCGAAATGGAATAAACGCCCTGTAATCTACCTCTTGTACGCTCATTAATGCCGATATGACCCTGAACTAAGTACTCCTATTAAGTCCTAGTTAGCTTAGATACCATTAAGTTTAGGTTTTCTGTAAACACCGAAAAATAGTATCTTATCAATCATCCTTTAGTGCTATTTGCTCGAATATACATGGATCCAAAGCGGCTTTCTTACTCTTTATCTGAATCACATCTATCAACATCCTTGTTTCGTATATCACCTTTACGAGGGTTCCTGCTTCCCCTTCTCCTAGCGGTGATATTCTTATTTGGTAATGTAAGCTTACAAGCTGATACTTCATCTTTTGAACGATCAATAGGTGGATTTTCTGATGATACGCTACACTTGGAGCGAATATCATTTGTCCCAAGAAGCGATGGAATGGGGTATGTTATTCGCTTTCATCAATCTGCCCGCTTGGATTCTTTTTCTTTAATTCAACCAGCTTCCGATTTGATCCAACTAGAGTTTTTTCACTCCAATATTGACACCCTTGGTATACAATTTCCTACCTATAATGAAGATGTTCAAGAGGTGCGACTCTATAAACTCGAGAATAGCTATGGAGTAGACATCTATCTCGGTCAACAGCTACAAGTCATTAGTAATGCCTATCCCGATATGAAAAGTAAAGATATATTGGTGGCATTAACCTATTCAGCCACTAGAGAAGTGGAACTGTTCACACAACAATTTCTTGCCCGAAATTGGTACCTAAGTTTAAATCTAGATAATTCACTCGAAATAATAGCTCCAACATCACCTAGCCAAGCAAACTTAGATCAAGAATATGAACAAGTTAAAGGTAAACTCCGCTTTGATACAGTCATTATTGATCCTGGACATGGAGGGGATGACCCTGGAAATATAGGCTATCGCAATATCGAAGAAAAAAGTGTCGTCCTCTCTATCTCAAAAAAACTAGGTAGTTATATTGAAGAATACCTGCCCGATGTGAAGGTAATTTATACCCGTGAGACTGATCGTTATGTAGACCTTGAGGAACGCGGTTCTATTGCTAACCGTGCAGAAGGTGATTTATTTATATCTATTCATGCCGATGGATGGACTTCTTCATCTGTGTACGGAAGCTCAGTATTTTTCCTTGGTCTACACCGTAGCGATGCCGCATTTGAAGTGATGAAGCGAGAAAATTCAGTATTTACAGCTCACAGCGAAGAATTATTCAATTTAACCGAAGAAGATCTACTAATTTACGAACTTGCCCATTCCGGATATATCGCCACAAGCGAACGAATTGCATATATGATCGAAGATCAATTTAGAACACGAGCAAATCGCAAGTCACGAGGGGTAAAACAAGCAGGTTTTGTAGTTCTTTATCAAGCATCTATGCCTGCTGTACTAATCGAGACTGGATTTTTGAGTAACCCCGCCGAACAACGATTTTTAACCAGTGATTATGGACAGTCGATCATTGCATCAGCTATTTTTAGAGCCATTCGAGATTACAAAATTGAGTATGAAAAAAACCAAAACTAATGCCTTGGTAATCGGAGTAGCCGGAGGAAGTGGATCGGGAAAAACTACCGTTGTAAATCTAATATGTAATCATTTTGGCCAACAAAACATTCTTAGAATTGAGCATGATTCCTACTATCGAGATTTAAAGTACATGCCCTTCGCAGACCGTCTTCAGCAGAATTTCGATCATCCTGCTTCTCTAGAAACCGAATTATTAATCCGGCACCTCAAAGCCCTGCTTAAGGGTTATCCAGTGCAGATACCTCAATATAATTTCGCTGAACACTTACGAAAAAATACACATCTTGAAGTACAACCCACACCCGTCATTATAATCGATGGTATTCTCATTTTCAGTGAATTTGAATTGCGCGAGCTCATGGATGTTAAAATTTTTGTAGATACCGATGATGACATACGCCTGCTAAGACGTATTCAGCGAGATATTAATGAACGAAAAAGAGATTTAGACAGCATTCTCTTACAATACGAAACCTATGTACGACCAATGCACTTGAAATTTGTTGAACCAAGTAAACGATATTCGGATATAATCATACCCCATGGAGGAAAAAATGAAGTCGCGCAGGATATGCTTATCTCCATGATTCAGCGGCAACTAGACCTCTTCTAACTCATTCACAAATTAATTGAGTAAGTACCTTTTATAGACAGCTCTTTCTACTTAAGTGCCTAAGCCCCTCAAGAATTAGATGCGGACGAACCACCATCTTCATCTCATCCAAAGGGCGTGCTAACTGCCTGTCTTCATTGTTCTCATTTGGTGCTTGCGCGAGCAAGTCTATCCTTCTTTGATGATGTATTGCCTCAAAAAACCAGTTCGCATCCCCTCCTGTAAGAATAATTTCTTGGGTTCTTGTAGCTCGAGATACTTCTAGAATCATCCCTTCAATTCCTGCTACCCAAAAGGCATACTGCCCCCACCAAAGGGCATTTTGGGTACTTTTAGGTGGGAAATCGAAAAGCATATTATCGTCAGATGGAGTAGGTAAATGTGGAGTTGTCTGCTGCATTCCTGCCTGTATTGCCCTTAAACCAGGAGCGATTATACCTCCTTCAAAATGAGTCTCTGATAAGGAATCGATCGTAACTGCGCTACCCAAATCTACTACCACTACCGGAGCCGAACAATATGCACGTGCTCCATAACATGCAATCAAACGGTCCAAGCCTAAATTATGCAAAGGACTATAATTAATTTTAAGATCAAGACTTTGCAAGGTGGTGTGATCAATCCAAACCACATCAAAATGAAAATACTCCCCCAATAATTTAAATAGCTCGTTCAAACGCTCTTTAGAGGGGGTATAGACTAAACTACCAACTATATATTCAATACCCTGGTTCAAAAATTGCTTAAAGATTCTGCTGAAAACTTCTTCACCTTCTTCCCATGATACACTCCGTACCAAGAATTCAGAGTCTTTTTCAGACCATATACCTAGCTTTAGATAGCTACTTCCAACATCCAAATATAATATTTGCTCTTCTTGCTTTGATGGACTACCATCTGTAGAAACTGCATCAAAAACCACTTGCGAGGAAGCCTGAGAAACAGTGGCCAAATGCTGCTGAATATGTTCTAGGGTTCGGTATATTACCATTGTTTAAATAGTTGAGTCCTAATTAAGTCTGAGTTATCTTTATTTCATTGATAATATACTAAACCCAAAAACAATGAACTTAGCAGATTCAATCGCCATTGTTACCGGCAGTAGCAGTGGGATTGGACAATCCTTTGCCGAACAATTACTTCAAAAAGGTGCTACAGTATATGGCTTATCCCGATCATTAAAACGTATGGAAGTACACAAAAAGCAATTGGGTGATGTGGGAGCGGATTACATTCCTGTACAAATGGACATATCAGATCATGATGCGATTGAACACTGGGTAAAACAAACCTTCGCCGACGCAAACTACTATCCGGATATACTCATCAACAATGCAGGACTTGGCTACTTTGATAATGTTGAAGATTTATCTTTGGAAAAGTTTGAGCAAATGATGCAGGTAAATGTCTCAGGTGTTTTCTACCTGACTCGCCATATTACCCCACTCATGAAAGCTAACTATAAGATCTGTCACATAATAAACATAGCTTCGGTTGCGGCCCTTTTGGGTAATCCAAAGATATCGGTTTATAATGCTACCAAATATGCTTTAAGGGGATTCAGTGATGCCCTATTTAAAGAATTACGCTACGATGGAATCAAAGTAAGCTGCTTTTTTCCCGGTTCCATCGCAACCCATTTTTTTGATGAAATTGATGAAATAGAAGTTCACAACGGGATGATGCATCCAGACGAAGTAGCGGAAACACTCATCTTTGTACTTGAGCGATCAGACAACTTCCTAATCAATGAGCTTACAATGCGTCCACTTCAACCTAAAAAGCCATGAGTCCAGGAGATTACTCTAAACAATTTTACAAAATAAATAATCCGGCGAAAACTATTCTAATAGTATTCGCACTATGTACTTTTTTTTTTAGTAACACATGCAAAGTAACCACAGAAGGTCCTCGGATTGCAGAACCAGGTGAACTTCTTCCAGACTCAGTGTACATCTCTTTACTTGCCAATATGCAGCTCATTCAAGTGTGGAACAGTAGTTCAGATACTATGGCACTCGATTCACTAAAACAAAAATTATTTAGTACTTTTGGTGTAGATGAACAACAATTCTTGGACAGCCATCGGTACTATCAAAGTGACTTTGAAGGTCAAAGAGCTAGGTTGGATTCGGTAAAAATTCTCATTGAGACAGAGAAACGTCGTATTCAAGAATACGAGTACAACAGCCAATAAAATACCTATGGAAAACAGTTGAATTAGACTATTTATTTAACAACCAAACAATTACCTAACTAATAACACGATAACTAAGAAATTTTTTGGATACCTCTTCTATGAGTTGTTGACTAAGTAACCAGTGAAGAGCCGAATCGACTCGCTCCTTACTCCAAGGTAACTTGCGCCGAATCTCCAAATAGTTATGGCTCAACTCAGCCCCTAATAAATCATACAGTTCTTGTACATCTTCCATAGTCAAACCTTGCTTCCTAGATTCTTGAGCTCGCTCACAATTGTCACAATGCCCACAATCCTTAGCCTTGGTTTCACCAAAATATCGGCGTATAAACACTTCTCTACAGATCATTGACTCGGCATAGAGTTGCATCCATTCTATCTTTTCTAATGCATTTTTTTTTCTATTACATAACAAGCCTTCATCTATTGGAATACTAGCCTGCCTAGCTCCTATTAACCTTACTTTATAAACCGACTCCTGAATCCGGTAACGGATCCATTTATCCTCATAAGCTAAAATTTCAAGGTAATCTTCAAATTTGTCAAATCTCAAACTAGACAGATCATTAAATAATTTTTTGGCCTCATTCCATTCTAAACGCAATTCTTGATTATAGGCCTTCAAACCAAAACAACGTAAAAACCGGTCCAAAAATAACTGCTTATCCAAGTCTTTTATTCCATCAATGATATCGCGCATGGCCTCCGGACTGTACAAAAATTGGACCAGCAAAACACGAGAGCGATTTTCTCTTAGTTCCAACAAACCCCACCGTTCAAAAGACTTTAAAATGGATGCCCAATGCTTAGCACTCCATCCACTTCTTTGACAAAGTGCATCCACTGACACTGCTACATGATTTAGCATTTCTGAACCAAGCGCTAGTTCCAATGCGTCACACAAAACTTGATATTGTTTGTTTAACTCTTTTATTGGCGGATATGCCTTTTCAATATGTTCTTTAGCTTTTCGCAGATGGGATGGACGATAAAATAGAATAGGATAACTTATTTGCCCGTCCCTTCCAGCTCTTCCAGCCTCTTGATAATAGGCCTCCAAGCTATTAGGCGTAATCTCATGAAATACGTACCGGCAATCGGGCTTATCGATACCCATTCCAAACGCGTTGGTGGCCGCAACCCAAGGAAGTTTACCATTAATCCACTGCTGCTGAATACTTGTACGCTTATCTGCCGATAAACCTGCATGATAAGCTTGTGCCTTTATTCCGTTTCGCAGCAGTCGTTCTGCCCATCGCTCGCTATTCTTTCGAGTGCTAGCATAAATTAACCCATCTCCCCGATCTTTAACTTTTTCTAGGGTACTTATCATTCGTTCAGTGGTATGCTCAGTCCGGATTACCCACCAGATTAAATTTTCTCGTTTAAATGGTAATTTTATGGTTTTATGGTCATCAAATCCAAGCATATAGCATATATCTTTTTGCACTTCTGGGGTAGCTGTCGCCGTCAAAGCAAGCCATTGTACATGACCAGTCTTAACCGATAAATACTCGGCCAACTGCCTATATATTGGCCTAAATTCATGTCCCCACTCCGAAATACAATGCGCCTCATCAATAGCGATAATACTCAGAGGTAATTCCTCTAATTCCCGCTTAAACCTCTTATTTGCCAACTGCTCTGGGGCACAATATAGCAGGTCATACATCCCATTTCGGGCATTTACCAACCGCTGCTCAATCGCTTTAAAACCTAGTTTGGAAGTAATATATGACGCAGATATCCCTCTATCTTGTAACTGCTTAACTTGATCTTCCATCAAAGCAACCAAAGGGCTAATAACCAGACAAAGTCCCTCAAAGCTAACTGCTGGTATTTGGTAACAAAGGGATTTTCCTGCACCAGTAGGAAAAACAACCAAGGTTTTTTGTCCTTCGCACACCGATCGAATCGCCTGATCTTGACCAGGTCTAAACGCATCATATCCCCAATATTTCTGAAGGGATACAAGGCATTGTTTATACCTTTGCTCACTTAGACTCATCGAATTTCTTGGATTTATTGATTTATGACCAAATCCTTTTAAATAGCCCCCCTATAATGTTTTGGCTAAACCTAACAAAGTACGGTTTAGCAAACTAAATTAACGGCAAGTTACCTTCAAAGATATTATCGAAAGATGTATCTTCATCCAAATCAGATTCCACCATCATGGCCACTACATCTCCTACTTTCGAACAAGAAATAAAGTGCTCCTTGTTTAAATCGGGAGTGACTAATCCTTTGTCAATGACCAATTCTACTGCCGCTTCTACCCTTCTTGCTTCGTCCACTAGCTCTACATGCTCAAGTAACATGGCTAAGGATAAAATCGTAGCTAAAGGATTGGCTATATCTTTACCCGTGGCCTCTGGGTAACTGCCATGAATAGGCTCAAAAAGGCTACTATTTAGCCCTAAAGAAGCTGAAGGTAAGAGTCCGATTGATCCTGTTATCACACTGGTTTCATCGGATATTATATCCCCAAACATATTTTCGGTCAAAATTACATCAAATTTGGACGGCTGTTGAACTACTTGCATTGCCGCATTATCAACGAATAAATAATTTACCAAAACATCTGGATATTCAAGGGCCATTTTTTGAACCACTTCTCTCCACAGCCGTGAACTTTCAAGCACATTTGCTTTATCTATTAGTGTCAATAAACCCCGACGACTCGATGCAGCCTCAAAAGCCATCTTGGCAATGCGTGTAATTTCTTCTACATTATAATAACATGTATCAAAGGCTGCATTCCCTCCCTCTATACGTCCTTTGTCACCAAAATATATCCCGCTTGTTAGCTCTCGAAACACCACCAAATTTGTGCCATAAACGTGCTCTTGTTTGAGTGGAGATCGATCCATTAATGAATTAAACAGTCGAACAGGACGAATATTTGCATATAAGCCAAGGGCTTTACGCAGTCTCAATAGACCCTGTTCTGGCCTAACTTTAGCCCTAGGATCATTATCATATTTAGGGTGTCCTATGGCGCCAAAAAGTACAGCATCGGACATCAAACATATATCAACGGTCTCCTTCGGCAGAGGCTCTCCTGTCTCATCAATTGCGATGGCACCCATTAGTGCATAATCCAAAGTAAATTCATGATTATATCGATTCGAAACTGCCTCTAATACTTTTATAGCCTGTTTAATCACTTCAGGGCCAATCCCATCTCCAGGCACTACTGCAATGCGTTTTTTCATACTTAAAATTCGATATGCTTTCGCTCAAAAGCGCTAATTTTTTCTTTCTGACTCAATAAAAAGTCAATGTCATCGTAACCGTTAAGCAGACAAGTTTTCTTGTAAAGGTTTGTCTCAAAATGTTCCAGTATCCCAATCTCATTTACCCGTAGAAGCTGAGCCTCAAGGTCAATCTCAATGAGCGTCATAGGATCAAGCTGCACTGCTTCTAATAGTTCTCTTAGAGTATTTGAGGATACTTGAACTGGTAATAAACCATTATTCAATGCATTTCCCTTAAAAATATCAGCAAAATAACTCGATATAACCACCTTAAATCCATAGTCGAGTAAAGCCCAAGCGGCATGCTCACGTGAGGAACCACAGCCAAAATTTTCTCCCGCTACCAATATAGATCCTGAATATACAGGATCATTTAAGATAAAATTGGATTTAGGTTCACCATGTTCATCAAAGCGCCAATCTTTAAATAAATGCTCCCCGAAGCCTTCTCGTGAAGTAGCTTTCAAGAATCTAGCAGGAATAATTTGATCGGTGTCCACATTTTCCTGAATCAAAGGTATGGCTGAGCTAAGTAATTTGCTAAATTTTTCCATTAGACAAATGTATCTTGATTCAAGTACTCTCTGGGGTCTACTACTTTACCCTCCACGGCAATCACTGCCGCCGTTAGAGGGCTTACCAGTAAGGTGCGAGCTCCTGGCCCCTGACGACCTTCATAATTTCGATTCGAAGTAGATACGCAGTATTCCATTTTAGGGATTTTATCCTCATTCATCCCTAAACAAGCCGAACATCCAGGGCCTCGTAGTTCAAAACCTGCCTCAAATAAAATATCATGCAACCCTTCAGATTTGGCCTGTGCCTCTACTTGCTTAGAGCCGGGAACAATAAATGCTTGTACATTGTCGGCTTTTTTCTTGCCTTTCACAAAATCTGCCACAATACGAAGATCTTCTATTCTAGAATTGGTACAGCTTCCAATAAATACATGATCAATGGGTGTATTTAGCAAGGATTCACCAGGGTTAAGGCCCATATAGTTTAATGATTGAAGTAAATTATCCGGTCGTTCAACTTCCTTGGTTGTTGGAATAGACTGCGTTATTCCCATTCCCATACCAGGATTGGTTCCATAAGTGATCATCGGCTCTATATCCTTGGCCTTGAATACGTACTCTTTGTTAAAAATAGCATCCTCATCACTATACAAAGAAGACCAATAGCTCACAGCATCTCCCCACTGTTTTGCAGACGGAGCATAAACTCTACCCTTTATATACTCAAAAGTAGTTTCGTCGGGCGCAATCATTCCTCCACGAGCACCCATTTCTATGCTCATATTACAGATTGTCATCCTAGCTTCCATCGATAGAGACCGAATAGCAGAACCAGCATATTCAACAAAATAACCCGTCCCACCGGAGGTGCTAAGCTTCGAGATGATGTACAGAATAATATCCTTTGAGTAAATACCTTTGCCTAATTCACCATCGATAATAATTCTCATGGTTTTTGGGCGTTGAACCAAAAGACATTGCGAGGCCATTACCTGTTCCACCTGTGAGGTTCCAATTCCAAAAGCAACAGCACCGAAGGCTCCATGAGTCGATGTATGACTGTCCCCACACACTATGGTCATACCTGGTTTAGTAATCCCCATCTCAGGACCAATCACATGGACAATTCCCTGATTTTTATGACCAAGTCCATATAATTCAATGTCAAATTCCTTGCAATTATATGTTAGCATATCTACTTGTAAACGAGAAAGCTCATCTTTAATTGGCAAATGTTGATCTTTAGTAGGTACGTTATGATCAGCTGTAGCTACGATTCTGTTTTTATCATACAATCCAATACCTCTTTTTCGAATTCCATCAAAGGCCTGAGGTGAAGTAACTTCATGTATAAAATGTCTATCGATAAACAGAATTTCTTGGCCACCTTCGACCTTATCTACTATGTGGTTGTCCCACACTTTTTCAAACAGTGTTTTTCCCATATCAGGTTATCTGGGGTTTCCGTACAAAATTCGAATGGATAATAGGGTTTTTTACATCTAAGATGAAAATAATGTCAACAGATCTTGATCTTGTACTACCTTTTTCTCATCGGCTAACTTTAAAAATTCCTTGTAATACGGTTCCATTTGTTCTCGTTCAAGCTCAAAACCTAATTTAGCAGCCCTGAATTTCAAGGCTGCCCGTCCACTTCGTGCCGTCAATACTATACTGGATTCATGGACTCCAACCTCCAATGGGTCGATAATCTCATAGGTTTCTCTACTCTTAATAACCCCATCTTGGTGTATTCCAGAAGAATGTGAAAAGGCATTACTACCTACAATAGCTTTGTTAGGCTGCACAGGCATTCTCATTCGGGTAGAGACTAATTCGCTAACTGATTTAAGCTGAGTGCTTTGAATGCGAGTATCAAAATTCAAATCCTGATGTTGTCTTAAGATCATCACGACTTCTTCCAATGATGCATTACCTGCTCGTTCGCCAATTCCATTAATAGTACATTCTACCTGAGTCGCTCCATGTTCAACCCCTGCTATGGAGTTAGCAGTTGCCAAACCCAAGTCATTATGACAATGAGTAGAAATATGTACTTTATCAATTCTTTTAACATGCTCTTTTAAGTATTTAATCTTAGCCCCATACTGCCATGGTAGACAATACCCAGTGGTATCGGGTATATTAACTACCGTTGCACCTGCGGCAATAACAGCCTCCAATACCTTGGCTAAATACTCATTATCGGTTCTACCTGCGTCTTCTGCATAGAATTCCACGTCTTCAACAAACCGTTTTGCATATTTCACAGCGGCCACACCTCGTTCTAAAACTTGCTCCCTACTACTACGTAGCTTATCAAAGACATGACTATCAGAAGTACCTATTCCAGTATGTATTCGTGATAACCTAGCTTTTTTCACCGCTTCGGCGGCTGCATCTATATCTTTTTCGACCGCCCTCGAGAGTGCGCACACCGTAGAGTCTTTAACAATACCTGATATTTTTGACACCGATTCAAAATCACCCGGAGAAGAAATTGGGAATCCTACCTCCATTACATCTACCCCCAATTTTTCGAGAGCTAGAGCTATTTCTATTTTTTCATCTGTATTTAACTGACAACCTGGGACTTGTTCACCATCGCGGAGCGTTGTATCAAATATGTATATGTGCTTATTAGCCATATTACGAGCTTTGCTTGATTAGTAATGAGACGAATATAATGGGTAATAAATCGACTATAAAGATGTATAGAAACCGAATTCATACTATATTACAACACCCAAGACAAAGTAAAGGCTTTTCAATTTATTTTAAGCAATTGTTTAGCAATACTTTATATAAATATATAATGTTTTTTTACTACAATGGCCAACCAGCCAAACGATTATTTATTTCAACTTATACGCTCGCTAGGTAAGGCAGAAAAGCGCAGTTTCAAGATATATGCTATGCGTAATAGCTCCGAAGAAGCGAAATTCATCCAACTCTTCGACGCCATAGATAAATCCAAAGAATATAGTGAAGAGCATCTTATTCAAAAATTAGATGGGATAAAAAAAACACAACTTTCCAATCTTAAAGCTCATCTATATCGACAGCTACTCACCTCGATACGATTGAATTACACAAATCACAACATCGATATACAACTCAGAGAACAGATTGATTATGCTCGTATATTATACGACAAAGGACTCTATAAGCAAAGCTTGAAAATACTGGATAAGGCCAAACTTATTGCCTATGAGCATCATAGAGTTCCGCTGAGCTCTGAGATTCTTGGTTTCGAAAAACTTATCGAGTCACAATACATCACTCGAACTTTTGACCATCGTGCCGATGATTTAATTGAGCAAACCAAAAAAGTACTACAATCAGAGAAACAATATCACCAACTTTCAAATCTAGCCTTACGTCTATACAGCTTATACATTAAAACAGGTCATGTTCGAAATGAAGCTGATTATCAGCGAATATATGCCTTTTTTGAACAAGCTCTGTCTACCCTTAAAACCAAAAAAATGGGGTTTTATGAGCAGCATTATCTTCATGTTTCGCATGCATGGTACAGCCTCATTGTTCAGGATTTCCTGTTACAATACCGTCATGCTCAAAAGTGGGTAGATCATTTTCGTCAACATCCAAATATACTTCAAGCAGATCCAATTTGGTATCTAAAAGGAATGCATGTCCTTCTTGAGGCCTTGTTCATTATAGGGCATTACGATCGACATGAAGAAGAAATGAAAAAGCTAAAAGAGTTTTTAGAACACCCACCCACTCGTACTAATACCAACCTGGAAACACTAGGTTGGCAGTATTATTACACTTCACATATAAACCATTACTTCATGAATGGTGAGTTTAAAAAGGGAATAAATATTATTCCTAAACTATCTGCACAGATGCAGCATTGGAGCCACAGAATCGATTCCCATCAAATCTTGGTATTTCATTATAAAATTGCCTGTTTATATTTTGGTGCAGGTAATTTGCAAAAGACAATTGAGCATTGTGCTCATATTATTCAGTATCCTGATCCACATCTGCGAGAAGATCTGCATTGCTTTGCTCGAATTTTAACTCTTATAGCTCAGATTGAATTAGGCAACGAACAATTAGTTCAGTATCAAGTAAGAAGTACATACCGGTTTTTACGTCGCATGAATGATCTAAATTCCGTTCAAGAAGAAGTTTTACTGTTTCTACGTAATTTGCCCCAAACCAATGAAGATCAAATAGCTCGAAAGTTTAAAAAACTTCACTCGAAACTCATTGATTTGCAGAAAAAACCGTACCAAAAAAGAGCATTTTTATATTTGGACATCATATCATGGCTCGATTCAAAAATGCAAAATACGACCATTCAAGAGGTTATTAGAGCTAAATTTCAACAACGAAAACCGCACTAACTTCTTTTGGCCATTCCATTTATAACCAAAGTTTATACCCTATATTAATTGCAATTTTACAGAGATAGCTCGTTATTTGTGGGCAAATAATCAATAGTTTTTTGATACAACAACGCAACATCATCGTCATAACAATTGAGGTCATCGTCTATAGACGATGAGGAAGTGTTGTTCGCATATTACTAACACAATGCACTACAAGCCTTCCTCTAACAACCAGGAAGGCTTTTTTTTTGCTGATGGTAGGTGCTTTATCAAAGATTAATCGGACTCTAATTTATAGCTCTAATTTGTAAGCTATCAAATAAGGCATCACTTATCTCATTTCATGAAAGAACTTAATAAACACTCCAAGCAAATAACTCAGGATGGATCTCAACCTGCTGCACAAGCCATGTTACATGCCATCGGCTTAGATAAATCGGACTTGAATAAAGCATTTGTTGGCGTTGCTAGTACTGGTTTTGAGGGCAATCCATGCAACATGCATTTAAATGGCTTGGCTGTTCATGTAAAACGTGGTGTAACGCACGCAGGACTTAATGGCCTCATATTCAATACCATTGGTATTTCGGATGGGATTTCTATGGGAACAGCAGGAATGCGATACTCATTACCCTCACGGGATTTAATTGCCGATTCGATGGAGTCGGTGGTTACCGGCATGAGTTACGATGCGATGGTTGCTGTAGTAGGGTGCGATAAGAATATGCCAGGAGCCTTAATGGCCATGCTGCGATTGAACAGACCTAGCATTATGGTATACGGTGGTACCATTGCACCCGGGTACCATAATGGACAAAAGTTGGATGTGGTTTCTGCCTTTGAAGCGTGGGGACAAAAAGTGTCAGGCGCCATTGATGACGCTACCTTTAAAGATATTGTCAAGCATGCATGTCCAGGACCAGGCGCCTGTGGTGGTATGTACACGGCCAATACCATGGCTAGTGCCATTGAAGCAATGGGGATGACCCTTCCGTATAATTCCTCAAATCCTGCCAACAGTGCCGAAAAAGTCATAGAATGCGAAGAGGCAGGTAAGAGTATGCTAAAACTACTCGAATTAGACCTAAAACCCAGAGAGATTGTTACTAAGAAGTCATTAGAAAACGCATTTAGATTGATCACCTTATTAGGAGGCTCGACCAATGCGGTACTCCATCTTTTAGCCATTGCTCGCACCGCTGACATTGAGTTTGAACTTTCCGATATGCAGTACATAAGTGATACTACCCCCTTTATTGCTGACTTAAAACCGAGTGGAAGTTACGTAATGGAAGATCTTCACAATGCTGGGGGTATCCCCGCAGTTTTGAAAACAATGCTGGTTGATGGGATACTTCATGGTGACCAGAAGACCATTACAGGGGCAAGTTTAGCTGAAAACCTAGCAGACATTACTCCCTTAAACTTTGAAACACAAAAAGTCGTATTCCCCATACATGAACCCATTAAATCGACCGGACATATTCAAATACTTTACGGAAACTTAGCCTCACAGGGTGCTGTGGCTAAAATAACCGGCAAAGAAGGCCTTCGTTTTGCTGGCCCAGCCCGAGTATTTAACTCTGAAGAGGAAGCCAACGAGGGTATCAGCTCAGGAGCTGTACAAAAAGGAGATGTAATTGTGATACGATACGTGGGTCCCAAAGGAGGACCTGGCATGCCAGAAATGTTAAAACCTACCTCTGCTATCATGGGCACTGGCTTAGGAAAAGAGGTCGCCCTCATCACCGATGGACGCTTTTCAGGTGGCTCACACGGCTTTGTAGTAGGACACATTACCCCAGAGGCACAAGTGGGCGGAGTCATTGGGCTCGTCCAAGATGGAGACCTAATCCAAATTGATGCTGAGGCAAATACCTTACAAGTACATGTATCCGATGCCGAATTGGAAAAAAGAAAAAGTAAATGGCAAGCTCCCCCACTTAAGGCTAGGAGCGGAGCATTGTATAAATATGCGCACACAGTATCTACCGCCTCCAAGGGCTGCACTACCGATGAATTTTAATTGAATACATACACATTATGGCTAGCATAGACCACCAACCCACAGAAAAAAAATCCCCCTCCCACCAAACCACCATAACGGGCGCCGAAGCGGTAGTCCAAGCCCTAATCCAAGAAGGAGTGGACATCGCATTCGGTTACCCCGGTGGAGCAATTATGCCGGTATACGACGCGCTCTATGACTATCAAGATCGCCTTCACCACGTTTTAGCACGCCACGAACAAGGTGCCATTCACGCCGCACAAGGCTACGCCCGAGCCAGTGGTAAGGTCGGTGTGTGTCTAGCTACCTCGGGTCCAGGAGCCACCAATTTAATTACCGGAATTGCTGACGCACAGATCGATTCCACTCCATTGGTTTGTATCACCGGACAAGTACCATCACATCTCCTTGGCAGTGACGCATTCCAAGAAACCGACGTAATCGGGATTTCTATGCCCGTAACAAAATGGAACTACCAAGTCACCAAAGCAGAGGAAATACCCTTGGCCATCGCCAAGGCCTTTTATATTGCACGCTCTGGTCGTCCAGGCCCAGCTCTTATCGACATCACCAAGGATGCTCAGTTCCAACAACTAGATTTTCACTACGAACATAATACGAAGTAAATCGCACAAAGGTCGACCACAATTCAATTTCTAATCTTGCTTTTATCTTACTGTTCTAAAGTGGTATAAAAAAATAGTATCTTCTCCTCATGGAGCAGCTTCCAAACATACTAAGTACGATACGCATATTATTAACCCCCATATTTTTGGTTCTTTTTTTCGAACCAGAACTTTGGATAAAGCTAATTGCACTTGGGGTGTATATCATTGCGGCAATAACCGATTTTTTTGACGGGTATTACGCACGAAAATACAACATCGAAACATCTATAGGCGCGTTTTTAGATCCATTTGCAGACAAACTACTTACCCTTAGTGGCTTTGTCGTTCTGCCTTTTATAGCTGCCGATCAGTTTCCTTGGTGGGCAATAATCGCCATTGCAATAAGAGATATTTCTATCACCTTACTACGTTTGTGGGCTCAGCGAAAAAAAATAGAGATACAAACCAGTTCCTTGGCCAAACTAAAGACTACGGTACAGATGATATTCCTATATGTGGGTCTTGTTCTTGGAGTATTTAAAGGCGCTCCTATCTTTTTAGGGGATTGGGTGTCTTTAATTTTAAGTACCGATCTAATGTTTTGGCTATTAATTCTTGTGACAGGTATAACAGTATATAGCGGCGTTCAATATCTAAGCCAAAATCGACATTTGTTTCAACTAGCTTAGACGCCATGCTTGCTTCTATCCAACGCTTCCTAGCTTCTGGCTTTGGTTCTGGCTACAGCCCAATTGCCCCTGGCACAGTGGGAAGTGTTGTTGCCTCAGTGCTCATTTTTTTCGGATTAAAGGTATCAGGAATCCCTTTCTTAATTGTTTTTACAGTATTGAGTGTAGTCGCCAGTTTCTGGACTGCGTCAGCAGCTGAAGCGGCTTGGGGAAAAGACCCTGGAGCCATGGTAGTAGACGAATGGGCTGGTATGGGGGTTAGCTTATGGGCCTGGCTTTGGACATTGGGCTTGAATGGCGAGGAACTTAGTATAATCCATCTCTTGGTGGGATTTGTATTTTTCCGACTACTTGATATTTGGAAACCATTAGGCGTGAATAGTATGCAGAAATTGAGCGGAGGATTTGGTATATTATTAGATGATATTTTAGCCGGATTATATGCTGGGATAGGCTGGTACATCGTTTTCAAAATTTGGTAAATGAATCTAGTCCAT
>CABZVB010000021.1 GCA_902529115.1 uncultured Balneola sp.
CCCTCAGAGCTCAAAAGGCAGGTTATACGAACGCACAAAAAACGACTACCTTGAGTATTGGTCAGAATCTTACGGGGGTCAACTTTTCGGTCAGTGAAAATTTTGTATTTATTTCTGGAACCCTCACCGATACAGAGGAAAATGCGCTGGATCAGGTGTTGATAAATGCAAATGAGTTGGGTGGGAGCGGTGCGACAGCAGTTTCAGATGCTCAGGGAGCGTACAGTTTTGAGGGTTTAGTCGGGGGTAGTTACGTAATTAGTTACTCAAAAACTGGATATGTTAGCAAAGAAGTGGCTCAAACAGCGTCAGACGGGGCGACTATTCGTCTGGATCAACAGCTTACGATCAAGGATGGTCGGGTGTCGGGCCTTGTTCAAGATCTTAGCGGAGCGAGACTCGCTGAGGCTACGGTTACCGCTACTCATAGTAATGGGAATGTATATACAAATATTACCAACACACAAGGTGAATATAGCCTCATCAGCTTGGAATTAGGGAATTATACCATTAATGCTACCAAAACCGGTTATAGCTCTCCTGAGGATGAAAGCTTTACTCTAGGCGTAGATCAAACGGAACTAACCCAGGTTAATGTGAATGGATTGGTTCTTAATAATGCAGGGATTACAGGGACTATTGCCCAAGCCATAACTAATGCAGGCATCAAAGGAGCAGAGATATCTTTGATTGGTAGAGAAGGCAATGGATCTAGTTTTACTGTTTCTGAGGCCAGCGGGACTTACGCTATATCGGGAATGAGTCCGGGAAATTTTTTACTCATAACATCTAAGGAAGGTTTTGAAAGTGATACAACAGGGGTGCTTTTAACTGCTGGTATGACTATTTCAGAAGATGTACAGTTATCCTCAAATATTAGCTCCCTTAGGGGTATAGTCACCGATAAGAGTGGGAATACCTTAGGATTTAACGTTATGGTGATCGCTTCAAATAACGTGAATTCCTACACTACCAAAAGCGATGAGAGTGGGAATTTTCAGTTTAATGAAATTGAAAACAGGGCTAATTATACCCTAGAGACAGATATTTATCGGGAGGGCTATGAAAATGGAAGTCTTACTTATTTCATTACATCGGGAGAATCTGCTGCAACTTTGAGCGAGAATTTAGAGGTTACTGTCACGCAGGCTTCGATCACTGGAACAGCCGGTGTTGCGGGGGCTACCTTGCGGTTAATTAATGCTGATACCCAAGAAATTGTTGACTTGGTTCAGTCAAATCCTTCAGGAAATTATAGTTTTACCTTTCTTCCCGCTGGTAATTATTTCGTGCAAGCTCAACTCCTTGGGTATGAGTTTAGCCCTGCACAAAGAGGCCCTATCTCTTTGGGAAATACTACGCTTGAAACGGCTAACTTTACGGCAGAAGCCAATATTGCTACACTGGATGTGAAGGTATTAGAGGAGGGTGAAGCGTTGTCTAATGTTGATGTGAGCATTATCTCAGCGGATACGACAATTGTAATATCTCAAAAGTCTGGAAGCGACGGAATTGCAAGATTTTCTGGTATCAAGGCTACTTCTTATACCATACGTGCAACTAAAACCGATTTTACTTCCGACCCTGCCCTCATAGTTCAAACACTAGAAATTGGAGATTCGACCACGGTTAGCTTTTCTATGATTTCCAATAATGCACAATTCTCTGGGAGCGTAGTTAGCTCTACTGGAAATGGCCTTTCTGATGTAGACGTACAAGCCACTTTGGAAAGTACGGGACAGAGTTTTACTGCTTTATCTAATGACTCTGGACAGTACAATTTTGATGGAGTAGCCTCTGGGACTTATCAGCTAAAGGCCCAGCACGAGGGATTTACTCAAGACAGTTTAGAAGTCACTTTGGCGGATGGAGATAACAAGACGGTAGACCATTTAGTCTTATCTCCACGCTATGTTGATGTGCGCGGGAAGGTGTTGTTAAAGTCGGCGGGATTCGAGGGCGCAAGTATCCGGGCACAATCATCGAGCAGCATTTCTACAATCTCAGATGCCGACGGGAATTACCGATTTGGAACACTTCCTATCTCAATAAAAGAGGGAGATTCTACAACGTATCAATTTACGGTGAGTTCAGGGGTGTTTTCAAAGACGTATACACGAGTGATAAAGCCGGATCAGGTAACTCAGCAAATTGTATTGCCGGATACTTATGTGCCAAGTGGGCAGATTACGATACGGGTGAATGATGGTAAGGACCCCTTACCAGGAACGGAGTTGGTGTTTGGTGTTTCTGGGGGGCAATCACAAAAAATTATAACCGGGAATGATGGTATTTATGCTTCCGAGTCTAATCTTAAAGAAGCAGAATATACTGTAAGCTTATTTAAAGAAGGCTATTTATACCCTGAGAATACGATTCGAATTTCTCTAGATTCTGATACGACTGTGTTAGATAGTACATTCAGCTTACCTTATGTACAATTACCAGTAGGAGATATTTTAGCCGATCAATCTACAGCTGTTTCGGTAGTTAGTCCTGCAGGCTTAGAACTGGATAATACAACTGTCTCGGCGCAGCTCTACTACCGAGTTGGGTCAACGGGTTCTTTTCAGTCCCTAAGCATGCAAGCAATAGATGGTGGAGAATTTCATGGTGTTTTTGGCCAGTCAGCGGGAGTAGATACCCTGCGAGCAACAATTCCAGTTCTTGGTGGAGTTGAGCCAATCACCTTATATACGTCCGTGCGAGATATTGAAAAAGAGATTACCTATCAAAGTAACCAGAAAACAATTACCCCGTTGGCTAGCGGTATACTTAGTACCGTTCGTATAACACCAGGATTGAAAGGAAAAAAAATACGCTTAGGCGATACTTATGATCTACGAGTAGAACTGCGTGATGGGATTAATAAATCCTTACAAGATAAATTTGAAGGTGAAACTACAGAAGGTACGGTTCAGTGGTCACTTATTAATAACTCGTCAGGCATCCAATTAAGTACATTAGAGGGCACTCAAGCGACCTTGGAAACGCTTGCGGTAGGTACTTATCAATTTAGAGTAACCACCGAATATAATGGTACGAGTATTAGTGAAACCATAGACGTGGAAATTCAAAGCATACCTATCGATAGCATGGTTGTGGGTAGGCCAGCCAAGCAGATTTCAAACGCTAGCACGCATCTGTTTGGCTATACTGCCATAGATACATCTGGTAGTAGTGTTGTTCTAGGAAATAGCTTGGAGTGGAAGGTAAATCCAAGCACGGTAGGGACAGTTGATAATAGAGGCGTTTTTACCCCTACAAATAATAGTACAATAGGGTCATTTACAGTGGAGGTTATCGATCCGGTAAGCGGTATCCAATCTAAATCGGATGTGGTAGAATTAGTAGCTAGAATACTCCCTGAAGAAACCTATACACTGACCAATGGGACTGGCATGCAACTTAGTTTAGCTGAAGGTTCAGTGGAAATTCCCTCCCAGTTGTCTTTGGGCGAAACTACTCCTCCAACGACTAAAAAGTTTGTTTTTGCACAAGGAAAAGATATCTCATATACCGTCTCAGATCAGATCTATATACTTTCGTTTTCGGGTAGTCCGCTTATGAAAGAAGCCGTTTTAACCTTGCCAGACGATACCACTATGATTTTTAACACAGGTATTCGGGAGATAGGAAGATTCAACTTTACTACATTACAATGGGAGTTAATGGAAGCTATTCAGGCTAAGCATTCTACGGCTTATTCTTTGCGAAATAATGTTGAGTCAGCTGGTACGGTAAGTATTTCAAGTTTAGGGCAATTTGCTGTAATGGCGGAAAATGAACCTTTAGGTATAAAGTACGCCGCCGTTCTACCCAGCCCATTTAGCCCTGAAATCGCACCACTACGCCTTGGATATTGGCTTGATTCGGCTTACCCTCCTGTGAAAGTGGACATTCAAATAATTAATATGAAAGGCGAATTAGTGCGAACTCTGCTAGAGGATGATTTACAACAACCCGGCCGCTATGGCTCAGCTTCGTCCCAAAAAGAATTATTGTGGGATGGAAAAACAGATAGGGGTACATGGGCTCGAAATGGACGATATATCATACAAATTAAAGCGAAAGATCAGTCAGCTGAGGTAGTAAAGCTACTATCGGTGGTGCTCATCAAATAGAATCTCATGAATAGCATTGAAAAACAAAATAGTAGTATTTTTAAAGGTTCTAAAACCATGGATTCCAATGCTATCATGGTTATAATTCTAGGCATTTATATAAGCTTACTTTCTATCGGTAATATCCCCAATGTATTCGCCCAAGAAGTGTCTACTATACCTGGATCATTTGTAGACGTGGGTTTTGGAACTAGGCCGGTTGCTATGGGTTATGCTTTTGTTGGTTTAGCAGATGATGAAAATGCAACATATTGGAACCCTGCAGGCTTAACTAAGGTAGATGGTTTTCAAGTGGGCCTGTCACAATTAGATCATTGGGGCTTGGTCACTTACAACTATGCAGCTATTACCATTCCCTCCTTTGGACAAAACCAAGCACTAGGTGTTGCTGTAATTTCATCGGGTGACGATATGATGAGTGAACTATCTGTGCATGCAGGCTATGGTTTCCGTTTGCGATTTGTCTCGATTGGAGCCTCGGTGAAGTATCGAAGAGCGTCTTTTGGAAAGAATTCACTCTCTGAAAGTATGTCTGAAGTTTTCGACCCTGAAGAAATAACCATTGGGATGGGACAACAGGTTACTGGAAATGCGAATGGACTGGGATTAGATCTTGGATTATTGGTACATATAAATGAATCCGTTCAAATTGGGATGATAGCGCGAGACTATAAGGCCCCTATGCAATGGAGTTCTGCGGCGTTGGAGAGTACTACATACTCTACAAAGGGTGATTATTCAGAAGACTTACCTATGGAATTATTATTTGGTTTGTCTGGCAAAATTGGAAACGAATTAACGGTTGTTGCTGATTATGTGCCAGCTTTGGAGTATGATCGAACTACTTGGGTACGTGCAGGTTTTGAAAAACGCCTAGCCAAAATATTTATGATACGTGGAGGTACAGAGCAAGGTATTAACAATATAGAAGATGATAAAATAACTTTAGGTACAGGGCTTGATATTTCTATTCAACAAGCACTTCGTATAAAGGCTGACTTCACCTACGTGAAGGACCCGATTAAAGACTCTCAACGGTTTAGTTTTTCAATCCACTTCTAATGAAACGACGTATTTTTCATTTACTTATTTATCTGTTTGTCTTCAGTGGCGCTTTCGGTACTGTACTTTATGCTCAAAATGGAGAGGAAGAGGAGGACGCAGAACCCAGTGAATTACACTTGTTCCGAGGAGGATATATGGATGTCACCTTTGGGCTTAATCTAAATACAATTGGAGGGAGCTTAGGATCTAGTGGGATGGGTGGGCTATTATCTTCCAAGGTTTACAATGGGGCTTTGAATGTAAATCTAAATCCTGCCATGCTAGCGTTTAACACCAGTAGTCATGCAATTTTTGACAGTCGTATTGGGCTTGGGACAAAGATTAATCCTGGCTTAAACAAAAGAATATTAAACTCACTAAATGCTAGCTTTGACAGTTCTATAACAAAAACATTTAGTGATGAAGATGCCTGGATACAGTTTCCGGAGACATATATCCAGCCGACAAAAATGCGAAATCTGGATGTAGGGCAAGCTCCAAATATAGGTTTGATGGCCTTTTCAATGCCAATTACAGAAGATTTGACTCTCGCAGCCTCGTATAATTACCCCATGAGTGTGAATCTTGATATGGGTTTGACCGGAGTCTCAGCTAAGTTAGCACAAGAACAAGGAACTGACGAGGTAGCCATACGGTTCGATGTGCTAATGAATATTTCTTTGCTTATGCAAATGCAACTTCAGATGAGTAATCTCACTTTAGGTGGAGGATATACTCTAGTAGATACTCCTGCAAAAAAGGTTGCAGCTGGTTTATCCATTAGTAGGTACCAAGTAGACAATATACGTCGCTTACAAGCCGACTTGTCTGGCATGGTAGTCGTTGGTGGAGCAGATGAACGTTATTTTAATAATGTTGCAGATCCTAATCTAAATAGTCAATTAGGTGAAATTAATACTTTTTCGATGAATGCATATGCCAATTATCATTCAGTTGGATATGGGTACACATTGGGCTTTGTCTATCAAACTTATCAAGGTATAAATGCTTCTTTAGTCTATAAAAATAGGCCTAGTTTTGAGTTAATAGCTGAGGAAGGAGCATATGCGAATGCTTTTTTGCCTGTATTTATTACCGGTACTGGAGATGAACTTTTGCAAGGAGAAATAGGCGTTGTCCTGGATAGTTTACAAGCAAATAAGCCGAATTTAACAACCGAAAGAAATATTGGTTCTTTAGTGAGTAATGGGAATTTAAATCTTCCCTCTTCGGTAGGTTTAGGGTTAGATTTTATGCTAGGTTTACACACGGTTGTATTTAATTACACCTTATACAATGGTGAAATAAGTTACAAACATGGGAGTAATACCATTGGTAAGCAAACTCGGCATGGTATTGGATTTGGTATGAATATCCGTTTGGAAGATCGCTTTGGCTCCTCTGCATCGTATGCAACGATACCGCTTCGATTACTACTCTTAGATATCGATGGAATCCTTTTTCAAGCATTTGGAAATGCAACAGGATTTGCAAATAGTTACTTCCGGTTTGGAGGAAATGTAATGACTGGTATTGGTATAGATACTAGAGAAGAGGTGGATGGTTATGAAGAACTTCTTGGTAAAGCTTTCCCACAATCGTTTAGTCTAGGGCGGCAATATAGTATTTTTGATCAGATTGATGTAGGTGTCACCGTTTTAGCTATACCTGATTTAATGGTGAAGTATTCTGTAGGAATACGATTTTAAAATCGGACATTCCATTTTAAAAAATTTAATAAACTACAATTAAACGCCTTTTAAGTATTTTCAAAATAGATACCAGTTCATTTTTAATTAACAGATAATTATTGTTGTCAAAAAAATATCTATATGCTGGCATGATTGAAGAACGTAATCTTTACAACGCTTCCGGTTATTATTCTCGGACAATCATAGACCAACTTAATTAAGTTTGAGGCTAAATAATGGTTTTTTTATATCTTGTGTGTACTTGGGAATGATAACTTACTTGTAGGAATTACAAAGAACATGATGGCACTAATAAAGCCGTCTCTCTAAACGTATTCTTTTTACGCAAAAGGTTATTTTATCTCTCCACTCATTTATTAGCTATGAACTATCCATTTGAATTTAGTCTACATTTGATTGCATTATGGGTATTTATGTTATTTATCTCGTGTTCAGATGCTAAAATGAGTAACACTCCTGTTTATTCATTTGAAATTCAAGAAGTCTATGATAAGCAAGATATTTATCTTGTAGCTTTCGAAATAATGAATGATAATCGGGTAAATTATATATCTGAATCTTTGAAACATCAAGTACTAGCTTTTAGTAAACAGTATACCGATAGCTTGTATCAGTCACTTAGTGATCGCGAACTACACTATTATTTTTATTCTACAGGCGCCAAAATTCCACCTTTTTCTAAATTAGATAACTATGAAATGGTAGAAAATTTACTTTGGGTAAATGTTAAAAGTTTTGATAGTCCTCTTTTGGAATGGACAAATAAATTCGATTCTAAAGGCTCGATGTATGAGTGGAAGTTGGATTAGGTTTATAAAACTACTAATTTTATTAATTATAGTAGTTATACGATACATCCCTCCTTTAGGTTGAAATTCTTCATGTAAATCATAAATATCAAAGATATATGTCGTTAAGGTTTTTTCTGAAGTAATATCTTCTATGACAAGTTTTATGTAGATAATACCTTCATATTATCAACTTTATTAAACTCTACACTAGAACAAATGATGATGCGCTCACTATTACTTAGAAAAAACTTTGCTCTAGGTTGTTCACGTTAGACTGGCTGCTCGAATAAGTTTGGTTCATTTGGATATGCGACGAAATTGTGATTAGCGAGAAAAAATAAATAGTAGCTTTTTTCATACAAAACGAAGCTAGGGTAATTTTTATAGACTTAGTACTCGATCATTAATAGATTTTGCTACTACTTTTATTTTTATTGCAATTTTGACAGTCATGTAGTTGCATTTGAAATTATTTACAAACTACTTCAAATAAGATAGGTCAGTGAAATTTTGAAAATGATTCGTAAAGTTGCTTTTCAAGAAGGAAAGAGGGTACAATGGTAAAGTTAATTGCTGGGTTCTCTGAAGAAATTAGAATGGGTTTTTGAGAATCAAACTTATATTCGCTGAGCACATTATTTTTCGTTTTGGCGTAGATTGTTTCATAGCTTACAAGAAATCTTAGAGTGGTAGTGCTTAGATTATTTTGAGTAAGTTGAATACGAATTTTGCAAGTTAAAGTAGATTTATAATCATTTGTAGGTAAAACAAGTTCTAGGAAATCACCTTTATATCCATTGAATCCACCTTCGTCTAAAGTTCCTCCATCTAGGTACTTGTGAAATCGTTTGCTTATAAAACTTAATTCTGCATAGTAATTTTTAGCATCTAGCGAATCTAAACCATAAGACGATTGACTAATGTAATGGCTTAGTTTAGTCCAAATATCCTCGGCATTTTGTTCGTATTCAATTGTATTAGATAGGGTTTGTATGCCTGATGTATTTGGCGGAATATAGGTCGTTGGAGAACAGTGTAGTAAAGGTAGTACAAGTACCAAAAACATTGAAAATCTACGCAGAATTCGAGTCCAAGTAGATTTGACCATGTATGTGTACCTAGTCATTTAATTTAATATAATTCTATTGATAATAATCATGACTAAGAATACAATAAAACCACTCATCAGGGAGGTGTAGCTCCATCGAATAAACTTAAATTTATTCCCAAGTACCACTCCAGATTGATAAATTTCAAGTAGCAATGTGTCGTATGTTTTGGCATCTGATTTCATAATATCAATCATGTTCTCTCTGAAATCGTCATAGCTAGTGTTGTTATAGTCCCCAAAAAAGAGCCAGTTCGTTTTTTTTAATTTGTCACTTTTTGATATTGGAAATAATGAAATAAGAGAGAAGGCAATCGAAATACAGATGAAAACGAGTAAAACTAGAATCTCAGTGGCTAACTCTGGTAATTCATTGTATCTAGAGACAAGAACGGTAAGTAATATAAACGAAGATGCGGTTAAAATATTAGCCTTTTGATCAGCCATGCTACTTAAGGCTGTATTCTTTTGAACCGTAGTACGCATCATGACATCGATTTGGGAGCGAGGTTCTATTTCATCAAATGCTGTATTTTTCTCTTCCATTTTTATGTATTTGTCATTTATAATTTTTTAGCTTTGTAATAATACGATCTTTTCATGATAGGTTGAAACACAAGTTTTTAATTTGGGATGGCAGAGATACCAACAAAAGATACAACCTAACAAATGAGAAATACCTTTGTGTTTGGGGTCAAATTGAGTCTTCATCAATTTGAATAACAACTTCATTCTTTCGTCCTATTACTTTGTATGGGGAATCATATACAAGTAACATGATACGACCAATTGAGGTATAGCCGTACTCTTGAGTTAAGTTGTATAAATTTCTTGCATGCGGTAGCACATTGCGACTATTAGCATATCCGCTAAATTGAAGCGCTAAGAAATAACCCGGCTTACTTTCAAATACTTTTACCTTATTTGATAAGGCTTCGGGAGTGTTGCTTGGATTAAAATCCTTTGGTAAAACAAATTCCATTACATTATTTCCTTTTCCATCTCCCATATAAACTGGTGAAGTCATACTAATTTTTTCTCTGGCCGAATTATTTCCAGATATATAATTGAACAGGCTCCCAAAATCGTTATTTGATTGTATTTTCATGGCTGGAGGATAATATCTTAGCTCTGCTCCGTTTAGTTCTTTGATTATTCGATATTCTTGAGTTTCTGTCTCCTGTGCCATCGCTAAGCTACTTTGCAATGAAAGTAAAAGTATAAGAAATGAAGCTATAAGGCTTCTTTGTAAAGATAAATAGGTTATTTTCATATGTCTTCTAATTCTAAAATATGTAATAAATAAACCTTTACATCGATTTTGTCATTCCCTAATTAATGAATCATGTTTGAACGTTTTATTAGGTACGGCGAGTACTTAATTTAACCAAGCGATGGAGCCATTTAGAATGCTTGCAAAACTGACCCAAAATATATACGGGATTTGCAACCACGCTGTCAAAGGGCGAATGCGATAAAATATTTGTGTGTAATAAATTATGCTAGCTAGTAAAAGTACTATTTCAATGAAAGCCAGTTCAGGATTTTTAAGCCCAAAAAAGAGAATGGACCAAAGACCATTAAGAAGAACATGAATTGCAAAAACCCATAATGCTTTTTTGGTGTTTTTGTTTTGAATTCCGGTATTCCAGATTAAGCCCGCAGAAATTCCCATAATTGTGTATAAAGTAGTCCAAACAGGGCCAAAAACCCAGTTTGGAGGGTTAAAGAAAGGCTTGTTGATATCAATGTACCAAGTGCTTATTGAATCTGCTGTGAGAAATCCTGAACCCCCTCCAATGATTAAACAAATAGAGGCACATAGCAAAGGTCTTAGAATAGAGGCCATTAAGTAGGCATTTAGTTAGCTAAATAATAGCTCATCGACTTTATTAAATGAATCTGATAACTGCTCAAATGAGTCAATCACATAATATGTATTTTGAATTACATCTGTACGAAATGGATGATTCATAATTTTTTGGACATTATAATCTAGTTTCTTAGGCTTATTGGATAATGAATATTCTGCCTCTCCTTTAGAAGATATAATACCTGCACCATAAATCTTTGTTTCTTCTGCGGACCGAATTAGACCAAACTCAATAGTAAACCAATATAATCGTTGTAGCATGGTAACTTTTTTGGGGTCATGTATAATTTGTAAGGCTCTTTGTCCTATTTTTTGGAAAAAATCCGTGTACTGGGTATTTGAAAGTAGTGGGGTATGGGCAAATACATCATGAAACATATCGGGCTCCTCCAAATAATCTATTTGATCGAGTGAACGAAGCCAACACGTGGCAGTAAAACGTTTATTAGATAAATGGTTAAAAAAAATATCTCCAGGAGCTAAATTAGGTACTGTAATAATTTGCCAACCAGTATACTCAGATAAGGTAGTATTCACTTCTTCAAAATTAGGTATATAATCCGGAGATAAGCCCACTTTTTCAAGTGACTCCAAAAACTCAACAGCAACTTTATCTCTAATAAAATCTATTTGTCGATTATAGAGTAATTCCCAAACTTTAAAATCTTCAGGTTTGTAGTTAGCATATATTTGTTCTAGTGGTTTCAATTCGGCGATATTTTAAACTTTATCATCGTTTTGATTTTTTTTTCGGGCTCGTTTCATTTCTTCACCAATTTGATTGCTAGCTGTAAAGGATGCGACCATGTTATTTAGCATCTCTGAGCCTGCCTGCGGTGAATTTGGAAGCAGAATGAGATTACTATTACTTTCGGCGCCTACTGATTGTAAGGTGTCATAGTGCTGAGTAACAACAATTAATGCAGATGCTTCTTGAGAGTTTATATCAACGTTATTTAATACTTTTACGGAATCTTCAAGACCGCGAGCTATTTCACGACGTTGATCTGCAATACCCTGGCCTTGTAATCGCTTACTTTCAGCCTCTGCTTTAGCTCTTTCAACTATGAGTATTCGTTGGGCATCCCCTTCAAATTGTGCAGCTACTTTATTTCGTTCAGCAGCATTGATCTGGTTCATTGCTTCTTTTACTTGAGGATCGGGATCAATATCCGTTACTAGTGTCTTAATTATATCATACCCATAATTAATCATTGCATCGTTTAGCTCCGCTTTAACTGCGTTTGCAATATCATCCTTCTTTTCGAAAACGTAATCCAACTTGAGTTTGGGAACCTCAGCTCGAACTACATCAAATACATAGGAAGTAATCTGGTCTTGAGGTAAGTCTAACTTATAGAACGCATCATATACTTTTTCAGGTAGCACCAAGTATTGAACAGATACTTTAATTTTGACAAAAACATCATCTTTGGTCTTTGTTTCAACCACAACATCTAATTGCTGAATACGAAGGCTAAGCTTGCCAGCTACTCGATCAATAATGGGTAATTTAAGTTGAAGTCCAGATTGGCGAATACTTGTGAATTTTCCAAAACGTTCAACGACAGCTGAATTTTGTTGCTTAACAATGAAGAAGACATCAAAAAGAGCTATGATGGCTATGACAATGAGTATATAAAATGTAAAATTCATAACGGGCCTGCTATTGTGTTATTTTTTATTAGTATAAGTTCATGATGCTAAGTTAGATGAGATGTAAACAAATTCAAAACAATACATAATAGGATTAGAATCACAAGATGGCCATACAATTGGCAGAGATAAAAAAGTCTCATGAGTTTCACTCATGAGGCTCAATCTATAAACAATAACAAAAATATATTATCACTATAAACATAGCATATATAATTATGTGCAACAAATTGTTTTGTAATCTATAAAAATGTAATTGAATTTATCTACCCATAATGTAATGTTGGTATAAAATCCACACAACCCGTTGAATTGCATTTACTATACCTTCAAACTAATAGATTACTCTCCAAATTATTGGTATTAAGTGACCCTGTTGAAATAAATACTTATTATTTTTGTTATATGGTTTAGATGTATTCATACCTACTAATGCAGTTGGAGTTCGTAGACTCAATGATATTGGAAAAAGTGGGTGGATGATGCTAGTCATTATTATTCATATAACTGGTTTTATATGGCTAATTGTTTTGTGTGCTGTTGATAATCAAAAAGGAAGGAATAGTTGGGGAGAATGTCTTAAAGAGGCTTCATTGACAACTGACTAATTTATAATTTTTCATTTATATAGGGAATAAACTGAGTGAACAGCTTTCCAACCTACTTCCTAACATCAAGGTTAAGCAGGTTAGCATAGTTCTGAACGGTTTCCACTGAATTGCATCTTAATCACAGTTTTGAGGCAAGAAATTTCATCGAAAAATATCTCTATACTACCTTTAAACGGTTATTTTAAGCTAAAAACTTATAATCAGTTCTATTTAATCCGATAATACCTTTCCAAGGAAAAAGGATTAAAAGATAGATATGGCTAGTTTTGGTGACTTTAACAGAGTCAACACCAATGTTACGGCATTGAGTGCACAACTCTCGTTAAACAAAATCAATAATGAACTAGGAGATAGTAGGCTTAAGCTATCGACTGGTAAAAGGATTAATTCCGCTGAAGATAACTCAGCAGGATACGCTATAGCTACTAAGCTCAATAGTAGAGTTAAGGGATTGGAGCAAGCTCTTCAGAATGTAAGTGACGCAAAGTCTATGTTAGACGTAGTTGAGGGCGCCTATAATTCAATAATGGATAATCTTATTGAAATGAGAAAGCTAGGACTCCAAGCTGCTAATGATACAATAAGTAGGTCTGAAAGAACACTAATTGCACAGCAGATACATGGACATGGTGCAAACATTAATGATATCGCAAATTCAACACATTTTAATGGGATTGCCTTAAATCCAACAACAGATACCAATCTAAGCTTTCAAGTTGGAGAAGGTACTTCTGACACTGAAATAATAATTTTTCGGCAGGTTGATATAACTGGATTGTTTGGCCCAGCTGACTTTCAGTTAGGTGGAACTCAAAACCACATAGATATCGAATTTAACATAACACAGTTATCCCATGTTGATGACGATAATGACGACAGAGGTGAAATTGCTTACGATTTAACTGGTGATAAACAAGTTAAAGCTGATGCAGGTGATTTTAAGGTATATAGTGGTAAAGTAAGTGAAGCAATAGATAAATTAAATGGATATTTAAATGAGGTTGGTATCAACCAAAGGTCTCTATCATCTAAAGAAGAAAATTTAACTCAGGCTATTACAGCCAATAACGCTGCTTATAGCAGAATCATGGATACAGATTTTGCTAAGGAACAGTCCTCTGCAATCAGGCTACAAATATTACAACAAACTGCTACAGCCGCACTGTCTCAAGCTAATATGGGACCCCAAGCTGTGCTCGGATTTTTAGGGTAGTAATTTTTATTCATTCATTAACTTAGGGAAATTAGTGAATGTGCAGCTATCAAAATCTGAATTGAGCCACTAAAATGCCCCATTAACTTTAAGTTGGCAGGGCTTAATACTTTTACATCGAATTATAAGTTTCTATTTGATGAGAAGCATCTTCTTACTTTCAGCAAATGATGGAGTTGTTAGCTTGTACAAGTATACTCCACTGGACAATCCTGAAGCATCAAAGGTAGTAGTATGATGCCCAGCTGACTGTTGACCATTCACTAATTCAATGACCTTACGACCTACAATGTTGAATACTTCAAGTGTTACTTGGGTCGCTTCTGGTAGGGTATACTGAATCTGAGTTGATGGGTTGAATGGGTTAGGGTAGTTTTGTGACAATGTGTAATTACGTATTTGGAAATCTTCAGACTGATTACTTAATGTTTCTGGTAATCTGATTTTCATAACGCCAACTTCGGTATCACCATAAGCATCAGTATCATTAAATATAACATATCCATTATTAGTGATTGACCCACATTCAGTTGCTGTCATAACTCCATGTTTTTCACCTGATTCAATATGGCTAAATACATCACTTCTCAATATGTTTCCATCCCAATCAGTAATTAAAACCCATCCATTCCAGATATCCGATGATGTGAAGGGTGGATTTTCTTTTGAATAATTATCATTCTCATCACCAGTACCACCAAATAAATAAATACCAATTGAGTCAGATTTAAGACAATATAATTCATTACGTATGTAATTAAGGCTATAACCACGAGGATTGGCATAATGTTTAATCCAATTTATTTTTGCTTCTAAATCCAATTTTATTACTGAATAATCAAAAGATTCTCCGACAGTATTTCTCGATCTATGTCCGCCAAAGTACAAAGAGTTATGTATACTTAAATTTAGATCATAAGGAATAATATCAGTAGTGTTGATTAACTCTCTTGTCCAAAATTCACTACCATTTTTATCAAGCTTTGTTAAACTTAAGTCTTCATCGTATTCAGTAGAGCCATAAAACAGTGATCCGTCATTACTTTCAACTAATGCTACTGCGTATTCTTTTGACTCATTGAAATGAGTCCAGATTTCATTACCATCATTTGGGTCAATTTTCATTATAATTGCATGACCACCATATACTATAAAAACTGTTCCTTTTTCATCTGCACCTACAAAACCAGCTCCATAAATATATCCGTCAGAGCCAATTATTGTTTTTTTTATCCCATCAAATTCATATCTATTTCCAGTATAATTATAAACTTTACTCCAAATAATGGTTCCATCGTCACCATTAAGTCTTGCAATCCATCTTTCTTGTGTATTACTGATTCCTCCACTTAAAATATAATCGATACGATTAGAATCATTTATCTCTGTAATACCAAAACCAACAGTATTATTAACAGTTTTAGTCCAAATTCTTTCTCCAGTATTTCCATTTATCTTATGAATTCTGGATTCATTATAAGGCATAAAAATCAAAGCAATATTACCTTCACTATCAACTACACCACTATTTACTTTGCCAGCCTTTCCATCAGTAAAAACATTTTCCCATTCAATATTTTCATTATAATTTGACGACAATGGAATTATTGGTGAATCTAATCCACTTGTAAATGACTGACTAAGTAAGGTAGGTGAGATGATTAATTGGGAGAATATAAAAAGCAGTAATCTCATACTATGTTTATATTTTTCAATGTAAGTAAAAGGGAATTTAATTTATTGCTCATTAGTCTTCTTTATTAGGTTATATCCAACAGCAATTATTTCATTCTAATTTAAATAATTAGTATGATCTGTTTATGAAAATACTTACCATAATTATTTTGCTACTCGCAATAGGTTGTCCTAGTAGTTCGGTTTCAGAAAATTCAGACAACGAATGCAAAGGAGAAGCGCTTCTAATAGCTTGTACTAAAGAATATAATCCAGTTTGTGGATGTGATGGTAGTACTTATGGCAATAGCTGTGTGGCTAAAGCTAATGGAATTAATTCGTTTACCATTGGAGAATGTGACTCTTGACTCACATTAACACTTTCCCAACGTACTCTTCAATAGCTGAGTTTAGCAAGTTATCATAGTTTTGAGGCAAGAAATTTCATCGAAAAATATCTCTATACTACCTTTAAACGGTTATTTTAAGCTAAAAACTTATAATCAGTTCTATTTAATCCGATAATACCTTTCCAAGGAAAAAGGATTAAAAGATAGATATGGCTAGTTTTGGTGACTTTAACAGAGTCAACACCAATGTTACGGCATTGAGTGCACAACTCTCGTTAAACAAAATCAATAATGAACTAGGAGATAGTAGGCTTAAGCTATCGACTGGTAAAAGGATTAATTCCGCTGAAGATAACTCAGCAGGATACGCTATAGCTACTAAGCTCAATAGTAGAGTTAAGGGATTGGAGCAAGCTCTTCAGAATGTAAGTGACGCAAAGTCTATGTTAGACGTAGTTGAAGGAGCGTATAACTCGATTATGGATAATCTCATTGAAATGAAAACACTTGCTATTCAAGGTGCTAATGCTACTTTGAAAGCAGGTTCCAATGAGATGGCTTATATAGCAAAACAATTAGAAGCACTTGGGAATGAAATTAACAAGATTGCAGAGTCTACCAGTTTTAATAATATTGATTTAGTGGATTCAACAATTTCATTAGACTTACAAGTCGGAGAAGATACTTCAGATACTTTCAGTATATCACTAGCTGAGATAAATTTAGGGACCTTATTTCATACGGCGGGGGTCAACAAAGATATTGGTGCAAATGAGCCGTTAGGTGATAAAACTGTAAATGGTGGAATTGCAGGTGCTTTCGTTACAGGAAATTCAACAGATAACCATCTATTTCAGGCAATAGATGCAAACCAGATTGACGATGGTCCAGCTGATAATATTAGTGCAGGTGGTTCTTCTGGACAAAATGGCTCAACTATTTTAGTCAGAGAATTAGCATCAGCTGGTTCAGTTGAGCAAGATCAACTCTTTATAGATGATGTTAATGTGAATTCATTTGATATGAGAGCTTTTTCTTCACATATAGATAGTGCTATAAACAGTATGAACTCAAGCCTGAACTCATTAGGAATAAATCAGAGAACATTGTCTGGAAATGAATCTAATCTTTTCAATGAAATTACTGCCAATAGTGCCGCGTATAGTAGAATTATGGATACAGACTTTGCTAAAGAACAGTCCAATTCTATCAGACTACAAATACTTCAACAAACAGCTACAGCGGCATTGTCTCAAGCTAATATGGGACCCCAAGCAGTGCTTGGATTTTTAGGGTAGTATTTTTTATTCATTCATTTACTTAGGACAAAAATGAATGAACGCTTTATCGATATTTATTCTTCTTATTATATCCTATTAAGATTGGTAAGTAAGACAAAATGTTAATCAACGGTGGCAGATATGATTTCAATGATAATATTAGGTATAGGTATATGGGTGACTGCGATGTTTATTGTTGGCTATTTATTCGCTAACAAAGAAACTGTGGAAGATAAGCGTGATTACTATGACAGACATGGTCAACCTAAATTAGATGATAAAGAATAAAGGTCGGTTCAAACCGAACTATTATATATCCACCGTTTTAGGGCAGTAATTTTCATTCATTCATCTATGTGGGGAATACACTGAATAAACGCCTTCCCAACCTGTTTTTAAAAACCAGAATTTAGGAATACTTTAATTGTTGAAGGTTATTTTAAAGATCTAGGGTTAAAATTTTTAACAAAGGAGTCGGAAAAAATACTATTATTGTGAAAGTTGCTTATATATGTAGTTGCTGATGTTTATTATAGAATTATAGCAATTCTAACCCGTCCGAAGATTACATTTATTTGTGTGCTATCAGAATTGTCTTAAGGATATTTAAATTTAAATGATATGAATTTTAAGATTATTAGATGCAATCTACTACTCATCTTGAGTTATGTTATGATTCTGCCTAACACTTTTGCACAAAATTACGTTGACCTATTTGAATTAGAATCTTTTAACAGTAATAGAGTCTTAGAAAATAGCGATGATCAAATAAATTTGACTAGTTACAATATAAATACAATTGTTCCTTTATTTAATGGCAATACATCTTCAATTGCATTATCACTTAACTATGATAACTTAGAAACAGTAAATCAAGGTGATAAATACTTTAAAGTATTTAGTTTTGCGACAAATTTAGTTTTTACAAAATCTCATAATGATTTCTTAACTGTAAGATACATATTAATGCCTAAAATAGTGGGTAATGCTTCTAAAACTAATACTAAAGTTATACAGTTAGGGTTTGCTACTTTAGCAAATAAAATTTTGAATGAAACAACAAATGTATCATATGGATTTGTATACAATAACCAGCTTTTCGGTCCTTTTATTGTACCCTTGCTAGGGTATTATACAAAGCAGAATCATATTGAAGTAAATGTTCTGTTTCCCCAGAATATTGATATCAATTATAAGCTGAAACCAAACATACTTTTTGGATTAAAATTCAATGGAAAAATGAATAGTTATGCTTTAGAATCGAACACACTCGATTTAAAACAAAATGCATATCTAAGTGTTAATGAAAATCAAATAGGTTCTTATCTAGACTATAACATTAAAAATTTTCATCTAAACTTTTTTGGAGGTTATTCATTTATGTCGTCATATAAAATATTTTCAGATCAAGACAGAACAGATCTTTCTTTGTTTATGCTAAAGTTTGGCGATAATAGAAATCAATTAAATGATGACTTTAGGAATGGATTTGTAATAAAAGGTTCAGTCTATTATCGGTTTTATAATAATTAAAAAATAATGATTGATAAACTATTCGAACTTGACCAAGCTGCATTTAATTTTTCTGATGAAGGTAAAATATGGCTAGATATTGTTATCGGTTTTATCATGTTTGGTATCGCTCTTGGTTTAAAATTAAGCGACTTCAAAATTCTAGTAAGTAATCCCAAACCAATTATAGTTGGTTTCTTGAGTCAATTTGTATTGATGCCATTGCTTACATTTATATTGGCGATTTCTTTAAGTCAATTTATTTCGCCTTCTATTGGATTAGGAATGATATTAGTAGCATCCTGCCCAGGGGGTAATATCTCAAACTATATAAGTTCATTAGCTAAAGGTAATATTGCATTATCTGTTAGTTTGACGGCATTATCAAGTGTTTCTTCGATTATTTTAACACCACTTAATTTTACTTTTTGGGGTAATTTATTTCTTAATTTTTATGACAAGAATAATAATTTAGTGGCTGTACCTACTTTAAGTATTAATATTTTGGATGTTTTTTCGGTAATTATTGTAGTTATTGGAATTCCGTTGATACTTGGAATATTATTGAATACCAAGTTCCCCAAGATTACATCTAAAATTTATGACCCAATTAAAAGGTTATCAGCATTTCCATTTTTTGGACTTATCGGAATATTGTTTTACAGTAATTTTGAATTATTTCTTACATATATACAGTATGTATTTTTTATTGTATTGATACATAATTTGTTTGCATTTCTATTGGGATATAATTTCGCTAGGCTTAATAAGCTTGAACTACTGGATAGAAAGACGATATCAATAGAAACAGGAATACAAAACTCTGGACTCGCACTAGCTTTACTATTTAATCCACTAATTTTTCCAGAAGATTTTGCAATTGGAGGATTAGCATTTATTGCAGGTTTATGGGGCATTTGGCATATAATTGCTGGTTTTTCTATTGCAGCATATTGGAATTTTAGAAAATATTAATACAATTCTTTTATCCTATAGTTTATTCCAATAACCTTCCAGACTATTCTTCTGAATCAGATTTGAGTAGGTCAGCCAGATTTTGCTTTATTTAAAATGACTTTTTGCTCATCAAACTCAGATCTCAAAAGTTTCTGTTTCTTTATCGCCCGATTTTCTTAATGATATCTTCAATTATTCTGATAGCTAAATAGATTATGTAAATTGTACCAGTCAACAGAATAAGTCTAATCAAAGAGTGTATGTTAAAGTTTTTATATTTCTCAAGATGACCAATCCAATCATATTGTCTTATTTCAATAGGTGGTTTTACACTATTATCTAAATCATAGCCAATCATATATAGGATTAGAATGAATAGTACATAGAGTATAACAGGTATGAATTTTTTCACTCTTTAATTTTTAAAAATGACTGAATTCTCAAAATTAGTAAATCATTACCCTCCCAAATTGTTCCCCAATATCCAAATAAAGCAAACCTGAATAGTTCTGAGGGTTTAAAAATAAGAGCTTTTAATAAAACTTGGATATTTAACACATGTTATTAAATTAGTTATGTAATTTTTTAAAAAAACTATATTAATTATCTAATATATTTCTAGGAGAGTACATTTTCAATGAATACTAATCAAAATAAATCTGAACGTATTACAAGGTTCATAATTGCACTATTTTTATTACCTGCGCCAATTATATTTGGTTATAGTGAGTTAGCTATAGTTCAAGCCTCGGTTGGGGCTATTTTGTTATTTAATGCAATTTCAGGTATCTGTGTTATTTATGGTATTTTTGGTATAAATACTTGCACAGTTAATAATCAAAATAATTCGAAGTGAATATCTCCCTAAAGTATAAACAAATAACTGAATTCAATAGGTTTATATAGCTTCGAAGATGGCGAAGAGCAAAGTTATTCAAAAATACAATGTTTCCATACCTTGTGTAGAATGGAGAGAAACAAATGAGTGGTATTGGTGGAGAGGTAATAAGGTTCTTACAGAACTTGGACATGCAATTAGGAGTAAGTGTTGTGGTTGTGGATGCAGGCATTGCCCTTATGAGCCTAAATATTCTGGTTCTAATAAGATGAAGAAGGAATTAGAAGGTTTAACCAAGACGATTACAAACATTTGAGCAAGTACTTTGATTTTTAGGGCAGTAATTTTCATTCATTCATTTACTTAGGGAATAAACTGAATGAACGACTAGTTGAATAGAGTATTTGTTTAGTCCCTCTTGTTCTTCTTTGATAATATCATGTACCCACCACCAAGTAGAGCAATCAAGGCAATTAAAAAACCTGTATCCATAACGTATTTTTTGGTTGATGAAGTTGGATATTTACCTTTACGTAATTCAAAACCATTAGTTACCTAGTAATCTCCCAACTTGTTCCCCAACATCTGAGTTAAGCAGGTCAGAATAGTTTTGAGTGGTTTGAACTGAACTGTGGCGCATCTAGTGTTCTACCGTATAAATAGTAACAATCATCAATAAAATACGTCTATTCCAATTAAATCTTCAATATAGGCTCCTATAACAATAATGATTATACCTACTATTATTTTCCCACTTATAATTAATATTTCTCTAAAAGTTTTTTTCTTTTTTTTTTCAATAGTGATCAAGTATTCGACATTAATAGTTTTTAAATAAAGTGAAGAGCAGAATTCATTTATCATTGTTAAATATTCTTGCTCCTTTTTATTTAAACTAAATGAGTTGATTAATTCTTTGAAAATAGGGTCACTATACTCACTATTGTTTTGCTTTAGAAAACAATCTTGAATCTCTAATTCACTAATAATTCTGTTATAGTATTTACTGCGTGATTCTGTATTTCTTCTAGTTTGTAACGCTGAAACGATATTTTTCTCATAATTGAATCCAATTCGGTCAAGACATACTTTTTTTTCAGTGATTATATTTTGAAGATTAAGTTTATAGTATCTGTCACTGAATAGTATATATTCACAATCAGGCATCTCATTCAAGGTTTTTTGAATAGCCTTATTTATAGATTTGTCAAGATCTTGCCCATTTACATTTAAATAAGAGAAAAGTAATACTGAGATTGTCGCAAAAACAATTTTTTTCAACGTCAATATAATTTTATTTGTATAGGGATATTTATGGATATCTATACTAGGTTACAGTATAAGTTCTTTAATACAGAGATTTGTAGTTCTTTTATAAATATTTATTTTATCTAGTATATAACATTAAATTCAAAAAATAGCCGTTATGAGAAATAGATTTTTTTTAATAATTCCAACCTTTATGCTTTTTTTACTGGCATTATCTACAGGTTGTACTGAGAATCAACCTACAATTAAAAATATAGAGGACCAAACTACTATGAAAGACATACTTGTTGTTGCAAAACTTAAAGAAGGTAAATTTGAGAAGTTTATGGGCTTTATGCAATCTGAAGAAGGAGTAAATGAAAGAAAAAAAATCGCAGATTTAACTAAAACCCTTGGCACGGTATCCGCAGACAGAAGTGCAGTAATGTTTAAGATTGCTGTACACGATGAAGATGCTTTGAACTCTTTTTTGGATGGTTCAAACCCCATATCAAAACCAATCTTTGATGAAGTGATGGAAAGTTATGAGATTTTTGAGTTAAACAAAGCTTCACATACTACGCCTTAAAATAAGGTTAAATTATTCATTTCCAGATCAGTTATTAGATAACCCAATTAGTTTTATGTAGGTAGGCTTTTTTTATCCTATAAAAACATACTATCCTTGATGTTTACAAAAATAAGCTGATTAAATGATTCATCTTTATTTAGCGCTACTAAAGTAGCAATAATACTTTTTAATATTTAATACCGTTACATAATCGTTTATGGGATTTAAAACACCTTTTTCCATATAATTATAATGTTCATTTATGAAAGATTACCATGTTTTAGCTGGAATCTACGGCCTTATTTGTATTCTTATGCTAAATGTAGTTTTGTTAGATGAATTTTGGAAGGGAGATGTCTTACAATTCGAATTTGATTCAGTTAAATATATTTTTGCTATTGCCGTATTATTTGTAATTCGCATGTTTATGAAAGAAAAAATGTTTAATCCAATGTGGGAAAAAATTGCAGATCCATATAAAGATGATGAAGAAAAGAAAAGAGTTAGAATAAATTATCATTCATTCATTTACTTTGGGAATAAACTGTATGAACGGCTTGTAACATCTGAGTTAAGTAAGTCTGCATAGTTCTGAGTGGTTTGCACTGAGCTGTAGCGCATCCACCTTTGTATGGTATAAATGTGAACTCCATTAAGTAATAGTTCAATACATCTTTGTATTCTATTGATGTAGTAAAAGAATAAAAATTTATTTACTGATTCTTGTTAAAATACTCTTAAGTCTAGATAGGAAAAGTGAAATAGGATGATTAGATCTTACCTTGATAAACTTTACATAGTAATCTTTTTGACCATATTAAGTTTTGATTTAAAGGCTCAAACTTATATCTATGATGGAGTTTATGTTGGGGGTGGGTTCCATTTTTTTAACTGGACATTTGATGAAGTCAACTATAAAAATGATAATGGTAATGGATTGTCATTAAACGTTGGAAAAAACTTAAGTCCTGAAATGGGTTTTTACATTGGCCTGGATGATTCTGAAATATATAATGAAAATGGTAAATCATATGAAGCTACTCATTTTGATATTGGTGTTGAAGTAAGATTTATAGAGATTTATTGTAAACCATCATGGCCATGCTCTATAGCCAAGCCTTATTTTCGTACATCTCGCATAAGATTTAGGATGGTTGACAGTGAATTATTTGGTAAAACAGAGATCAAGGGGTCAGGTGTCGGTATGGGATTAGGAACCTATTTGTTTTTAGGTTATAAAACTGCTATTAATATAGGTTATACAGGTGGGATAATTCGAGTCAATGAAATTAGTGGGAATGACATCAATACTAGTAGTTATCATTTAGCTCATAGTGGACGTCTCAAGATAGGAGTTACTTTATTTTTTTGATTACCCATTTGAAGTTATTCTTTTAGATGAAGTTATAATATTTAAAGTAATATCTACTTCATTACACATGAGATAGAATTAATTTTCATTGACTCATTTGCTTAGGATTAAACTAGATAAACGCCTTTACATCTAGATCACCAACATCTGAGTTATGCAGGTCAGCATAGTTCTGAGTCGTTTGTACTGAGATGTGCCCCATCCATTGTTGTATGAGATTAAATTAAAACTCTATTGCCCAGTAATTTAATCTTCAGAATATTTATACCATAGTATCAAACATTAAAAATTTGTTACTTATCTTGAAAAACATTTTATGCTTGAACATATTTTATTATTGTCTAAATCAAGTAATTAAATTTAAACCAAATATATATGAATAAAATTATATTAATTTTTATGGCCATTGTAGCTTTCAATGTCAATTTGGAAGCTCAAGAAAGACAAAACCCAGTTCTACAATTTGATTTTGTTTCAATAGAAGACGCAGACAGGTTTAGATTCATGGAATTTCTTTCATTTTCGTCAGAAATGCATTCACTTAGAATTGAAAAAGGTTTTATTGACTTTTTTCATGTTTGGGAAGTGAAACATGATAGCCATATGGGAAAAGATGATTATGATTACATAATAGTAACTAGAACTAGTTTAGGGAACACAGTACAAACTAGCGGTGAAGACTGGCAAGGTTATTTGAATAGCCTCAAAGACAGTGGAATTAAGAGCCCATTTTTGGCAGGTAATTATAGTCTAGGAAGGATATATCAAGAATACAATAAAATGGCTACTCACGACGAAATGTATTTATATCAAGTAGCAAATGCACCGTTAGATTCCTTAGTTTCTCTAGAAGAAGGGTGGATCACTAAAATTAATTTCATGAAGCAAACGGATGATTCATATCAACAAAATGAAGCGAATTTGGCTGAATTTGTAAGCAGAAGAATTCAAGCTGGATTTTTAGATAGTTGGGGTTTCTTAGGTAATATGTATGGGTATGCATCCGACTCATATAGTTCACATTTAACTATTGATTTTTGGAAAGATTCTGAGTCATTTGTGAACCAAGGAATTGGAGATGATGAAATACTTAATTATTCAGATAATGATGGTAAATTAATTGATAAAGTATTATCAAGCAGAGATTTACGTCGTTCTATTGTAGCAACTATGATTATTTCTAAATGAAAATTTATTAGTGTTTCTTATTGTTTTGCTAAAGTGAGGTATTCATTCATTTACATAGGGAATAAAATGAATGAATGCCCTCCCAACTTGTTCCCCTGTATCTTGGTTTAGCAGGTCTGCATAGTTCTGAGTGGTTTGCACTGAGCTATGTCGTTTTAACAAAGTTATAGGTTTTGTTATACGCTTGTTCAATTAGTCTATTAGTCGCCTGTGATAATTTATTTGGCCTAGATGATAAGCTAAGTGGGTTGTTAGGTGAATTAAGAAATAATAAGTAGTAGTCTTTTTGTCAAAAACTAAAATTGGATATTCTAGCTCAAGTTGGCTTGCAGTGATTTTATCAAGTGTGTTATCTAGCACTGATCTTGTCTTATCAATCTCTAATAGTAAATCGTTTTTTGGAATATTAGTTGACGAAAACTCAAGTTCTCTGTGTCTAATGTAACCTGTGGCCCCAAGTTGAGCTCCAATAAACCAGTTGAGATTGCCAATTATATGCAGACATAAATTTCCTGCAGAATTTTTAATGTTCTTTTCTACTTGCCAAATATTTTTTTCAGTTTTATATGCTTCAATTTCATCTCGAAGCTTTTTCAAATCTCTTTCAAATAGTAATTTTAAAGTTTCAGTCAACATTCTCTTATCTGTTAGGTTGCATACAACTAAATGCTGGAGATATCTTTTGATTTTTATACATTTAAGTCATCCAAAAGCTAATAAACCAACTACCCATTTTCTAGTCTTTTTCGATTCATTCATTAACTCAGGTAATAAACTGAATGAACGGCTTCTGACATCTGAATTGAGCCAATAAAAAAATCACACTAATTTATTGTTAGTTGGGTTAAATTGATGAAAGATTACTTGGAAGGACAAGTTCCCCATTTGGGTTTATTCTTTTCTGTAAGTGGACTACCATTTGAAAAGGATTTTGGGTCAGTTGAAATAAACGAAACACACCATTTTTTAAGATTCTGATTAAATGCACTGGCACCAATAAACATGTAGTCCATATCATTAACAGAACTTACATCCCACTCAGATATATCTTGATTAAAAACAGTACCTGTAAACATAGCACGCATGTTAGTTACAGAGCTTACATTCCAATTCCCAATTGGTTGATTGAATTGAGTCTCATAAAACATATTTTCCATATTAGTTACAGAGCTTACATCCCATTTTGATATATCCTGATTGAATGGAGTTTTAGAAAATATATATCCCATATTAGTAGTAAAGCTTACATCCCAATGACTTATATCTCCATTAAAATTTCTTTTATAATAAAATATATCAGTCATATCCTTTATTCCAGAGGTGCATGTAGTACCAGCATTTTCAATTGTTATTTGCTTTTTTGTCCTCTTAGTATATTCTACCCCATCAATTATTCCAGTTTCGCCATTAGAAGCATCTGGACACATAATAGTTACCCCATTTTCATGCAGGTAGGAATTTATATTTTCTTGGGCTTTTACTTCCCCAAATGATAATATCGTGATTATATATAAGGCGATGAACTCAAGTTTATATTTCCAAGTTTTTCTTTCTCTATGACCTCTGAGATTTGAAGGACTCATAAAATGTGATATCTCTTGTAATTAAGAATTATTCATCACCCTAATTGATGATATTTAAACTCTACACCTGAAATACTTGAGGTATGCATTTTGAACAGGAAATTTTTCTTTTTTGCAAGAGAGTTATAAGCATTATCACTTAAGAGGATATCATCACGACTTCCTGTGTCTTCACCTAATTTTGAAGCTATGTTCATTTCGTCACCGAAGTAATGTTCATGTGATCCTGCTTTAAGAAGTCTGCCGAATCCAATACCAATACTTAACCCAAAGTATTCATCCCCAATTAAAGGTATAGAGGCTTTTTGGGTCATTTTTTGAAGCTCAATTGCCGCATTAAATGCTAAATTAACATCTCTGAAAAAGGCATAGCAATTATCAGCATGAAATGTATACGATATGGGTTTATACTTATCCATTACTTGGTTAGTAATTTTTCTAGATTTGGCTAGTTGTGTTAAAAAATAGACAATACCTTTTGCCTGAGTTGTTCTAGTAAAACCAACGGAGTCAATAACTAGTGCAGCAACTTCAACGCCAAAATGATCCCATGCATTTGTTTTTAATGTATTCTCATCTAATCCTCTCTCTGAGTTATCTAGCAGATACGATATTAAATCCATTTATAACTCCTTATATAAATTTTAAAATTCCTATGCAATATATTTATTTCTTATTGGTAGAAAAAAATTGATAACTAATTTTCATTCATTCATTTAATTAGGAAATAAACTGAGTGAAAACCCTTCTAACCTGTTCCCCAACATCTGAGTTAAGCAGGTCTGCATATTTACCTTCTTTCCTTTTTCCAAATCTCGATCTTTTCAATAAAATCGGTAACGAGTTCAGGATGAATTTCAGCTATATCGGTATCATTTTTAGGGTCGGTATTCATATTAAATAACTCTATAGTCTCTCTTGATAAGTTCCATTTAAAAAACCAATCATTTGTACGAGCCCAATATGCCTCTGTTTTTTCACCCATCATATCATTTTCAGATCGTATTTGAGTAGCCATCCCAATTATGATATCCCTATTCGATGTATTAGTATTTTGGATTACGTTCTGATAAGATTTCCCAAAGAAATGATTGGGTATTCCGACACCAATTAAATCTAAAATAGTTGCTGGAATATCTGCGCTATGAATCAAAGAATTAGACTGAGAACTAGCACTGATATTATTTTTCCATGAAAAAATAATCGGTGTTCTAAAGGATTGATCATATACTGAAAGTTTGCCTTTATCACCGCCATTGTGCCATCTCAAAGAATCATGTCGAAATTCTTGATAGGGTTCTTGTTCCCAACCATTGTCATTGACATATATAAATAGTGTATTATCATATTCGTTATTGTCTTTAAGGAATGTTAAAAGTTCACCTACGCCATCATCAAACCACGAACAGTTTGCATAATATCGTTTGGCTGATTCTGTAAAATCAGTATCCTTGTATATATCATAATACTTATCAGGTGCATCGAATGGATAATGGGGTAACTCGGGAGCGTACCATATATAAAATGGCTTAGCTTTATTTTCATTTATAAACTCAAATACCGGATCCATAGTTAAGCGTGCTAGTTTTAAACCTTCACCACCCATAAATTTTTTGAACCAACCGCTTCCTTTTTCGTCTTCCTTGGTCCAACCTGCTGTCATACCTTGGTCAAATCCGCCATTGCTGAAACTGTATTCCCACCATTTCCCACCCTGAAAACTAGTATATCCGTACTGGCTTAAAATTCTAGGCAACGTCTCAAAGTATTGCATGGCATTATGACGAAAATCTTTCTCATTTAATGGTGATACACTTTTTGCTTCCATCAATTCTTTAACTTTTGTTTCGTAATCACTTGGTAGCGTACCAGTCATTAACGTTTGTAATGATGGTCTGCAATGGTTTTGAGGAACATAACCCTGTGTGAATAGAGTACCACTCTCAGCTAGTTCATCCATATTTGGAGTATATACGTAATCTGCTCCCATAAAACCAAAATAGGGATAGCCTTGATCGTCACCCAATATTAATACAATGTTAGGATAATTTTCTTCTTGCTGGTCGCATGAAAATAGTACAAAACTTGAGACTGAGAGTAGGGTTATTTTTATATAATTAAGCATATTAATTTATGTTATTTAAAATTTTTTTAATCATAAATGTTAGTACAGTATTCACTATTTATGAATAGATTAATCATACCGCTTATATCTATTTTTTAAATGTAGTTCGCTAGGTGCATTTATTTCAACTAAATGAGCATTTTAATCAAGGTAATGACAGCTAGACAGTCCTTTATGCTTTAAAGCTATGTAAATCTTATTTCCGAAATTTATTTAATATGATAAGCCATTAGCTGCTCCATTAAGCAATCAAATACTTTCG
>CABZVB010000022.1 GCA_902529115.1 uncultured Balneola sp.
TGATATCCCAAGGAGTATGTTACCAGATGTAGTGCCTTCTATTGGAAGTAATCTAAATTTGTCTAAACAAATAGCATCTAAACTTGGTATGAATCAAGATGTTAATATTTCTTATAGAGCAGGTGATCAGCCAAATCATGCTTTTTCTCTAAACGTGTTAAAAAAAGGAGAAATTGCAGCTACTGCTGGTACTTCAGGTGTAATATATGCTGTCACAGATCAAAAATTATTCGATCCTAAATCTAGAATAAATACTTTTTTACACGTGAATAATACAGAAATCAATGCCTCTAATGGTATTTTAGTTTGTGTCAATGGAACAGGTATCTTGTATAGTTGGCTAAAAAAATTACTTAACAACAAATCTAATAATATTGACTATTTCCATATGAATAATATGGTAGAGTCTGTAACACCAGGAAGTAAAAAATTAATTTGTTTCCCTTTTGGTAATGGTGCTGAAAGAATATTCGAAAATAAACTTATTGGATCGCATTATTTAAATTTAGACTTCAACCGCCACAACTCTAATCATATTTTAAGAGCCTCAGTTGAAGGGATTGTATATGCGTTGAATTTAGGTTTTGATATACTTACTGAATTAAATGTGTCTGGAAATACTATTCGTGCAAGTAAAGCGAATTTATTTCTCAGCAAAGTCTTCAGAGAGATATTTGTGAATGTTACAGAAACACGCTTAGAAGTTTACAACACAGATGGGGCAATTGGGGCAGCTAGAGGCGCTGCTCTAGGAAGTGGGCTATTTAGTTCGGCTGAGGAAGCTTTCCGTGATCTCGAATTATCTGATTTACTTGAGCCAAAAATAGAACTTACTAGTATGTATAAAGAACTTTATTTAGAGTGGAAAGATACTATGATCAAACACTCATTTATTGGAAACTAACTATAATTTATTCAAAAAAAATCGTATGAAACCACTGATAGGTAGTAAAGAATATTTTAAAAATATCTCAAAAATAGAGTATGAAGGTAGGGACACAGATAATCCTTTTGCATATAGGTTTTATAATAAAAATAAAATAATTGCAGGTAAGTCAATGCAAGAGCATTTTAAATTTGCTATCGCATATTGGCACTCATTAACAGGGCTTGGTACTGATCCTTTTGGTTCTAGCACTCAACAACTGCCTTGGCTTGAAGATATTGATCCATATAAAAAAGCAATAGATAAAATGGATGCTGCATTTGAATTTATAACAAAACTAGGAGTGCCTTACTACTGTTTTCATGATGTTGATTTAATTGAAGAAGGTAATAGTTTAGAAGAGTTTACTGAAAGACTAAACTTTATCACTGATTATGCAAAAAATAAACAAGATGCATCGGGTGTTCGATTACTTTGGGGAACAGCTAATCTTTTTTCCCATCCAAGATATATGAATGGTGCTTCCACTAACCCTGATTTTGATGTGGTTGCATTTGCTGGTGCCCAAGTAAAAAATGCCTTGGATGCTACAATAAAATTAGGAGGTGAAAATTATGTTTTTTGGGGTGGTCGTGAAGGTTATATGTCACTTCTTAATACAAACATGAAACGTGAATTGGATCACTTAGCAACTTTTTTATGCATGTGTAGGGATTATGGTAGAGCTAATGGTTTTACTGGTAACTTTTTTATTGAACCTAAACCCATGGAACCTTCTAAGCATCAATATGATTTTGACGCCGCTACCGTTATTGGATTTCTACAAAAATATGATCTAATAGACGATTTTAAGCTGAATATTGAAGTAAATCATGCAACTCTTGCCATGCATACCTTCGAGCATGAATTACAGGTTGCTGCTGATCATGATGTTCTGGGTAGTATTGACGCAAATCGTGGAGACTACCAAAATGGATGGGATACTGATCAATTTCCTGTTGACATATTCGAGATAACTCAAGCTATGCTTGTTTTACTTCAATCAGGAGGTCTTAATGGTGGTGGAGTTAATTTTGACGCAAAACTACGTAGAAATTCTACAGATCTTGAAGATTTATTTCTTGCACATATTGGAGGCATTGATGTTTTTGCAAGATCTCTTATTATTGCTAATAATATATTAGAAGAGTCTCCTTATCTAGAACTACGGAAGAATCGCTACAATTCATTCGATTCTGGAGCAGGAAAAGATTTTGAAGATGGTAATTCTATACTTGAAGATCTCTTTAAGTATGCTTTAAATAAGCAGGAGATAAAACTAAAAAGTGGTAAACAAGAATTATTCGAAAATATTATAAATCAGTTTATTTGATACTTATGAATAAATTATAAAATATTGGTATGATAAAACCGAGATATCTATACCCAAATGATTATATGGCAGACCCCTCTGCCCATGTATTTGAAGGAAAATTGTACATATACCCTTCTCATGACTGGGATAGTAAAGTAGCTGAAAATGATAATGGTGATCATTTTAATATGAAAGATTACCAAGTGTTTTCAATGGAAAGTATTGATGGTCCTATTAAAAACCATGGGAAAATTTTAGATCTAAAAGATATTCCCTGGGCAGAAAAACAACTATGGGATTCAGATGTTTGCTTTAAAGACAATAAATATTTTTTGTTTTTTTCGGTGAAAGATAAAAAAGGTTTTTTCAGGATTGGAGTGGCAACTTCTGATTATCCGTATGGGCCATTTAGTGTACAAATAAAACCTATACCTGAGAGTTATAGTATAGATCCATGTTTATTTAAAGATGGTAATGATTATTACATGTATTTTGGTGGGCTGTGGGGTGGTCAACTAGAGAAATATAGAAATAATTTATATTCAGAGAATAATAAATTACCTAAGGAGAATGCACCAGCCTTATGTCCAAAAATAGCACGAATGAGTGACAATATGTTAGAATTCGCTGAATCGCCAAGAGATGTTTTGATTATTGATGAAGAAAGAAATACAATTACCCAAGGAGATGTACATCGAAGATTTTTTGAAGCATCATGGATGCATAAATTTAATGGTACATATTATTTTTCATATTCAACTGGTGATACTCATAAAATATGCTATGCTATCTCAGATAATCCTTATGGTCCTTTTATCTATCAAGGAGTAATTTTAACGCCAGTGATTGGTTGGACAACGCACCACAGCATAGTAGAATTTAAAGAAAAATGGTATTTTTTTTATCATGATTGTTTTCCATCTAATGGCAAATCATGGTTAAGAAGTATGAAAGTTGTCGAACTTATATATGATAAAGATGGCAAAATTAAAACCATTCAAGGATCTAGTGAAGATGAATAAATTCTACTATTACAAAATATCTATAAATAGTTTAAATAAATTAATATTATTTAATGTATTTATATTAATTACAGCCTGCCAAACCAAGACTAGAGATACAATCTCCTTAAAGAATACTTTTCAAAATAAATTTTATATAGGAGCTGCTATAAATACTGCACAATATTTGGAAGAGGATCAAAGAGCGCTACCAATTTTAAATAAGCATTTTAATTCTATTACACCTGAAAATGATTTGAAATGGATGTATATACATCCATATCCTGACAGTTTCTACTTTGATTTATCAGATAAATTTGTGGAGTTTGGTTTAGTAAATAACATGTTCATAGTGGGACACACTTTAATTTGGCATAACCAAACTCCTGATTGGGTTTTTTTTCACAAAGACGGTGAAATACTAACTCGTGAAGAATTATTAGCTAGAATGAAAACTCACATTTATACTGTTGTAGGTAGATATAAGGGTCAAATAAATGGTTGGGATGTTGTCAATGAAGCACTTAATGAAGATGGTTCTATGCGAGAATCATTTTGGTATCAAATTATAGGTGAGGATTATGTAGCTAAAGCATTTCAATTCGCTTATGAAGCCGATCCTCAAGCAGAGCTATATTATAATGACTATAATTTACACAATGTGAATAAAGCAGATGGAGCTGTTCAGTTAGTAAAATCAATTCAAAAACAAGGCATACCAGTAACTGGCATTGGTATGCAGGGGCACTGGGGACTTGGGTATCCAACTAAAAAAGAATTAGAGGATAGTATTATTAAATTTAAGGAACTTGGTATTGTTGCGATTACTGAATTAGATGTAGATGTACTTCCTTCTGGATCTGGTTATCAAGGAGCTGATATCTCCTTGCAAGAAGTACTAATTGAAAAATTGAATCCCTACAGGGAAAATTTACCTGATTCTATTCAACACTTACAATCAAAACAATATGAAATGTTTTTTGAAGTATTTCTTAAATATTCTGAAAATATCAGTAGAATTACCACCTGGGGCGTAACTGATGATGATTCTTGGAAAAATGAATGGCCTATTTCTAATAGAACAAATTATCCACTTTTATTCGATAGAGAAGGCAATCCAAAGCCTATTGTAAAAACAATTATTCAACTTATAGAATAGAATTCAAATTAAATAATCCTTATTAGAAGTATGAAATACCAACAAAAATATCTTAGTGTTGGTGAAAAACTAGGTTATGGTCTTGGTGATATGGCTTCTAATCTTTATTTCCAGACATTTGTAGTCTTTATGCCAATTTTTTACACTGACGTCTTTGGATTGGCACCGGCAGCAATGGGTACAATGATGCTCTTTTCTCGCTTATGGGACGCTGCAAATGATCCTTTAATGGGGATGATCGCTGACCGTACACAAACAAAATGGGGTAAGTTTCGGCCCTATATAGCTGGTTTTGCGATACCTATTGGAATAGCTGGTTTTCTTGCATTTAATACACCAAATCTAAGCAGTTCTGGTAAGTTATTCTATGCATATGCGACTTATATATTGCTTATGATGATGTATACCGCTGTAAATGTACCCTATGCTGCTTTGATGGGTGTAATAACACCGAATTCTGCTGAACGAACTTCAGCTTCTCAATACCGATTCGCATTGGCATTTATTGGACAATTCTTTGCCGGTGCAGTCACATTAGGTTTAGTGCAGTATTTTGGATCAGGTAATGAGGCTAAAGGTTGGAAAATTGTAATGGCTTTATATGGCGTATTTGCTGCTTTTTTATTGTTTGGTACATTTTCATTGACCAAGGAAAGAGTATCAACCAAGGAACTTAAACGGAATAAAATAAAAGACGATTTAAAGGATCTCATAAAAAACAAACCATGGCTATTAATTGGTTTGGCAACTTTTTTTCAACTCACCTATATAGTTATGAGAGGGTCCTCTACTACTTATTATTTTAGATATTTTGTAGGAGATCAGGAACTAAATGTACTAGGTATAAGTATAGACTTAGGCTATGCCCTTTTCACTTCATCTTTTATTGGGGTGGGTACTTTAGCGACTTTTTTTGGGGCTTTATTGACTAATCAATTCAATAAATACTTTTCAAAAAAAATAATCTATTCCCGATTTTTAATAATAAGTGCTATTTGCTCTCTATTCTTTTATTTCCTTTCTCCTGGACATGTAATATTGATGTATATATTAAACGGCCTAGTTTCCTTTTTCTTTGGTTCTGTATCTGTGACTCAATGGGCAATGTATACTGACACAGCTGATTATGGTGAATGGAAATTTGGGCGTAGATCTACTGCTTTAATAATGGCAGCATCATTATTTGCATTAAAAATGGGATTGACCGCTGGTGGGGCTTTTGTTGGTTGGATTTTAGAGGGATATGGTTTTATTGCCAATGAAGTTCAAACCGAAACAGCATTACATGGAATTAGAATGTTAATGAGTTTATTCCCCGCAATATTTGGAATAATAGGTGGTATATTGATCTTATTTTATCCAATTTCAGATAAAAGAATGGTTGAAATTGAGGCAGATCTTAAGAGTAGAAAATTAATAATGATTTAAAATTGACACTTAACCTAAAATATTAAAATGTTATATACATATTAATATTAAACTTTTAAATAAGCCTGCGAAGACGGTTTTCTGTTCTTAGAATCGTAGAAAACTTTAAACTACACTAGATCCTAATGTTAGATTTAATACTGATTTTTCTAAAAAAAATTGCCTTTGAACGTCAAAAAAAAATTATTTGGTTCTGTATTCTTTCTGCAATCATATTAAATAAGAATGGATATACACAAAGTATCATTTTAACTAATAATGGAGGCTTCGAAAATGCAAATGTTGGTGATTCAACGGATATCGATAACTGGAGCTTAATCGTCAACGAAGACTCTGAAGCTAAATTTAAGATAATTAATCAAAATGTTCATTCAGGTGATAAAGCATTACAAGTTGTAATTGGTGGTATTGGAGCAAATGAATGGAACATACAAGCCGTTAATGAACCAGTAAAATTAATTCCTGGCTTAACACATACGTTTAAAATTTGGCTAAAAGCATCATCTAATGGATCTTTAGCAAATATAACAGTTGGGAAACCAGACTACTCAGGTGAATTAGGTAGAGTTGGGAAAGTCAATATTGGTACTACGTGGGCTGAATATAGCTTTAAATTTGAAGTGGGTAACAATGATTCACTAGCTAGAGCCCCTATACACTTTAATTTCAATGAAAATAAAAATGATACAATTTGGATTGATGATTTTAGTATATCCTATCCTAGGATTGTAGGAGAGCCGATAGTAATTGAGGCTGAAAATGGACTCATGGGTAATGAGTGGGTTACAGAAACTGATACTGACGATGGTAATACATATGTAACCATTACAACCGATTATAATGAGAGTTCAGGCAATGATTCCATACCAGGCAATAATAGAACAATAAATTACCAATTAAATTTCCCTGACACTGGCAGTTATGATTTATTTGCTAGGATATGGGTTGGACCTGATTCAACTGAAAATGATAGTTGGTTTATACCAAAAAAATTTGGCCTATTTGATCCCAATATTGCTTCCAATTGGATCAAAGTGGATAATTTAGCTAGAATGGGATTTAATATTCCAGGGTCTATTGTAAAAAGTAATGGTTATGTAAGATCTGAAGAATGGAAATGGATAGTATTAAATAGAGATATATCAGAAGTTTATCATTCAATTAGAGTTAATGACCTCGATAGCTTAGAACAAGTATTTCAGATTGGTGCAAGTGAAATTGGGCTATATATAGATAAATTAGCTTTTGGACTTTCTAATTTTTATTACACTGTTGATAATTTAAATAAGGCAGAAGCTGGTTCGTTAATTCCTCCAGTAGAACCCAAAGATCCAATAGCCAAGGATAAAATTAAGTGGTTAGGTAATAACTTTAAATCAGCAACTAATTGGGACAAATATTTTACATATTACTGGAATCAAATCGTTCCTGAAAATGCTGGTAAGTGGGGTAGTATCGAGAGGGTCCGAGATCAAATGAATTGGACGTACTTAGATGAAGGTTATAACTTTGCAAAAGAACATGGTTTCCCTTTCAGGTTTCATGTACTAATTTGGGGAAATCAACAACCTGATTGGATAAATAATCTAAACTCTGAGGAACAACTTGATGAGATTAAAGAATGGATGGATGCAGTTGCTGAACGTTACCCTGACATTGATTATCTCGAAGTAGTTAATGAAGCTTTAGCCGGGCATAATCGTCCCAATGGCGTTGAAGCTCCTGCAAATTATATCAATGCTCTAGGTGGTACTGGAGAAACAGGATATGACTGGATTATTACTGCGTTTGAAATGGCAAGAGAGCGTTTCCCAACGACTCCTCTTATGATTAATGATTATGGAATAATGGGTAACTCATCTGCTGCTAACAATTACATAAATATTATTAAATTGTTAAAGGCCAGAGATTTAATAGATGTAATAGGTATACAAGCCCATGCTTTCAGTACGAGAGGTTCAGCTGCAGGTATTAAAAATATTTTAGACAAATTAGCAGAAACTGGTTTACCAATTCAAGCAACTGAAATGGATATTGATGGACTACCTCGAAGTTCAAATAGTGTTTCTGATGAAAAACAACTAGAAGATATACAACGTATTTTCCCAATATTTTGGGAACATCCATCGGTAATGGGTGTAACTTTCTGGGGTTGGCAAAGAGGAATGTGGAGAGACGAATTTGATGCTTTTTTAATGAGAAGTAATGGAGAAGAACGCCCAGCTTTACAATGGCTGCGTACGTATGTTGATACCGCAACTATTGAGTATAATGTATCTAATGATTTGATTGAATCAATCCCTATTGGCTATAGTCTATTTCAAAACTACCCCAATCCATTTAACCCATCTACCCAAATTCTGTATGTACTACCAGAAGCGACACCAGTAACTCTTGAAATATATAATACCTTAGGACAGAAGGTAATGAATCTAGTCAATGGACAAAAATCTGTTGGTCATCATACAGCGACATTTAATGCCTCGACACTATCTAGTGGAATATATCTATATAGATTAACAACTCCTTCATTTACTGAAACCAGAAAAATGCTTCTAATTAAGTAAAAACTTGGGTTTCAAGCGTGCTTCTCTAACTCTAATTTAACCAAGCCAATTAACCCACAAAAAGATGAAAACGGTAAAGAAGGAAATTTTGTGTAATAGGGTATTATTCCCTATTACATTATAAATTACTTCTAATCTTAATAAAAATGTGATAAAGTATAAAATGAAAATCAGCTTATTAGTACTGATTTTACTAGCCAATTCACTGTGTGTCTTTGCACAAGAATCAGGAATTGTCATAAATGAATTTCTTGCCTCAAATGTAACAACAAACCCTGATATAGTAGATTTTAGAGATTTCTCCGACTGGATCGAATTGTATAACAATCAGGATTTTGAAGCTGATTTAAGCGGGTATTATCTAACAGATGACCTTAATGATCAAACAAAATGGCAGATTCCGCAAAATACCATTATCCCAAGCAAAGGCTTTTATTTTCTGTGGGCTGATGGTGAGGACGATATCCCAGGACAAAATTATATAAGAAACTGGTGGCCAAATAATATTTCATATACAACTCAATGGTCTCACACCAATTTCAAACTAAATAAAGAAGCCGAGCTAATCGCCCTTTTTAATTCTAATGGTATACTTATTGATTCTGTTAGTTACTCAAATCAGATTGAAGATGTCTCCTATGGTAGAAAACCAGACGGCTCTTCCAGCTGGTTTAGGTTTGGTGAACCGACTCCAGGAAAGTCAAATTCCACCGAAAGTATAAAATCCACTCTATTCGCTGGAGACGTAATTTTCTCACAACCAGGTGGATTCTTCACTTCTTCTCAATCAGTGGTTCTGAGTTCGAATTCCGATATGGGAACAATTAGATATACTTTAGACGGTAAAGAACCAACTAGTGAATCAGCTATATATGAAGCACCTATTTCTATTAATAAAAATACCGTTCTAAAAGCAAGAGTTTTTGAGGAAAAAAAAATACCAGGAATAGTTTACGGAAGTTCTTATTTCATCAATGAAGATCGTAATCTACCAGCATTCTCCATCATTTCCGACCCAGAATATATTATGGGTAAAAATCTTGGTATTTATCTGAATACACTCAAAGAGAGGGAAATACCTGTTAATATTGAATTCATCCCATTAGGTTATAATGCGGAATTTTCTCAACAAGTTGGAATGAGAATCGGTGGAGAGAATATATACAGATTTGCCCAAAAACCTTTGAATATATATGCCCGTGGAGATTATGGTAATACAAATATTGAATATCCGGTCTTCGATCACCTGCCTTTCAAATCATATAAAAGATTATACTTGCGCAACAGTGGTGATGACTGGCCATATACAATGATCCGTGATGGTATGATATCTAGCCTAATTAGGGATCAGGTTTCAAATTCAGTGCAGGCTTACAGACCTAGTGTGTTATACCTGAATGGTGAGTACTGGGGAATTTATAATCTGCGTGAAAAGCTGGATTCTCAATACTTCTCTCTCCATTATGGTACTGCTGAAGCCGATCTTGATCATTTAGAAGCAAATTATGGAGTCATTGAGGGTGACTCTACCGATTATCTTGCATTACTTGATCAGATTTCTTCAACCGACATCATTACTCCGGATTTCTATTCTAAAATTAACGGTCTGGTCGATGTTCAGAATCTTATGGATTTTGTAATTGTTCAAGCTTACCTAGCAAACAGTAGCTGGGGGCATAACAGAGAGATTTGGAGAGATCGCGGGAATGATAGTATTTGGCGTTGGGTACTAGTTGATATGGATCGAGGTTTCAATACCCGCAGAATTAATAGTAATCAAATTCAAGATATCTATGAAGATTTTGAACTTTTCAGATATCTGAGTTCTAATGAGCAATTCAAAAATGAATTTCTTCAACGCTATTCTGAACGGATTAATACCACATTTACTACTAATAGGGTGATCTCGATCATTGACAGTCTAGCCTCTGGTATTGAAGCCGAAATCCCTCGTCATATATCAAAATGGGGAACTTTTATAGATACACTATCCATAACTGAGTGGGGAGAGACATCTGGTATTTCCTCTATTGAAAGTTGGAAAGCTGAGATACAGAAATTCAGAACTTTTGCAGAAAAACGTCCTGCTTCAGCAATACGAAATTTATCTGACCTGTTTTCTCTTAATGGCCGCTCAACACTTTCCATAAGTTCGAATATACAAGGTGCTGGAAAATTGGATGTGAATGGATTTTTTAAAGATATAGATGCTTCAGGACTTTACTTTAATCGAATTCCGATCCCGATCAAAGCTTATTCTCCACCAGGATATCGATTCAGCTCTTGGAAGCAGATTGGAGGAGCTTCGTACGAAACCCTTATATCCAAAAAAAGTGTTTGGAGTTACTATGACCAGACAGGTGTACCTTCCCGTTGGAATAAACTTGATTTTGACGACACTACCTGGAATTTAGGTCCAGGAATATTAGGCTACGGGGATGATCAGGATACGCAAATCGAGTATGGATCAGATGCAAAAACAAAAAATATAAGTGCCTATTTCCGTCATAGTTTTGAACTAACTGAAATATCAAATATCACAGAATTAGAATTTGAAATATTAATTGATGACGGTGCGGTTTTATACATGAATGGCAGTGAGATCGCACGATTTAATATGCCTGATGGTGCAGTTAATGAAAATACGCAAGCTATTGATGCTATCGGATCGAACGATGAGACAACCTATCATAAATTCCGTATCAGCCCTGAGAATTTATTAACTGGTGAGAATATGATAGCCGTTTCAATACATCAAAGTTCACCTACCAGTTCTGACCTAAGCTTTGACCTTAGCCTATCTAAAATTATTGCATATCAATCTGCTGATACTACCCTGATCTCAAAAACAGATTCAATCAGCATAAGTCTTTTAGGAGATACTGAACTCATTGCAGAATTCATACCTAATAGTTCTAGTTTCATTCCTTCAGTCATCGAACAATCTTTGACTCTTAATAAAGCTGGCTCACCGTACTTTCTATCCGAGAATGTAGAGATCAAGTCCGGAGCAGTCCTTAAAATTGATGCAGGTGTTGAATTACTAATTGACCAAGGTAAAGGAATTACTGTAAAAGGAACGCTAACCATCAATGGTACGGAAAATGAGCCCGTTAGACTGAATCCTTATATTCCTGGTCAACAATGGAAGGGTTTATTTTTTGATAATGCAGATTCCAGATCAATCTTAGATCATTTGATTATTACTGAAGCAAGTGGGATAATAAATCATGAATATTTCTTTTCCGCTATTTCCCTTATTAACTCAGACGTAGAGATCTCAAACTCCGTTATTAGAGACATTTTCCTACCGATTTCTTCCCAATACAGCAGATTAAAGCTAACAGGCAGCAGAATAACAAATGCTACTCATATAGGTGACTATGTGAATGTGAATGGTGGAAAATTGTGGCTGATTAATAACACTTTTGAAGGCAATAATATTGAGGACATGGACGCTATTGATATTGGATTTATGGAAGACACCACTATTATTCAAGGTAATAAATTTTATGATTTCATTGGTGATAACACAGATGCAATAGATGTTGGAGATTCATCAACAGACGTTCAGATCATAGGAAACAAAGTTGTCAATTGTGGTGACAAAGCTGTATCCATAGGTCAGGGTTCAGAAGCTCGTATCTTTAAAAATGTCTTTGCCAAATGTAATTTGGGAGTTGGTATAAAAGATTCTAGTTCAATTGGCTACATATATCATAATACATTTTACTCAAACAATGTGGGTGTAGCTGTATATGAAAAAGTCCTTAACCGTGGTGGGGGTTCAGCTGAGGTTAGAAACTCTATCTTTATGAACTCAGCTGAAGCACCAATAACCTACGATGAATTCTCTTCGGCCAAAGTGTATTATTCCATAAGTGATACCGATACTCTCGAAGGGAGCTTCAATCTTCTAAGTGATATCTATCTTATAAATCCTGATAATGAAAACTATTATCCTCAGGTTGTATCCCCAGTGATCAATGCTTCTGAGAATACATATGTTGATTATGAAAGTGCCGACTTATTATCAGAAATCGGAGCATTTCAATTTCAGGGTATACTTAATTCGGATCTAGTGATCAATGAAATCAATTATAATTCCTCGCCGGATTTTAATTCTGAAGACTGGGTTGAATTTTATAATACTACAAATTCTCATCTGGATATCAGCAAATGGGTATTCATTGATGGGTCTTTTGAACAAACCTATGTATTTGAGGATAATATGATCATTCCTTCACGCAGATATTATGTTATATCCCGCGATCTTGCATTATTCAAAGATTTATTTCCTGCTGTAACTAATGTTACCGGAAGTATGAATAATGGTCTGAGCAGCAATGGAGAATCATTGTATTTGTATAATAATGATGGCTTTCTTATCGATTCAGTCAGTTTTACGGACAGAAGCCCGTGGCCAAAGCAAGCTGATGGAAACGGTTCAACCCTTGAGCTTAAATCCCCGTTTATAGATAATGGATTACCAGACTCTTGGCAAGCTTCTCCAGGGCACGGAACACCCGGATTAGATAATTCTCAGTTCACATCAAATACATTTGAGGATGACACTATTCCAGAAAAAATTGCTCTATTTCAAAATTATCCTAATCCATTCAATCCTTATACCTTAATCAATTTTGATTTACCTGAAAACAGTCAGGTTTCTTTGAAAGTCTATGATATGCTTGGTCGGGAAGTAGCAATATTAGTTAACGGTCCAATTAAGGCAGGGTATCATAAGGTCACCTTTGATGCGAAAAACCTTGCGTCAGGAATGTATATCTATCGTTTGATAGCGTCTAATACTATAGTCACTAGAAAATTTACTATAATAAAATAATAATTAAGAGATGCCCTCTTTTTTAACTATTAAATAGCCAACAAAAAAAGGTATGCTTGTACTAATATGCTGTAATACTTCCATGTTTGGTCCATTTAATTTAACTAATCTTAGCTCCTAAAGGCCATGGTTAAGATGGGTATAGGTTTTGTGCGCTATATCCCACTACTGCACTTTTATAAACAAAGTAAGTCCAGGAAATTAATCGACTCACTCCATATTTATATATAGTACATGAAGTTAGGTGAGTAAATTAGCCCCCCCACTAATTTTAAGCTAACAAGCTCAGTACTATAACTTGAAATGAACTATTTAATCAGAAGCATTTTTCTGGTTTCAGTAAATGATGGAGTTGTTAGTTTGTACAAGTACACTCCACTCGATAAACCAGAAGCATCAAAAGTAGCAGTGTGATAACCCGCTGACTTCTTTCCATTCATCAGCTCCATAACCATTTGACCTACACTATTAAACACTTCAAGGCTTACTAGCGTCGCCTCTGGTAGGGCATACTGAATCTGAGTAGATGGGTTGAATGGGTTGGGGTAGTTTTGATCTAAAGTAAACTCTACAAGTTTATTTTGTTCTTCAATATTAACGCTTATTGTGATTTCATACCCTGGAGAATCCAAAAATATTCCTTTAAAATCAGAGTCAATAATTCTGAAGTATATAGAATCACCACTTGATTCAGGAATTTTAAACCCATTATACTGTGACTCTAGACTTGGGTAAGCCTCAACAATAGGCACTAATTCAGAGTCAGATGATAAGTAATAAAAGATATCTAGACTGTCAATTTCAACTATAGCCCAACTTATTGTGACATTGCTCCCAGGCCTAAATGGCAGATTAAATCGTCTAGACGCTGAAACAGACTTTATCGATTTAGGTTTTTTTATATTTACGATATTTGAAAAAGCATAAACCGTGGAATCGGATGTGTCTTGCAACTTAAAGAGTAATGAGTCACCAGGTAAGTTGGGAATTACAAAGTTTTTAAATGTATTGGATGTGAGTTTCTCAGCTAATAAGGTAAATTCATTTGATGAGTATTGCTTAAATAAAAGGTTCACCTTATCAACAGAGTCCAAACTCCATGACAGTGGTAGTGTATCTCCTACCGCAAAAGTTAAGTCATCGTTTGGTGCAGTAAATCGGATTGGTGAAGTTGCATCTGAAATTACATCTTGGGTATATACTTCAATTCCCGCAGTTAAAAATACAAATGGAGAATTCCAGTATGTGGTAATTTCATTGGTTGAGTAGCTACAATAATCATCTAGATAAGAAAGTGCTGGAAAATCTGAATTGTAAGCATTTGACCCGCAATCTAAATTCTGGTTTCTAGGGTTTGCACCACCTGCTATCCAACCAGGAACCGGATCAATAACATTATCAGCTGCGGATTGCCGATGATGAATATGCATTGGAGATTGATCCCCAAACCCAGTCACATAGCTATATGAAACGGCATTTCGTCCAAGTAAATAATCCATGATATCAATTGCCCCTTCATAAAATTTCTGTTCACCTGTAAGTTGATAGGCTAATAAAATTCCCATTCCAAGGTTTCCTGCACCACCATTTGAGCCCCAATTAAATTGCCAACTTTGTATGCCAAAAGGAGAACGGTATGGAGCCGTTTTAGAATCATTTACGTACCACTCATATGCGTTTATTAGCGTATTTTTCATTGCACTTGTATCAGCAAGTCCAGTTGCTGTTAACTCTTTTCGATGATGCACTAGCGAGAATAAACCTAGAGCTTGTACATTTCTCCACCCAGAGTTTCCAACACCATTCCAACCATTATCTGGATAAAATTTATCCTCTTTCGTTGTGATATATAACTCTGCACGAGCCCAAAAAAATTCATCCGAAAAACTGTTGTCACTATAGGTTCCGGTTTGTATATCAGGATTAAATTGTGCATTTATTTCACTTTGATTATAACTTATATCAGGGTTTACAATTGCCCAATTATATGCTTTTCGAGCTGCTTTTAAAGCAATAGCTGCAAAACTAGTATCGAAAGGTTCATAGACTCTCGCCGCCTGTGCCATTACTGCAGCAAAATCTAGGCTTGCAGCCGTTCCTTTCTGAACCACATAGCGTGGATTTGTAGCTTTAGATGGCATGATAGTACTACTAAAATTAGCATGAGTAAGTTTATGGTATACCCCACCATCACTCGTGTCTTGCATAGTTAATAGCCAGTCCAAAGCATATCTGTTTTCGTCCAAGATATCAGGAATAGAGTTATTACTTTCAGGTATATTCAAATTTTGAGATTCAAAAAATGAAGGAAAATTTTCGTAAGCAAAAAGCATATGATTAATACTTGAAGAAATTGGAACTACATATTTGTTGAAATCACCGGCATCGTACCAACCTCCCGGTGAAGAAATATTAGAACCATTAGGACGACTTGTGGACGCTGCCGATCCATGAATTACAACCAAAGTATCAGGATGACCGGCACTTCTAGACCACTTTTCTGCGTATTCTTGCCCCAAAGCTATGGACGCTCGATTGAAATACATTGCTTTTATCAAGGCAGCATTTAGCGAAATAAATTGATGATTACCGATGTTAAATGGAAAAGACTCGCCACCTCCATCAACTCCTAAAATATATGTCCCTTGTCTAGAAAATTCACTAAAATTAGCCACTTTTACAGTTTCTCCACTTAAATTATAATAGCCACCATTTTCTAAATTCCCTAGGTATACAATATTACCGTTTTTCTCTTCTCGTAAATGGTAAGTAGTTGCATCATTTGAAGGTGTTATGGCTAGTTTGTGGCTCTTTGGATAAAATCCAAGTTGGTTGAGTTTTACCTGGATAGATTGTTGTTGTGCTACAACTAGTGTGCTTGAAAGAATAATGGGAACCAACAGGTATTTTTTTAGGGAATAATACATGAATAAATATATAGTAAGGTATTCTTATCAAGTTATCTAGTTCAATATAAGTTTTTGCCCCGCAGTAACCTTATATAACAATTGTATAAATCTATCAATTGTCATCTAAAACGAAACCCAAATGATAGCATTATGTAGCGGGTTAATGTATTCCACTCTTGTTGCATTAAAAAATTAGGCTGACTTATTCTTTGAAAACCAGTGTATTGATTTAAAAGATCAAAAGCGGTGATTGTTAATGAGCCCTTTTCTGCCTCAAAAAAGAAATAACTCATATCAATGTTGATTAATGGGATATCAACAGCTTCGTTAAAGCTCTGCGAGTCGTAATTAAGTATGTTTGCTTTAGCTTGGAAATTCCACCTATTATTGGGTGTATATCTCAAATCAAAAGAATAGCTTGTATTGTAATAATAATTATTTTGTTCATCGGCTAATGAGAACTTTGAATCTGTTATATTTATACCAGCGCCCAAACGGGTAGAAAAAATTGTATTCTTACGATTTTCCAATGTTAAATTAAAAATATGGTTTTGATTTGTATTTATATTTTCTTGTTCATTGATAAATACACGACTTTTACTCCAGCTTTCACTTGCTTTCAAATTAATATTAATTTCTAAAGCTCTAATAGGAGTAGAAAATTCAGATGAAAATGTAAAATTTAGATCATTTTTGACATTTATTGGTTGTGTTATTTTGATTAAATCATCGCTAATTGTTTGCTTCCATCTAATTTTTTCTTTTGTGTAGATACCCGAAAGTCTTATTGAAAATGAAGTGAATGAAAATTGATCGAATATATACCAATTAGCAACACCTTGATGTCGATATTCTGGTTCAAGGTCTGTATTACCCTTTATGATGTTTAATTGATTTATAGTATTACTTACCGGTATTAATTGATCAGGATTTGGCATAATCATGTTGGTCGTATATCGGAGATTAATTCGGCGTCCAGGTCGATATTCAAACTGATAATTCAAGCGAGGCATCAAATAGCGATATTTCTTTTTTTGAATACTTACTTCATCTTGTATTTTTTCAAATTGATTTACATTACCCAAAATTTGAAAATTTAATTGTGACTTCTCCTTAGATCTATTTAAAGTTATAGATGGGGATATTAAATATTGATTGGTAGTAAATTTAGGTCTTTGAAGAAGCTCAGCACCAATTTTTTCAATAATTTGACCTTCCGATTTAAAAAGTTCATTTTCATCCATATTAAATTTTGTCCCAAAACTAATGGCCCAGCTATTTTTTAATTTTATTAAGAGCGAAGGTTCGCTGTTCAATAATACTCGACTCCTAGAATTATCTTGAAATTGTTGTGACATAAGTTGATTTAATGGATCAAAAAAGTTGATCTCATTTAACCATTCAATTTCATTAGAAAGGTCATTAATAATCGCGCTTGAAGACGTTTTAAATTGTAATTTGTCGTTTTTAAGTTTGAAAATATAACTTGCTTCTACCCACCCATATATATCACTAGATGAAACGCTTGATTCATTAATTTGGGTATTTAATAATTTTTCTTGATTCTTAGAAAGTGTGATGTTGTTGCTTCTCTGTTGGCCTTCTATAAATGTAATTTTTCCATTTATAAATAAACGTTTATCTGAATTAAAACTGTGTCTTAATCCAAAATTCAAATCACTTGGTTGATCTATATCTACTTCAACTGTTCTTATATCTTGATCATATGAACCATTAGGATAAAAATTCTGAATATATGCATGTTCTATCAAATCTTTCTCTCTTCGATTACCTAAATAATTCACAAAATATCGATTTTCACTGGCCGGATTAAATGATAAGTTAAAGCCACCTGCAATTACATCATTTATACCTTTATTATTAAGTCCAAATTGATTGTTGTCTTTATTAGTAAAACCTGATTCATTCACGTTATTATACATACCCAATAAAGCATTCTGTGTTTTTTCAGTGAATTGATAAATCTTTGATGATAAACTATAATTGTTTATTGATACTGAACTCCCGACAGATATATCGCCAAAGAAACCTTTTTTATAATCTTCTTTTAATTTTAGGTTGATAGTTTTTTCCCTCTGTCCATCATCTATTCCCGAGAAGATACTTTCATCAGATTTTCGATCAATAACTTGAACTTTACTAAGTGCTTCAGCTGGTAAATTCTTCGTTGCAACTTTTGGGTCATCATCAAAGAATTCTTTACCATCAACAAGTATTTTGGTTACTTCTTCACCTTCTGCTTTTACATTGCCGCTATTATCTACTTCAATACCTGGAAGTTTATTTAATAGTTCTTCAACGGCAGCACCCGGTCTGGTTCTAAAAGCTTTAGCATTATATTCTAAAGTATCATTTCTAAATATTAATGGTACTAATTCAGCTTCAATAATTACTTCACCAAGTGAATCATTTTGTGTAATTAATTTTAAAATTCCAGTATCTCCTCCGGAAATAGTCGGTATGTTTATAGTTTTGTAAAAAGTCTTCTTTCCTACAAAAGAATACTGCATGAGATATAAACCCTCATTTATATTCTTTATTTGAAATTCTCCATCAAAATTTGTGACTCCAAAGTACACTAAAGTGGAGTCTGCAGGATTTAGTAAAACAATTGTTGCATATTCTAGAGGTTTGTTTTCTTCATCAATTACCTGACCTGTTATTTTATATTGGGCGATAATACTCCCACTCAAAATAACAAGTAATAAAACAGATAATAAAGTTTTCATAAACTCATCAGTTTACAGCAAAGATGTATTAATTATTTACCTCGAGTTTGTTTTTTAGTACTTGAGGTACCATTCTTTTTCCATTCCAGAGTTTTTTCACCAACTGTCTTTTCAAATTCCGACTTACTTATTTTTTGTCCATTCTCAGGGACAACTATTTTATTTTCAATTTTCAGATCAATATTCGATGCAAGCACATTCATTTTACCATTAATTTCAATACCTAATATTAACCCAGGTAAACCAAAATAATAATCAGGCCCAAATTGAACTGGAATTTGAGAGGTGTACCAAGCTGTGATGATCCCATCTTTAGTATCTAATTGAGCACTAGTACAAATAAAATCTAATACTTTCTTTTTTCCCGAAGTGAGCCTCCATTTTGGTTGATTTAAATCTTCTTCAACTAAGAAATATCTAGTCATAAACTCAATTTCAGTTACTCTTTTACCATGCTCTATATTTTGATATATCTTTTCAATTTTAACTTTGGGAGGAGCCAAAAGAGGGAGAGCATTTAGCGCTCTAACTACTGTCGGATCTAATGGTGAATCTTCTGAAGGGACTCCTTCAAAGACTGATTCTGAACCTTTAAATCTTAGTTGATAAGTAAATTTACCCTCTTTAGGTAAATTTTTTATGTAGTTATCCCAACGCGGTTTACCAACAGGTTCAATCCCATAATCTACAATCTTTTGATATTTTACTATCCCACTAGTCTGTGCGCTTAGATTATCAAAAATTAAAACTGTACATATCAAATACAAAAGCTTAATGAATGTTTTTACCATAAAATCAGCATCATTTTGTCGTTTATATACTTAGATATAATTACATTTAATTATTGTAATTATATCTTATTTAAAATTTTATCGAATACATTCGTATAAAACGACTTATGATCTATCTATCCAAAATTATTTTTCTATTCATACTATTTTTTACATACCCATTAACAGCTCAAATTAGTGACATTAGATATTCTACATCAAATGAAGAAATAATTATCTCGATAGATAGTGACTCAATTGCAACTTATGCAATGTTAGCTGCAGGAACAGAAAAGAAAGAAACCGTAATTCTTTTGCATGGTCTACCGGGTAATGAGAGAAATCTTGATTTAGCCCAAGAATTAAGAAAAAATGGCTTCAATGTTATTTATTTTAATTACAGAGGTGCATGGGGTAGCCAGGGAGAATTTTCTTATGCAAATTGTCTTAAAGATGTCTCAGAAGTAATTGACTTTTTCAGCAAACCTGAAAATTCTGAAAAGTATAAAATAAAAACAGACTCCTACATTTTATTTGGTCACAGTTTGGGCGGCGGCATTGCTCTAATAAGTGGCGCTTTAGATAATAGAGTCAAAAAAATTGCAGTGTATTCGCCATTTCATATAGGTACAGCATCTGATGAATCACTGCACTGGGCCTATGAATACAGTAAGTCATTATTTATGTTAGAATTAAATCCTGAAAAATTTTACAATGAGTTGTTGACAAACAAAAATATATACAATGTTGTTAATTACAATAAAGAATTATTACAAAAACCACTTTTAATATTAGATGAAAATGAAAGAAATAAAATTTGGATAGAAAAATTAAAAAATGTGGAATATGTACTAATGCAAACGGACCATTCATTTTCAGATAAAAGAAGTGAATTAATTACCAAAGTAATAAATTGGTTAAATAACTAATTAAATAACAGCATTTTATTTGTTGTATGTAAAATCCAATTCATTGAGTGCCTTTTGTACCTCATCTGCACTCATGAATAAGTCCCATATTAAACCACTTCTGTAGTTCTCGATCATCACTACAATGGGGCCCTGATCAATTGCCAGATATGAGTCAGCCCACCATGATTCGGTCGGATTGAATGCATCATAAAATCCGTATTCACCCCATAGCTTATCTCCTAAAACGTAATAGAAGTGCCGTATAGCTTTCATAGACTCAACCGGAGTATAAGTAATACTAGAAATTGCTGCTGTAGGAGTTATGGTACCCCTGTCATTATTAGGTTCATGCGCCAAATAACCCGTTGGAGTATCACTCGCAGTCAGCCCCCAGCTATTTTCATTATAGCCTACGTATCCACGAGGATTGTCTTTACTATATTCATAATGAATTAGTGAATGATTACGGTTCTGTTCCCAATAATTGGCGTACCTGTCTGTTAAGTTTGTTGGATTTAAACCTAAAAATGAATAATGAGCGAAAAATAGAGGGCCTCCATAATTGTAGCCAAGTGGTAAATTATAGCCGTAAAATGAATTCTTATTTTGAATTGCCCCTGATCTGGCCCAACCATTATGATAAACATCTGTATCGATTTTAAAATTTTTGGATGTACGTGCTAAGATGTACACTATGAGAGCTTCATTGTACCCACTAATTCTCATATTCATATCCCAATTATAATTTGGAGACCAATGCCAATACAGGACATCTTGAGAATCCTTGGTAAACCAATTCCACTCAATTTCATCAAGCAGGTTATTAATAAGATTAATTAAATATGTATTAGTTGGTTGATGAAGGTTTATGTATTCACGGACCGCAATGAGTCCTTGAGCCATAAATGCTGTTTCAACAAGATCCGCACCATCATCTTTCGCGCTAAATGCAATAGTTTTACCAGTTGAACCATTAAGCCAATGCGACCAAACACCATGGTATCTATCTGCTTTGGTAGCTAGGAACTCAACTATCTTAGCTAATCGCTCTATGCCAAGCTCTCTAGTAATAAAACCTCTTTCAATTCCAACCAGTATAGCCAGTACACCAAATCCACTTCCTCCTATCGTTACCAACTCACCTGAAGTATTTCGTTCTCGTGCTAGCCCTGAAACTGGATGTGCAAAATCCCAGAAATATTTAAACGTTGTTTCTTGGATTTTTGTAAGTAGCTCTTCATCCGAAAGAATAGATTTTTTTACGGTGGGATTTAAATTTGTTTGAAATTTTGAAGTATAACCACTAAAATCATAACCTTTAGCACTTGTCAACTGACTACTTATCAGAAGATTATAATTCGAATAATAATCCAGATTTTGATTATTAGTTATGGTCACTTTGGTACTATCAGCAGAAATTGTATATCTAAAATCATGGGCAGGTAAGATTTTAATATGATCGGTATAGGAATTAGGAGATAAGGAAGTATCAAATGATAGCTCAAGAGAAATGTTGGAATAATCTATATCACGAGTAGTTTTTGAAGTGTTTAATAATTGATCATTAATTTTTGCAGATAGCAAGTTTATTGAACCATTTTTTGTTTCAAATTCAAAAACTTGTTCATCCATAGCTAAACCATCAACAGAATTTAAGTCACTTGTAATAATGAAACGGTAGGTTTGTTTAGGAGTAAGTTTTGTTTTTGTTTTAATCTGTAGACTATTAGCACTTCCAACAAAAGAATAAGTAAATGGAATGTTAGTAGTATGACCCTCTATTTTTATCCCATACTGAATAGTATTTGAATCAACTTCTGTAGAAAATCTTAAATCAAAAATACCATCTGTAGTAATATCTAAAACCTTAGTACCTATTATTAGTGTTTTAAAATCAGATGAAATTTTAAGCAATTGAAATATAGGATATACTACATCAGTACTCGCACTTTTGCATGCAGTAACAATCAAAAATAGTCCTACAATCCAAATATTTCTCTTTTTCAAACCTAAAATGATGATAATCTAATTAACCATTCATTATGATAAAGCTAAGTTATTTATAAACTCTCGGATTTCTATTGCTCTGATGAATAAATTAATTGAATTTCTGTTGGAGTTAATGGCTTATGATAGATTTTTATATCATCTAATTGCCCTCTGAAATGATTAGATGTAGAGCGTTCATAGTCACCCCAAGGTTCCGTATCCCACATGATACCCGATCTAGAATGAATAAAACCTAGTGCTAATTCATTAACAACATCAGGAGTTGACCCACCATATTTTAAACCCGTCACTTTTTTTTTCGGGTCATCATCAGGCCATAAATTGAAATCATAAGATTTCATAAGTTCACCATTGAAATAGAGTGAAGACTTTTTACTATCAGAATGATGTACAAAAGTAATATGTGTCCATGTATCTTTTAAGTAACCCTGCATTTGTTCTATTGACAAGCTTTTAGCAAAATCCCAGCCTTGCCATCCACCATTTGTAGCATCTTGAGCATCATATGGAAACCACATATCATCTGAAGCTGTTGATCCATCAGCAAGTTGATATTGTATTGCAAATTTAGACCCATCATAACCACTAAATATTTCATATTGAAATCCAAAAAATGCTCCTAAACCCATAACAAAATGACCTTTTGGGTTTCCACTAGCATCTAAATGACCTTCCGAATCTGTCTTAACCCAAAAACAAATAGTGAAATCATTGGAATTCATTAATAGATCACCATTTGGGATTTCAATAATACTTGATGTTCCATTAAAGGTAGCCGCCAAACCAGCATTTTCATTTCTACTTCGAGTATAATCAATGTCTATAACTCCCGTAACTAAAGGATCAAAGTCATTCTGAATGTCGTCTGGTATACCTTCAAAAGTATAATGCGCTATTATACCGGGAGGACTAAAAGTACCCATCGTTGTAAATGTTCTGGTAGTGGCTGTCAATGACTGTTCGTCAAGATTAAGTAAGTTAGCTGATATTTGAAATCTATATAATATTCCATTGCCAAGAGAGATTTTTGGAACCACAGTTAGTGTAGGTCCTAAAACTGATATCTCTATTTCAATTTCTTCTTCATTATAATCTTGAATCAGTTTTATATTTGATTCAGTGGCAGTTTCTGGTTTTATATCTGAATTAAAAGTAACCACTATTTCAGGATTTGTAGATATATTTTCAGGAGACTTTATCCCATTTAAATCTTCTCCATTTACTGTCATTGTTTCAATATTTAAATTCGCAGGTTCACTATTATTATTATCGCAAGCCTGTAATAACATTAGCAACATTGCAAAAGTGGTGACATATCTAGAATTATTTAGTTTCGTTTTCATATGGTATGTATTTTTATTTATTATAAATTTTACCAATTTGGATTTTGCGTTAAAGTTCCTTTTGAAAGATCTATTTCACTCCGTGGTATAGGTAATAAGTCATGAACACCCACTTTAAACCCTAATTTACCTAGAACTTTTTCAGCATTCTTAGTACGAATAAGATCCCATAAGCGATGTCCTTCTAATGCCAGCTCCACCCTTCTTTCTCGCCATATAACCTCTCTTAGTTCTTGTTGTTCTGTAACTGTAATATCAGGGAGTACTTCAAGGTTTCCATTTCTTGCCCTATTCCTCACTTTATTTAAGTATACAAGTGCTTGATCAGGTTTATTATTTTCATTCAATGTTTCAGCTGCTAAAAGTAAAACATCAGCATATCGAATTAATCTACGGTTATGACCATATTGTGTGTCGGTCGATAAACCAGGTATCCAAACTTTTCGGTTATAGCTCTCAATGGCTATTATATTACCCTCACTATCGCGTTCAATATCAGGTGTTATAGCATCCCCCAAAATCGTGATTCCATCAATCACATCACCCAACTCGATAATAGTTGCCTGTTTACGAACATCTCCAGGCTCAAAAGCTTCTCTTAGATTGACGCTTGGCTGATTAAATCCCCAGCCCCTATTTGGAGTACCCCTAACTCCCTGAGTGTTAGCATATTGATTGCCTAGCCCATTGTCAGAAGAAATAGCTCCAATTTCAAATAATGACTCTATGCCGTGCTCTCCATTAGGACCATTGGCATCATAATAATCTAGTTCTAAACCAAAATCACCTGACTCAATTATATTAAGTAAGAGTGATTCGGCCTCAGCAAAGCGATTATTAAAAATATAAACCTTAGCTAATAAGGCTTTAGCAGCGTCTTTATTTGCACGCCCTAAGTCATTACTTGCGTACTCTTTTTTATGAGGTAAAGACGCTATTGCCGATGACAAATCATCTATTATTAAATCATAAACTGCTGATTTTTCGGCCCTTGGAAGTTTAAAATCGGGATTCGTATCTATAACTATTGGAACACCACCAAATGCACGAACTAAATCAAAGTAATATAATGCCCTTAAAAATTGAGCTTCGCCAATATATCTAGCTTTTTGGCTTTCGTTCATGGGTATTACTGGAACTTTTTCAATAACTACATTAGCTCTTCTAATGCCCTGATACAAAACGTTCCACCATCTGTCAAGTCCATCTTGTGTCGGAGAATGTGTGAAATCATCGTAGGGTCCCACCGTATTTGAGGCATCATTGGGGTTACTACCTTTTAAGGCGTCATCAGACATAATATCAAGTATTGGGAAACCACCACTGTGATAATGCCAATCTCGTAATGATGAATATATAGCATTCGTAGCCTGTAGTGCATCTGAAGAAGACAAGGGAAAAGATTCTTGCGTTAATTCACTTTGTGGATTCACTGATAAAAAATCAGAACAACCCCATTGCAAAAAGTAAGCGGCGATTAAGATGATGTATATCTTTCTCATAATAAGACCTCCTAAAAAGATGTATTAACACCGAATGAAAAGATTCTTGGTATGGGATAAATACCTTGGTCAATCCCATTGGATAACACATCATAACTACCAATTTCAGGTGTATATCCAGTGTACTTAGTTATAGTGATAAAATTATTTGCCTTTATATAGACTCGAAATAGATCTAAGTTAATCTTTTGGAGTATCTTTTCTGGAAGAGTATAACCTATAATTAGATCTCTAAGTCTCAAATAACTCCCGTCATGTATAAACCTATCAGAAGGTAAAAAATTATACCCACCAAACGATGGTCTAGGTTCTGAGTTACTGGTACCTTCTCCTGTCCATCGATTCCATACGTGTTTCTCAAAATTGTATAGATCAGGACGTACTACATTTTTTCCATTAAAAATTTCATTTCCTATTTGACCTTGTATACTCAAAGAAAGGTCAAAGCCTCTATAATCCAAACTGACAGAGAACCCATAAACAAAATCAGGAATCGGCGAGCCAATAAAGCTACGATCATGACCATTAATAACGCCATCATTATTAATATCCACAAATCTTAGGTCTCCAACTCCCGCCTGGGATAAGTGCGGATAAGAATTTAACTCATTCTCATTTTGAAAAATACCATCGGTTCGATAACCATAGTAGGCACCAATCGGCAAACCTATTCGCGATAGTGTAACTCTTTGTCCATTAGCGAGTCCACCACCAATCAGGGTTGAATCAATACCACTGCTACCTCCAATTGCTAACACTTTATTTTTGATAGTATTACCTAAAAAATTAATACTATATCCTAGGTCATTAGTGGCATCACTCCAGTTCAAGGTAAATTCAATACCTTTATTTGTAACAGAGGCCGCATTATACCGGATTTTTTGACCTTGGCCATTACCTAAATGTCCTGGTGTAGATAATTCTACTAATATATCTTCCGTTCGTCTTTCATAAAAATCAACTACTGCAGAAAGTCTATTTTCAAAGAATTGAGCTTCCAACCCAACATCTGTTTGGATCGTTGATTCCCACTTCAAATTTTCATTCCCTAACCGACCATAGGTAGAAGCAATATAGGAAACATCTGGCGATCCAAAGATTGCTTGAAGCCCTGAATTCACTCTAGAGAAGCGATCAAAGTAGGCTATTTTTTCATTTCCAATTACGCCCCAACTAGCTCGCAGCTTTAGAGTACTTATCAGTTCTGTTTGTTGAATAAAATCCTCCTGGTCTAAATTCCAACCAATAGCAACAGATGGAAATACTCCCCATTGATTGTCTTTAGCAAATTTCGATGATCCATCCCTACGAAGGGTTATAGTTGTCATGTAGGTGTTATCATAAGAGTACACTAAGCGCCCTAAGAATGAGATCATGTTATAATACAAATTTGGGTCTACACCATTGTAGATAGAATTAACCATATTTATGTTGTTTGCTTCATCTACAACATATGGTGGGAGTATATACCAGAAGTCTTTTTGATCTCTAATTAAATTTTGACCCACTAAACCTATTATTTCAGAACGCGTTTGTTGCATGGTTATGCCTCCTAACAACGAGATTGTATGTAGGTCTGATATTTCCTTTATATAGTTTACCGTGTTTTCCCAAATCCAAGTATAGCTTGAGAACTCCGATTTATAGAGGTCACTATAGTCATTATTTTGCTGTGAGGCCGTACCATCAGGATTTAAGACAGTATAGGCTGGTGTAAAGTTTTTTGATTTATTTTTAGACGCATCTAACCCAAAACTGGTTTTGACAAACCACTCTTGACTAGCATATAATTCTGCGTATACATTTCCGACCAGTCGAACGCCATTATTGTAAGAGTTTGAATGTGCTAAATCTGCAAGTGGATTTCCAACATTATAGACTACTCCAAAACTCCCATCATCATACTTTGGCTCTAATACTGGTTGTGCTCGATATGCTTGAAACGTTACGTTTGGAGCATTTCTTTGATTGTAAGGGGCAATAGTCCAGTTATTTCCGATTTTAAAGTTTTGTCGTATACGATACGTATTATTAAGTTTTAAACTAATGCGCTCATAATTAGATCGTTCGATTATACCTTCATTCAAAAAATATCCTAAGCTCATATAGTAGTCGCTATTCGTACTACCCCCACTAAATGAAATTTGATGATTATGAATCTGAGCTATATCAAATATTAAATCCTGCCAATCAGTATTTGGAACAGCATCAACATTGTTATAGCTTCCTGATCGTATTTCATTAGTGATAATTGCGAATTCTCTACCATCCAGTAAGTCTATTTTCTTCTCTAACTGCTGTAATCCTGACTCTAATGATACTTGAATTCTTGGCTCATCATCAAGACTTGATCCTTTCTTGGTTTGAACCAATATGACTCCATTAGCCCCCCTAGAACCATAAATTGCAGTTGCTGAAGCATCTTTAAGCACCTCTAATGAAGCTATATCTGATGAGTTTAAAAAACTAATATCATCTAAAATCACACCATCAACCACGTAAATTGGTGATGAATTACCGAATGTACCTACACCTCTGATTCGAACAGCAGATCTCGCTCCAGGAGCTCCTGAAGTGGCAGTTATTTGTACTCCTGCGACTTTTCCTTGCAAGGATTGATCAGCACTCAGACTAGTAGTTTTAGCTATATCTTCACTGCCAATCCTTCCTATAGCCCCTGTGACGTCTCGTTTCCTGACAAGACCATAACCAATTACAACTAACTCATCCAAAATACCTGTATCCTGTTCGAGTTGTATGAAATATATGGTCTCATCAGTGATTTTGATTCGTTGAGTGACATATCCTATGTAGGAGACAATCAACAAACTATCGGTTGATTCAGTCATTAATACAAATTCACCTTCGGTATTGGTCGATGTACCTCGTATTGTACCATCGACTAGAATATTCACACCTGGTAAAAATTCACCCGTAGTTTCATCTACTACTACTCCTCGAATTTCTTGTTGGGCTGATAGGGGCTTCAACGCGCCTACTAGTATAAATGCAAACAAGAACGAAACAAGTATAAGTCTTATGCCCATGATTAAATATGATATATGTTTTTTAAAGCTAAGCTATTTGAGTATGGGTTTCAATTCTTACTAATCTGTTCCTTGAGTAACCTTTGGGTTGTCTCCCAATCTAAGGTGGATTTAAGTCCACCATTGTTACTGTATTTCTCTACTAGTTTTAAGGTTTCTTCTGCACCTTGATAAATACCTTTG
>CABZVB010000023.1 GCA_902529115.1 uncultured Balneola sp.
TTTTAAATTGAAAAACTCAGTCCTAAACTTATACTTCTTCCTGTTTTATAGGATTGATATATAAATTCTTGACTACCTAAATCATGAGATAATTTAATCTCAGGGTTTAGAATATTTTTTGCAGATAGTTTGACTTTTAATCCACTTTCAAATGACTTGTTAATAACAAGATCAAGCGTACTATATGCTCTTTCAAATACATCGGGAATAGCTCCTAATGCAACTGAATAGAGTCTGTCTCCAAATCTATTAAATGAGGTATTGACAGACATTCCATTTTCTTCGTTGAAATATTGGAGATCAAAGTTAATTAGATATGGTGATTGCCCGGCAAGAGAACGTATATCTGGAGCATCCGGGTCATTTACTCTGATATTATATAATTCATCCTCTGGTATACTGACTTCTGAATGAACTAATGAAAAATTATTTGAGAACTGAAAATCTTCAAGAAATGGCGCAAAAAAACCAAGATTTTTTCTAATTTCAAATTCAATTCCATATACATTTGCAACTTCTACATTTTGAACGGTTTGAGCTCTATTAACGTCAGTTCTAACTACCCTTTCAATTGGGTTTTCCATCTCTTTGTAAAATCCAGAAAATGCTATTATCTCTCCTGCATTGGGAAACCATTCAACCCTGAAGTCAGAATTCTTAATTAATGTTCTTTTAAGATCCGCATTCCCTGTAAATATGAAATCACCAACAAAATCGAAAGTTGTATAAGGTGCTAATTCTCTAAATGTAGGCCTCGCTATGGTGTTTGTGTATGACGCTCTAATATTTAGATTTTCAGATAAGTTATAAATAAAACTCACTGCAGGTAAAAGATCATTATTATCAAGTTTTCCTGGTGTCTGCAAGGTATCAGCTGACTGAATTAGCATGTCTGTATTTTCAGCACGAATCCCCCCTATCAATTTTAGATTTGATAAAACAGGTAATTCAACCATTAAATAATATGCTGTAATATTTTTTTCAGCCTTGTATTGATTCTTATCATTTGTATTATCATTTAATGTATTACCAAAAGTATACCTCATTTTGCTACCAACCTGACTGGAATCAATGATGCCTAAAAGGTTAAAAAAACTGTTAATGTCATCTTGATAATCAGTTAATGGTACTGTGTTAGCAATACCATACTCAAAACGATTTTCATTAAATTCTCTTTCAATAGTTTGCCCGTAATAACCTGCTTTGATTTTACCGCCGTTAAATTCAAAAAATTCAAGTGGGACTGTGTAGTCAAATTGAATATTATTATTAGTCTCATCAAGATCTCTAAAAAATCGAGCTGGTCTTTGAAGCCCACTTGAAGGTATTCCTAATGATGGTAATTCAGGTATACTATTATCAATTAGATAGGTAAGAAATCGGAGATCCGGCTCATTTTGGGTATTGGTAGCAATTGAATACTTCCAATCTATAGTTGAATTCAATAATGGAGTTATGTTGTGTTTACCAGCAAATTGTATTGAATTCAAACTTCTTTCAATATATTGTATTACTGAGGATTGATATACCCTATCAGGATATTCTTCGGTCCATGTACCAGTAATGTATCTTGCACCATGTTGTCCACTCAATGTTGATAAGAAATTCGTTGAAATTTTTGTATGCGTACCAATTTTATATGAGAGTCCAGCCAATAGACCTATATCTACTGAAATTTGAGATTTCTGATCTCTTAACGAGAATAAATTGGTTAGACCTTCTGATTGATCAAGTGAACCAATTAACTGCCATCTACCTAAATCACCGTTTGTATAATTTGAAGCTGATTTAGAATAGGTCAAGCTTAAGGTATAGCCTAGAGGGTTTGACAGAATCTCTGTCTGGTCTCCAAAAGATAAACTAGCACTATAGTTATAAGGCAGTGTATATAAAGAGGGCAGCATTTCGTTATTAAACTGTCTTGAAAAATCATCTAATAAATATGCTTGATCAGTAAAATATTTAGCTGAATTAAAAGATGGTAAAACAAAATTATCATCACTTAGATATTCAAGTACTTTTGATGGAATGGATCTTAACCCATCATCCCTGCCAAAGTTATCAGTTGCACTAATTCTTGATAAATATCCTTTTTCACCACTTGCTAATTCATTGTAACCTCCAGAAAAAGAAACACTGAAGGTTTTTTTTTCGGGAAAATCTTTAGTAACAACATTTACCAATCCACCCGAAAAATTTCCCGGCTTATCTGGGGTAAAAGTTTTAATAGTAATTATATTTTCTAGCAGATTAGAGGGGAAAATATCGAACTGAAAAGATTTCTTATCTGGATCTGCTGAAGGTAACTCAACACCATTCAAATGAGAACTAGAATACCGATCACCTAAACCTCGAACATACACATATTTTCCCCCTACTACCGATGCCCCTACAACTTTTTTCATAGCACTAGCTGCATCACCCGCACCAGTTCTTGAGATACTTTCTGCTGAGATGGCATCACTAAAAGAGATAGATTTTTGGCGTTGTTTTAAGAGACCAGCCTCGTTGTCGAGTACAACTTCTGCCGTTATAAGTATTTCATCTAAGAATTCAGTCTCAGGATTAAGGATGATATCCAACTGAACAGACTCACCTGCTTTAATCACTACCCCTGTAATCCGTTGAGTAGTAAAGGAAATATAGCTTACAATAAGGGTATAAGTGCCCGGCTCTATTGCCCTTAAGATGTACTTACCGTCAATATCGGTAGCTGTTCCTTTCAATGTTCCTTCCAAAACGACATTAACCCCAATAAGGGTTTCACCCGTCTCTGAATCTACAACCAAGCCTCTCAGTGATCCTGAAGTTGATTGAGAATAAATTTGATTTATTGGTATTACAAGGTACAGTACAATAATAGTTAATAATTTGAATTTCATACTTGCTGATCAATTTTTTGTTACTGATCAATTATATGATTCAACTGTTAACTATTTATTATTCCAATATTATATAATTATGAATTAAAGATTAACTGAATATTATGCAATGCTAAAAGCCAATCATGAAAAATATTTCCTTCCTTACTTCTTCATTTATTGAGACAGCCAGTAGAATTGATACTGCTAAACCAAATAAAGCAGCTCCTAAGTCTTTAAAAATCATTTTAAGCACCTTAGTCAATGGATAACCAAGATCTAACCCTTTACCCATAATACTAATTCCTGTCTCTCTACCGGCTAATAGCCCAAGAAAGACCCATGTAGTACTCATAGGAACAGTACTAATAGTTAATTTGTAAATTAATAACAATGAGTAGATGAAATCGATGATAGTTGCTGATCTTACGTCAGTAACCCTCGATTTTTCAGTTACAATCTTTTGGATTCTATCACCTCTCAAATAGAATAATAAACCTAACCCAAAGAAAATGAAACCAGTAAAAACCAAAAATTGAGTCAGATTTAAGGATCTAGGAAGATAGACGGCTATATTCGCAGCATCTTGCATTAACCATACAGCCCAAAGACCACCAGATATTACCCACTGAATTGGTATCCAATAATTTTTCGCATTGGTTTGATTAAACTTTTTTTCAAAAGTTTTCGTAACAATAAACCATACAACAAAACCCAATATGAAAGCTAAAATATAACCGCTCAAACTTTTCCCAAGTACTCCAGTTATACTTGAAGCTGAGGCAGCAAAACTACTTAACAATAAAAATGTTGTAGAGACTGGCATCCTCATTCTCGTTAATATTAGGAGAAATAAAGGTGCTGCGACTTGTAAAAAACTAAATTCTTGAGGTGCCTGTTCAAATCCCTTCGATGCAAGTCTTTGATAACTTACATCACCGTCATATAGGTACCAGCTCACAGTTACGGTTACCAAAAAAATACTACCCATATATAGCCAAAGTATCCACCAAGGTCGTTGACTATTAGAGGCGATAAATGTACCTATAGTTTGAATGCTATCATTTGCAATAGCAGAGTAACCTGCTAGAAAAAATCCAATCCACATAGCAATATTAGCATATGGTGAAAATACACCAGCTATAGAAAAGAGTATCCCAACTAGACCTATAAAAACTCTTTCTCGTCTTATGAATTCAATCATTTCAACAAATTAAAATTGTTTGAATATATCTCATATAACTTTGATTATTTTGGTCTTTGATTATAAAAGATGAAAAGTAATTATAAAATGAGTTTGATTAATTATCAAACAAGGGTAAACAATTTAAATCTTACTAAATATTCGTTAAATCGAATTTTAACCAATACTCCAGTTAGTCCTTAATACAATTAAATGTTTGATTTTTTCATTGTTATTCAGATTTCGTAACCTATGTTGTATTCCAATTTCTATTGGTTTATTGTTTAAATCTTCAATTAATCTGAAGGTCAATCTATTCTCGACTTTTTTTCTAACATTATTAAAATCTATTAAAAAATCGTTGGAAATTCGTTTAGGTAAAAATCTGTCGCTTTTACTAAAAACATTCAAATTGAAGGAATACCAAATTCTATTGCTGTATTGATCTTTAAAGCGCTGTTCAATGCGTAATTTCTGGCGTAAATTTATTGAATTTTCATGGCTATAAATCAACTCTTGTATAGGCCTGTATTCACTTTGACTACCAATTTCTGGAAGATTAGATTTTCTATATAAAAATTGAATCCGTAAAGTGAATTTATCGAGCTCAATTATATCTCTCTGAAACGATTGTTGAACAAAAACTAATTTTGGAGAATCATAACTTGTATAGTTAGTAAATAGAACAGTTTTAGATAGTAAAGAAAAATTGTTACCAATACTTAATGGAATTGATACTCTATTAAAACTATAAATATCAGCGTCTTGTGCAACAATATATCCAATCTGTAGACTTACAATATAAACTAATAATTGAATCAATAGTTTACCGCATTTAACGCGCTCAAATAAAGATTTAAAGAATAAGTAAAGAATAATTTTATAACTCATAATTATTATACCATTCATATCAAGTCAATATATAACAATTAGGATAATACATAAGTATAATATAAACAAGTATATGTAGGATATAAATTTTAAATATTTTATCTACTTAATTATTTATTAACAATTAAGTAATAATTAATTTACAATTAGTTAACAATTTGTTAACATAAGGTATCGTTTTAGAAAACCTTAGTATCATGAATAAATTATTTTACACCTTTTCTTTAGTTCTATTATGTAGTGGTCTTTCAGTTGCCCAAACATTGAAACATGATTACCCAACTAATCAAGTAATTTTACAAATCACTGATAATGAATATCATTTGATAATCGAAGATTTAGATGGAAATACTTTGCAAAATGGAAATTTCATCTTAAAAAATGAAAAATTAATAAGACACGGCATTTGGAAGCTTTATGACACAAATACACATAAACTAATAACAAAGTCTAAATATGTTTTTGGTCAGCCTACATGGATTCGAACTATCATTGATGGTAAATCTCATTACTATAGCGAAGATGCAATTCGTCTTCGGAAGAGTGAAAAAAAATTAGCATCCGTTAATTGAATCGATAAATACCTCTTATAATTATAGGGCTGTTATACTTAAGATCATTTACATCATGAAAAGTGATCTTTATTTCCCTTTTAAATCATTTTTGGGAGAGTCGTTGTTTGTTTTACTCTTAGCTATATCTTTTGTTGAAGTGCTTTTTATAGCTGATTCATTAATTTTATTATCTTCGGTTATTTTTGTTATGTCATTATCATTTGCTGAGCTCTTATACTCATCATCATCTGTAATAACTTCATCCACTATCTTTGCCTCTGAGAAGAGACCATCTGCATGTTTACCTTTTGGACGGTCACCAAGCAATTCTCGAAGCTCTTGATGATTCATGACTTCTTTTTCGAGTAGAGTTTTCGCAAGTAATTCTAATTTGTCTTGATGCTCTACTAGTAATTCATAAGTTCGGTCATAATTATTTTTGATAATAGATTGAACCGCATCGTCAATTCGATTAGATGTATCAGAAGAATATTTTCTGTTAAACCCATAACTATTTTCTGGGTTATTTGAATCTCGCAGCGATATATAGCCCAACTCTTCACTCATACCATATTCTGCAACCATTGCATATGCCATATTAGTAATCCGCTCAAGATCGTTCTGTGCACCTGTAGATATTTTACCAAATATTATTTGCTCAGCTATTCTACCACCCAAAAGTGCACAAATTTTCTCATTCAATTCTTCAGTAGTCATTAAGAAACGATCTTCTAGCGGTGTCTGTAAAGTATAACCCAAAGCTGCCAATCCTCTTGGTACGATACTTACCTTAAGTACCGGGTCGGTGTACTCTAAGAACCATCCCACAATGGCATGTCCTGCTTCGTGATAAGCAACAATTTTACGCTCTTCAGGGCTAATAAGCTTGTTTTTACGTTCAAGTCCCGCTATGACTTTTTCAATCGAATCTTGAAAATCAACCATCCCAACTGATTTTTTCCCTCGTCTAGCGGCAATCAATGCTGCTTCATTGCATAAGTTGGCTAATTCTGCTCCCGCAAACCCTGGAGTCTGAGAAGCTAGAACGCGTAAATCAATTGATCTTGAAAGTTTCAATTTTTTCACGTGGACCTTTAATACTTCAACTCGGCCATTTAAATCTGGTTTATCAATTAGGACCTGGCGATCGAAACGGCCTGGCCGCAATAAGGCAGAATCTAGGATATCTGGACGGTTTGTAGCAGCCATTAAAATAACCCCTTTATCAGAGTTAAAACCATCCATTTCGCTTAAGAGTTGGTTTAAAGTATTTTCACGTTCGTCATTTGATCCCATCGCCATACCCTTACCACGCGATCGGCCAATTGAGTCTATTTCATCAATAAATACAATACAAGGGGCTTTTTCCTTGGCTTGTTTAAAGAGATCCCGGACACGTGCAGCACCAACACCAACAAACATTTCAACAAAATCAGAGCCACTTAAACTAAAAAATGGCACACTCGCTTCCCCTGCTGTGGCTTTAGCCAATAAAGTTTTACCCGTTCCAGGAGGCCCCACCAATAACACACCTTTTGGCAGGGTACCACCAAGCTTTGTGAATTTCTGAGGACTCTTAAGAAAATCTACCACTTCCTCTACCTCGGCCTTTGCTTCGTCTAATCCTGCAACATCTTTGAAAGTTACTTTTATTTCAGTCTGCTGATCATATAACGATGCCTTATTTTTTCCAATGTTCAGGACTTGTTGACCGGGGTTCATTCGACGGAAAATAAAAACCCAAAATCCAATGGCTAAACCAATCATGACAAGCCACATGAATATACCACTAAACCATTCTTCTTCTATTCTGACTTCATATTCTACCCCATATTCATCCAGTATCGGACGAATCTCGTCATTTGGCAGTATGGTGGTCATAAATGTTCTATACTCGTCCACCATTGTCGTTGGAAGATTTAAAGGCGAATCTTTTTGCTCAGGGGGGCTGATAATGCCATCTCTTAAAGCTGATTCATTGTACTTTCCATATACATTTACCTGGTTCTTGATAATGATTTCTTCAACATATCCATTCTTTACCTGATCTAAGAATTCACTGTACTTAATTCCATTGGCAGGTTTAGGGTTTAAAAACAAGAACTGTATCACTATGAGAAACAAAATGATTACTAAAAATCCCCAAGTAGGGAATTTGGGATTTGCACCATCTTTTTTATTGAGTGGTGACTTTAAGGGATTTTTCAAAGGGGGCTTTTTTTCGGCCATTAATGGTACAGATATAAATTTGTATTGTTAAAACAGATAGTCTTCATTTAAATATGATAACTCGCAAAAAATGTGCCAGATGAATAATACTGACAAAAGGTGCATCAGTCTTTGATTTCGTCAAAGCTTAAGATTTGCCCGTCGGACGTTTGAATAGTTAACGCAGAATCTGTGTCTGTCATTCGCCCAATTACCGTAAAGTCTTTAAAAAGAGTAAAAAGTCGATCTGCATCTTTCTCACTCAGTGTGAATAGTAATTCAGCGTCCTCACCGCCAAAATATGCGTATTTATCAACATCTTCTTCCATTTCATCTGCTACTTGTCTAGTTTCGATTGCTACCGGCAGGGTTGCTTGATAAATGTGCGCACCTAGACCCGTTTTCTCGCACAGTTGAGCCAGATCATTAATAACGCCCATATTTAGATGGCTTATGAACGTAGGCAGGATATCAAATTCTTCAAAACAATCGATGATATCCTTTCTAGATTTTGGCATTAATTGTCGTTGAATCACATATTCATAGTCACCCAAATCTGGTTGGGATTCACCTCCACCACTATCCTGCCAAAATTTCTTTTCTCTCATGAGAATACGTAAACCTGCAATAGCAGCCCCTAAGTCTCCAGACACGCAAAGAGCATCACCTTTCTGAACATTCTCAATAGAAGTACGCCTATCCTCTTTGGCGATAGCAATCCCGTGAACATGAATGGTTATTTGATTAGAGTTACTGTGAAAACCCTTATTATCCAACAAAATTTCATTCGCTATACAGGCTTTGTTAATCCCAGACATAATCGATTGAATCATTTCAACAGATACCTTATTAGGTATAGATAAATCACATGAAAGCGAAATAGGCCTGCCATTTTCTGCATAACATTCATTCGAAAATTGTGAGACTGCCTTATATCCTACATGTTCTAAAGGAGTATAGCTTAGATCAAAATGTATACCCTCAATTAATTGTATGCTTTGTTGGTAAATTTGGGTGTTGGCTCCATAGTGTTTTACAATATTAGAAACAGACAATCCTGTTAACTTCTCCCCCAGCAGGTTAATTGGTAGGGAGCTATCCCCTCTGAATTTATCTAGCTTTTTAAGAACAGCCAAGTGCCCAAGTTGTGATATGGGTGTAAAAGAATTTTTCATAGACTTAAATATACAAAAAAAGGCAGCCATGCTTTACATGGTTGCCTTTACAATCTTTACTAAAACCTGTCTAATCTGCTTCTCGCTTAGTGGAGTAGTTTATTCTAAAGGTTCCTGCCTGCTGAAGTTCCTTTTGAACATCTGTTAACAAACCAAACTCCGAATTCTGGTCTACCCTCAGAGAAACAATGAGTCTTGGTTCCTCAATTAACTTATCATACATCAGATTCCTAATCGCACCTAAATCGTCGACTATAGCATCATCTATTTGAACTTTGTCATCACCTAATTGATTGCCTGGTAAGCGTTCTGGTCCCATATAGATGTACGATACTAGTCGCTTTTGTTCAATTTTCTCTATGTTACTTGCCTGGGTGAGATCTAATTTAACCTTCAGGGTGACTTCTCTGAGTACCGTGGTAACCATAAAGAAAAAAAGCAACATAAATACCACATCTGGCATTGCCGAAGTGGGTATTTCTTGCTTACTACCTGCTTGCTTTTTCTTAAAATTTGCCATGTTTAACTATCTGGTTCAGCAATTGAAATTTTCTTAGGATACATTTCTCTAATTTGATCTTGTTGAGGACTATCGTCCACAAGTGCATCGTAGGGTACACCATAATTTGATCTTGAAGCAGCATCGCGTAAGTCTTTGTAGGCAGCCATTACTTCATCCAACATATCGATATAAATGGAGTAAGGAGTTTCTCTTTGTGTCTTTAAAGATACAATGGCAGCATCTGGAGATATCGCTAACTCTTCATTATTCTCAGGATTCGAGATAAACTCGATAAGTTTATCTTTTACTTCTGAAACTGAGACGGGCTCTTCGTCCATGAGTACCAGGCCCTGGGAGTTAACTAAAATTTTCATCAAATTACGTTCACGAATGGGAGGTGGTTCCTGTTCTGGATCCAACGGGGGAGGTAATACCATCCCAATTCCCGTGTCCACATTTATCGTAGTTGTAACCAGAAAGAAAATAAGTAAAAGAAATGCGATATCGGCCATTGATGAGCCATTGATATCTGCACCTTCACGTTTTTTCTTTTTTAACATCATGGTTAAAACTCCCTAGAATTTAAACGTTCCACGTAGTCCAGTAAACACTATGGAAATAATCATGACTAACATCATAGCCATAGTAGTAAATACTCCTGCTTTGGTTACATCGCTTAGCGCGACAAAGGAAATTACAAAAATAATAAAGGGAGTTGTTATCAACGCTATACGCTTAAAATCTTGCTTTCCTTGAGTTATTCCCCTAACTCCTGAAGCAATCATAGCTAAAATACCTAACCCAATAAGAACGAATGCTCCTATTACAGCAATTTGTGCTATTATTGATCCTGCCATATTGACCTCCTTCTTCCGGTTATGGGTTAGTCTTCTGTTTCAGTTGATTCAGCAACTGCAATCAGCGGCTTTCCTTCCTGTAGTAAAATGATAGAGTCAATTAGAGTGATAGAACTTTCTTCCATTTCAGCTATCAAACGATCAATTTTAGATACACAATAATTGTATCCTATTTGAAGTATTATACCTGCAATTAAGCCCCCTGCAGTAGTTAATAATGCAGTTTTTATACCCCCCGCAACAATACTAGGAGAGATATCGGACGCAGCTTCGATATCGTCAAACGCCTCGATCATTCCTACTACCGTACCCAAGAAACCAAAAAGTGGGGCAATGGCTATGAAAAGTGACAACCAAACAAGTCCTCTCTCAAGAAAGCTCATTTCTATAGAGCCATAAGCTGCAATTGCCTTTTCAGCCGCATCTATACCTTCATGCGATCGCATTAGCCCTGCTTGAAACACAGATGCTACAGGACCACGAGTTTGGGAGCAAAGCTCTTCGGCAGCTTCAATACCACCATCTTGTAATGCTTGTTGGACACTTACGATGAATTCGCGAGTATTAATGTCAGCTAAATTGAGAGTAATAATACGTTCGAGGAATATGGCTAAACCTGCAATAAGGGTGATTAGTACTGGCCACATCCACCCTCCATCATTACCTTCGTTAAATTTTTCAACAATAAGGTTGAAGAAGCCCTCTTCTACTGGGGCTTGAAGTAAGAAAAGAGCAATCGACGATGTCATATTCACTCCAATATAGATTATTGATTATCAGTAGTTTTAAGTCGAAAAAAATAACTCAAATATGATTAAATGTCAAAGTGATAACTTTTTAATAACAGTATCTTTTTTAAGTAATTATTTTCTTAAAAGTAATCTTTTTTTTAGCTACTAATTATAAATAATATATTAAAAAAGAGCATTGAAGCTGATTTGCAATGTGTGAATTGCTGGACCATTCTTTCCGGTTCTTCCATGATATTCAACTTGTAATTCCAACCAGTCTTTCCACCTATATTGCGTGTTTAGATCCCATCTTGCACTTCTTCCCGTACCCATACCCTCTGTCAACCTATAACCTATATAAGGGTTTAGAGTATCAGAAGATTTAAATTCTTGAACCGCAATTTGCGCCCTAGCTTGTATCCCTCCGGGTACATATACGATCTGTTCCATCCGATATTGCCATTGTTGAAGTGTAAAAGTTGGGAATACTATGGCAAGCTCATCCACTGAAACAAATTCTTGTGCAAATGATTGGCTATCATTTAGGCGACTATGCTTTAAAATAGCTTTGATATTCCATGAGCGATTAACTCTTGCGCTAATTGATGACTCAATGGTGTACTGTGTCAAAGAATAATTACGGAGACGTAATTGATCCGAATATTCAAATAAACGGCTTCGAGATCCCATTAACCCGCTAAATATTATTTCATTGAAACGATAGCCACTCTCTAGTTTGAGAACCTTTTTCGCAGATTGAACTACTTCAACATTGCGTTGATGAATCGATGAAGAATTATCCCATTCGGCTAAACCCTGAATTCCAGTAGAATTGGGAGTGATTTCTAAGCGCCATGAGGTACCTAAGGTTCCCTCTACCGTCCACTCTTGCTGCATAATTGTAGTTGGATGCAATAGAAGAACTCTAGCAAGCTCATTTTGACTATTATCTTCCGATATTCGCAAATCAAAATTAAGCTGAATGGCTTGCCAAAGTGGACGATTTAATAAACGGCTTTGAAAAGGCGTCCAACTATATCGCAACCTTGAGCGTACTTGAATAAGTGATTGATAATCATCTCCTGGTATTAAACGCTTAATATACTCACCTTCATTCGAGCTTAATTCAGGATAAAATTCTGTGATCTGTTGTAATAAATCTTGATTATCATCTATCCAAACGTACTGACCTAACTCTGGGCCCACATACACATAGATTTCCTGAAAATTACTACGACGACGAGTAGATGCATTGTAATCCCAAAATACTTTCCCATTTTGGTCTATTTGACCCCACTCCAGCTGAGATCCAATAACTATTCCAATATTTTTTTGGGTAGAATGGTAATCTTCCTGTTCACCGTCTTCATCATTGGGAACAAAAGCTAAATTTGCAGTCTTTTTTCTGGTTCTGAAATGAATTTTTTGCTTACCCCAAATATGTTCATTGGCGCGCCAATTTATTCCGTAACGCTGTTCGAAAGCAGTACTGTGGGGAGTCCATAAGCCAGCTTGCGTATAATCCTCATCTCTAAGCAACCATGAAGCCTTCCAATCCCATGAATTATGCAGGCCCATGATACTTGGACCTAAACTCCAGAAACGTTGACTGGGTGAGATAAGGGAATCAGAGTCCACCCTTCGTCGCTGTTGATCCTCATGTTCAAAATCCACACCTACAATCATACTGGAAGGCCTACGCTCCGAGCTCTTCTTGAGTGGAAACCCAACGGTTCCTTTTTGCCTAAGCCAATATCCTATTCCATTCACCGAACTCAATCTTCTTACCAAATCCTGCTGGTAAGCTAAAGATATCTCACCAGGATCACCTATTTTGACCATACTTGTTTGCCTGATTCGCTCCTCTGAACCCGTTGTAAGATGAATGAGTCCAAACTTAATTTCTTTTTTATTTTGTTGCCAATCCCATTCCCCTCCAAAGACCTGCTCCTCAATTATTGATGCATTAAAATCAAAAAGACGCTGATATTCAACCTCTCTAATCCGTTCAGTTCCCTTGTATTGGGCATTCATTTTCCGCATATAACCATGAAATCGTGAATAATCTGCACCTAACATATTATTAGTCCATTCTATTCCTGATTGGTATGCCAACCCAACATTGTCTTCGTTATCTTTAACTGAATATCTATTTACATCATATGAGCTTAACGACCAATTTCCGGACAAACGAATATTTTCCTGAAGAATATAACTTCCTTCAAACGAAACTACTTGATGAGCCATTGGCGTTGGCAGTTGTGTCTGTGAAGTAAAATCACCTCTATTTTCACCGACCCATTTATAGATTGGAACATTTAATCCCGTTTCTAGACGTCTATAATCACCTTCATTATCCCCTACTCGGGTAAATTGAACCTGAACTAAATCACTTTCTGATATTTTAGGGTCATTAGCCTTAACATATATAGTGTATTTCTGATCATTCCAAAGTGTATCCACACGAATGTACGCCCTGGATCGGTCATTATCTTTTGTCCACGGACGCCCTGAATCAATGCTGATAGTGGTTTGATCGCCAGCTTGTTTTAAAAGCTGAATTTCAGATTCAGTCAACAAATCTTGAGCTAAAAAACCATTATTATCGGCTTCCCTACTAACCATTGAATTAAAGCTAAAACGCTTATTCGGGGAAGTATATTTTACCTCAGAGGCTGTTAAATTTCGATTAAAGCCATTCTCGACATATTCATACTCCACAAAAATTCTGCTTTCATTTCGAATTAACTCTTGTGAACTAAAGTTTATTTCACCCAACGAATAATCTATTATATAATTTTGGTCAATTCCCCTTATCAAGAGCTTGCCATCCAGGTACACTTTTTCAGTTCCAGCCAATATAGTGGTGAATGGATTGCTTGAGGCACCCTGCAATCGATACGGTCCTTGCACCCCTTCTACTGGATTAATCTGCTCATTGGTATAAATTCCCCTTGTTTGGGATGCAAATGATGCAATTTTGCTTTCCCCACCTTTTTTTGTAGTGAATGATTGTTCAGCATAGACTCCTTGTATTCTACGATTTATGCGATGCATAGGTGCTCCAGACATACCTACATCTACATCCCCCATTCTGAGAGAATATTTAGGATGAGTAATTTGGATAATTAACTGATCAAATTCCCTAATGCTCTGGGTAGTTCCATCAGGTTGAAATGGGATGTTTCGATCGGTTAAAATTGCTGATAGTTGTGTTTCATCTCCTATTGTTCCAGTTAATTGAATATCAAGCCCACTTTCGAGACTAACCTGCTGATTATTGCCCATGACAATCCCTCGAGTTATTCTTCCGGATTGTTCTAATTGAAAAGGGTCAGGTTTCAATGATCTTCTCAGGTTAAGTTGTTGTTGAATATCTTCGCGAATCTTTTCTTGATTGATGACTAGCTCTACAGAACTACGCTGGTATATGAAGGCTAAGTCAAGTGGTAAATCCAAGGTGGCTTCTGCCAGGGCTGTTAGCCACCAATCCCCAGTACTCGTATCCCATTGCCAGTAGGTATTAGGTAGTAAAGACCATTTATCAGTTAAATCGATTTTAGTGCTAGGCTCCTCAGAACGATCACGGGTAGATCTATACCATACCGCTAAACGGCTTTGAATAACACCTAAATTAATACTTAGCCGATCATCAGCAGTAATATTCGTCACTAAAAGGGTATCAGAATTAAGTGTAAACTCACGATTTATTTGATTTCTCTGCGGACTAGATGCCAGAATGGCATCAGAAAGAATAGCATTAATTAATATGCCCAAAACGACTACCATCAAGACTGCACTAAGATTTGGTAATCGCGCGCAATTAAAATTTGATAATAATTGGATGGTAGACATAGACACTACAAATGTAAAAACCTGTCAGGTAAATATAGTTAGTAGCGAATTAATCCCTAATCAACCCCATTAAAACGTTGTAATCCTTGGTCTAGAAACACAAGAAACTTCTCTTCACTCACATACCCTAACTCCTGGGAGAGTACCTGTTCTGATAATGGATCAAGGATGACGTAGGTAGGCAAGGCTACATTACCAGTCAGCTTAAACTGAAGTTGCTGGTTAGCTTGGGCATCTTTTCCTCCATCTGTGTACAATTTAAGAAGCTTCATTTGTTCAAAGCGTTCTTGCACGCTGGTTAAGGGGAAAATATTACTCTCCATGGCTCGACAATTTGTACAGGTATAGCCAGTAAAATCGATAAAAATGGCCCTCTTTTCTGCTCTTCCTTCTTCAAGAGCCTGTTTATAGCTGCTTAGCCATCCCTCATCAGCAGATGTTTGTGAAGAGCTTCCTCTAATAGATGCTAGTGTACTAACTACACTCACATCGGTTACCTGCTTAGGTGGCAACCAGGCATCCCAAATTCCTAGTGAAGAACCTAATAGACCAGGAATTAGATAAATACTGAAAAGTAGAAATGGAAGACTCAATACCACCCTTCCCGCACCAATGGAACTGGGTTTTTCTTCATTCTTTAAGGCAAATAATCCTAGAATATAGAGGGTTGCAATAATAAATATTGCTATCCACAGCGAAATGGCGAAGGGCCGACTAATCCAAGTCCAACCCATCACTAAATCTACATTCGATAGAAACTTTACCGCAGCAGCCAATTCTATAAAACCCAAAAGTACTTTTACCATGTTCATCCACGAACCACTCTTTGGTAAGGTATTTAGTAAATTTGGGAAAAGAGCAAAAAGTACAAAAGGACTTGCAAAAGCGGCTGAGAAACCAATCATTCCTATGATAGGAAAGAACCATTCTCCGCCAGTTGTAGCAGCAAATACGGCCCCAACAAAAGGGGCTGTACATGAGAAGGATACCGCACTTATGGTAATTGCCATGAATAAAATACCCACAATACCAGAGTTTTCATTGCTCTTTTTATTTAAAAAATTAGTGAGTTGATAGGGTAATTGTAGTTCATACATACCCAGTAAACTCAAAGCAAAACCGATAAGTACTACAGCGATAAAAAAGTTCACAAATGGGTTAGAAGCGAAGTTTTGCGCCCCAGAAACACCAACAAAAGTAGCTAATACCACTCCTATTAGGGTAAATGTGGCCACTATGGCTAAGCCAAAAACTACCGCACTGCCAACCCCTCGTTTTGACTCATCCTGTTTGGCAAAGTACGATACGGTTAGTGGAATCATCGGAAAAACGCAGGGAGTCAATAAGGCGGCATAACCAGCAAGAATAGCTATCCATATAAAGGAAAATATTCCCTCATTATTAGCTGCATTTGAAATACTAACAGTTTGACTTGGTTGAGTATCTTTTGCAAGTGTAGCCTCTAAAAGTGGATTTTCTGCTACTCCTGACACGTAGATCGTGGCAATGATTGATTTCGATGTTGGGGGTAGACAAACTCTGTCATCACAAACCTGATAAAAGGCTTCAATATCTAGAATTTGAGTTCCAAGATTAGTTACGAATATGCTAATTGGTAGGGTGAATTGAGCAAAAGTACTGTGCCAGCCTAAATCCGTTCCAAAATTTGGATCCAATTCAATATCTGCTTTTGATTCTCTAACTTCTTCGGTGAAGAAAAAATTTGGCGAATTCGCACTAAAATCGGTTGGAAAAGGACCTGCCTTAGGATCATTTAGTACCGAATACAAATGCCAATCACCTTCTATATTAGCATTTAGCTCAATTTCGAAAGGTTCCCCTGCCATAACTGTGTCAGGTACACTTACTATACTAAATTTAACAGGATCTGGTATCTGAGCATTTATATTACCAAAAAGAACCAACCCCAAGAACAAAGTCAATAAGCTAAGATCTTTAACTATTGAGGCAGAATTTTCTTTCATAGTATGGGGTTGAAAATAAGATTTAAAAGCGTCTACGTATATATGAGCAACAAATACCACTTATTTACTTATTAAAAAGAGACTAGTAAAATAAAAACACTATTTCCCTAAAGCAAAATACCACATTACTTGGAATGTGGTACTAGTTTAGATATACAAGTAAATGGATTATAAGCGTTCCAACTAGTCGGCTTTAACTACCCAAAATTTTAGTTGCGGCTTCAAATCAGCAAGCAATTGTATGGTAGCCGTATATTCGCCTAAGGTCTTAACATCCGTATCTACAGTAATAGAACGACGATCAATATCTATTCCCTTTTCCGTTAATGCATCTGCTATTTGTATGTTCGTTACCGTGCCATGAATTTTATCGTCTTCACCTGTGGTAACTGCAATGGTCAAATTGCTAGATTCAATCTTTTTAGCCATTTCTTTGGCTTCTTTTACATTGAGTTCAGCCTTTTTGGCGGCTCTTTTCTGCATCAACTCTAATTCTGCAATTGAACCTTTTGTTGCTAGCACAGCCATTCCACTAGGAATAAGGAAATTTCGCCCATAACCATCTTTGACGATGACTAATTCTCCTGATTGACCTAGTTTTTCTACATCTTGGGTTAAAATAACTTTCATATCATTTGAATTTTTTATCGAAGGTTTTCAGCAACATAGGGCATAAGGCCCAAGAAACGTGCTCTTTTAATTGCGGAGGTGAGTTGTCGCTGATGTTTAGCGCTAGTTCCCGTCACTCTTCTTGGCAATATTTTACCTTGATCGTTGGTGAATCGCTGAAGCGTTTCAACATCTTTATAATCTATATACTCGAGGCCAGCTTCAGTGAATTTACACTGCTTAACTTTTCTAACGCTTTTTTTAGGGTGCGATGGATTCTTAATCATGACAGTCTAATTTAAAAATGGTTATAATTTATCATCTTCTGAGTCGTCTTCTTCAATGATAGGAAAGACTTCAGGCACAGCATTTTTCTTAACCAGCTCTTTATGACGTTTCATTTTTGCATCATATTTCAACGTTAGGTATCTCATGATCTCACCGTCGATCCGCATAGCACGCTCTATAGGTTCTACAGCGGTAGCAGGTGCTTCAAAATATAGGTTCACATAAAAACCAGTTTGTTTCTTATCCATTTCGTAGGCAAACTTGCGAAGGCCCCATTCCTCAACTTCATCTACAGCTCCTCCACTTGAAGTGATTAAGTCGTTAATTCGCTGAATTACAGCCGGATATTGTTCGTCCTCTAAAACAGGACTAATTATATAAGTTAATTCGTAGTATGAATTCATATGTTTACTTTGGATGTTTTCAATTAGAGAAGAAAACAGTCATCTTAAATGTTAAAGCTATCATTTAGATAACAGACTAGATAATATAGTGTTTTTTCTGCTAATTCACATCACTTCAAAAGCTATTTTATACTAACTCTGCCCCTAACCCAATTTCATTAATACTATTGGCTAGTCTGATATCGAATTCAGTAATCTGATTATCGGCATCGTGGGTATTTAATCGTAATTCTACCTTGTTATATATATTTTTGATCACTGGATGATGGCCATGATGCTGTGCAATAAAAGCCACTCTCAGTACAAATGATATAGCTTCTTCAAAATTTGTAAAAATCCATTCTCGACGTAATTCTTGCGAATCTATGGTCCATTTCTCTGAATTTTTTAATTCATTTACTATTTCTTTTTTAGTCAGTTTTTTTAACATTTTCTAATTATTAATGTTGTTTCAATAATATTTTATCCAAGAAAAATAACCCGGACATAATATAAATTAATTATATTTTTGCATATTAAGATTAGTACCATTCTCATCTTAATGTTCTTTATTCTCCTTATAAAATTGTTTAGTTGTCTTATTTTTACGAAGTGTTGTACAATTAACATGTTAAATTCCAAACTTAATAAGTACTGCTTATATGAAGTTACAAACGCCTTTACTCAAGAGAGCATCTTTTTTTGTTTTACTTTTGATACTAAGCCCATTGAAAACTATTTTCGCCGCAGAAGGATATGGCATTAGCGGAAGTGGTCTAGGATTAATATGGACACTTCCCTTCGCAGGTATATTGCTATCCATCGCCATCTTTCCTTTGGTAAATGAATCTTGGTGGCATCATAATTTTGGAAAGGTATCTGCCTTCTGGGCACTCTTACTTCTGGTTCCTATGACTATTTCCTTTGGTTTTTCAGCCACACTCTACGAAGTATTACATGCTTATTTATTGGAATACATTCCATTCATAATTTTATTGCTCGCTCTTTTCACTATCTCTGGTGGAGTAAGAATCAAGGGTTCTTTCCAAGGCAGTCCAATCGTGAATATGGGTTTTCTAGTTGTCGGCACATTATTAGCTAGTTGGATGGGGACAACAGGTGCTGCCATGCTGTTAATTAGACCACTACTGAGGGCAAATCAGTGGCGTACCTCAAAAAAGCATGTAGTTATTTTCTTCATATTCTTAGTAGCCAACGTAGGAGGTGCTTTAACACCTCTAGGTGACCCACCACTATTTCTTGGTTTTCTGCAAGGTGTCGGCTTTTTCTGGACAACTACAAATTTATTTTTTGAAATGACTTTTGTAGTCATACTATTACTAATTGTATTCTATTTTGTGGATACTTATTTCTATAAAAAAGAAACCAACACTCCACTTGATGAAGAAAACAAAGAAGCTTTTGGAATAGAAGGAGGTATTAATTTAGTCCTTATTCTAGGTGTAGTTGGGGCTGTTTTATTTTCTGGAATAGCTTCTTTAGGAACCATTGACATTTATCATGTTACCGTAGATTATGAAAATATAATCCGTGACTTAATCTTGCTAGGATTGACCTATCTTAGTTTAAAAGTAACAATAAAAGAAAGTAGAGACGCTAACGGGTTCAATTGGTTTCCTATTCAGGAAGTAGGCAAACTATTTGCGGGTATATTCATTACCATCATAGCTCCTATATCTATGCTGAAAGCAGCAAATGTGGGAGAAGGTGCTCTTACATTCATTAATAACGCAGTATTTAACGCAAGTGGAGAACCCATCAATGCAATGTTTTTTTGGATTACCGGTATGTTATCAGCTTTTTTAGACAATGCACCAACCTATTTGGTATTCTTTAATGCAGCAGGTGGAGATGCTCAAATTCTTATGAATGAAATGAGTCAAACACTTGTCGCTATTTCATCTGGTGCAGTATTCTTTGGAGCTTTGAGTTATATTGGTAATGCCCCAAATTTTATGGTTAAATCCATTGCTGAACAAAATGGAGTAGACATGCCTAGCTTTGGTGGATACTTAGTCTGGGCTTCTATGATACTACTCCCAATTTATTTACTTGTCACCTTTATTTTTATTTAAATCTACCAAAATGTCTTTCCAGAGAATGAATCTGGATACTAATGGTTATAATCAATATAGGTTCAATGCTAGCTTAAGTTCACGCAAACTTTTGCTAGCTTTACTTTTAATATTTTTTTGGTCTAACCCAATACCTGCCTTTGCCACTTTCCCGGTAGTTAACAAAATTACTCAACCTGTTAATTTAGATCGTTTGGCTATCCATTTTAACCATATCACATGGCCGGCCAATATATTCTCATTAGAAACGGATTCAATCCTAGTAGATTCAACAGTTACCGGCCTTATTCCTGCTCTGTCTTACAGCACAGAAGTGGGTATAGTAGGAGCTTTAATTTGGAGTAAATTGTCATACGGCAAAAAACAACCATTTAAGCAAAACATCGCAGTAACTGCATTAGCATCTACTAAAGGTTTAGCCGGTTTTAATTTTTTCTTGGATCAGTTTTGCAGCTTCAATTGTGCCGATAGACTAATTTTGAATCTAGTGTTAAATCGTTTTCTCGAGGATCAGTATTATGGAGTTTACACCAACATGCGCCTCAATCTAAACAATAATCCAAGACGTTTCGAATACCATTCATTTACCATGAAGATTAATCTTGAATACAGAATGAGCGCGAAAAAACTACCTCGAAAAAATGAATCCTTAATCAATGCCTTATCTGGATTTCTAAGTACTGATTTTTATTATAAAACTCCTTGGAGCAATGATTCCGATAAGCTAATCATGTTACAACAGCCCAGCGGGTACAAAGGCGCCCATGGATTTTGGTTAGGACTAGGTGGTTTAATAGACACTCGTAATAGTGAATTTTATCCTAAACAAGGTTGGTACTCAAAACAACAACTTAAAAGTAGTTTGAAACCGATACTTAGTGATTTTACTCAATCTATATTTCTAAGTGATACAAGGTTTTACTATGATTTCAAACTCATTATTCCAATTGTTTTTGCACAAAGGATAAGTTACCAATGGAGTAATTCTAACTCGAAAACACCTTACTGGAGTTTTCCTTCACTAGGTGGAGAAGAATACCTGAGGGGCTATCTGGACAATCGATTTTTAGTGCCTCAATTTTGGGCTACCAATACAGAATTGAGGACATGGCTACTTGATCTAGATAGCTATGGTGTCAAAATTGGTGGTACCCTATTCCTAGATGCAGGATCATTTACCAATGAACGAACAATGCTAAGCGGTGATTGGTCTGATAATCTAAAATATACTGCTGGATTAGGCGGACTTGTGACCCTATTTTCACCTGATTTTATTTTACGGGTCGATCTTGGATTTTCTGAGGAAGGCTATGGTATATTTTTCTCTACTGGCGTACTTTTTTAAGCTAAATTGCTGCCAATTGACAATTAAAATAGGCTTATAAAAACAGCCAAACACCCACTAAACCAACCGCCCAACAGTAGAAAGAAAAGAGGTAAAATCCGCTCTTTTTCAATACAATGATAAGGTATTTTAGTGCAAAATACCCCGATATTACCGAGCTTAGGAAGCCTATAATCAATACTTGCAACGCATCCCCCTGTATCCCAAGCTCTATCAAATCTAGCACTTGTAAGAGCATTGCTCCCCCAATTACAGGTATAACCATAATAAAAGAAAAATTAGCTGCCGTTTTCCTGTCAACCCCTAACCACAGTGCAATTGTTATAGTTGAGCCTGAGCGGCTGATTCCAGGTATCATTGCACATGCCTGAGCAAGTCCTATGGCAAAACTTTTTGCTATTCCAATAGAAGTTGTACGTCTTTGAGAGGGTTCATCAGAGATATCACACTCTTGTGTTCTGCTTGGTACAAATTTAGTCGAAAATAACAAACCACCTGTCACCAATAGCATAATACTCACCAAGAGTGGATTTGAAAATATAGCCTCAACCTTATCCTTGAGTGTAAAACCCACAATAAATGCGGGAATCATGCTAATAAGAATCATCCCGAGAAAATGTATATCCTTATTTTCTTTTTCCTTGACTGGATTCAATAAAAAACGTAGTCCACTTGCAAGTAAACGCCCTAATTCAGTACGATAGTAATAGATAATACTTACCAGAGTACCGAAATGTACTACCACTTCATAGGTAATCCCTGATTCAACTTCCGAACCCAACAGTATTTTCCCAAGTGCTAGGTGACCTGAACTACTTATAGGCAAAAATTCGGCGATACCTTGTAAAACTCCTAAAATAAATGCTTCTATTAAATTCATTACTTATGTTTATAAATACAGAGCATTTGTGTCTAATTATTTCTGACACTTTGGTAAGTTCAAATGTAAGGTTTTAACTCCTTCAACATCAATGAATTTCCAACTTTTTGAAGTGACCCCATCCCTTATCACTTTTATAAAACGTTTACTGTCTCTTTCTACTCTTACTTTCCAATTATAAATAACTCTAACCACTTCAAATCCATTTAATATTATGTAAGATTAACTAATATATCATATTGTATTATTTCATTATTTACGAATTTACTCATATAGTATTCTATCCCACTATACTCATTAAAAATATCAAACTTAAATTCACCAAATCCACTCCATGTTTTTTCAATTAACTTTCGGAATTTGTTAATATTTAAACTACACATCACCACACCGTGTAAGTACACATATCCTTCCTTATCTTTATCAAAATTTATTATGCCATCAATATTTGTATCCTTACTTACATTCACATACCATTCTTTTAAGTTACCTCTAGGTATAAGACTTTTTCTATAATTCTCATTAAATTTTAAATGAATTATATAATCGTATCCTTGCCTTCCGTTTCTCTTACCATATTGTTCAATTAATTTAGCATAATCATTTCTTCTAAGTTTATTCATAATAAACACTCCTTAAATATTAATGAATTAATCAAAACTATATGAACCCTTAATAAAGTCAAAGTCAAATTTTGATATACTGTATAACTTCGACATATATTAGTCCATATTTCAATTTAGAATGTAGAATTCTAATTGATACATGCCTGTTCTACCTCCATTACACCAAGTTATATGGTTCTATTATAATTGTAAACCATTGAGAAGGGTAGAAGTAACTAAAATTTGAAATTTAGATTAATTTCTTTAAAACATTTATATTTCAATTTCAAAGGAATTCGTTGAACTGAACTACATTTTAATTTGAAAGTGTGTAAAATTACACTTTAACTAACAAAACCTAAACGAGAATTTCGAATGAGTGAATATGCAGTAGATATGACAGCTTTAAGTGAGAAAATTCAACAAAGCTCATCATTTATCGACGACATACGTACAGAACTAGACAAAGTTGTAATAGGACAAAAGTACATGATAGACCGGCTAATGATCGGACTTTTAACAAACGGGCATGTACTTCTTGAGGGAGTGCCTGGACTAGCCAAAACACTAACTATATCCTCTTTAGCTACCGTAATAAACACTGACTTTCAGAGAATACAGTTTACCCCAGATTTACTTCCAGCTGATCTTATAGGGACACTCATATACAATCAGAAAAAAGGCGATTTTTTCGTTAAAAAGGGGCCCATTTTTGCCAATATAATCCTAGCTGATGAGATAAACCGCTCACCAGCAAAAGTTCAAAGCGCGTTGTTAGAGGCGATGCAAGAAAAACAAGTTACGATAGGTGAAGAGAGTTTTAAATTAGAAGAACCCTTTTTGGTATTGGCCACTCAAAACCCAGTAGAACAAGAAGGTACCTATCCTCTGCCAGAAGCTCAGGTAGATCGTTTCATGCTCAAATTAAAAGTAGACTACCCAAGCCCATCTGAAGAACTAGAAATAATGCGTCGAATGGCAAAGACCGGAACCAAACCAAGACTTAATAAAGTAGTAGATCCTGCAACAATTCTCGAAGCTAGAAAAGTTATCAATGAAATTTATATGGATGAGAAAGTTGAAAAGTACATTGTGGACCTAGTCTTTGCTACAAGGAGTCCAGCGGAATATGGTATCGCTGAATTAGAAGATTTAATTAGCTTCGGAGCATCTCCACGAGCAACTATTAATTTAAATCTTGCAGCTAGAGCACAAGCTTTTATGGGACATAGGGCCTATGTTACCCCTGAAGACGTCAGAACAGTATCATTAGATGTATTTAGGCATCGCCTTATTCCTACTTTTGAAGCAGAGGCAGAAGAAATAGGTGCCGAGGAACTAGTTCAAAAAGTAATGAACAATATACAGGTGCCCTAATTAAAACTTCAGAAATAAGCTAAAAAGTATTGTCGGAATGGTGAATGTTTTAAGATTCTAAAAATAAAAAAGCCCCTTGCTTCATGCTTAGGACTTTTTTAATCTTTATACTGAATTTAATAGAAAATAATACCAAAAAGCTACTGACCTTAAATTACTTTTTGCCTTTAGATTTTTGAGCTTCTTCTACTTGCTCTTCCTCTTCCATTTTTTCTTTGAGTTTTGCTAGACCAGATATTTCTCCAAGAGTTGGTGCTCCCGTTTCCATATCTGCTTTTTTATCGATTTTTTTCTTTGAAGCCTTGGCTTTCTTTTGGTCAGCATCTAATTGGCTTAACTCAATATTTTTACCTTGTTCATCGAATCGGAATATATAAGCTTCTACCTTATCTCCCTCTTTAAATTCAGCAGTAATCGATTTAGTCATATTTAAGAACGCCTCCGCACCTTTTTCCAAGGCAACAAACGCACCTCGCTCAGTCACTTTTACAACGGATCCTTTCACCTCAGTACCCGGGGTGTATTCTTTAGCATAAATTTCCCAAGGATTTTGCATTATCTGTTTATGCCCAAGTGTGATTCTACGATTGTCAAAATCAACCCCTAAGATAACCACTTCAATCTCTTGATCTTTCTTAACTACTTCATTAGGATGTTCAATTTTATCTTCCCAACTGAGGTCAGACACGTGAATTAAACCATCTATACCTGGCTCTAACTCCACGAATACTCCAAAGTTAGTTAAGTTTCGGACTTTCCCTTGATGTTTTGATTCAATGGGGAATCTCTCAAGAATGTCCGCCCATGGATCTATTGTTAATTGTTTCACACCAAGAGAAATTTTCTTTTCATCTTCGTTGATGTTTAATACAATACATTCTACAATGTCATCCTTTTCTACCAATTGAGATGGATGCTTGATGTGTTGCGTCCAAGACATTTCAGATATATGTATTAGGCCTTCAACGCCTTTTTCCAATTCGATGAAAGCACCATAATCCGCGATTGAAACTACACGACCTTGCACTTTCATACCTTCAGGATACTTGGATTGGATTTCTTCCCATGGATGAGGCTGTAATTGTTTCAATCCGAGTGATACACGCTTGCTACGCTCATCAAAGTCGATAACGGCTACATTCAAACGCTGATCTAACTGAACAATCTCACTTGGATTATCTACTCGTCCCCAGGATAAATCTGTAATATGTAATAGACCATCCACACCACCTAAATCTATGAATACACCGAAATCGGTAATATTTTTAACGGCTCCTTCGAGTACCTGACCAGACTCAATCGATTCAAGAATTTGCTCACGCTGCTCCTCTAAATCATTTTCAATTAAAGCACGATGAGAAACAACAACGTTCTCAGCAACCATATTCAGTTTCACAACCTGGAATTCCATGGTTTTGTTAACGTATGCATCGAAATCTCGTACAGGGCGAACATCTATCTGCGAACCAGGGAGGAAAGCATCTATACCGAATAGATCAACAACCATACCGCCTTTAATACGACGCTTGATAAGTCCTTCCACTACCTCACCACTTGCATGAGAAGCTTCGATTTTTTCCCAAGCTTGGAGAATATCTGCTTTGCGTCTGGATAAAATTAATTGACCGTCTTTATCTTCCACACGATCAAGAAAAACATCTACTTCATCACCAGGCGCCATATTTTCGAGTTGTTTATTATTAAACTCGTTTACAGCAATAATACCTTCGGACTTAAAGCCAATATCAATTACAACATATTTGTCATCGATAGAGATGATTCGTCCTGTAACAATTTCTTTTTCTTCAATTTCATTGAGAGTATTTTCATACATACCCATGAGTTGATTGTACTCATCTTCGGTGTATTCGTCTGATGGCTTTTCTAGTTGATCTAAGGTATATACTTCACCTTCCACGTCCCCAGTGAATACATGAGTTAATATGATCTGTGTTTCACCAGCGAGTGGATTCTC
>CABZVB010000024.1 GCA_902529115.1 uncultured Balneola sp.
AACATATTAAGCGGAGCATACGTGGAAATAAAGGTAAATGACCTGACTTCGGTCGACAAAGAAATTACCATCATAGCAAATAGAGAAGATTTACAACCTAAATTTGATGAGGCTTATAAAGGAATACGGCCTAAAGTAAATTTACCTGGATTTCGACCAGGGAGAGCACCAATCGGTCTTATAAAAAAGAGATTTGGTCAGGAAATCGAAATTGAAGAAATCAATAAATACATTCAAGAGTTGTTTGAAACAAAAGTAGCCGAAGAGCATGACCCTGTTGGAGAAACACAAATGCTCGATTTTCAGTGGGAGAATGACGAATTAGAGGTGACTTTTAAAATTGGAACTAAACCTTCGGTAGAATTAGCTGACCTTAGTAAAATTGAGGTTAAGTCTATGATTCACGATGTAACTGATGCTGAAGTTGATGAAGAAATAGCACGGGCCATTGAACGTGAAGGTAGTTGGGAAGATGTAGATACAGCAATAAATGAAGAATCTAAGATTACTGCAGATGTAAGCTCATTAGATAAAGATGGTAATCTGGTTGATGGTGACACCGATACTGATCAAAGCATTGATATGCGACAGGATTCGGCCGCAAGCTTTTTAAAAGCATTAAAGGGAAAGAAAGCGGGGGATGTTGTAGATATGACTCTTGAAGAAGATGGAGAAACTGATCGCTTCCGCGTTGAGATTAAAAAAGTACAATTATTGCATAGGGCTGAAATGAATGAAGAATTCATTGTTAAGCAAACCAACGATGAAGTTAAAACAGAAGATGAGTATCGAAGTTTTATTAAGAGTAAAATGCAAGAGTACTATGACCAATCATTTGATGATATTTTCAAAAATGAAGTGATTCAAGCATTGGTAGATGCACACGAATTTGAAGTACCTATGGCGTTTGTTGCTCAAGTTCAAGAATCCTATGTGGAGCGTCTAAAACAACAATATAATAATCAGTTACCAGAGGGTTTTGATACCGATTCATACAAAGAAGAGATGAGCAGTCAAGCAACAACAGAAGCTAAGTGGTACTTTATTAACATGCAGCTGCAGGAAAAATATGATGATATTGAAATTACAGCGGTAGACATTGACGCCCAATTAGGAATGGAGGCTGCCCGGTACGGATTAACAACAGAACAATTAAAAGGCTATTATGCCCAAAACCCAAATATGCTCGAGACCCTACGAAACACTATTAGAGATAATAAAGTGTTTGAAAAACTCAAAGATGAAGTGCAAATTAAGGAGATGAGTAAAGACGACTATAGAGCGTATCAAGAAAAAAAGCAGGAGCATAAGTAAACCATGATTAAACAGCCTATTTATGAACAACCTATGTATAGTGGAATGAGTACTATTGAAGACAATTTAGCTCCAATGGTTATTGAAACTACTTCAAGAGGAGAGCGGGCCTATGATATTTATTCACGATTACTTAAAGATCGGATTATTATTTTAGGTTCTCCCATTAATGATGTGGTTGCCAGTTCTATTGTTGCGCAGCTGTTGTTTTTAGAATCAGAAGATCCAGAAAAAGATATAAATCTGTATATCAATAGTCCTGGTGGGGTTGTATCTGCAGGTTTGGCAATTTACGATACCATGCAACACATAAAATGCGACGTAGCTACTACATGTATGGGAATGGCAGCAAGTATGGGCGCGGTGTTGTTAACCGCTGGAACAGCAGGTAAGCGTAGCTGTTTACCGCACGCAAGAGTTATGATCCATCAACCACTTGGTGGAGTTCAGGGGCAGGCAAGTGATATTGAAATTGAGGCCAAAGAGATAATCCGGATTAAGCAGGAATTAAGCCAAATCATTGCAGAACACTCTGGAAAGACTCTTGAAGAAGTAATTGAAGATTCTGACCGTAATAAATGGATGTCTGCTGACGAAGCAAAAAATTATGGCTTGGTTGATAATGTAATTAACCGTGTGGATTCAAAAAGGTAACCCTTTTCATGAGCGATAAAGAGAAGAATAACGATATTGTCAATTGTTCATTTTGTGGACGTTCTAGCTTAGAGGTGAATAGCATGGTTGCGGGACCTGGGGTATATGTATGCGATCGATGTGTTGAAGATGCGTCCAGCATAATTAAAAGTGATTTAGCCTCCCTTGCTAAGCGCCGTGAAAGACCATTTCAACCCGTTTTGAAGCCTATTGAAATTAAGGCAAAACTCGACGAATATGTTATTGGTCAAGAATTTGCTAAAAAAACATTAAGCGTTGCGGTTTATAATCACTATAAGCGAATTGGAGCTGAATTTTCTGAGGATGATGATACCACTATCGAAAAAAGTAATATCGCTTTGCTAGGTCCTACGGGTAGTGGGAAAACCTTATTAGCTCGCACTCTTGCAAAAGTCATAGATGTACCATTCACCATTGCAGATGCAACCGTTTTAACCGAAGCAGGTTACGTAGGTGAAGATGTTGAAAGTATTTTGAGTAATTTATTGCAAGCTGCTGATTATGATGTTGAGCGTGCAAAGCGGGGAATTGTATATATTGATGAAGTGGATAAGGTTGCTAGGAAAAGTGACAATCCTTCTATCACTAGAGATGTAAGTGGTGAAGGAGTACAGCAGGCTTTACTTAAAATATTAGAAGGGACGGTTGCGAATATCCCCCCAAAAGGTGGCAGAAAGCACCCTGAGCAGAGTTTTATTCAGTTAGACACAGCCAATATTCTATTTATATGCGGTGGAGCTTTTGCAGGTCTAGAGCAAATTATAGCTCGTCGTCTTTCTACTTCTGCAATGGGATTTCGTTCTGAGGAGCAAGTGAAATTTGATAAGAATAACCCGGAAATCTTTACCCATGTTGAGCCCGAGGATCTGCAGCATTTTGGCTTAATACCAGAATTAATTGGACGTTTACCAGTTATTTGTGGCCTTCATGAACTCTCTGACGAAGCACTTATGGATATTTTGAGTACTCCTAAGAATGCTCTGGTAAAGCAATATAAAAAGCTATTCAGTTTAGAAAATGTCGAGTTAGATTTTGAAGATGATGCACTACAAGCTGTGGTGGAAAGAGCCAAAAATAGAAAAACAGGTGCCCGGGGACTTCGATCTATTATGGAAAGTTCTATGCTCGATATTATGTTCACTCTTCCGTCAATGAAGCAAGTTAAGCGGTGTATTATAACTCGTGAAACCATAGAGAAACAGGCTCCTCCGATTTATGAAAAACAAAAAGCCTCGGCTTAAAAACTGTCTGCCTAAGATTTTTAGTTCATTACAGCCTGTTCATTGTATTCATTAAATAAGTTATATGAAGTTATTCCAACGAACAGGCCCCATAAAGTGGTTGCTTACTTTACTATTAGTTTTTCTTGGACTTGGTTCACTGGTGTACAATCAGTATTTGATAAATAGAATACTTGAGCAGGAAAAAGCTAGTGTACAATTATGGGCCAAGGCACTTGAGTTCAACGCCCTGCCTATTCATCAGGAGTCTAGCCGCTTACTTCTAAACGTGATTGACGAATTAGAATCCCAAGAAGATATAGCCGACAGCCTAATTCGGAAGCTAGTAGAAGTTGAGAGTATGCGTAGTATGCAGAATTTTGTTACTGATGAACTTATTTTAAATAACAGAGGTAATTTTAAGTTACCTGCGGTTTTGGTGGATGATAACGATCGTCCTCTTGAATATATATTACTTGATGAAAAAGGGGGGGCAATACTTGAATATAGCTTTAGAAATGTGCGAAGTGTGAATATTGAAACAGAGGAAAAACGCCTTGCTTATATTAATAAATTAAAAAATATGAATCCTCCCATTCCCATAATGGTAGGTGAAGGAGAAGATGCTCTTCGTCAATTTGTGTATTATGGTGAGAGTACAGTTGTACAGCTTCTACGTTATGTTCCAGCCATTCAAATTGTGGTGATCCTACTGCTCTTTTTTATTGGGTATACGAGTTTATTAAGTATTACCCGAATGGAACAATCCAACCTGTGGGTAGGTATGGCAAAAGAGGCCGCTCACCAATTAGGGACTCCTATATCTAGTTTACTAGGTTGGATTCAATTATTTCGGGACGATTTACCCAAGAAAGTAGAGCAAGATACAATCTTAAATGAAATTGAAAAGGATGTATACCGCTTAAAGGGGGTGGCTGAAAGATTTGGTAAAATTGGGTCTAAGCCGGAATTACAGTCACTAGAATTTGCACCTGTGTTGGATGAGGCAATCAAATACATGGAGAGGAGGTTACCTAAAATTTCTCGGGAAGTTCATATTGAAACCGATCTAAGGGCAAATGGGTTAGTAAAATTAAATCCAGAATTATTACAGTGGGCCATAGAGAATCTTATGAAGAATGCGATGGACGCTTTACAGACGGCTAATAATTCTAAAAGGCTAGAGATCACAGTTCGTAGCTATATCGGAAATAAAGGATTATTTATTGAGGTCGAAGACACCGGGATTGGTATGTATGCAACGACTAAGAAGAATATATTTAGACCCGGTTATTCTACAAAGAAGAGAGGTTGGGGCTTAGGACTAAATTTGGCAAAGCGAATTATTGATGAATATCATGGGGGAGAGTTATCAGTCGCTAAGAGTGAAGTTGGAGTGGGTACAACTATGCAAATTCGGTTAAATATGACCTGATTAATCGTCAGTATATCCGTGTTTTTTGGCATGCTCGTATAATTCTGTTTTCAATAAATTTCTACCCCTATGTAATCGAGAGCGAATGGTCCCAATAGGCACATCTAGCATATTGGATATTTCTTCATAGGTGAATCCATCTACATCACACAGTAGCACAACTGTACGAAAATCTTCAGGAAGTTTTGAAAGGGCTTTAGAAAATCGATCATCCATTTTATCACGAAAAATCAAATGCTCTAAATCAGTTGTTTCTGTACGCTCAGCGCGAACATTTTCATAGAATGCTGCAACCTCTTCGTAATCAACCTCTTGTGGCTTTTTTAAATTTCGGCGATAGTTGTTAATGAAAGAGTTTTTAAGTATACGAAATAACCATGCCTTTGCATTGGTTCCTTTCTCATAGCTATCAAAAAATCGAAACGCTTTAACAATGGTATCTTGTACTAGATCCTCTGAATCACTAGGATCAGTTGTTAAACGAAGCGCAAAATTGTACAAAGAATCTAAGTGAGGGAGTATCTCCTCATTAAATGCCTGCTGCTTATCAAGTTTTCTTTTACTCAATTCGACCTCGTTATCTATTACTAGATACCTATTTTTCTGAAAATAAATAAGAACAATTTTTATCGCCGAAAAGTTGTTAACTAATTTCTAAAATGGTAATTAAGTTAATTTATATCCCCTAATTCTTTACTTTATAGCCAACCACTTAAACTACTCTATTGGATTCACCTAGTCAACGACAAACTCTACACAGCTTCCGGTGGTCGTTCATTGAGAAAGTAGGAAAAGTACTCTTTCAATTAGCTCAAATTGTATTATTGACTCGCTTTCTTAACAAAGACGATTTTGGATTGGTGGCTCTTGCATTAGTGAGTATTGAATTTTCCTTTTTATTTGTTGACGCCGGTTTAAATGCTGCTATTTTATATATTCGACTAGCTAGCCATAAAGCACTTAGTAGTATTTATTGGCTCAGTATTACCTTATCAATAGCAATATTTGCTTTGATTTGGTTTTTTAGTCCGGTTATTGCCAATTTCTACGAAGAGCCTGCGTTGCTTCGCATACTCCCTATAATAGGGCTTAATATTATATTCTTAGCTGTAGGCCGCCAACATAGAACATTTTTACAAAAACAATTTCTATTCAAGCCAATTGCACTTGTTGAAATAAGCGCATACCTAAGCTCACTTTTTCTAGCTATCTATCTTGTACTTAAAGATTACGGAGTCTTCAGCCTTGTTTATTCCATTCTGTTTGCTTCTTTACTATCAAATGTGTGTTATCTCTTTATTCGGCATAAACAAAACCCTATTCATTTACATTTTAACTGGTCAGAGGTAAAACCATTTTTTGATATTGGTAAATTTCAAATGGCTAGTCGTTTATTAGATTTTGTGTCGAAAGAAACCGACGTTTTAATCATAGGCAAAATACTTGGTATGGAAGTGCTAGGTTTATATAGCCTAACCAAACAACTCGTTCTACGCCTGTTCAATGTAATCAATCCCATCATTACGAACGTATTAAGCCCGTGGCTTTCATCACTACAGCAGAAACCTGAAAAACAACGAACTACCTATCTACTAATCACACGATATCTTGCATACTTAAATTTTCCAATATACTTAATCTTTGCTGTTGGATCTTATGAACTATTGTATGTTCTCTACGGGCCTAGTTTTGCTTCGGGATCCCTTCTTTTATTTACCTTAGCCATATACTATGGGATTCTATCTATAACTAATCCAGTGGGCAGCTTACAAATAGCAACTGGTCGTACGGACATTGGTTTTTACTGGACATTATTTCGCGCATCAATCACTCCTGCCGCTTTACTTTTTGGCATCTACTTTGGCGGAATACAGGGGGTGGCTTATAGTTTATTAGCCCTAGCTCTTGGGTTATTGTATCCACTTTGGCGAATGCAAATTAAAGTCATGATTAACATATCTTTTGCCAGCTATTTCAAAGAATTTTATCGCCCATTATTTAGTTTTTTACTCTTGGGTGGTGGAATACATTACGGCATAAAGCCATTACTTGAATCGCCTAACTTCCTAATAATAAGTTTATGCTTTGTTATTTCGATCAGCTTACAAATTGGATTGGTTTATCTATACGATTCCAATGCTTATTCGCATTTGTACTCCCTTTTATCGAGACCCCATAACCAAAAATAAACCCGAAGCGTGGCACATTCATTCTATTTACATCTTTCTGAAGCCACTGCTCAAAACAATCGGTTAGAATATTTATATAGTTCAGGATTTGTATATGTTGAGAAAGGAGACCCTAATGATGAATATTCGATGATGATTGAGGCTTTAGATAATTTTGGGATATATGCTCCGCTTCACCTAAGAGGTAGCTATGCGGGAACTTACTGGTCTTCCAAAAACAATCATTGGATCTTGTTCAGTGATCCTTTAGGCACAAAACCATTATACTACGCTCAACTATATAATGGCTGGCACATCTCTAATGACTACGATTTACTTGCCCAAAAAATAAAGACCATCCAACCCTTAACATTATCATCCTTAGGCTTCTATCAGCTTCTGAACTTTGGATTTGTACTAGAAACTGACACCTTATTCAATCCTATCAAACGACTACCAATAGGCTATGCTGGAACCATTGATACCCTCGAAAATGAACAAACGCCCATACCGGGTAACACCCTAACTACCTATAAATATTATTCACTACCCTCCATTGGTACTTCCCTTTCTATGGATGATGCTGCTGTGCAATTGGATACACTATTTAGGGTAGCTATAAAAAGAGCCTTTAAACGTGACACTGCACAAGGAAAAATACCACTAGTATCTCTCAGTGGTGGCCTTGATTCACGAATGACAAGCTGGGTTGCTCATGAAATGGGCTATACTAATCAACTTAATCTCTGTTTTTCACAAAAAAACTCTTTAGATCATACCATTGCCCGTAAAATTGCTCAAGACTTAAAGCACATGTGGCATTTTATGCCATTGGATGGTGGCCAAATGCTCCTGGATTTAGATGAAATTACACAGCATACTGGTGGAAATGTGGTGTACTATGGACAGGCACATACCCGACGTATTTTGCATGAAATAATAAACAAAAGATATGATGCACCGTTAGGAATGCTCCACACTGGAATGCTAGGAGATGTTGTGCTTGGGAGTTATATACGAACTACCGAGAATCCAACAAATTATTCTGCCTTGAGTGGAGCTACTTCCACCCGCTTCGCTAAAGAACTACTTAACCACGGTTTCAAACCCGATTACCAAAACCTAGAGCATCATAAAATAATGCTGCGCGGTTTATATGGAATGAATATGGGACTCATGTCGGTGTATGCGGTAACCGAAAGTTTTTCACCCTTTTATGATTTTGATTTTTTCAATTTCTGCCTTCAACTCCCACTTAAAATACGAGCTGAACATAAATTGTACATACACTGGATAAAACACTATTACCCAAAAGCATCAAACTATATTTGGGAACGAACCCGAACAATAATAACGGCAAAATCACTACGAATTGGCTCAAAATCCATGCCACTACGAACTTGGTTTTGGAAACTTGCTGAAAAGATACAGTTTGGGGAATCCACACATAATCCCCGTAATATGACACCATTAGATTATTGGTTTACAACTGAAAGGGATTTAACATCCCATCTTAACAGCTATTTCAACAAGTACCTAGACCTGATTGATAAACCAAAGATGAGAAATCATATTTATGAGTTATATACAAGTGGAAATGGAAATGAAAAAGTACAAGCCCTTACAGTTGTTGCCGCCGCCAAAAGATATCTAAACTGAGGATACGTAAATCATGAATATAGAAGTTTGCTGCAATAGTTTATACTCAATTCGAACTGCCGAACAATTAGGAGCTTCACGAGTTGAGCTGTGTCAAAATCTGCTAGAAGATGGAATCACCCCTGACCTGGAATTACTTAAAGAAGCTTGCCAGAAATTTCATATACCAATACATGTTCTAATACGTCCTAAAATTGGAGATTTCTTTTATTCTTCTTCCGACCTGAAACACATAGAGAAATCTATTCAAAAAGCTCTTCAATTTCCCATAGCAGGGATTGTGGTTGGACACATGAATAAGAAAAATGGAGTCGATCCAGTCCTTCTACGCCATTGGCGGGCCTTAACTTTAGGGCTTGATCTTACTTTTCACCGAGCATTCGACCAGGCGGCAAAGCCTTTTAATGTATTAGAACAACTCATAGAAGCGGGTTTTAGCCGATTATTAAGCTCGGGGCAAAAAAGAGGCGCTGAGAATGGTATTCTTTTATTACAAGATCTGCAAAAAGTAGCAGGTAATTCTTTGGAAATAATGCCAGGAGGTGGAATAAACGACAATAATGTATCTCTTTTCATAGACGCTGGCTTCAAAAGTATTCACTTATCAGCAAAATCTAGCAATAGTCCTGCTCACTTAGAACCTGTTATTAACCCAACTATACTAAAGAATGTCATTACGCTAAGCTCAAAAATATAGCATCTTATATATTGATTTTGAGTAAATTTTAGTGATATTAAAGAGGATACAACTATACTATCTTAAATGACAAAAGTAGATACCCTTTTTAATTTATTTTTTAATGACCAACTAAAAAAACGTCTCGAATCCTGGGTTATTATCATTGCTTCTGTTGGTTTTGTTGTTCATCTAGGCCTTATCTTACTAGTAAATACAAATGATATAGTAGGACTTGCAGGCTTTGAAGATTATTTAGCAAACCCTATTTCTGCAGTTTATACACCATTTTCGTTTATACTAATCTATGAAGTATATCTTCTTATTTATTATTTACCTAGATCTTTTGCCATTTCAATTGGGAAACAATTTGAAATTATTTCTTTAATACTCATCCGTCGTGTATTCAAAGATATTTCAAAAATCAACGTACAGAGTGAAGTCCTTTTCCAAATTGAAAATCTAGCACTATTATATGATATCCTAGGAATCTTAGTGCTGTTCACCCTTATCTTTGTATATCGATACTTTCTCATTAAACGTAAAGTACACAAGACATCGGTATCACTCACCAAGTTTAGAGGTTATAAGAAGTTACTTTGTTTATTGTTAGTACCAATATTTATTGGCTTAGCTAGTGTTAGTTTTGTTAAATGGTCTATAGATATTTACCATATACTTATTTCCGGACAACAAAAGCTAATGGACTTCAATACGGTATTTTACCATGAATTCTTCGATATTTTGATCATTGTCGATGTTCTCATTTTAGTAGCATCTTTAAAGTTCACAGACCGTTATAGTCTTATTATTCGAAATACTGGTTTTGTAATTACCACTGTACTACTTCGTGTATCTTTTAATTATACCGGTTTAGAAAACGTAGTATTAATGATCGGCGCAGTATTGTTTGGAGTATCGATTTTAGGTGTGCAACTATTGTATGACAAAATTGACTTAGGTGATAGTACAAAAGAGAGTTACGGTTATATGTAATCCAATTAACCTATTTTATAGGCATGTTTAGTGGCTGATTATATAAAAATAAATAATAGAGAAGGTGATGGGTAAGGTAATTGTTAAAGGTTGTAAGGTTTTAGGACCTAAAAATACTTGGTGAAATATCGTCACAATACTAATCAAAGCTCTCATATTTAATAACTTGATTTTATGAAGACATAAAGTACGAGAGGGGGGAGTACTAATACCCTATTTTTGATGTTATAAATGATGTTTTTGAATTAATATTGGGAAACTTTTGATATAATTGGGAAACTTTTACCCAAGCTAATATGTCAAAATATCAACAATTTACTTACTGATATAGTACAATGAATTTTTGACTCTAACCAGTCTATCAACCAACGAAAAACCTCTTATTCATTCCTTTGTAAATAATTTCATCCAGATACTATTTTGATAGACTGAGGTTTCTTGTAATCAGAGAAAATATTTTTAGTTAAAATCTCGCCAGACCCGTTTTCATATCGAGGTCAATTTTTTCTCCTATACGAAAATGATAGACTAATCTATTCTACACATTCAGTAGAATTTTATTTTCAGTTCCTACTCATTTTCTCATTCAATAGTCGTTGTGTCGTTTCCCAATCAAGTGTAGATGTTAGACCACTATTCATCAATTTCTCCACTTCTTTGAAAGTTGTATTCATTCCATCTAGGAATCCCTCTTTTTTACCTTCCACAACTCCTTTTTGTTTTCCTACAAAATAACCAATAAAGAAAACTACATTGGTGATGATTAGTATTTGAAGTAGTTCCATAATATTTCTACTAATTTTGTATAAAATTCTCTTACACTGATTAGTCCCAAATTCCCATCACCCCAATTCTCATCATCGGGTTTTTACACTTTGGACAAGGAAAATCTACATTTTCATACCATCCAAACTCTACAAATTTAGAGTCTTCAATCAGTTTCTCTTCCTTTGAAGTAGGTTCATCTTCATTATCTAAGTTTTCACCATAAAAGTCATACAATTCTAACTCGGATTTACAACGTTTACACCGAACCTCTTCCTTAACAATATTGAAAGTCCTTATTGTTTTACACTTGAAACAAGGAGCTGCGGACATATCATATTCAGGTCCCATCATTCCTAGACCAATGTGTAGTTCTTTGGATTTGTAACCACAATTCTCACAACCAAATTTGTAGATGTCACCCATAGTTAATTAATATCCATATCCACTATCTCTAGTTTTCTTAAAAACACCATCCGTTAAGTCATCTATAGCGTCATAAAGCATCTCATAAGGATCAATTTTTTTACCGTTCACCATCATTTTCTTTGGATAGGCATTCATGCCCCCTGTGGTTCTATATATGTCTTTAAATCTGATTTTTAACTCCCATCCACCCCCATCAATAATACTAATATCAGTATATTCTTTTTCCCACTCCTTGACTTTAATATCACATAAAACTTGGTAGAATTTCTCCCACATATCTTGAGTAGGTGGTGGTGGTTCTTCTACGACAAGGTCACCATATCGTTGAAGTGTTCCTGATTCAATAATTTCATCTAGAAACTTTGGTAATTCATCAGACCCTAACATAAATGAACTATATACATACAGGTTTTCATTTTTTAATAGTAACCCATAGGTTTTACCTAAGAAGGCATAAGATTGAAAGTGGAGTTTGGAAGGTTTCAATATTTGACACTTTAAATTTTCTCTAACTTGTTCAAATCACTGATTGAAGTTGCTACTACCATTTCTGATCCAATAGATTCAAAGTGTTTCTTACCACATTGAATTTTTGAATATTCCTTAGGTCTCAAATCCAATTCAGATAAACTTCCTTTACTCTCAACAACAAAATAAAGTTTCTCGTCATCTCCGTCTTTCCATCCCACCACCCAATCAGGATTATAAGAACCAAGAGGGGTATCTATTTTAAACCAATTCGGAAGTTTTGCGTAGACAGAGACGTTCTGACTTTGTTCAAACTCTTTGGTTAGACCTGATTCTATTCGTGAATCATAAACTACGTACTCATAAGGAGATTTACTACTCTCAGATAAATTACTCTTGATATATCCGAATAGTTCTTCATTCTCGAAGAGTTCTTGACTGTAGTATTCATTCCCACCGATTTTGTGGTACTTAATTCCATCGACGATGTGAAGCCTCATCTGTTCATTAATGATGTCTATACATCCTTCAATGAACTTCTGAGGATTAATCTTGAAATACTTTAGTTTTCGAGTCCCTGTAAGGATATTGACTATTGATTTTCTCGTTAATTGAGTCTCATTCTGAAGATACCCAACAATATCAGGGAGAACATCAACCTCATAGTCGAGATTTGAAGTTTCTGTTTGAGTCTTTGAATCATCAACTTCAACTCCACCAATACTCATTGTTACACTCGTTTTGGTATAGTGTAGTTTACCTCTCTGAATAACAAGTTTCTCATCTATTGAGGAGATACACTTCTGAACTAAAGAGTTTGAATCAAAATCAACTGAGAAGGTTGTCTTATACTTGACACGATCCCATAATTCTTTGAATTCAGGACTGTCTAATATTTGTCTGTTAACCTTTACTCGTTTCTTTTCATCTTTATTCTTAATCTCAAGTTTACCTGCCGCACTTTTTAGATTAGAGATGATTTGTTTATAGACGTGAACATTATCATCAAACCCTTCAGGAATATCGACGGTATTGTCTTTTAATGCAATCCTCAATGTATCTTGAACCTTACCTCTTTTATCTACATAACCCTTTTCTACGAAGTGTTTATATAGTTGTGAAGATTTCTCCTGTCCTAAGTACTGAGTATGTCCATCTTCAACTCCCAAGACTACATCCGAGAACATATATTCTTCTATTACTCCGAACTTAATTCCTGTTTCTTTCTCTATCTCCGTTTGAAGTTCATGGACAAATTGTTCCCACGATTCATTGGCTATAACAGACAATGTATTTACTTCATGTCCATATTCTCGTTCTCCTTGTTGATTAACACATAATCTTAACCCTCTACCTATCTGTTGACGAGGAGTTATTTTAGATGAACCTCTCTCCCTAAGTGTACAAATCTGAAAAACATTAGGATTATCCCATCCTTCTCTAAGTGCAGAATGGGAGAAGATAAATCTAAGGTTTGAACTAAAACTTAAAAGACCTTTTTTATCCTTCATTATAAGACTATAAGTGTCTTCGTCTGCTTTGGTTGAACCATTAGTGTCCTTAAAATATTCGAACTTGTCTTTCTTATTACTTTTTTTACTCTTCTTGTCTATAGAGAAGTAACCATTATGAACTTCTGATGGATCTGTATCGGAACTGTGATGTTGATCAAATAAGGTTTGATATTTAGGTTTCTTAATAATCTTGAGGTATTCTTCTTCAAATATGGTTGCGTATTCTCCATTGAGTTGATTTCCATCTTCATCGTACTGTCTGTACTTCGCTACTTCGTCTATAAAGAATAGACTTAATACTTTGATACCCTCTTTATTTAAGACTAACTCCTTATCAAGATGTTCCTCTATCGTTTTTGAAATCATCGCAGTCTTAACCTGACGATCATCAACACTACCAATAGATTCTCCAAGTTTTATGAAATCGTCCTTACTTGTAAAGTCAATGTATTCACTTCCTTCACCTCCGTAGATATCTTTTATGATATAACCTTCATATTCAGTTCTATCGGTAAGTTGTTCTAAGTCATCGTTCTGTTTGACTGTGACCTGTTTTCTTTTAATAGTTCCTTTATCAAAGACATCTATTTCTATCTTAGCAACGGGAGATCCTTTACCGAGTTTGACATCAATGAGTTTAATGTATGCTTGATTATTAGCACCCTCTGTTTGGACTGAACCAACCTCTATTTGTTTGACTAATTTCTGTTCATAGGCATCTACGGCATCTAACTTATACATCAGATTAACCTTTTCCCTATGTGTAGCAGAATAACGTATGATAGTTAATGGATTTAGGTTCTTAACCGCCTTCTTCCTTAACTCTGTACTCATAGTTGTTTGAGGTTCGTCAATGAAGACAACAGGGTTGGTGTTCTTAATCAGATCAAGAGGTTTGTAACCTAAACTATCATTGTATCTATGAATGATATTGGCATTGTTGGGTTTTGAGGGATCCTTGAAACTCTTACTAAACGCATCAATATTGATTACCATGATCTCCAAACCATCATTAGTAGAGAAATCTCGTACTTCATTCAATCTCGAACTATCATAGATAAAGAAGTTGTAAGGGATATTATCATAGAGTCCTTGGAGGTGTTCCTTGGTTTCTTTCAAACTGAAGAAGGTTCCTTCTTTAATTGGAATAGAAGGGACGACTATAATGTGTTTTGAGAATCCATACTTACGGTACAATTCCATGATGGTTCTTAAGTACACATAGGTCTTACCCGTACCCGTCTCCATTTCTACCGTAAAGTCCAACTGTGTTTTATCAACCTCTTTGGAAGTAGAAGGTTTCAATCCATTCCCTAACTGAATTTGTTGAACATTCTCTAATATCTTTCCTTCGGTAAGCGTAAGTCTGTTTCCGTATCCAATCTCATTGAATGAGATGTTATGTTGTTTCTGAATAAACTCAGGAGAGTAAACGGTAAAGTTGGAATCACACTTCTCTTGTCCTTGAAAGATGTCTACTATCGAGTTGATGGCATCTAACTGATATTGGAGTGAACTAACGAATTGTATTTTCTTCATGTTAAATACTTCTTATTTCGTTAATACCAAATCGTTTCAAAATTTGAACTGAGTTTGTTTTCTCTACATCTGTAAATCCATTGTCTTTAAAGATTACTCTACAGACCTCAGGATCACACTCTTCTTTCCATTCTCCAATTCCTTCCGCAACTTTTGAGGTAATATCATCACTTAAACATATAAAGAGTGAACCCATTCCCACATTAAACACCTTCTTTCCTTGAATATCTCTTTCTTCAATTGGGAGTGTAAGGTCTAATCCGTACTTCAGTAGAATTTCATAAAGAACATCCTCCTCTGATCTGTCAGATTTTATATTACTTACTGAATCAAAGAGACTTGATTCAAGGTTGTCAGGATTTCCATCCCAACTTTTAATGTTCGAACTATCAAGTTTTAATACCTTAAATCCTAAATCCATATTTACAGATTTATCAGGATTGGTTTCCTTAATTTTCTCCACAACCCTCCTAATCCTCTCTTTCCCTATTTCAGATATGTTTTTATATCCCAACTTATATGCTATAGTATTTGATTCTGTAGGATGTGGAAGTTGAACCTGAAAAAATTTAGAGATTTTATTGTTTCGTCTATTAAATTCCAAAACTGCGTGTGCCGAAGTTGAGGAACCCGAAAAAAAGTCCAATACTACATCATCCTCTCCTAAAATCATTTCCAACAAATAGATGATAAGTTCGAGGGACTTAACATTTTCAAAAACTCTGTTATTATCGAATAAATTCTGAACTAATGATGTTCCATTATTATAAAGACCTACAATGTCCTTAGGTAGAATTGATAATGGAGACCCCTTGCCGTCACCAAGATATTTTTTAATGTAAATATTCCAACCTGATTGTTCTCCTTTATTATTAAGTAACGGACCATTCGTTGATTTTTTGAAAACAACTTTATTCTCAGAAAGTGCTTCGTCGAAAGTTGGTTTAATGAACCTGTATATATAACCATCCTTTGGTGTCACTAATTCTCCATCAGGACATTCAATAAAGTATTTCTGATTAATATTTGTTGATGAATTCTTAAATACAAAATCTTTTTCTCGATATAATCCACCAAAATCATCACTTAATCTATATTGTTCGGTTGCCGATTTGGATAAAGGAGCATTCAACTGAAGAAGACTGTTTTTATCTCTCGAATACATTAATAAATATTCATGTGTCTTATTGACATGTTTTGGTCTAATACCTCCTCCTGTAGAACAATTCCAAATAAAGTTTGAAATGAAATTAATCTCACCGAATATTTCATCCATTACTTTTTTCAAATTATCATATTCATCATCACCAATACTTACAAAAATTACTCCATCATCTTTTAACAGATTCCTTGACAATCTCAATCTCGGATACATCATGTTCAGCCAATTGGAATGAAACCGACCATCTGAATCTGAATTAGTTGATAGTCTATTTCCTTCACTATCAATTTGACCTGTAACCTCTTGATAGTTCTTTAAGTTATCCTTGTAATTATCTTTATAAACAAAATCCTTTCCTGTATTGTATGGAGGGTCGATATATATCATTTTAATCTTACCTGAATAACTCTTCTGAAGGAGTTTTAAAACCTCTAAGTTGTCTCCTTCGATATAAAGATTTTGAGTGGTATCCCAATCCAAACTCTCTTCCTTACATGGTCTTAATGTTCCTGTTGAAGGTTTGTGTGCTTCTTTCCTTGCTTGTGATTTACCTGCCCAAGTGAAACGATAAAACTCTTCTTCATCTTCGATTTCCTCTCCAAGAATTTGTTGAAGTGTTTTAAAGTCAATCTTACCTTCTGATACTATCTCAGGGAACAGTTTCTTTAATTGATCAATATTCTCTTGAATCACGTCTTTACTATGACTTAGTTGGTCGTCTGATGTTATTTTATCTATACTCACTGGGATAAGGTTTGTTTTATGTTTTGTATCTCTTGTTTTCTCTTTTGAATCTCCATATTAATAGAGACTTGAGAATTGAGTTGTGTCTCTCTTTTTAATTGATTCTTCAGTGTGATGATTTCCATTTCAAGGTTTTCTTTCCTTTCAATGGATTCTATATCTCTTTGATTGTTCTCAAGATTCTTTTCGTTAAAGACTCCTGTTATTACGGCAGACTTGAATTGAATCACTGAATTAATATAACTCTGATAAACAGAGTTTAGGGTCGATCTATTGACTCTATCAAACGAAAGTGTTTTTATGAACTCTTTTACAGTATCAGTCTTAGTCTTATTAATTGGATTGGTGGAAAATGATTTTTCAATCGTCCTTTTAGATCTATCATTAAGATTGATCCTCTTCTCAGTAAGATTCAACATCCAATAGTCTTTATCCTCTATAACCAAGACTATTTGATAGGGAATGTATTTCTGAAATAGATCGATAACAGATTTACAGTATTTATAAAGGTTTGAAACTTCACATGTCATGAATTGAACCTCTTCAATCAAATGAGTTTCTGTCTCGAACTTTGGTATGTTAGTATTCGATGGTTTTAAACTTGACACCCATTCCATTCGAATGACCTCATTTTGGAGAGTCTTCTTCTCGGAACTACTTAAATCGAAATTCTTTGTGAAGAAGACCTTGGTGAGTCTCTTATTCAAAAGAGTCCTCGAAGGAAAATGGAATATGTCATTGTATTCTATTTCCATCACTCAATGATTAAGTAATTAACTAATTGAATATTCTCATTTCCGAAATCATCATTGTCCCTAAATAGTGTTCCACCGGATGTGGCTAGTGAATCTAAACCGATCTCTTCCTGAACACCCCTCACTTCACTTATCGACTCTTTTAGAAGTGATTGATATTCATCCATTCTCTTGAGTTTTGATGTTCTATCTTCAAATTCCTCAATAACTCTTGGGTTTAACTCATCTTCATTAATACATAACTTTCTCAAGTAATCGAGAGTAATCTTGGGTTGAGAGGATTTTATATTTTGACTACCGTTGAGACTCTTATAAATCAAGAAATAGGGGTAAAGTACGTTAGATCCATAGTTCTCCGACTTTTCACCCGATTTATCTTTTAAACAGAAAATAATCCCCTTATGAATATGGTCTGTATTCGATTTAACTACCGAAAATGATGATTGAGGTAATTCCTCAATTCTCTTTAGTTCTTCACGAGAGGTTTTTTCAAGATCTATTTTGAAATCATTGAAGGTTAGATCCGATATTGAAATATTACCTTGAACATCTTCAATATCAATAACTTCATTTTGAAGTTGTTTCAATTGTTTCTTACGATATTCTAAGTCCTTCATGTTCGAGGGATCCTTAGATATAACGTTATCTTCCCCTGTTGCGGATACATCCAACATTACCATTCGACCTTTTACCCTTGCTACTAAATCTATAAAGTTGTCTAATTCAATATTCGGGAAGAAATTGACGAGTTGAATGTTATCATTAACAGAACCAATTCGGTCAATTCTACCAAACCTTTGGATAATTCTCACAGGGTTCCAATGTATGTCGTAATTGATGAGATAGTCACAGTCTTGTAAGTTTTGACCCTCTGAGATACAATCGGTACAGATCATCACATCAATTTCATCTCTTTGGTCAGGAAACACCTGTTCTCTTTTTTTAGATTTTGGTGAGAAGTTGATTAGTAAGGAGGAAAGATCAGTTTTACACTTAGGAAGGTTGGTCTTATTTGTACCACTTCCTGTAATTAAGGATGAGTATAAACCGTGTTTAGAGTACAACCAATCTTCTATGTTCTCATGTAGATACGATGCAGTATCCGCAAATGCGGTAAATACAATAACTTTCTTGTTATCCGGGTTTATTGGGTTTTGGAGTTTGTCCTCAATCAGAGATTTGAGTTTTTCCAATTTCGCATCTCTCTGAACCGTTATTTGACTTAATTCCTCATGAAGGTTTTTAAGTATATTAATATCAAACTCTAAATCTTGTTTCCAACGGATTAAATCAATGTCTTGAATCAGAACTTTAGTCTTTCCACCAACTAAAAAATCCTCAAAATCAGTATCATCAATATTGACCTCTGTGATTGATAAATCATAATCAACTTCTTCATCATTATGGTTATTAATCTGTTCTAAATTATGATTTATTGACTTGATTAATTTTCCTACAGTTATTCTAAAGGAATCCACTGAACTTTCTAACCTCTTAAGCAGATTTACCCTCATCAAGTAAATAAGACTTTGTTCCCTGTCTATCTGTCTGAAAATCGTACCCTTACTAGTTACTATATCATATTTCTTTGCATATTCATCTTTTTTATCTGATCTGACGTAAGCTAAAGGAGTGTAAGATGAAAGGGTTAGGTTACCTATAGTATCATATATATCACCAATATTACTCATTTGATTCTGAGTGTCTATAGGCGGTGAAACCGTTATTGGTTTCAACCTATTTGGAAATTTACCTATTTCTGTAGTGTCATAATATTTCTCAATATGTTTCCGTGATCTAGCAATTGTGATCATATCTAGAATTTTAAAATATGCCCCTCCTAAATCTTCTAAAAGTTCATTTACATTTATATCATCAGGATCATATTCACTAAACCATCTATTAAACTTTCTTTGGGTATCATTTAGGACATTAGATATACTCTCGATTCCATAATCTTGAAAAGATATATCATTACCTTCCGTAATAAATGATATCTGATTTTTGAGGTCACTTAACTTATTATTAACTGGTGTTGCTGATAACATCAAAACTTTAGTTTTGATGTTTGATCTAATTACATCATCCATCAATCTACTATACCTTGTAACCCTATCCTTCCTATTTGGATTGTTTCTAAAATTATGGGACTCGTCAATTACAACTAGATCATAATTTCCCCAATTAATTGTAGATAAATTAATATCACCAGAATAACCAGTATTCCTAGATAAATCTGTATGATTTAGAATATCGTAGTTAAATCGATCTTTAGATAAGATATTTCTTTTGTCATTTAACTGATAAATCGACCAATTTTCTCTTAGTTTTTTTGGAGCAAGCACTAATATTCGGTCATTTCGTAATTGATAGTACTTCATAACTGCGAGCGCTTCAAAAGTCTTACCTAAACCAACAGAATCAGCTATAATACAACCACCGTATGTTTCAATCTTGTTTATAGCACCAACAACTGCATCTTTTTGAAAGTTGTATAATAAATTCCAAACCACTGACTCTTTAAACCCAATTTTATTCAGTTTAGTATCTATCCTATGGTTGATGTCATTCAATCCAAAAGTCTCCCTTAAAATTGATTTATAGACCATTGAAGGTTTTTGATACCCATTCTTATTATTGAGTGATTTTAACACCTCTGTTTTTACAACTTGAGATTTATCCCATATCTCCTTGAAATATTTTAAGTACTCACTATTTGAATCATCTATCTCATTTATCAAAATTGGGTGAAGTGATTTTGTTGTTCCTAAACAAACAGTATCAAAATTGAGAGGTGTTAATATTAGAGAGGTAACCGTATGATCATTCTCAAGTATCAGTAAATTTTGATTCCCCAATGATCCTTTTCTGATATCAACAACATTCTCAATAAAATTTATAACCTTACCTACCTTGTATTTTCGGTCTAGTTTAAGATTTAAGTACTCCTCATCTAAAGTTTGCAAAAGTTCATGACTAGTTTCAAAAGAATTATTCCGAAGTAAAATTTTGACAGATTTTGATTTATTTAATATGTGAAGTGTTTCGAAGATAGCATAACAGGAGAAAAAATCACCAGAGTAATATAGATTTATTGTCTCATCTACTTTTTCTTCTAATACCTCAAGTAGAGTAATTTTTTTGTTGTCAATTATTTTCATGGATTCAAAAAGTTCAAAACCTCTTCATATCATACCCCACAAACTTCCTTGAAAGGGTATCACATACCCTCCCAACAGTACCACTACCCATAAAGGGATCTAATATTAGTTCCCCTTCTTTTGAAGTTTGTAGTACTGGGAGTATAACAATTTGTTCGGGAAAAGGAGCAGGATGTTCCCCCTCTATTTGAAGTTTTTGATTGGCTACCGCAGTCCTGACTATATCCTCATTCCAGTAGTCTCCCATATTCTTCCCCTTTACACTTGGAATATATGGTGATACCGATCCTGAATAGTTTCCCTAACTAGTGATAAGATAGGCATATTGGGAAACATTTGGGAAACTTTTAAAAAGTCAATCTTGTATATTATTGATTTTATGAAGACAAAATGTACGAGAGGGGGGACTCGAACCCCCACATCGGTTAAGATACTAGATCCTAAATCTAGCGCGTCTACCAATTCCGCCACTCTCGCAAATCATAAAATAGTTTATAATGATTTTCAAAAATTTGAAAAAATCAAATTACACTTTTATACACATATAGTCCAATAGGTCGATTCCAACTCATTGGAAGTTATGGGAAAGGCCATTAAAATTTAATCAATCGTAAAAAAGGATCAACTTCTATTCATAGATACCCTTAACCTATTTTTTAGCATAAGCTCTGTATTTGATTGCATGGGATATCGCACAAATAATCTTATTTTCAGCTAGAATAAGCTGGGAGATAATGGTATTCATCATAAATCTTATTCAAGGATTTCACCAGCTAGAACATTTAAATACCCTTATGAATACAATAACTATTCAAAACAAAATTATACTATGTATTACAATTTGCGTATAGTATACGTCACCACACCTGACAAAACCACGGCTAAAAACCTAAGTCATAAAATACTTCAAAATCGCTTAGCTGCATGTATTAATCTAGTAGACGGAATGGAATCTATGTATTGGTGGAAGGGGAAGATAACGGAAGGAAAAGAGTGTATACTCCTGGTAAAAACCCATTATTCAAATATGAAGCAACTCACCAAACTTGTTGAAAAACACAACTCTTATGATTGTCCGTGTGTTATATCACTAACTATTACAGAAGATGAAGGTAGTGAAGGGTATAAAAACTGGCTATATAATGAGTCCAAACTAAAACTAGCTATTCATAAGTAATTTTAAAATAATTCTATAAACTCTGACTTACTCAACTACCTTCCTACGTAATAACATTTCTGTTTCGTACTCTTTACCTTCTCGAAACAAACGAACGGTCATCAAATCCCCCTCGTCATATTCACGCATCAAGGCAAAAGCATGCATTTGACTCGTAACACGTTCTTTACCAATTCGCATGATTATATCACCTGGTAAAATACCTGACTCATAGGCAGGTCCATTCCTATTTACGCTTAAAACAAATAGTCCTGGTACTGGTGAAAGACCATATTGTCGTACTAGACCTCGCGTCATTGGGGAGAATTCCATACCCGTATCGAATGCTAGTTGCACTTCACCAGAATCATTTAATTGTTCTATAATTTTTTGCACGCGCTCGCTGGGGATGGCGAAACCCAAACCTACAAATCCGTTACTTGTACCCCCTGTAAATATGAAAGTATTCACCCCTATTACCTCTCCATTTGAATTCACCAATGGCCCGCCAGAGTTTCCACGATTGATAGCAGCATCGGTTTGAATCATATCAATATACACCCTCGGCTCCTGAGGGTCAGGTCTAAAATCCCTCTTAGTCGCGCTTATCACTCCAACGGTTACCGTAGGTTGACCATCTGCAAAAAGTCCAAAAGGGTTACCCATTGCAATAGCCCATTCACCAGCCATTAAGTCATCAGTAGGAGCAAATTCTACGTAAGGGAATTCTGTTGTATCCGAACTAATTTTTAGTAAGGCCAAATCTGCCAACTCATCGGAACCTAAAATCTCAGCCTCATAGCTAGAACCATTGGGCAGGGTAACCATAATAGTTTTTGCGTTCGGATTTGCGACATGTTCATTGGTAACAATTAAGCCTTCCGCACTAATTATAAAACCCGATCCCATACTTTGTACTTCTCTTTGTACAGGCTGCTCAAAAAAGAAAGAGAAAAACGGATCCCTTGTTGGCGCAAAACCTGTCTGCAATTCCGTGACAGTGATACTCACAATAGCTGGACTAGCCTTTTCTACCGCTATCGTAATAGCATTGGCCCTGGAACGATCAATGGTTGCCCCTCGAATCCGGCGCCCCTCGGTATCTTCAGTATAACGTTGTTCTAGGGATAACGCTATCATACCTGAATGATCCTTCATTTCCACCTCATCACCCATCCGAAAGGTGTCTTCCTCCAGTAGCTCAGATTGACTCTGAACCGTACTATCTTGAGAATCGCTAATCCTATCTAGCTCATCAGCTTGTCCCACTCCAATACACGCTCCTACAAACATGGCCCACGCCAGAAATACCGTTAAAAGTAATAAAGAGCTTACGCTGTTTTTTGCCTCTTTTATACTTTCCTCTCCCATGGCTAATACCGCTTCTTTGGCCTGCTCCATAGGTGCTTTAATCCAACCTGCTGCCGCTTTCGCATGCCCTCCTCCATTTATTTTTTTAGCCCAACTATGAACATCCAAAGAACTTCGAGATCGCAGACTCACTTTAATCCTATCTGGATCTTCCCTAAATAAAACACACCCCATGACTCCATCCAAACTTAAAGGATATTTTACAAAACCTTCGGTATCGCTAGGTGCAGTCCCGGTTTCCTCAAACATTTCTTGAGTGACTGTGATGCTAGCGATCTGACCATCTAGATGGGTTTGAATGGTCTCTAATGCTTTCCCTAATAACACAATTTGTCCCCAACTTTTATTGGCATATAGCCGATCAATAATTTCGTTTGGGCGAAATTCACCACGAGTTAATAAATCTGATGCAGCAGCTAAGGTAGCTGGTATAACACTCTCAAACTGAAATGATCCGGTATCGGTGACTAGACCTGTATACAGTGCTTTACATGCGGCAGGAATCAATTGGTCAAGATCATGAGCCTCATACAGCCTATAAACCAATTCACAGGTGGAAGAAGCACTTGCCACCGAAATCATCTCATCAAAAATATCACTAGGATCGGGATGATGATCTATCATATATAGGGGTATCTGCGTGTGAACAAGGCTTTCTGCTAGTTCTCCAAATCGAGAAAGTTGATTCCCGTCAACAAATAAAACCGCATCAAAATCATCCAGATCACTTAACCTAGGGGATTCAATTGGAAATAAATCCATTAACCAAAGTAAATTTTCTGGAAGAGGATCTTGATTAAACGCACGCACGTGCACACCATTTAGTCGTAACCATAGACTGATGCCGACTTGAGACCCTATACAATCTCCATCTGGTCGGATATGTGAAAAAACTGCTACTTTACTGTGTGAAAGTAGTTCTGTTACTAGTTTGGTGTACATAAGCATACATTAATCTGAGAGAAGCCAAAATTTAGGTTAAGATACAAATAACGCTTTTATTTAATATATCGGTATAGAAACGTTATTAACTTTTAATTTATTCATAATCATTTCTAATATATCACTTC
>CABZVB010000025.1 GCA_902529115.1 uncultured Balneola sp.
GCCAGGTGTAAATCTTAGAGTATCGTTAAATGGATTCCCATTATAATTACCGAGGATTATATAATTACCCAGATCTATATCATCATCTGTTGGATTGAAAATTTCAAAAGCCTTATTATTACCTCCACCTTCAATGTATTCAGAAAAAAATAAACTTTGTTGTGCAAGGGCAGACCCAGCACTTAGTAGCATAACAAGCATTGCTAACAATCCTTGCTTTAACATGTTATTTGTAGACTTATTCATAGTTATTAGGGTTATTTTATGATTACTAGTTTACCTGTTTGCACCTCTCCTGATGCTATGTCTTTTACGGAATACAGGTATAATCCCGTGGTTAAAATCTGATTTGCTGAGGACTGTAAGTCCCAAGCATATTCACCGCCAGCCATAACACGCGGATCATCACTATAATTCTGGAACCAATCAATATTGCCAATATAATTACTGGCATCATGCTTAAATTCTGCGATAATATCACCGGAAACAGTGTAAATTCGCACTTCTGATCTTGCAGGTAAATTATAAAAATAAAGCTTTCGGTCTCCTTCAGCCAGTCCATCCCAAGCGGCGTTGAGGCGGTAAGGGTTGGGATATACTCCAACTTGATACTGAGGATCATCACTTGCAAATTGCTCATTAGCCGGAGTACCTGGGAATACACGAATTGCATTTACATTGGCACTACTTTCCAATCCTTCTATACCAAATTCATCACTACCCTTATCGAAGGCTGTGACTGACAATTGGTACTGCCATCCACTCAATAAATTATTCAGCTCATAGGCATAATGATAGGTGGTGGTATCTCCTTCGAAAAGTACGGGCTGACTAAGCTCAACTTCATCGAAACCAGTATTGAATCCCACCGCATTAGCTGGATTATCAAACTCTCTGATGAGCCGTGGCTGCGGATTAATGTCTTGCCCAAGTTCTGAGCGATAAATACGATATCCTTCAAAATCTTGCTCACCTGAAACGCGATCTCTTGAGCGTTCTGCACTTTTATCCCAGTATAAGGTCACTTTACCAGCTGCTAGATGTACTCTAACTTTTGGATTATCAGGGGGGGTTGGAAATAAATACCGGGTTAGCTCTCCATTTCTATCGGTATCTTCTCCATCATCCAGAATTCCATTATTGTTCTTATCCTCTCCTTGAAATACTTTATTTATAGCATTCAATGTTTTGGTAAGCTCCACCCTAGATTGCTCGTTATCAACTTCCTTACCCGAAATACCTTGAAATTCCTCAGGCTTTAATGCAGCAGAAAATGCATAGTACACAGAAATGGTTTCCCCTGGCTCGACTTGGTTAAATGGGCCCATCGACAGCATGGATATATAATTCCCATTTCCTGTTTGACCATCGGTCCGTAATTGTTCTCTTACTGTTTCCCCTAAAATCACGGAATCCATTGGGAAAGGTATTGCCATTCTTTCATAACGTTGTTGATCACTAGATGGGCGTACATATAATCCAGTCCCTGAACTAAATAGCCAATAACTGGGTGTTATAAAGGGTGCCCGATAACCATTATCTCCTAAATACTCGGCGTTAGAAGGATGAAAGTACTGTCCACGATAGTTGGCACCGATAATAGACATAGCCCCGTAGGTATTAATAGACGGATTATCAGGAGATCCTGCATCAAATACATATGCAGTGTACATAGAATCTAGATAACCAATTCCATTTTTATTAAAAAAGGCCCCTCCAGTCTCCGTGGCTGAATTCACATTTCGCACCACTAAGTCAGCATACATACCAACAAATACACTATCCCAGGTTGACGGGGCTGCATACTTGTCGCTGCTATTGATTATATCATAGCGTAGTATGGTGAAGTTCTCCGTAAAAGGAAAACTCCAGTTATAGCTTTCGAGCCGTACATCTGCGAATAGTGGAGTATCATGCCCACTAATAGGTGTCCCATTAATATCCCGGCGTTTATCTGAAAATTGAGCGATAATATCTTGTTCACCCACAGAGAAGGGTGAAAAGTATTCGTCATTTGGATTACTACTTCGTTGGCTTATTGGAGCATCTGCGGTAAATTCAAAACCCGCACCACCCCGCGCGTAACCCCCGGAAGTAGTGACCGACGCAGTAGAAACCCTTAATTGAGATTGATTATAAAGGGCCCCAATCCAAATTCCAGCTTCAAATAAATGCTCCGTACCTGTATTGGTAGGATAGCGCATACTAAATCCACCTTCTGGATTAGTTCGTACATCAGGTTTTCCAAGCGTGCCAAAATTAGTAATAGATAGCCCAAAAACACCTGCATTGGTCTCAAGACGTTCAAAAGACGCTTGAGAGAAGGCTATTTGTGTGCTGATTGCGAAGCTCAGAAATAGGAGAAAAGATTTCAAGAAATAAAGATTATTGATCAAAAAGTTTACAAGAAAAATACGAAATAAAATGAGTGAGTATGATTTAGACAGTGTAATTTAATACTGAGATAATATCAGAAATCAGCATTATAAAACATCTCTAAAAATACCCTTTTAGGCTAATTCAACGACCATTTCATCTCGTGCTAAAGTGACTAGTTCGTAAACACTTTCGTACTCTGCTTGAATCTGATCACATCTTTTTTGCAAATCGGCATCGGAATTATCAGGATCATGATGTGTTAAATATAGCTGTTTAATCTGAGAGTCTTTTGTAAGCTCAATAAGCTTTTCCCAGTTAGTGTGCCCCCAGCCCTCTCGCTGCTTATATTCTTCTAGATTATATTGAGCATCATGTATGAGCACATCTGCACCATGTATAAATGATTGAAACTTTTCTATAAAAGTTTTAGAATTTTCCGAATTGTCATGAGGTAATTCATTATCCGGAGCATATACAATGACCTTATCCTCAATGATCACTTTAAAAATGCCGGTTGGAATGGTATGCCTACCCCACATCATTTCAACTACAAAATCACCAAAGTCATACACACCCTCTTCTATGCTCTTACATTTCATTTCGGCTGAAAGCATGTCCAACGTGACCGGAAAAAAGGTGTTTGAAAAGTGACCTTGCAAAATCTCATTGCAACTTAATCCAGGTTGAGAGGTTAAATGCAAATTAAAATGGCCATCTGGATGGTAGAACGGCTTAAAAAAGCCAAATCCTTGGAGATGATCCCAATGCGGATGCGTTAGAAATATATGCCCGCGAAGTGCTTCCTTTCTTTGAATAATATCGTTACCTAAGTTTCTAATTCCAGTACCACAATCCAACACAAGAAGCTCATTCAAATGAGTCGCAGATATTTGTATGCAAGACGTATTACCCCCAAAACCCATGTTTTCGTTGTTAGCGCATGGCGTAGAACCTCGAACTCCCCAAAATTTTATTTTAACCATGAATCTCACATACTAATTAAGTAAGATTTTGAAACACCGATGTTTAATATCCTACATCTTTAAAGTGAATAATTATAATAAAAGCTCTTAATTATTCCGAACCTTTATTTTTTAAAAGATCGATCGTTTTTTTAAGCTCAAAAGCTTTTGCATGTTTTTGGTCTAATTTATTTTTCGCCGTGGCAATTTTATTATCCAGATCGTCCAGTAAAGCATTCCCCTTATTTGTAGGTTTGAAGTAGGTTTTTGCTTCTTGAAATTGAATAATTTCCGCTTCCAATGCACTTATAGCTTTTATCATCGCATCTAATTTTTTCTGAGATCCTATTACTTCTTTACGGGTCGATGGATCCAGCCCCTCTGTAGTAAGTTTTCTTTCCATTCCTAAATCGGTTCCAGAAATTCTATAATTACCATAAATTTTATCACATACTTCTCGGTAATCTTTCCAGACTTTGTTCTTAAGTTTTATTGGAACATGCCCAATCACCTTAAACATATCTTGTAGCTTTTTTGCTTCTTGAACTGCTACTGCTGGGTCATCATGACCCACCAATGCGTTGAGCTGTTCAAGGATATCATTTTTCTTTTTTAAGTTTTCTTTGTGGGTTTTGCGCACATCTTTGAAGTGCTCCCTTCTTTGATTATAAAAATCATCCATAACTTCTTTGAATTGTTTCCAAATTTTGGATGATTTTTTTCTTGGAACTGGACCTATTTTTTTCCATTCAGCCATCAGATCCTGCATCTTCTGGTGGCCATTATCACTATTATCTCCTTCCTTGATAAAAATTGCTCGTTGAACTAAGGCGAGTTTAAGCTCATAATTTTTTTGCTCTATAGCCCGCAATTCTTCTAAATTTTCCGACTTTTTATCGTTAAAAGCGTCCGTAGCAGCCTTAAAGGCATCCCACAATTCATTCTCTTCTTTTTGTGGAAGATTCCCTGTTTTTTTCCAAAGCTTATGGAGTTTATTAACTCTTATTGCCGCTTCAGCTAAATCTTTCATATCTAATAAAGATTCCGCCTCTTTGATGAGTTTTTGCTTTTTTTGAAGAGCCTTTTCAACTGAGTTTCTATACGAGGCGTCATGTTTATACCTCAATTCATTAAATTCATCCAATGTCGCGTAAAATTGATCCCACGTATGCTGGTTTCGATCTAAAGGTACTCTCCCAACTTTACGCCATTGATTCTGCAGATCTTGCAATTCATTATTTAGCACAGCAAAATCTGCCGATGCATGATCTGCCTTTCCATTCAATTCTTTAATTTTTTCTAATAAGAGTAATTTAAGAGTTAAATTTTCTTCCTCTTTCTGTAGCTTTTTCACCAAGCGATCAACTTTATGATTCTCAAACTCCTGAATCAAATTATCAAATTGCTTATTTAATGCATCTACCTCTGAGGCTGGGAGTAACTTAATCTGCTCCCATAGTTGCTGCATGGACCTAATCTCTCTGGTAGCTGTCCAATTCTGCGCCTCAATTAGATCGGAAAGTTGTTTTAATATTTTTTTCTTGCGCTCTAGATTATCCGCTCTTTTTTTATTCAACTCTTCGTAATGAGTCTTTTTCCGGTCTTCAAATTCGTCTCTAAGTATTTGAAAAGCAGCTATTGCCTGCTTAGCAATTTCTGAATCAGGTTCGGGTCCTTCTGAAATTTTCAGTGCTAGACTAGCTAATTCATTTGAAACAAAAGCCCGATCTGGTTGCAGAACAAATTTCTCAGCCTTTTGGCAAATATCTTGATAAAAAGTATCCACACTTTCTACTGGATTGTTATCTGAGAGATTCGTGGCGTTATCGAAAGATACCTCGGATTCTAAGACAATTTCAGAGTCATCCGTAACCTTGGATTCTGAAGCAGTATCTAAATCTAGTTCGACCACTGATTCTAACTGGGTCTCGTTTGCATGAATCAGTGGGTTAGAGCTAAGCTCATGCAATTCAGATTGCCTCTTCGATTCAACTTGTTTGATGTCTTTCGCTACTTTGGGAGTGTCGGATTCGTTGTGTGGTTCTGTTGACTTTCCACTAATTTTTTCATTTTCCATATGCTAATACCGCTCCAGGTCGTTTACCAACCTTCCTTTCCTATAGTTCGTAATTAACGCGAAGTAAAAAATAAACTTTTTGACTTTGCTTCAGTTGACCTAAGATTAGCTAATTTTACTAAAAAATGAAAAATTTACGATTTATAAATTTGAATATGAGCTTTTTGTAATCTGAAGTTTAGACTATTCCTATCAAATTCTCTATGAAACAATTATGACCTAAAAAATTTAAATCATACTCCAGCAAAATACCATAGCCTTAATCAAGAAGCGTAGCATCAGGTATCTATCCCATATACTTCTTTTAGGATAGCTTTTGCATTGGCGTCTTTACCTTGCATGACACGATGTTGTAAATTGGTAATAATCTCAAGCTGTGCCCTCTCAAATGCTTCTTCTTTTGCCAACTTTTCATTGTTGGTTCGTACCAATTCGTAGATATCATCAGCCCGGACCACACTATATATTTTATCTTCATTGAAAGCATGAGATCGGCAGTTCTCAAACTTTTTGAAAACTCGTGGGAAATCTTCACTAGAAGTTGCCTTGGTAATAACCTCTACATCGGATGGGCTTTCCGCACTAAGTGGGGTTTTACAAAGAAAGAAAAAATTTTGAGTGTATTTCATACAAATTCTAAAGTTATTTTGGCAAATAGTACATATGACAATAATACCTAATTCATGAATTCAATGCTAACAGATAAGTTCCTCCCTACTAGTTACGTTTGATAGAAAAATAATGATGTGCCATAATACTTAAAAGAATACCTCTTGCAATCATAAATATAATCATCGCAATCCATATCGCATGCATACCCATATAAGGTGCGATGAGTAAGTAAAGGGGAACATATATCAAAAATGTTGCTATAACCATCGTATTTCTGAGTGGTTTCGTGTTAGAAGTTCCCACGTAGACCCCATCCCAAATGAAGCATATACTATTTATTATCGGGGCAATGACGGTATATAGCATAACATATTGAGCTTGTTCAACTACAGCAGATATATCTGTGAAGAGCAGAAATAAAGGTTCAAATCCAAGATAAAAAAGTGCACTTAGACTAAAACCAAGTCCCAAGCCCCATTGCATAGTTTTTTTTACAATTTGCTTGAACGCTTCGGTATTTTTTTGCCCCCAATAAATACCCGATAAACTTTCTGCAGCATAGGCAAACCCATCAATTCCAAAAGAGCTAATATGCCAGAATTGCAATAAAATGGTATTAGTAGCCAAGACTAAATCCCCCGCTCTAGCGGATATAGTGGTAAAATAAGCATAGGTAAAAATTAAACAGAGTGTTCTTATGAAGATATCTCTATTCACGCCAAGCCAATCTTTCCAGGTTGATGGTTCCCAAAACGTACTATTTTGCCATTCTCCCAACCATCCTGATTCCCAGTATTTTGCATAGAACTGAAAAAAGATACTTAATGCTAAAAATAAGGCAAGATAAGTTGCTATTACACTTCCCAAAGCAATGCCTGTGACCTTCCAATCCAGCACCAATACAAATAATATGTTTAATGCTAGATTTATTAGGTTTAGGACTATAGTTATTATCATGGGTATTTTGGCATTCTGCATACCCAGAAACCATCCATTTAACCCATATAATAACAAAGTGGCTGGAGCAGCCCATATACGTATTTTAATATATTCGGTGGCATAAAATACCACTTGTTCACTAGGAGAGACAATGATAAGGGACCAATGAACAATAGGATTCTGTAGCGCTACCAATGCACACCCAATTAGAGAACCAAAAAGGACACCTCGTAGCCAAAGATTTCGAATCATTTGATGGTTAGACGCCCCTAATGCCTGCGCAACCAAACCCGTTGTCCCCATTCTCAAAAATCCAAAACCCCAAAAAATAAAATCAAAAACGAGGCTTCCAACGGCGATGGCCCCCAAATAGTATAGTTCATCTAACTGCCCAATAATTGCAGTGTCTACCGCCCCTAGTATGGGTACTGAGAGGTTACTAAGGATATTGGGAATAGCTAGATTAACAATTTTTTTATCATACGATTTCATGGATACCATTGGTTGCATATAACAGGGTGTGAATGTATTTTGATCCGACAAAAAATTTTTTTGAATCTGATTTACTAATTAATAGATCCGTCTTCCCATGAACATAGATGAACGAAATAAGATACTAAGTGCTGTACTTGGAATTGTCATCATTTTATTATCGTGGTTGTTATACAATTCTATAGTCACACCATACAAAGTGGTCGAAGAACAAAAAGCTGAAACCGAACGTGTTCGCACTCGAATGCTGACCTTAAAGGATGCTATTGTAAATTACGAGGCTCGGTATGGACATTTTCCTCCAACTGAAGGTGGTTTGGATAGTATAGTAACATATTTAAGTACGGATTCTTTAATGATTTCAATGGGAGATTCATTATTTCGCCAAATACCCCCACTCCAGTACTCTCCTAATACTATGGTGGTAAATCCTAGAGACACTTCTCTACGGTTCTTATACACTAGAAACGACACTATTCGCCCACCACTATATCTTTTAGAAGATCCAATGACGGACGATGCGGTTGGAAGTCTATCTAGAACAACCATGAGAAATGCCCCTAACTGGAATTAATGGAAAAAAAGATCTCCAATTTAGGAGTCTGTTTTTTTTCAGGTCGGATGCTGTATTCGGTTGCTGAGAAAGGAGCAAAAAATATCGTTCAGCAATTAGGCTCCTATGAATTCAGTTTTGATATATCTGAAGCACTTAATAAGCCTACTTCTGATGCAGGCATTCAGTTAAAAGCCGTCTTTACAGACCTTGAAAAAGAATTCCACCTTGAGAGTATCCGCTTGCTAACCGAGCCAACACAGGAATGTTGGACTGCATTACCCAAGATTGTATATGATGATTCAACAGAGAGGGAACAGCACATTGCAATACTAATGAAAGGAGTACCTCGAGAAAATATTGAGGTAACATGGCATGCTGTTAGCAAAACTCGCTTCAAGTTTCTTTGTTTACGCCGAGCTCAATTGATAAAAAATTATCAAAGCTTTAGTGATCAAGTCGCAATAAATGAGTGCTGTAGTGACTTCGAAATTGGTGGAATGTGGTCGATTCATCACCACCCAGGTGGTTCGTTTTTATTAATTGGTTGTCATGCGCAATCTATCAGTATCACATCTTATATATTAGGCCGTTTCAGAGCTGCTACCTATATTCGCTTTGATGATCCTCAGGATATATCCTACTTATGGCTACAACATGCAGAACACTCGCCATGGATGCGAGGACTCCACGAGAATATTTATTTTTATGGGGAACAAACCCATGAAGTAGCCAAGCAATTACAATCATTCATTGATCATAATTCTGGACAAATAGTCTTAAATACTTTAGAAATAATGGGAATAAATACAGAAGAAGAAACCTATGGATTTGACCTTGCAACTGCTTTTCCTGCTATCATGCTAAGCTTAGATTTGTCTTAGTCTCTCTAACTTTACTCCTAAAAATGCGACTCTAATGAGTTGATGATAAATCATGGAGACAGTTTCTAACGACATTCGACCAAACAAAAGTACTAATGCGAATAATTACAGGCTCTTTAAAAGGTAGACGTTTTGAAATACCCAAAGGATTAGATGTACGACCGACGACCGATCGGACAAAAGAAAGTATGTTCAATAAAATAGAAGCCTATAAATACATTGAAGGTACAAGAGTGCTAGACTTATTTGCAGGTTCTGGTAATTTAGGATTTGAAGCTATATCAAGAGGTGCTCGAGAAGTACTTGCGATTGATTTGAATCATGCCAACGTAAAACTTATTAAAAAAATTTCACGCTCATGGGATATCGAACATCAAATGCAAACCGTAACCATTGATGTTCAGCAATTTTTAAAAAGCCCTCCTCAGGCCTTTGATTTTATTTTTTGCGATCCTCCTTATAACTACGAATGGATGGAACAAATGATTAAACAAATATTGACCAATGGTTGGCTGAGTCCTACAGGCTGGTTAGTTCTAGAGCATGATAAGTATCATAGTTATACCGACGACTCTAATTGCTTTTTTAGTAAAGCCTATGGGCGTACTACGGTTAGTATTTTTCAAGTACAAGCGGTAGATTCAAAATCATGAAACATATTGCATTATATCCCGGATCTTTTGACCCATTCACCAATGGACATCTTGATATTTTAAAGCGTGCTACTAATTTATTTGAAAAAGTCATCGTAACCGTAGCGGTGAACAACGAAAAAGAGTCGATCTTTAACGGTAAGGAGCGAATTCGGCTCATCGAAGAATGCCTAACAGGAACTCCATGGGGTGCTCGAGTTAAAATAACTCAATTTACAGGACTTTTAGTGGATCATGCAAAAAAAATGGGGGCTCATACTCTAATTAGAGGAGTACGTCAAATATCTGATTTTGAATATGAATTTAGAATGGCCTTGACCAATAAAAGACTTGCTCCCAACATTGATACCATTTTCTTAATGCCAGATGAACAACTCACCTTTATATCGGCATCCTTAGTAAAGGAAGTAGCTTTTTGGGGGGGGGATTTAAACTCATTCGTCCCAAAACATGTAGAAAAAGCACTTAAAGAAAAACTTCAAAACTCATCACCTTAGCTACCTTAATTCACCAATGATCTCATCACGCGCATTAGAATTGCAACCATCAGCCACCTTAAAAATTACTGGTCGGGCCAAAGAACTCCAACGAGAAGGAAAATCCATAATTTCATTAAGTGCTGGCGAACCTGATTTCCCTACGCCTACCTTTATATGTGATGGCGCGATAGAGGCCATTCGAAATGGGGAGCATGGATATACCATGAATACCGGCACCCCCGAACTAAGAGATGCCATTTGTACAAAGTTAAAACGTGACAATGATCTCGATTATTCACCAGATCAAATTGTATGCTCTAATGGCGCGAAGCAATCAGTTGGTTTCTCCCTTTTAGCGATGATTAACCCTGGAGATGAAGTGATTATCCCTGCGCCATATTGGGTTTCCTATCCCGCAATGACAAGACTTGCCCAAGGTATACCCGTGCCCGTAAGAACCTCTTTTGAAGATAGTTACAGGCTTACTCCGAAACAATTAGAAGTAGCTATTACCGATAAAACTCGAGTACTTATACTTTGCTCGCCATCTAATCCGACTGGATCTTGTTATAGCAAGAAGGACCTAGAACGTTTGGCGAACATACTGCGTAAGCACCCTAATGTTTCAATTATATCGGATGAAATCTACGAATACATTGTCTTTGATGACAAGCATATTAGTTTGTTGAATGTTGCTCCTGATCTCAAGGATAGAGTTGCTTTAATTAATGGTTTTTCTAAAGGATTTGCTATGACTGGTTGGCGATTAGGGTATCTTGCTGGCCCAAAAGAATTAGTTAAAGCGGTAGCTAAGATTCAAAGTCAAGAGACCTCTGCACCTTCCTCCATTTCACAGGCAGCTGGACTCGCAGCCTACTCCGGTACATTAGACAAAGTTTTGGAAATGAGAGCCTCATTTAAAAAACGTCGTAATTTTATGGTTGAGCAACTAAATGATATTGACGGGGTTAGCTGCTTTAGCCCAGGTGGTGCATTTTATGTATTCCCAGATATTTCTAGCTATTTAAATTCCACTACGCCTTTAGGTAAACCCGTTCAAAGCTCAACCGATTTGTGCCTTTATTTACTAAATGAGGCTGGGTTAGCCTTGGTACCTGGAGATGCTTTTGGTGAGCCAAATGGATTACGGATGAGTTATGCCGCAGCTATGGATGACTTAGTTGAGGCTATGAACCGTTTTAAGCATGGATTATCTAGTTTAATCTTAATTTAATAAAAACAAGAAGTAACGTAAAAATACTCTTAGTAGCCCTTCACTTTAACTTGTAAGTTGATAGGATGATTCAAAAGAATACTGCGTTACTTATCAGTAATTTTCCATTGTGCCAAAATCCCCGGAAAAATGGATTATCAATCATGTATATCACCTGTCCTTGACCCATAGGTTGTACTCCATAAGAAAGGGACTCTTCGATCACTTGTTTTGCTTTATAACCTACAAAACCACTTCTTGGAGCCCCATCTTTTACCACCCCAACATTCCAACCATTCTCTAAATACTCATACGCTGTTGAACCTAATTTTAACGACATATACTCTTCTTTATAACCAAAAGCTAAGGGATGAGTAGGATCCATATTAAGAGTATAAATTGCACCTGTATTAAAGTTTACTACAGAATTACGTTCCGCATCTGCATACCGTTTTAGCCGATCTTCAAGGTTGTCAGAATCATCGTCAGATCTGCTCTTTCGAGTTAATGCAAAACCATCTTTCCCAGCTAAAAAACCATTAGCTCCATCCACCGCCACTAGTTTACCTCCTCCTCTGATCCAGTCTCTAATTTCAGATAGTTGGCTATCACTAAACGAATAACCATAAGAACCGCTTGGAAGCATAATCACATCAAATTCTGTCCAGTCCATACTAGTGGCAACATCTACAGGAATCATAGTAATGGGATAGTTCAATTGCTTATCAAAGAAATACCAAATATGTCCTACCATATTTCCAGACGTACCATCACCTGCTAACACTCCCACTCTTGGTGCATCAATGAAACGAACCGATGATGACCCAAAATCTTTACCTTGTGTGACCAATCCTGTAGTAACTGGTGTTAATTCTCGGTTATACAGCAAGGCACCCTCTTTCACTATATCATCAAAATCCTTTCCCAATGACTCGTTGCCATTTCGAGTGATAATTAAGGTACCCGCGTTATAGTTTTTTCCCTGAATACTGAAAGAATTCTCGGAATAACGAGTACGGACTCCTTGCTTGAGTATATAAGCCAAAAACTGTGCATCATCAAATGATTGCCACTCTACCAAATAGGCATAAGGATTATTCACCACAGGTGTGAGTTCAGACTCAACATCAAAGCTAATTTGCTCCACTTCTACTTGTCCTTGGATGGCATAACCCTCAACACCAAAGGAATAATGTGCTTCCCAAGCAGTTATATCGTATGTGAGCGAATCCGTAAATTCAGGTTTAGGCTCAAATAATACTCGAACCAAGTTACCTTGAGACTGATATGTATTTACGATAAAATCTCCTTTTTGTATAGTAACTCGACCGACTCTTCCATTCTGATAATCGTAACCATTTGCTCGGACTTCATTCACAGCTTGTTGCACCTCAATTTTTTGATCCAATAAATAGCGCAAGAGTCGACTAGTATTGTCTGGATTACTGCTGCGTTTTATCACAAAAGTTTTGTAGTTGCCGGAGCCATTTTTACGGGTAGTATCAAAATACTTTTGAAATTCAAATAAAACCCTATCTTTTTGATTAACCACCGTTTCTATGGTTGATAATCCAGATATCGCGTGATGAATCATACGATCATGTAAAGTAAGGGTATCCCCCTCATCGGTTACTATACCTAGCCCAGCAAAACTGTGACCTGCTTGTTCATAGGTCATCCCAATGGCTCCATTAAAAGTAGGCCATGTATCACCATAACTAGGGTAAAATAAATCAAACACTTCTTTTGTAAAGTAAAGCCAATTATTTTGATCAAAATAGGAAGCATGATTTTGACCTATTAAGGTCTGTAGCTCACGCTGCCAATCAGTAATGGCAGCGTGATAGGGCTCTGCCGCTGGTGCGAAGTAATAAGCAGAGTTATAACTTTGCTCATGAAAATCTACATGAACCATAGGCATCCATTCCAAGTATTGACGTATACGTTGTTGTGTCTCTGTCTGAGTTTGCCAAGCCCAATCTCTATTTAAATCGAAGAAATAGTGATTAGTTCTTCCACCTGGCCAAGGTTCATGATGCTCCATTGCTTCATGATTGGGATTAAATTGCGCCCCTGTTACCATTTTATTCCAGTTCACATACCGGTCGCGCCCATCTGGGTTTACCATGGGATCGATAACGACCACTACATCATTTAACCAATATTGGTATTCGGTAACTAGAGCATGCATAGTATACAATGCTGCTTCGCTAGAAGATGTCTCGTTCCCATGAATATTATAACTTAACCAAACAATGGGCAAGGCCGCTTCGTTAGCTTCGCCAGATTCTAAACCTATTCGACGTAAATTATTTTGTCTAATTTCACCCATATTTTGCTGATTTTCTTCGGAACTAATAACCAAATACATTAACTCTCGACCTTCGTAAGTAGTGCCATAATCAATGGCGGTCACCATCTCAGAATGCTCTGCTAAGTACTGTATATAATCCATTACTTTATGATGTGGAGTCCACTGTGTACCCAATTCATAACCTAAAAATTCGGATGGATTTTGAAGATGCTCTGTGGTGAGTCCTTGTGCTTGAGTTATATCGGCCACAAAAATAAAAAGCACCAAAACTCCTAAAAAACTGATAGATAACTGTGATCTGTTGGCTTTAAATTTGGTAGAGGTAGTCGATAATAGTAGCATAATTAAGGGCTTGAGTTTGCAGGATATTCCATCCTAAATAATTTATATTTAGACTTACTTATAAATTTACATAAACCTACTAAGCTACTCAAAGGGATTTCTTGCTCATGCCAACTATTCGTGATATTGCCGACCAGCTGGACTTAGTGTATCAACTCATGCAATTGGCGGGCGAAAACCGTTTTAAAGCGATTGCTTTTGATCGAGCCTCACAAACGATAAGAGGATTTGAAAAAGACATTAATAAATATATTGAGGAAAAAAGCCTTACAAACATAAAAGGAATCGGAAAATCAATTGCAAACGATATTTATGCTTACGTAGAAACTGGGGAAATGCCGGTTTTGGAAAAGTTCAAAGAAAAAGTCCCCGTGGGCCTAATTCAGTGGTTAAATATTTCTGGCTTAGGTCCAAAAAATATCCTGAAAATTCACCAACAATTTGGCATTAGTACCGTGAACGAGTTAAAGAAATGCATAGATCGGGGGGATTTAGCAGAATTACCTGGACTTGGGGCTAAATCAGTAGAAAAAATTAAAAAATCTATCGCATGGATGGAACAGTTTGAAGAGCGTTGCCGCCTAAATGAAGCAAATGATATTGCCAACGAATTCGTTCAATCGCTAAAAAATCTTCCAGGTGTTGAGTCCATTAAAGTGGCTGGATCTTTGCGTAGAACCAAAGAGACTATTGGTGATATTGACATTCTTATTGCAGCCGAAGAGGCGCATATAAATCAAATATTTGACGCATTTACTTCTCATGAATGTGTGGTTGAAATTTTAGGCAGAGGAGAGACTAAAAGCTCTGTTCGTAGCAGAGAAGGTCGACAAATAGATTTGCGAATTGTACATCCGGAATCCTTTGGCGCAGCACTTATGTATTTTACAGGGAGTAAAGAACATAATATAGCCATGAGATTCAGAGCTCGAGAACGTGGATTAGCCCTAAACGAATATGGACTTTTCAAGCTTAATAGTAAGGGAGAAACAGATTGGGAGGCCAAAATTCAATCCAAAAAAGAGTCTAGTATTTATGAAGATCTTGGACTGCATTGGATTCCACCAGAACTTCGAGAAGATCGCGGTGAGCTAGAATGGTTTACTGAGCATGAGCAAATGCCATTGGTTCAGCAGGAGCAAATCCGAGGTGTTATTCATACACACAGCACATGGAGTGATGGTAAGTACAGCATACAAGAAATGGCAGCAGCTTGTATTGCTAGAGATTATGAGTACTTGGGCATAACCGATCATTCCAAAACGGCGGGATATGCCGGTGGCTTATCCATTGATCGAGTGAAGGCCCAATGGGAAGAAATTGAAAAATTAAATGCCCAGTATGCAGCAGAAGGGGTGAACTTTGTTATCTTCAAAGGCATTGAATCAGATATTTTAGGAAATGGTGATTTGGACTACCCAACTGATATTTTAGCCGGCTTTGATTTTATTGTGGCGAGTGTGCATCAACAGTTAGACATGCCTTTAGATGCTATGATGGATCGTTTTAAGCGAGCTATAGAAAATCCATTTACTACTATGATTGGCCATCCTACCGGACGCTTATTATTAAAACGAGAGGAAAGTTCCTTAGATATGAATGTTCTGATAGAGTACGCAGCCCAACAGCAGACTGCTATTGAAATTAATGCCTCTCCTTGGCGATTGGATTTGGATTGGATTTGGGGTAATAAAGCAAAGCAGGCGGGTCTTTTTACAAGTATAAACCCTGATGCACATAGTATTGAGGGTATTGACGATATACACTATGGGGTACGTATAGCACGTAAAGCTAAGTTTGATCAAGCTAGAGTACTTAATAGCCTGTCAGCTGATGACTTTCTTTCTTGGGCAAAAAAATCGCGCACTTCAAAACTCTAACAATGACTAATAGTTGCTTAAATTAATTATAAGGATTGTGGTATAGAAATCGAATCGCTACTGCTCTATTATAGATCCGTCCGGAGTTAAAGTCTTTGTTTGGACCCGAACTATCATTGGTATATCTTCTACCGGACGATCTGCATAATTTTTTTTAGCCTGTACTATACTGTCCACTACCGCTAAGCCCTGGATGACCTCGCCAAAAACAGTGTATGATCCATCTAAGTATGGAACTCCGCCTTGAGTCATATAGACTTCACGTTGCTGAGGCGTATAAACTAACGGCTCAAAATCTTTGGTCGCAAGTGGTTTTATTTCAGTTATGATTTCACTTACAATTCCCGTATTTCCGTCCATAATTGCCTGGTCAATTCGTTGCTTCACCTCGGTATTCTCAGGTGATCCAACATACGTTGAGATTAACCCTTGTTCAATGTTATTATTCGCTTGAGCCAATAACTGATCTACATCTCTTTCTGTTCGCTGACGCCCATGTACAATATAAAATTGCGAGCCACTTGAACGCATATCCGGGTTGGTATCATTACCCATTCTTGCAGCAGCTAAGGCTCCTTTTTTATGAATGTAGCCTCGTACTATTTCTGCTGGCAAGGTATACCCTGGTCCACCCTGACCGTCATTACGGAGATTATCGTCTTTGGAGTTAGGGTCACCTCCCTGCACCATAAAACCTTCAATAATCCTGTGGAAGGTGGTTGAATCATAGAATCCTTCTTTCGCAAGCTTCAAAAAATTTGCCTTATGTTCTGGAGTTGCATCATATAATCTAACAATCATTTCTCCGTACTTAGTGGAGATCACGGCTACTTCCTCTGTTCTGTTTTCAGTAGGAAATAAAGGAATCATTTCTGTCTGGTCCACACTTGAATCGGCGGAAGTACAAGAAAATCCAGTGTATGCCAAAATGGCTATTATGGATAGTTTTACTAGACTCATCAAACGCATTTGCTTACCAATATTTAGTTAAAAAATCTATATTGTATAAGTATAAAATAATCTATTTTTATTCAATAAATATAGAAAAAAACAGCCCTCACTACTTAAGTTCATATACACACAAAAAATCTAAATACATCTAAATTCAACAATTGTTAAATAGCAACTTATAATCACTAATGAATCATCATACTAACTCAATATCTACTTCATCAACCTGGCAAATAGATCATATAGGTATTGCTGTAGGTTTACTTGATCCTGCGATAGAGCGCTATGAAACTCTACTAGGGACTAATCATTACGGGCGTGAACGTGTTAGTTCACAAGATGTTGAGGTCGCATTTCTGGACACTCCCACTTCACGAATAGAATTACTAGCACCTCTTAACCCAGAATCCAGCGTGGCTAAATTTATTAATAAAAGAGGGGAAGGTATGCATCATACTGCTTTCTTAGTTCCCAACATTCAAAGCGAACTAGATCGAATTAATAACTTGGGTTGGGAACTTATTAATCAGCAACCGATATCCGGGGCCCATGGTAAATGGATTGTATTTTTACATCCAAAATCAATACATGGAGTACTTATTGAATTATGCGCATACAAAAAGTAAGCTCATATGTAAGAAACTTATTCATACTTTTCTTTTTCTGCACTATATGTTCAGTCACTAATCAGGAAAATGAGGAATCACTCGCTGCTTAATTGATACTACTATTTCCCAATTAGACATAACATACAAGAGGATTGGCCAAGCAAACAGTTAAGTTGGGTATATGCTGAATTATCCGGAAGTTTTTGAACCGTCGTACCAGAGTCGAAACATCATAAATACTACAAAAATTAACCCTATGTAAAGCCCTAACTCGAGAATATCTCCGAGCCATAGCCAAAAAATATCAATCTTAAATCCTAGCATCGTCTTGTTAATTTGGTTGGTTTTGCAATCTAACTCATAAAGATTGCATTCATATGAATAGAAAGATACTATTTTTTAGAAGCTCTAATGATATTTTTTACTACTTAGAGCTTTGATCCTTCCTAAAATAACTCTTTGGAAGTAGACCGTCTAGAACGTATTATTAAAGTATAAAATAGGTAGGTCAGATTATAAGGTGGATTATACTTTTTTCATCCAAGTCTTTATGAATCCAAACACTATCTACTTATTTTACCCAAAAATAAATTCATGAATTCATTTGATCTACACCCAATCATCCAGTTGCTACTCGATATAGTGGGTAAGTTTAATTCAACAATGGATCCGTCCAGATTACTTCATGATATCATAGAATCTACAAAGGGAATGGTAGAAGCTGAAGCTAGCTCGCTTTTTTTACTATGTGATGGAGGAAAAAATCTTGAATTAACTATTCCTACGGGGCCTGCTACGGCAGAAGTATCAGGAAAAAAAATTGCTGCAGACCATGGAATAAGTGGGTGGGTTGTCCAACAACAACAGCCAGTACTTATTCCAGATGTACAATCCGATCCTCGCTTTCAAGGTGAATTACTATCCAATCCAAAATTTCAATCACGAAACATGATTTGTGTTCCCTTGAGTAACAACCAAGGTGAAACAATTGGAGTCTTGCAAGCCATTAATATTAAGGAGGATTTTTTAAATGATGAGATGCTGGGGCTATTCCAGACTCTGGCAAACCAAGCAGCGACAGCACTGGAAAATGTGAACGTTAAACAGCAGCAATTGGCTGCTGAGTTAGTGAACAAAGAACTTGAGGTTGCCACCAAAATTCAAGCAGGCTTTTTCCCTCAGCAAACACCCGATTTAGAAGGCTATGAAATTGCTGGCTGCAGTATTCCTGCCAAGGATGTAGGCGGTGATTATTATGATTTTATTCCTATAGCTGAGCCTAATCAATATGGTTTTGTAGTAGCTGATGTAACCGGAAAAGGGGTCCCTGCCTCTTTGTTAATGGCAACCATGAGAGCAACCCTTCGAGCCAATATTCAAAATAATCCAAGGGATATTGTACAAGCACTAGCCCAGGTAAATGGGGATATTTATAGAGACTCTCCCATCGATAAATTTATTACCTCCATATATTGCAATTTAGATTACAAGCGTCATGAACTCAGTTATGTAAATTCTGGGCATAATCCACCTTATATTGTTAGAACTGCTGATAAACGGGTGGAAGAATTAGATCAAGGTGGACTGATGCTGGGTATCATGGAAGAAATTGATCTACCAAAAGCTACTTTATCTATCAATAAGGGCGATATTTTAATGCTATTTTCAGATGGAGTAACTGAGGCAACCAATCGCGCAGGGGAACTCTACTCCGAAGAAAACTTTAAAGAATGGTTACTTAATCATAGTCAGCTAAGCGCAGAGAAAATGAAAAAGGCTCTGCTGAAAACACTTCAAGAATATGCTGAAGGGAGTTCACAAAGTGACGATATTACCTTCATTATCCTGAAACGTTCAAGCTGAGTTGGATGTGAGTACGCAATATACCAATGGCTTTAATTTAATTGGTAATTGAGTTTTCTACCCCTAACTATTTATAATGAAAAGGATTAAGATTGCTCTAGGGTGATAAAGCCCTTATCTTTTATGACTAATTTCGAGGCGTGGCGTAGTCCGGTAGCGCACTCGGCTGGGGGCCGAGGGGTCGCAGGTTCAAATCCTGTCGCCTCGACGTTTAAGCTCATATGTATGGGCTTTTTTTGTGGGGAATCGTAGTGATTTGTTATCGCATTGTTATAAAACAGTTCGCTCTTAATAACAATAAGAGGAGAACCAATGGCATCGTTAGTAAAACAACACTCTAGTTATTACAGCCAGTTTTATAACCCTAACAGAATCCCATCTAGAAAGAGGGTAGCCCTAAAAACAAAGTTTAAAGACCTTGCTTTACGAAAGCATGTAGAACTCGAAAAGGCGTACGAGCTAGGAGAGTTTGACCCATGGATTAAGCAGCAAAAACCTAAGCAAACCCTTAGTAAAAATTCGAGATTAGGAGACGTCTTAAGTTACTATATCTCCCAGAAATCCAGAGAAGATTGGAGGGATAGAACCACTAAGGATACTACATATGTACTTCGAGCATTTGAGCGTGCAGCAGGCTCTGAGAAGCCCATATCGTGTCTGAGTGCCACTGACTTTAACGACTACATTAACAGAGAGGGTGTCGCCTTTGCTACGCGTCACAGTGACCGCACCAAGCTTAAACCCTTTGCTAAGTGGTGCGTCCACCATAAGCTACTTCGTATGAACCTAAGCGATGTCAAGGTCTACAACTTTCAGCAGGAACAAAAGGAGGTTGTCTCGTACGTAACCCACTCTGAAGTAGCCACCTTAAAGCAAGTGATTCGTGATAAAGTTCAAGGGGATATTGCTAAGGGGTATCAGAACCCTGATAAGAATGCGTTATGGCTCATAGACCTGATTGATTGGCAGCGATGGAGTGGGATGCGCATCTCTGAAACCTTGAGTCTAACCCCTCGTAACTTTAATACAGAGACGTGGGACATCACCATTGGTTCGGCTACGTTCACTACTAAGTCGAAGAGGAAACAGGTACTCCCCATAGGGCGAGTGAAACCTCTTAGGAAGCTTGCTGAAAGATTACTTAATGAGTGTGCTACGTTAGATACTCCCCTATTTGGTCACTCTGATTCGAAGCGTACGTCCAGAACCTTTAAGAAGTATGTTCGTTTAGCCCTACCAGAAAGAGAAGACATACACTTGCACTCGTTGAGGCATACGTGTTGTATTGAGCTACTACGTAATGGCGTTCCCATTTATACCGTACAGAGATGGATGCGCCACAGCTCAGTGCAAACCACGCAGAACTATGCAGACCTGCTCAATTCAGATGTTGGGGAACAGGTTGGGAGAGTACTTGTGTGAGACGTTAATTTATCAGCTAAGACTGAGGTAATGCGCATATAACTGTAATCTTTGGTCGTGGTAATACTGCTGTAATCCTATAGCGAATATCAATTGACGCAACACCATATATACAAGTATCACTTACATCAATACTAGTTTTTCCAAAACCTTCTACAAAAATTTCGATCTTTGACCTTTTAAGACCAGTTTCTACTGGCGTTTTAAAACAATCTTCAATAATTAAGGTACTTCTACACTCTGGTTTTAATGTAGATTTACGGGATTCCAACGCTGAAGAACCATCTGAGCTTGGACTTATATTTTTGAAGGAGTAAAAAATACAAGAACTATTAATTGAAATAATTAGTCCGAACACCAAATAATTAATTTTATTACAAAAAATCATAGCACTTCAATAATTTGCAGACAGAATAAAACCAGAATTTGAAAATACTTTAATTGTTGAAGAATATTTTAAAAAGATCAAGTATAATTCCATGTATATGTAAAAACTAAAATAAATACTAAAATGTAAGTAGGAGCAAGGACTCCAATGGTACTAAAAGTTGCCCTCCTTCTTTTTTTCTTTTGAGTCTCTCTTTCTACTATTACATAGTCCGTCTCAAAATGCATCCAATGTAAATTACTACAATGAGAATTGATGTTAACTACATATACATTTTCTTCTAGTGTCTTATTAGGTTTCGATTCTAAATCTGTATACAACTGGGCATAGTATTTACTGGTTGGATCCTTACGATAACAAGTACCAAATGTTGCTTCATTTTTAATTTCTTCAGCTCGTCTGTCTTCATGAGGTGAATGATTTAGGATATCAAATTTCAACTGCTTTGGTATCTCGTTTTCAATTAACGTATAACATATTGATAAATATTTATTAGCAAGCATTTTAGATTCGTCTGATTCCTCTAAAAGTTTCAGGCACTCAGCAGGGGGATTTTCAATGGTCTTAAATACTCCTTCGATATATTTATCAAAGTAATGTGGCTTCTCTGAATCTAATATCTGACCATATGCATGTGTATGTATAACAGTAAATAGTGCTATTAATTTTAGATACTTCATTAGAAAAAGTGTTTAACTGTTTGTAAATAATTACATAAATCTGCTAAATATTCAAAATGATTAACCATAAATTAATATTGAATATAACAGCTAAGTTCAAGCCACTCAGAACTATGCAGACCTGCTCAATTCAGATGTTGGGGAACAAGTTGGGAGGGCGTTCCTAATTTGAAGTGATACTTAACATTTTACTAATATGAATAATATTTGTGATTATTATATTAAATAACACAGCCATCAAAAAAGAAATTTAAACTGAAAATATTATGATTAAAGTATTCACATTCTTGTTATTTATGATATTTGCAATCAATTGTTCTACTGAAAATAACCCAACATCTACGGATACTACGGATGAGCCAACACCTATTGAATTTGATTTACATGATAACGGAGTTACTATACTCTGTAATGAATCAAATCCTGGCGATATAGGAGTTGTAAACGGAGTTGAGTATGAATCTGTTAATGATGCAGTATTATTGAATAGATTAAATAATGGGGCTGACCTTTCAAAAGTATGTACTTCAAAAGTGACGAATATGGGTAATTTGTTTTATAAACGTAATTTCAACCAAGACATTGGACATTGGGACGTGAGTAATGTAACAGGAATGCCCATGATGTTTTATGAGTCTACTTTCAACCAAGACATTAGTAATTGGGACGTGAGTAATGTGACAAATATGGGTTATATGTTTTATTTATCTGAGTTCAACCAAGATATTGCGAATTGGGACGTGAGTAATGTGACATTAATGCCTGCAATGTTTGTTGAGTCTAACTTCAACCAAGATATTGGGAATTGGGATGTGAGTAATGTGATAGATATGCATAATTTGTTTACTAGCACCCCTTTCAACCAAGATATTGGGAATTGGGATGTGAGTAATGTGATAGATATGAGTGGTTTGTTTGCTAGCACCCCTTTCAACCAAGATATTGGGAATTGGGATGTGAGTAATGTGATATATATGGAAGGTTTGTTTGAAACGTCTAATTTCAACCAAGACATCAGTAATTGGTGTGTAAGTCAAATTTCTTCAGAACCAGAAGGGTTTTCCACTAATTCACCCCTTATCGAAGAAAACAAACCCAAATGGGGTACGTGCCCATCCAACTAATCTTACAACTATTTTACCCTGCTAACACATGAGTATGTGGGTTTTTTTATTGGCTCAGTTCAGCCGTTCATTCATTTTATTCCCTAAGTAAATGAATGAATGAAAATACTCTTTAGACATCTAAACCTTCATTAATCCTTTGGTTAATGATAAATTCTATTCCACAGTTTAGCTTTTTTGCCAATTTTGAATCAGGATCCACTACCCTCCAAAAAGGCGCTACTTCGGATATATCAATACCTAAACCTAATTCTTCATAAGAAGCATTAGCAACAATTTTTAAAAAAATTGCTGTTGAAACTGGACAAGTCTTGTCTACTTGAAATTCAAGTGCCAAGTCATCCCGCAATGATGACAAATTTGTGACTGTTCCAAATGGTACTTTTCTTATGTAGCTATCAATAATCAAAGGAGTAGCTACT
>CABZVB010000026.1 GCA_902529115.1 uncultured Balneola sp.
TAATAAATGGAATATAATCAAACCTAATGACTTTGATTAAGTCTTTCAAAGAGAGTGTTATTGTATTACTGAGTATACTTTACCAGTTTATTTGAGTGTAAGAGATGGTAGAATTGTAAAAGCTTATCATCAAGGAGAACTTGCTTCAGATGGGAAAGGTGGTTTTATCTGGACAGTTAACCGAAGAACATATACAGAAGAAGAATATGAACTGTTTAAAATAGAGAGGCATTTCAAAACTATTAATGATGGTTTGAATCAGAATCCTGAAAATTACTCTTTAACATTTTATGATTCTCTGAGCTTTCCAGTAGATGTATTCTTTGATTTTTATTTAAATATTGCTGATGATGAAATACGATATAAAATTTTCAATTTTACTTTGGTAGATAATTAATTTGAAGTGTATTCTGCAGATTTTATTGGAGTGACAATCTTATCGAATCAATAAGGAAATTTAAATTTAATATCCATTCTTCATAACTAGGCTCAGCACTCCCGTATAATGAATTTGCATCAATTACAGCATCATTTATTTGATCTGCCCATTTATTTAATAATGAAACGACATGGTCATTATTGAAAAGTTCATTTTGAAAATCATTATCAAGGGTATAGAAATAATCTTTATGCCTAATGAAAGCCCCAATAATTTTATCACATGCGGCTGATTTTTGGAGGAGCCCAAAAGTTCCAAACGGGAAACCATTGCAATCATTTGTTATTTCATACCATTTATCCTTGATTGGTGTTACAGGATTTATATTTTTATTAAGATTTTCAAAGGCATTATCAAGATCCCATGGGATTAGTTGTATTTTGTTTTTTGAGGGATTTTCATACCAATAGTAGTTATGAGATTCGTATAAATCCCCACCTTGGTGATAAAAATGTAGGAATCCATCGTCATGTGCTATTCTTCTATCAACAACTAAAGTTTTTAAGAAAATATCTTTATCTATCCAACTATCTATAAGCTCATTTGTTGCAGAATTATTTGTTTCAGATAGAGCTTCAGAAAAAGCAAATATCTTTGATACGTCTGATGCTTCTTCGTTTGTTTTTAGTGCGTTTTTGAAATTTACTTCTTCTTGTTTTGAGCCATTTGATTTAATTGGCCAAACTTCTTTATATAGGTTACCGCCAATATCATCAAAATGCTTATTAGTAAAAGGCCCATCAATATTTTCAGTATTAGCATAAACTCCACTAAATACATCATTTATATATATGAGGGCGTGGTTAGATCGAGGTGCAACAACTCCAAAATTTCTGTACATATAGTAACCCAATCTTTCTCTCATTTTTGAAGGATCAAGGTTTTGTGAATGTAACTGAAGTTTTTTTAATCCATAAAATTGTTTTTCCTCATTGAAATTGAATTTTATTTTCATTGACAACTTTGGACATATTTTATACCCGCTTGGATTTGTCCAATCATTATTTGATAAACAACCTACCCATGCGCCAATTGATCCCTTGTATCTAATGCCTACATCTTTGACAACTTTATTTTCAAAAACAAGATGAGCATTGACATAAATCTCTAGCGCTGGGTCACTATTTATTTCTTCAAGATCATCTGAATCAATAAAGATTTCAAACTTATGAAGCTTGTCCTGATCATAAATATAATCTGATGAGTGAGAATCGAGGTATTCATATTCATCTAATGTTGCTACTCTTTTGTCAGAACTTTGTGTCTCATTTTGACCTTGAAATAAGTCGCATGAAAACAAAGTAAAGCTCAATATTATAACAGATTGAAGTGTTATGCGCATGAGGTGTTATTATCTAGCACTAAATTTGTCAATGTAAGATATTAGAATAATTTACGTATCTAATTACTATCACATAATTATTCTAGTGTTAGAGATAATAAAATCTGTATCATTATTGTAGTAAGCTAATTTGATGAACACAATTCGAGCATTAATGAGATGCGGTGTATCTTACAAAATAGCAGCGTTGGGATTATTCTTCTACAGGTACTCCTACTGCTCCAACTCTAGGTGACCAATGTGAGTGCATTACTTTCCATCCCGTACTGGTATTCACCCAAGTTTGTGATGCTCTTGTGGCATAGGGTACATTTTGCTCGCCACCTTCAAAACTAATACTCCCGTCAGTATTGAACACAATAACGGCGGTAGTTTGATCTGCGGAGAATGTCACAGCATGATTTGACATAACAAACTCATCGAAGTCCCAGCCATCGCCAGAATTTTCAATATTCTCTTGAGTCTGGATAATCAGTTCAGTACCATTTGAGTTGAAAACCGTTGTTTCAAAGTCTGTACTCATAAAAGCACTGGCGCTTTCATAGTCATTGTTGATGTAGGCAAGTTGAAAATTTTGAGATAGTTCGATTAGGGTTTGGCTCAGCATACCTTCATCTACTAAAGCTTGTTCCGTATTAGGCACGCAGCCTAGATATAAAAATGCAGATAATAGGAATAGATTTTTCATAGTTTTTTTTTGGTTACTAAAAAGGAAAAATAAATAAAAAATTATCTAATATTTGGAATATTCCTGAGGCACTGAAGCTGATTATTCATGAGTTGAGCGGATTAACGTCCGTCGCAACTCGCCCGAGCGTCTATGTCTGGTGTTAATCGTATGTTAGCTACACCAATATCTGCCATAGTTTCGGATTTGATCACAAAAGCTGAACTTATGGTCGACATATCAATTCCTAGGTTATCAAAACAACTTAGACTAACACTGAATTCGTACCATTCTAAATCTAGTTTTATAGGTAAAATGGCGTCACATTTTGTATCATCGTCGCATTGACTAATTTGAATGGTTGCAGCACCATTGAATGACTTGGCACTAAAGCTTAGTTCCATGGCACCATTTGATTCTCTTGCTAAGCTTGTTGGAGAAGCTGTGGATATTCGAACATAATCTCCTGTGGATTGTGTCCAATTGATACGGAGGGCATCCTCTTGGGCTTGGTAATCGGTTTTGCTAACGATAAGTCCTCCAACTGAGGTAGGGTAGCTCGCAATTTGTTTATCTAAATCACCCGAATCTAACCACAAACCCCATGGAGCAACAGCCGCTCCTTTTGTAAAGAACTCACCAGTGGAAACTACTTCAGCATTTTTTAGCCCCGAATTTACGGATAAGATTGAAAGTTCATTTTCACTGGAGTAAGTAAGACCGTATCCTAGGGTAAATAAAGTTTCGGAGTCTTTAGATACCAATGCAGATGCAGGCCAACTAAAGGATAATGTGCCTGTGAAATCATAGGATGGATCTGTTTGAAACAACAGATCGGCTACTCCACCACCTTCAGTTCCTGGCAACCAGGCTGCAATAAAAGCATCTGAGTTATTAAGTTCTGGGTTGGTCCACATGGGGCGGCCAGACAAAAAAACCGATACTACAGGGATGTCTTGTGACAAGTATTCTGCTAGTAAGTTGACATCAAATCCGTTGGGCTCAAAGTCCAGTTGTTCTCTATCACCTTGAAATTCAGCATAGGGGTCTTCTCCATAAATGGCAATAACTCCGTCTACTGGAGAAGAGACTTCGCCTGACTCGGAATAGACGACTTGGCCGCCAGCTTCACTAACCACTTGGCGAATGCCTTCTAAAATAGACTCACCGTTGGGGAATTCGTCATTACTGTGGCCGGTTCCCTGCCATGAGAGCGTCCACCCACCACTAGCTTTGGATATACTATTAGCCCCATCACCTACCACCAAGATTTTAGAGCCAGCGTCTAAGGGTAGGGTTTGGTTATTATTTTTTAATAATACCATAGATTCTCTAACAGCTTGTCGAGCGACAGCGCGGTGTTTGTCCAAACCTAACTGTGACTCATCACCTGCATTCATTCTTTGGCTAGGTAGTCCTTTTTCAAAGATACCGGAAGCTAATTTTACACGAAGGATTCTACGAACAGCATCATCGAGTCTTTCCATACTAATTGTACCATTTTGTGCCTGAGCGAGCGTATTTTCGTATAAACCCCTCCAACTATCGGGTGCCATAAACATGTCTACGCCGGCATTGAAGGATTGCGCGCAGTCGGTGTTGGTACAGCCTGGGACCTGTCCATGACCGTTCCAATCGCCAACGACAAAACCATTAAAACCCATTTTTTCTTTGAGCACATCGGTCAGCAATTCCTTGTCACCGTGTAATTTTCTGCCATTCCAGCTATTAAAAGAAGCCATTACGGTTTGCACTCCTGCAGGAATAGCGCTGTAATACCCAGCTGCATGCACATCGCTGAGTTCCTGCTCGGAAATTTTAGCATCACCTTGATCGACCCCATTTTCAGTGGCTCCGTCGGCAACAAAATGCTTAGCACTCGAAATAACCGTGCCAGGGCCCATAAAATCATCCGTATCAAAGCGACCCTGTAAACCGATCACAATTTGGTCGCCATAAGAATTCACAATAACTGGGTCCTCAGAAAAACCTTCATAGCTGCGACCCCAACGAAGATCCTGTGGGACAGCAAGGGTAGGTGCAAAAGTCCAATCATGACCTGATACTGTCAGCTCATGAGCGGTTATACGAGCGATTTCCTGAATTAAATCAGGGTTGCGAGCGGCGCCTAAGCCGATATTATGAGGAAATACAATTGCTCCTTCAAGATTTGCATGGCCATGAACTGCGTCTATACCCAATATAATAGGTATGGCAATTTCAACACCTTCGGTGTCAATTGAGGCCTCAAAGTATGCGTCCGCCATTTCAATCCAAGTGTCGGCATTAGCATAGGGAAGAGGTCCAGGTGCGGAATTACCACCACTTAATACGGAACCTAAACGATATTTTTTTACATCTTCGGGAGTAACCGATGAATTGTCAGCTTGAATAACTTGACCAACCTTTTGTTCTAGGGTGAGCTTGGGTAATATTTCATCTATTTGAGCTTCAATGGCTGGATCTAGGGGTAGAGGTTCTAGGGTAGTCCATGGGTCCTGTGATACATTAGAGCAGCTACTAATTAATAAGATTAAAACCGAATATATGAGAATATGATGGCTTTGTGTATAGATTCGATGCATAATTGAAAAGTATTAAGTAATTAAGGACTAAAGGATAACCATTAATTATGTTATTTTCTTTAAATGAAAAAAAATGATAGATATGAGATGTTACAATAGTTATTTCATTAGTAATTGTGTTTACATAATCCTAATACTGCTTTACTCGCAACAGATAGTTGCTCAGACCATATTAGTTGATGAAAACATGTCAGATTGGAATGATATTCCAAAATATGCCCAAGAGAGTTCGGAAGATTTTGGAAATGGAGAATTAGATATTGAAAATATAAAAATATATGATGATGATAGATTTATTTATTTCCTTCTAGAATTAAATTCAGAAATTTTACTCCAACAATTCAATGATTTGATTCTTTTCATAGATACGGATAATAATAGTAATACAGGCGTGGCGCTTGAGGGTATTGGCTATGAATTACAATTTAGTTTTGGCGATCGAGAAGGGGTTGCTTATTTAGATGGAGTGACTTCGATTAGCTCCTATGATGTAGGCTTAGTTTCTGCGCCTACAGTGACATCTGATTTCTTTGAAATAAAAATGGATAAGAACTCAGAGATCAAAGGAGAAAAGTTATTTAACTCTGATACACTTGCATTTTTTTTTCGAACTCAAGCGTCTGATGGTGATTTAGCACCTGATGACCCTTCGAGTTTTTTTTACACTTTTAAGAATAGTAAATCAGCCTTTAATTCATCTATACATTTAGATAGAGAGACTGAATTTGATTTACGATTCTTATCTTATAATGTATACCGAGATTACTTATTTAATCTTGAAGCTAGAGATAATTTTAGGCGCATATTCCAATTTATCGAACCAGATATAATTGGACTTCAAGAGGTATATGATAATTCTGGCTCAGATGCGGCATTCCTTATAAAAGAATTTTTAGGGGGTCAATGGTACAGCGGTGATGTAGGAAATGATAATTTATTAGTGAGTCGCTATCCTATTCTTAAGCAAAAGGCGATAAAAGGTAATGCCGCTTACTTAGTCAAAATCGATAATATATCTTTCCAAAATGTATTGGTGATTGTCGCGCATCCACCTTGTTGTTCAAACGATGAAGGTCGTCAAGATGAAATAGACGCATTTATGGCATTTTTGAGAGAATCTAAAGATGGTAGAGAATTTAATATAGCTGAAGATACTCCCATTGTTATAGTTGGTGATATGAACCTTGTAGGTCTAAATCAACAGGTAAAGACATTGCTTACTGGGGATATTATAAATGAAATTGAATATGGCCAAGATTTTTCACCTGACTGGGATGGAACAGCATTAGAAGATGTAAAGCCCTTTAATCCTGGAATGCCTACAACATTTACTTGGTATAATGAAAATTCTTCTTTTGGAGCAGGAAGATTAGATTATATAGTGTATTCGGGTTCAGTTTTAGAGTTGGGAACTAATTATTCCTTGCATAGTAAAACATTACCCCAAGAATTTCTTGATACTACTTTTTTACAAAGAAATGATACCTATGAAGCATCTGATCATCTACCTATTGTTGCAGATTTCAGAAACAAAGAAGTAACAAATTCTGAAGTAGGTAGCAAAAAATCACAATCATTTAGATTGCACCAGAACTATCCAAATCCATTTAACCCATCAACAAAAATCTCGTATACAGTTGACAAACCTTCACATATTGAACTTGTAGTTACAAATAGTATTGGACAATCTGTATCAACATTAGTGAATAGTATACAGCAATCTGGAAACTATACTGTCAATTTTGATGCTTCGGGATTATCAAGTGGAATTTACACGTATTGGTTAAGAGTAGATGGGCTCCAAATAAGTAAGTCAATGACGCTGGTAAGGTAGGATTAATAATTTCTCATCAAACTTGAGTTGCGTATAACAGACTTATCTGTATCGTTTAATGATACTACTGATTATTGATGGAACTAATAATTACTTCTAAAGTTTATATGATAGTCTTTGGCTAACATAATGGTCTCTAGATACTTTAAAGTTCAATCATAGTTACTTATATGAATCTTATTATTATAGGCCATCCAGATAAAAGTTCTTTTTGCTACAATGGTATTCTAAAAACAATGACAAAACGCTTCGAGTATTGGTCGCAAGATTATAAAGTTATTGATTTGTATGAAGATAAGTTCTCACCATCGAGATGGTATAAAAATCAGAATGATGTGAAAAAGTATCAAGATTTAGTCAAGAATTCGAATCGTATTTACTTTATTTCACCAGTTTGGTGGTTTCGCTGCACTCCATTATTGGAAGGTTTTTTTGATCAGGTTTTTTCACCGGGTTTCGCTTATAAATTTATGCCATTAACACAAACTTATGGCATCCCAATGCCCTTATTAGGGGATAAAAAAGTACGCACTTATTTAACTCATGGCTCTCCCAGGCTACCTGTACTCACTTTATACGTAAATTCTGTTAGATTACGTTTAGAGATGGGTGTTTATTCTTTTGTATTCGGTTGGTTTAAGACTAAAACCACTCAATTTTGGAGCGTACCATTTATCTCAAATAAAAAACGAGTAAAATATTTAGAGCAAGTTCGAAAACACATAGATGCGGATGTTAAAAAGGACATGAGTAGAGTGAAATAGGAAAGTGCTGTTTATATACCATAAGTTGACTTTATGAGACATAAATTACTTGTATAATGTGTTTATATTATATAAAAGGCTCATAGCAACTCGATTAATAGGCTTACCTATTATTAATTGGCCAATGTTTTACAATTGTTCTATACTAATATGATAATATGATAAATTGGACCTTAACACAGTATAAATTAATTATGCGTTTAAACGTTACTTCTATTCTATTTGCTCTCAGCTTAATTCTAGGTATACAGCCGTTAACCGCTCAGGTGGTAGATCCAGCCTTGGCAGGTATGTCTGCAGAACGATTGGACCGTTATACCAACTACTTACAGCAAGAAATTGACGCTGGAAAAGTGCCTGGTTTTGTGAGTATGGTGTATCGAAATGGTTATCTGGCTCATTATGAGGCGTTAGGCTACAGCAATGTTGACGATCAAAAGGCTATGATAAATGACAATATATTTTTTATCCAGTCTATGACTAAGGCGGTTGTATCAACAGCTTTTATGATGCTCTACGAAGAAGGGCATTTTCAGCTTAACGATCCGGTATATTGGTATTTACCCGAATTTCAAAACTCCAGGGTGGCTTTAGACCCAACCGAAGGTAAGAAAGGAGATACCGAGCCGGTCAAAGGACCAATTCGTATTATTCATCTGTTGACCCATACCTCTGGCTTATCCCATGGTCTCGGCGATTCTCAATTGGATCAAGACTACATGAAAGCAATGTATATGAAACAGCCAGTTACAATTGCCGAGCGAGTTCAGGCCATGGCCTCTCTTCCTTTAATTGGGCATCCCGGTGAACAATGGTACTATAGCGTATCACCAGGAGTATTAAGTCGGTTAGTTGAGCATTTTTCAGGAATGACCACCGCTGAATTTTTGCAGGAAAGATTATTTGATCCTCTTGGTATGGAGGATACGGGTTATAATGTGGACGAAGCTAAGCATGACCGGGTAGTGACTTTGCACACTTACAATAAGAAGGGTCATTTGGTGTTAAGCCCGGAGCAAACCTCGAAGACAGGTAATACCGTATTTGGAGGAGGTAATGGTCTATTTTCGACAGCTAGTGATTACTTAAAGTTTTGTAGGCTGTTTCTGGAAAACGGGAAAGCTACGAACGGTACACAGTTATTAAGTCCAAAGACAATTGAATTGATGGGACAGAATCATGTTAGTGATTTGTACCAATCGCCTGGTTATGGTTTTGGTTTAGGGTTTGCCGTTATTACTAATTTAGCCGATACCAAAGCATTAGGGTCGGTTGGGCGGCTTTCTTGGAGCGGTGCGTTCCAGACCTTCTTTTTTATTGATCCTGCGGAAAAGCTAGCGGCGGTACTTATGACACAAATAGAGCCGTATAGTGGTTTTTATGGCCGTAAAATGCCTCAATTTGTATATCAAGCGATTGTTGATTAATGAGGAAATTTTTCGCGGATATTCGAAAATAATAAACTAGGGAATGAAATCTCTACTACTTAACATATTACTCATTTCCACTCAGCTTAATGCCCAAGTCACCAATACAACAGAACTCCCGTTTACTAAAGGAGTCAATCTAACAAACTGGTTTCAAGCTGGCTCCTCTGGAAGTATAGATTTTTCAAAATACACTTATGAAGATTTTGTTGATATAAAATCGTTAGGTGTAGATGTTATTCGGGTACCCATAAACCTGCATTCAATGACCCAAGGTGCTCCTGATTATACCTTGGATCCACTCTTTTTGTTTTTCTTGGATAAGGTGGTCGATTGGGCGGAAGAACTGGATATGTATCTTATATTGGACAATCATACCTTTGATCCTAGTGATGCAACAGACCCACAAATTGGTGATGTTCTAAATCCGGTTTGGTTGCAAATGGCCCAACATTTTGAAGGCAGATCTGATAAAATACTCTATGAAATTTTAAACGAGCCTCACGGAATTTCTCATAATCTTTGGAATTCCATACAGGGTGATGTCATACAAACCATTCGTTCGGTCGACACAACTCACACCATTATTGTAGGTGGGGCAGATTACAATAGTTATAACAGTTTATCTAAGATGCCTGCCTATGAAGATGATAATCTTATTTATACTTTTCACTTTTACGATCCTTTTGTACTTACGCATCAAGGAGCAAGTTGGACGACCCCATCGATGACCGATTTAGGTGGTATACCTTTTCCTTATGAGGCGAATTCTATGCCTAGGTTCCCAACCTCCTTACAAGGGACGTGGGTTCAGGGAGCATTTAATAACTACAGTAATGAGGGAAATGCCAACTTCATAAAGCAGAAAATCGATATTGCGGTTGCATTTTCGAAGCAAAGAGGAGTACCTGTTTTCTGCGGAGAATTTGGAGTTTATATACCTAATAGTGATAACAAAAGCCGGGTAAATTGGTACAAGGTTGTGGTAGACTATTTAAATGAATCGGGTATTGCTTGGACTATGTGGGACTATCATGGTGGCTTTGGAGTTTTTGAAGAAGGTGGAGAGGGCTTATTTGATCATGATCTAAATGTGCCCCTATTAGAATCCCTAGGTTTTAACGTCCCACCACAGACCGATTACATGATTAGCCCCGATAGCAGTGGTTTTGAGATTTATTCGGACTACATGGGGCAGGGAGTTCAAGGCTCGCATTATGTAAATAATGGTTCTCTCGAACTTTATCATTCAGAAACGAAATGGGAAGGTGAGTTTAGCATATACTGGGCTGGATCCACTCAATATGAATCTATCGGATTTAACTTAGTCCCAAACAAAGATATGAGCCAGTTGGTCAATGCATATGAGCTCCTGTTTTATGTAAAGGGAACCGAACCGACATCCTTTGATCTTAGGTTTATTGACACAAAGAAAACTGACACCGAGGACAGACCTTGGAGAATGAACCTAAGGGTTAATCCCAATGATTTATTATGGAACGGTGAATGGGAGGAAGTACGGATACCATTAAGTAGTTTTACAGAAATGGGTAGTTGGGATGACAATCAATGGTTTAATCCTCAGGGTGATTTTGATTGGACAGCTGTAGATGTATTTCAGATAGTTTCTGAAACCGGAGCAATGGGTACCGCGGAGTTGTGGTTCGATCTAATTCGTATCGTGGAAATAGGTAAGTATGAGGTTAGTATGCAGCCTCTAAGCGAACTAATAGATTATCAATTGCATCAAAATTACCCAAATCCATTTAATCCAAATACTTCCATTTCTTTTACCCTCAAACGTTCAACCAATGTAAGATTAGAGGTATATGATAGTGTTGGGAAAAGGGTGGAACAATTGGTAAGCGGAATAATGCAGCCAGGGTATCATTCATTAGAATTTGATGCTTCAGACCTGGCAACTGGTATATACTTTTATATTCTTACTACTCCAACGTTTACTGAAACCAAGAAAATGTTGCTGGTTAAATAAGTATAAAAAGTTTGTCAAGAGTAACAAAAATTTAATATATTATTTAGATTTAGTCTAAATATCCCATAATGAATCTAATAAACATTAACTCCTTTTTTATCCGGTGAGTATCTGTATAAACAGGACTAAGTATAATACCAGATACAAATAGAACAACAAATTTTACGCTAATAATTAAAACTTCATATAATGAATAAATATCTAGTAATATTATTAATGGTGATTTTTTACTTGCAATGTACTAATTCACCAAATGATTCATCTTTGACAATATATACACATAGACACTATGACGTTGATAAAGAGATTTTCGCCAACTTTGAAAAAGAAATGGGAATCAAAATTAATGTTGTAAATGCTAGTGCTGATGAACTAATCCAACGTATTGAAAGTGAAGGAGACCAGACTCCAGCTGATTTACTCATTACAGTTGATGCAGGTAGGCTTGTAAGAGCCAAGGAGAAAAATTTATTCCAAAGCTTTAATTCAAGTATGATAGACAGTACTATACCAGCTAATCTCAAAGATAGTGAAAATCAGTGGGTTGGAATAACAAAGCGTGCAAGAGTTATAGTTTATAGTAAAGAAAGAGTTGACCCTTCCGAACTCACATCCTATGAAGATTTAACAGATAGTAAATGGAAAAATAGAATCCTAGTCAGATCATCTGGAAATATTTACAATCAATCATTAATGTCATCATTAATTTCAGCTAATGGCGAAGAAAATGCAATGAATTGGGCAAAAGAAATCACGAATAATTTTGCAAGAGAACCAAAAGGAAATGACAGAGACCAAGTTAAAGCTATACTTGCAAAAGAAGGTGATATTGCCATAGTAAATACGTATTATATCGGCCGTCTTTTAAATAGTGACGATGAATTGGAGAGAAGAGCTGGGAATGCTGTGAACGTATTTTTCCCTAATCAAGCAGACAGAGGTACCCATATTAATATTAGCGGAATAGGAATTATAAAAAACTCTAAAAAGGTAGAATTAGCCACGCTATTCATTGAATACTTATTATCTAAAGATGTGCAAGAACAATTTGCAACTGCTAATTATGAATACCCAATTAATTCTAATGCTTCAAGTGCATCAGTCTTAGAAGAATGGGGTGACTTTAAAGAAGATACTTTACCCCTCCAAAGACTGGGTGAACTAAATAAGGAAGCGGTAATGGTTTTTGATAGGGCGGGATGGCCGTAAGCAAAACAACTTATTTTATAAAAAAAATAAAAAATACTTTTAATAAATGGACGCTGGCAACAGCGTCCATCATATTAGTATTATGTTTGCCATTATTAGCAATATTATTAGGTCTATTAAAAGGTGTGGGAAACACTTGGGATCATATTCAGAAATATTTACTTCTAGAATATATATCTAACTCAATATACCTTATAATTGGAACAGGAATCCTGAGTTCATTAATTGGTGTTAGCTCTGCTTGGTGTGTTGCTACATATAATTTTAAATTTAGAGCCTATATTAAATGGCTATTATATCTTCCTTTAGCAATACCAAGTTATATAATGGCTTATGCTTATGTAGGGTTTTTTGAATTTGAAGGAACATTTGACAAAATTACCCTAAATACTACTAGTGGGTTAGATATAATGAATATATGGGGACTAATATTTATTTTATCTATTAGTTTGTATCCCTATGTATATGGTAGTTCTTGGGTTATGTTTACAAGTCTAGGTAAAAAGCTGTGGGAATCCACTAGCCTTTCAGGAATTACACAAAATAATTATTTTTTTAGTATAGCTTTACCGTTGACTCTACCAGCAATTTTTGGCGGTTTATTTTTGGTTTTTATGGAAGTTTTAAATGATTATGGTGCAGCTAAATATTTTGGTATTAATACATTCACAACTGGAATATTTCGAACGTGGACAGCTCTAGAAGATATTAATTCATCTATTTTTTTAGCAGCCATATTAGTCGTTGTCATAGTTATAATTCAAATGATAAATAGTCTTTTTCGTGGTAAAAAATCATACAGCATAAATGATATATCACCAAATTCACAAAATGTTAGAAAAAACATAAAAGGTATTCATCAGCTCTTAGTACTTACTATTTGTTTACTTCCAGTAGTTACTGGCTTTATAATACCTCTTCTACAATTATTGAAGTGGTCTATGCTTCATGTCTCTTCACAGTTAGACTTATTTTTTCTCTATTTATCTTTGAATAGTATCCTATTAGCATTCTTCACTTCACTATTAATAATATTAGTTGCTTTACTTTTAGTTTTTTTACCAAGGTGGAGTAAAAATACTTATATGAAATTTCTTACTAACTTCAGCACGGTTGGTTACTCAATACCTGGAGCTGTTATAGGGATAACATTAATTGCTGCAAGCGGTTATTTTGTTAATTACTTTGATTATATATTTAATCTAAAAATTGGAAAATATATCTTTTCAGGCTTAGCATTACTGATATTTGCATATTTATTTAGGTTTATATCAGTAGCATATAATCCTTTAGAAGCTAATACATTAAGGATTAGCCCTAGTATCCCTGAATCATCTTATCTACTAGGTAAGTCAAAGTTTTTCACCTTATTCAAGGTTGAGATACCTCTATTAAAAAGTTCAATAATAAGTAGTTTTCTAATTCTATTTATAGATTTAATGAAAGAATTACCGTTGACATTAATTTTAAAACCATACAATATTCAAACACTAGCAATTAAAGCGTTTGAATATGCAGATGATGAACGGATTACAGAAGCTGCATTACCGTCAGTTATTCTAATACTTATAATTACTACAATTATTTTATTTTTAAGTAAATACAGTAAAGTAAAAGCATACTAGATGGAATTAGAACTAGTAGATATATCAAAGACTTATAATAATAATGTATGTGCAATTAAGTCATTGAATTATACTCTTGATAAATCTGCAATATGTGGCATTGTAGGTGATAGTGGGTGTGGTAAAACAACTTTATTAAGAATTATTGCTGGATTAGAAACCCCTGATAATGGCATAATAAAAGTCAATAATAATATTGTATATGATGGATGGATAAATGTAGCTCCCGAAAAAAGACAGATCGGTATGGTTTTTCAGGGTAATGCACTATTTCCTCATATGACCGTTAAAAAAAATATTACTTTTGGACTAGAAAAAGAGAGTCTTAATAGTGTTAATAAGTTAATCGAGCTTTTCAGTCTTGAAGATAAAATAAATAGGTATCCTCATGAATTGAGTAGCGGACAAATGCAAAGAGTGGCTATTGCTCGAACGCTTGCAGTTCAACCTAAAATACTGTTGTTAGACGAGCCATTTAGTAATTTAGATTTAATTGCAAAGTCTAAACTTAGAACTGAAATAAAAAAAATCGCAAAAATTCTTTCAATTACGGTTTTTATTGTAACACATGATATATTTGATGCATTAGATATATGTGATGAAATCATCTTTATAAATAATGGTGAGTTAATAGAAACGTGTAATAGTTCAGATGTTAAAAATCTAAGTGACATCAAACTAAAAAGTTACCTAAAAAACATGACAGATCAGGCTAAAAGGTTTATTTCAATTATTGAATAGCCAAGATTGAAACTCGAAATAGGCATCGCATACAAATTTTCTGGAATGACTTTTAATTTATATTAGGTTGAGAGATTAGAAAGAAAGAAGTAGGAATTAAAATTTATTCATAGGATTGACGAGTAAAACGTATATCCCTTGATCTACCTCCAGCATTAACTAAGATAGATGTGAACTTATCGGCATCATTTTTTTGAAATACTAAATTATAACCGGGCATTCCAGACAAAATAAATTCATCTTTTTTTCCACTATGTAGCTCATAGTTATCTCCAAACTGAGCAATACGAAGAGAAAGTGATGTATCCACTATTTGTATATAATACTTAGTTTCAATTTCTTCGCTGTAGTATGTGCCGGCATATGAATTTAATTCTTCAATAGTTGGTTCCCAAGGTCCTTCTTTAATTCTCGAAGCTTTTTGTTCTCCATTTTGATATAAGATCAAAGTATTAAATTCATCGGTTTTTTCATCTTTTTCAAATACTATTCTGGCATTTACTGCTCTAATGGTGAATTGATTTTCACCAGTTGGTTCAATTTCAATTTTTTGCTGGTTAGTAGCCTGAGTGTAATAGATAGAATCTTCTTGGAAAAACTTCAGTTGAAACCCAGGCACAGCGTCTAATTCAAAGGTTCCTTCATATACTTCAAAATCTTCAAAACTGAATGAAGATGTATCGAAGTCTAATGTTTCCTTACTTTTATCTTCTTCTTTATAATATTCCTTAAAGTATGCGTCGGCAATCAGATCAGCGTATTTGGACGAATTAAAGGAAGCATAATTACTAAAGACAACCACACCCGCATCAATATCTGGGAAATAGGTAAACATAGAGCGATGAGCAATATCTGCTCCACCATGATGAATTTGCCTCAATCCCTTATACTCATCAATGAAAAGGCCAAAGCCATATCCGGTTATCTCCCCATTATTCAAATCAAATGATGTTGTCATTTGATTGTAAATATCTTCACTACCAACTTCATAGGTGCTAAAATTTCGAAACCAATTCATCATATCAGTTGTAGTTGTGTAAACTGCACCCGCTCCCATGGCACCACCTAAATCTCTTACCTCAAAATAACCACCATCATTTATACTATATCCAGCAGCGCGTTGCTTAATGATTACATCTTGATTCTCTCTGAATTGAGTATTGATCATACCCAATGGTTCAAATACCCTTTCATTCATATAATCCACAAAATCCATTCCAGACACATTTTCAATAATCATTGTAAGGAGACCATATGCCGTATTGTTATAATTCCATTCTCCACCAGGTTCATTTTGTAATTCCGGTTGGCGATTGATTATTTCAATTAATTCTTGGCGTTCAATATTAGATCCTGTATAAATTTTTCTACCTGTTAGCAAAATTAAATTTAAAAATTCCCTATAACCAGATGTATGTGTCATTAGGTTTCGAACCGTTACTTCTTTATCAAATTTTTTAACGTTAGGCAGATAGGTTTGAATGGATGAATCTAGTTCTATTAGGCCATCATCTACTAATAACATTAGACCAAAACAAGTAAACTGCTTAGAAGTTGATCCTATATTAGTTCTAGTTTCAGGTGAGTAAGGTATATCATAATCTAGATTTGCTAATCCATAACCTTTAGTGAATAATGTTTGACCATCTTTGTATACACCTACAACTGCGCCTGGTACATTTCTATCAAACTCTTTCATGATCTGATCTACTCTGAGATCAGGTTTCTTTGCAACATTTTCAACATCCTTGATTGTTAGATCATATTCACCGCTAGTAGAATCAGCAGAGAAAATATGTATGTAAATGAATCCATCTTTTTCTGTCTCTATTTGAAAAAACTCATCGATATCAGATGGGTTCATGGATGAGGTAATATTATTCATTTCATCATTTTTAACCAATACATCAATATCTGTATCATACTGTACCAAAGTTCCCCATGCGAGTTGACCTGCTTTCAATTCCAAGGCATATTTAGTTGTATCTCCGCTAGCAATAAAGCCACTAATTGTTTGTCCTTTTCTAACTGTTTGAGGCTCCTGAGCTAACAATGGATATACAGCTTGGATAAAAAAGTAAAGAATTAGTGATGCTATTTTCATTTGTTTATTATTTATAGAATTAAAAAAGATTTAAGGATTTGATTCTAAGATGCTATAATTTGGAAATTATAGAGTAATCATCTTACAAATTAAAGATATTTTTCATATAGCTTAGAAGCTAAAAAATGTTTAAACGTTAATCGAAATTTCATGCCGATAAATACATTTGGAAAACGTTATACAATGTTTTTGTTGTTTTTTCTTCTATTAAGTTGTGGTATATCAAAGAATGGATATAATGAATCAACCATACCTGAATTACCATTCAAATCATTATCTCAGTATCCTTTTTACACAATCTATCAAGCAAAATTACTTGTTAAAACAGGTAAATGTAAAGTTGTTAGTGGTTCATTGAATGAAGAAAAAATGAAACGTGAGGATGATGGTGTAAGAACTTTTGAAATAGATAACATGCAAGGGTTTCAAAATGTAATTGATACTTTTATAGAGTTAGATGACGCCAATGCAGTTGCTATACTTTTACCTGAATTTGAATGGTATCCTGTTTATTCATTTACGACTATGAGGTGTAGTTTTCTAACTGATTAGGTGATAAATGAGTTATATCTTAAGGATAACGTAAACTGATCATTTAAGATATCCTTACCTATCAATTCTAACATAAAGCCAAAACCCTCACGTTTATTGAGGGTTGATAGATTTAATATAGGTTAGGTAAACTGAAAGTTAGTGCAGTAATTTGAGCGAGTTTAGATTTTAATAAATCTTATATGTTAATCTTTTAGTCTCTTTCTAGTCAAAAACTACATATGTCACCAATTTACCATCCCAACATATTCCTGAACATATGATTTAAATAGGTCTTTATTTGATGCTTGTTTAAACTTGCAACAAAGGTGAATTAGTTAATGAATATTTTTGTAATTTTATACTCTATATGACACAAAAAATCACGCTTATTTATAAACAAAACACCGATCTTATCGGGTCTGTAGCAAGTTTTTTGTGCTTGATTCATTGTATTATAGCACCCTACATCTTTTTAAGCTATACAGTATCTACTGCTATTGAGCAGCAAGTTGAATTGCCAACTTGGTGGGGATTTATTGATTCTACATTATTATTAATATCAATTGCTGCGGTGTATTGGTCCGCAAAGAATAGCACCTCAAATTGGGTAAAAGTAGGCCTATATTTAAATTGGGTTTTTATCACATTTTTGATTGTGAATGAAAAAATTAAATTATTTCACATAGCAGAATGGCTTATTATCATACCTGCTGTATCTTTAATAGTAATACATCAGTACAATAGAAAATACTGTAAATGTCAAGATGATTCATGCTGTATAGATAATCATTGAATTACTGATGCAGTCTAGTTTCTTTGTTTTGAAGAGCTTAAAACTTAAATCTTATAAATAAACTCAAATGGAAACTCTCAATAAAAATTGGTTTGCGTTTACTTTAGTCGCTATAGTTTTTGGTTTACTTGGTTATTTACTCGGTCAACAAAATAATTCATCTCCACTGAATAATATTCATATGCAAGGGAAGAAAAAGGGGGCGGTAATAATGAAGAAATATGTTGATAAAGGTGATGGTAACTATATGTGGATGATAGATGAAAAACTATCTACTGATGATATGAATATTGAAGTATATAGAGATACAACAGAAGAGAATGGAGAAATTCGAGTTCAAGTAAAAAAAATCATAAAAAAAGAGAAATAGACTTTAACTAAAATATCTATCCAATCTTTTTTAATATTAATTGTTAGAGAAACGATTTTATGAAAATACTCCCCATAATTATTTTTCTGCTAGCAATAGGTTGTCCAAGTAATTCAGTTTCAGATAATTCAGATAATGACTGTAAAGGTGACCCTATTGAAGGAGCATTTTGTACAGAGGAGTATGCACCAGTATGTGGATGTGACGGTGAAACATATAGTAATGTATGCTATGCAAGAGTGAATGGTGTCAATTCATTTACCAGTGGTGAATGCAAGTCATAGCATGAAATAATATACTTCAAAAAGAATTATGATTTGTTTGCCAGTTGATATACCCGAAGAGTTATGTATCATTGATGATGAGCTTAAGGCAATTTATCATTCAAAGAATACAGTCTGTATATGGATTTTTAAAACAAGAGATGATAGAAATGATTTCATGAATGTAACTGCAGGGATGGATAAGGCAACTCGCGAGGACTATTATAAAAAGAATTACTCTTTTGAATAATTAGTTTCAGAGTTCTCAAATCTTCAAATCACAGCCTACCTTTAATGTAAACAAATTGTAACTATTTACATTAAACACCAATTTATACAGCATAACATGTTTGGTTTAATTATTATTATCTAAACTAACTCAAGCAATCTGTTTTAATAGTTTTAACTCATATCCGTCAATAAATCCTATGAAAAATAAATTTTTATTAACCTCCATCTGTACTTTTCTACTCTTTTTTGATCTTCATGCCCAATTATCCATAGATGCCGTCAACACAACTTATCAAATTACATTTGATGCTACTGTATCGAATGTGAATAATGGAACTTTTAATGGAACAGGATTTAGTAGCTCACCTTCTTCTGGACAGCTAGATTCAGATGCATTTTCTACTACAGGTTTTGGTACAAATGTTGCTTTTGGTGCTACAGGTGATTCAGGTGATCCTGCTAGAGGTTCTTCTTCAGGAGGTGTCAGTACTGGTGGGGTTTATGCTTTTGAAGTTTCTTCATCTAATTATGGCATTGGAGTTCAACCTGCAGGAAGTGATTTTACACCGGGATCAATAATTTTAAGGGTGACTAATAACACTGGTAGTACTGTAGATAGGTTGCTTATTTCTTACAGTGTATATTTTAATAATAATGGTTCTAGTGATAAGATTAGTTCTTTCGAATTTAGTCATAATATTGGAGGTAATACTGAAGTTAATGAATTAGATAAAAATTCGCCTGGTGCAAATGATTCAAATGGATGGCAAAGTACAACCTTTAATACGACAATTAGTGGAATATCTATTAGCAATGGGTCAACTATTGAGTTTACTTGGACTGGGGATGATGTTTCAGGTAGTGGGAGTAGAGATGAAGTTGCTCTCGAT
>CABZVB010000027.1 GCA_902529115.1 uncultured Balneola sp.
TTATTCACTTAGTGGTTTTCAGGATATTTTTGATTTAAATGATTCAGAAAACCAGTATGTTGGAAATGCAACCTGGAAGCAAGACTTTGGATTTGATATAAAGTACAATGTTACATCAGAACTTACTCTTGATCTAACTGCCAATACTGATTTTGCACAGGTAGAGGCAGATGAACAACAGTTAAATTTAACTCGTTTTTCTATTGATTTTCCCGAAAAAAGGCAGTTTTTCCAGCAGCGCTCTGGTTTGTTCGACTTTTCATTCGGCAGAACTAAACTTTTTTACAGTAGAAGAATTGGTTTATCAGGTGGTAGTCCAATCCCTATAATTGGGGGAGCAAGGCTTACCGGTAGGGTTGGAGATTTAGATGTAGGTATTTTAAATATTCAAACGCAACCTTATGAAACTTTTGAAGCTGAAAATTTTGGAGTTATCAGACTTAAAAAGCAAATCTTGAACCCACAGAGTTATGTTGGTGGCATTTATACTCACCGACTTGGGTTTGATGGGACACAAAATTTGGTAGTGGGATTTGATGTGGATTACAATGTTAAGAACGAAAGTTTTGTACAATTTAAAATAGCCCAGACATTAGACAATACTGCAGATTATAATCAGGATATTCTAGGGTTAACAGGTCTTTCAAGTAGAATTACTGTTGACAGAAGATCAAATATCGGTTGGTTCTATCGATTTATGATTAATTATACAGGAGAGGATTTTAATCCAGGAATTGGTTTTGTACGCACTACTAACACCGCCGATTATTATACTAGTCTTGGTTATGGGTGGATAGCACCTGAAAATAGTGGAATAAAACAACAACGGATTCAGCTACGCAATTATTCAATACAGAGTTATGATGGTTTTAATCTACGATCTAGGTTTATTAATTTGGAATGGGATACAGAATTTAAAACTTTAGGAAATATCAGCTCTGAACTGGTACTCCGGCAAGAACATCTACTACAGGATGAAGGCTTCAATTTGTTATCCCGAATTTATATTCCGGTTAATGATTATGGTTTTTTAGAATGGGGATTAAGCTATGGAAGTCCTGAGCAATATAAATTCAGAGGAAGAGTGTCATCGACTATTGGTCAAATTTATGATGGAAGCATTCGAGAAATATCTATTAGCCCACAATACAGAGTTAATGTACATATGGATTTTTCGCTTGATTACCGCATTAGTAAACTTGATTTTCCAGTTATTGACGGACGCGATATTACTGCTTTTACAGTTCATCAAAGTTCTTTTAAGGCAGCATATGCACTAAATAGAAAGTTTTCTGCCAATGCTTTTATTCAAACCAGTAATGTTTCAGAAAAAATAGGAGCGAATATTAGGTTGCGCTATAATTTTAGAGAGGGGCAAGATTTTTGGTTGGTTGTAAATCAAAGTGGAACTCAGCCTTGGGCAAATAAATATGAGAATGAAATACGTTTACCTACTTATGATCAGCGTTCTATTTTAGTAAAATATACACATACTTTTATGTTTAATTAACTCACGCTTTGGTAAGCAGTAAAAAGCTGATATTTTAACCGATTATACAGTGTAAATTGTTTAAATTAATAATATTGAAATTTTAAGTTTATGAACTATTGGACTTCAACTCAAGAAAGATCGTTGCTCTGCGCAGGTATCTTTACTTTTATAATTCTAAGTCTCTCAGCTAACCTCTTAGCCCAACATTCAACTAATTCAGACCCTGATGTTTTTCAGCGATTCACCTTTGATGAGAAACTCAGTTATGCCGAGGCATTATTGTCTCCTGCACAGTTTCTAGGGTATGAACTAGGAGAGGAATATACTCACCATTATCAAGTTGTAGATTATTTTAAGTACTTGAGTACTAATTCAGATCGAATACAAGTAGAAGAGTATGGTAACACGTATGAAGGAAGGAGTTTGATTTACGCCACCATTAGCTCGGCTTCTAATATGACTGAGGTCATGGAAATTAAAGAGAAGAATAGGCAACTAGCTTTCCACGAAATTGAACCAAACTTTGATATGCCAGTAGTTGTCTGGATGAGTTACAATGTGCATGGTAATGAACCGTCAAGCAGTGAATCTGCTATGCAAGCAGCATATAGATTAGTAGCTGCAGAGGATGATCAAACCAAGTCATGGAGAGCAGAATCGGTGGTAATTATTGATCCTATGTTAAATCCAGATGGACGTGACCGATATATTACCTGGTATAAGTCTTCGCAAACTAACGTATTAAATACCGATGTGAATGACCTTGAGCATGACGAAACGTGGCCTGGTGGAAGAACCAATCATTATTGGTTCGATTTGAATAGAGACTGGGTTTGGTTAGTCCATCCTGAGTCACAAGGACGAATTAAAGTGTATCAAGAGTGGATGCCACAAGTCCATATGGATTTTCATGAGCAAGGTGCCAATAATAATTATTTTTTAATGCCTGGTACCACTCCTCGAAATAATGAACTACCTCGTAGCTATGAAGATTATGCAGATGCATTTGGTAGAGGTGCAGTTAGACGCTTTGACGAGGCTCAAGTAAATTATTTTACTCGTGAAGCTTTTGATTTCTTTTACCCAGGATACGGCTCATCCTATCCCAGTGTGATGGGTGGTATTGGAATGCTCGCTGAACAGGGAGGGCATAGTAGGGGTGGGCGTGCTGTTGATACCGATGACGGATATGTTTTAACACTAAGGCAACGAATTTTTGATCATTATATCAATTCATTGGCTGTGGTTGAAACGGCTGTTGAAAATAGGATGGGTTTGCTTGAGTACTTCAATGAAGCCCGAAACCCTAAGAACCAAAAAGGAAATACCAAAGCCTATATACTCTCTAGGGATGAGCAAACCTACAGTTATGATGTTGTTAATTTGATGTTAGATCATGGGGTTGAGGTATATGAGACCACTCAAGATCAACGACTAACTAGTACTTATGATTATTGGGATGCAGATGAGCAAACAAGAACTATTAAAAAAGGAAGTTTTGTTATTCCAACCGAGCAACCTGCTCACCTTTTTATTCATACACTCTTTCGTCGACAACTAGAAATTAAAGACTCTGTTATGTACGATATGTCTACGTGGACAGTGCCAATGGCGTATAATTTAGATGCATACTGGAGTGAAAATCTACCTTCAAATTTGGTACGTATTGATCAGAAAATTTCTTTAGAAGGAACTTTATCGCAGAATGCATCTTACGCTTATGTGATGGATTGGGCACAACGATATGCCCCTAATGCCCTTGGGGATATGCTGAACGCTGGTTTTAGGGTTAGAACAGCTTCAGAGTCTTTTGGTTATGAAGGAAAAATCTATTCTCGAGGCTCTATAATTGTATTGGTAGGTAGAAATTTAGGCTACGGAGATCAGCTACATGGTACAATGGAAGAAATTGCAATAAAAAATAAAGTTAGCATTACACCATTCAATACAGGTCGGATGGATACAGGTATAGATTTAGCTTCTTCCGATTCTAATCCGTTGCTTGCTCCACGTGTTGCTTTGGTGGTTGATCAGCCATTTAATTCATATACCGCTGGTCAACTTTGGTATCTCTTAGACTATTGGACTGAATATGGTATTAGTCGAATTCGATCTAATCGATTGGCAGGATTGGACTTGGATGAGTATGACGTATTGATATTTCCTGGTGCTTGGGGAGGAATAGATCAAGTACTTACTGAATCTGTTCAGGATAAAATGAAAGAGTGGATACGATCGGGTGGTGTATTAGTAGGCACAGAAGGTATGGCATCTTGGTTGAGTAAAAGTCGAAGCGGCTTTACCAATGTTTCTCTGTATGAACCCGAAAGAAATGATGAAGATCAAATAGATAAAGGATATACCGTCTATGCCGATAGGGCTAAGAAGTCTGGACTTCAAAGGATACCTGGTGCAGCATTTAAATCGCACATAGATCACACTCATCCATTAGGGTTTGGTATGAAAGAACATTTATATACCCTCAAGTTTTCTACCGATGTATTTAAGCTTACTCCTAATTTATTAGCGATTGGCAGGTTTGCTTCGGATCCCAATGACTTGCTTGCTTCAGGTTATGCATCGCCAGAGAATAAAGAAAAAGCAGCTTCTAATTCCTTTGCTGTAGTACAGAATATGGGGCAGGGAAAAGTGGTGTTACTCTTAGAGAATACGCAATACCGTATGTTTTGGATTGGTCCGTCCAGGATGATACAAAATGCTGTTTTTCAATTACCTGCACACTAAGAATAAAAGTTTTTTACCTTCCACGGGATCTTTTAACAAAGATAGGAACAAAGAACAAATACATACCACTTAACCAAAGGATTAATACAATTACTCCGGATGGGAGAAATATCCATAACTTAGCGGCATCGTGAAACCAAGAACCATCGTGGAGTTGCTCAATAATATCAGATCGCCTGTATGCAGTTTTAAGAATGGTACCTCTTTCTAAGTCTATTTGAATTTCCCACCTATTTTTTGCACGTACTTTCACAATTCCTTTATCTGGTCTTACATCCAAGCGTTCTATGTCTGACCAATCTTTAATTTGGGCCTCAAGTACCTCCTGACTAATGTTTAAAATATCGCTAAATCTTATCGAAAGAGTGTCTATAGCAACCTGCTCAGTATTAGGTTGTATCCATTCTACCTCTTTTTTTAACTGTAATAATAGACCTGTTACAATAACAATCAAAAAGGGAATGGATACCAAAAAAGCACCCCAACGGTGTATTTTTCTTGTATCCCTTCTAGAGTGCCATTTACGCATATCTAATTAGTCTAAAGTTATTTCAATTGTACTTAGCTAAACTTAAGAAATGAAAAAGCTAAAATACCACCTTAGTTCGAATAAGATAGCTAGATTAACAATGAATTTTCATGTTTGAGTAACCATTTTTTTCGTTCAAATCCATAAGCATAGCCCTTCAAATCTCCACCATGACCAATTACTCTGTGACAAGGCACAATTATAGCGATAGGATTTTTACCATTTGCAGCTCCTACAGCTTGCATTGCATTAGACTGTCCAATCTTTTCCGATATTAATTTGTAGGATGTTGTTTTACCATAAGGTATCTCTCTTAAAGTATTCCATACTTTTGATTCAAATTCAGAACCAGTGAGTAATAACGGAATATTGAAAGAAGTTCGGCGTCCCTCGAAATATTCAGCTAATTGTGTTTTTGTCCACTCCGTGATCTGATCAGGATCTTCTGGTCCGTTTGTCTCTTGGAAATTTAAATTATATAAATGCTGCCCGTTTGACAGTATCCTTATAAAACCAATTGGAGTTTCTAGGTACGATTGGTAAACCACTAATAATATATTTTATAAGAAATCATAAATCTTCTGCCCATTTCAGGCATAAGATCTTTTATTCTGGATAGATGATTATAGTATTCGGTGTCCAAAATATTCTGAACATTTATTGAAAGTGTACTTAAGGTTGAAGCTTTTAATAAATTTTTATTATTAAGAAAATTGTACTGTAAATAAAAATCAAGCTTGTTGTAACTTTCGGTAATTGTTTCAAATTCCCCAACTCTATCTTGCTTGTCACTAAATGTGTAGATGACCCCAGTATTACCATTTGTAAAGTTGAGAATATATTCGGTAGATATTTTGAGAGGCGGCGTAAATGGAATTGGCTTAAAACTGGAATTTTTATCTTCTCTAAAGTCTGATTTAATAAAGCTAAATGTGGACTTAATAGATTGTTTATTTGTTATACTAAAATATAATTCACCTTCAAATCCAATCATCTCAGCTTCCACACCTTTAACTTGGTAATAATACAAATCAGGGTAACGATTTGAGGTTTGATTAGTATTCACAAAAAAGTTGTAGCTGTCAAAATAATTTCTAAATAGCGAAGCAAAGACCATAATTCTAGAACTCATGAATTCGTAATTGATTTCTGAAGTCCATGCTCTTTCTGCCTTTAAGTTTGTATTTCCAATATCAAAAGAATAAGAAGCGAGATGAGGGCCTTCAGAAAAAAGTTCATCCAAACTAGGTGGTCTGAATGTTCTGGCAGACGAAAAACTGACAGTTTGTTGTTCTGATAACATTATGGTGCTACTAATTGAGCCACTTAAAGCATAATAATTTTTTGATTCAAGTTTACCAATTAAATCGCTTATTTTACGAACTTTTGGATTCCTATTTGCGTAGTCGAATCTCGAACCTATCTTTAAATTAAATTTATTAAAACCAATCTCTTGTACCAAGAAGGCCCCTAAATCATATGACTCCGAGTGTGGTGTAGCAGCGCCATTAACCAAGTAATCGGTATAGGTGTAGTCTATTCCAAAAATTCCTTCGTCAAAAAAACCTAAAGCATTATTACTTCCTGTAAAATTTAAAGAATGATTTGTTTGTCCAAATTCCATCCCAATTATTCTTGGAACTTGACTTTCTAATTCTAAATGAAAATAGTTAGCATAATTGTAGTCAATTTTGAATCTCGAGATTTTATTAATCTTTGGATAAATCTCTGATCTAACGTTGAAACTATATTTTTCCAATTCAATATCAACACCTTCTAGATGCCCTTTGTCATTTGGTGCAACACCATAGTTAGAGAGAAATGAGTTAAAAGAGCCACCTATATATCCCCATTTAGTAAATTTAGTTAGCCCAATAGTGTTGTCAGTATTTTGATTGTATGTATTTTTGATAGTACCAATTGGGGTAATTTGATCCAAATGGTATCTTCCGTTTAAATCTAAACCAACAGACAATGACTGAGATTCAATGGGGATATTAGTTTGAATGCCTAAACCTCCACCAGGAGCCGCTAAATCACCCGACATTGAGATTACGCCATTTAATTTATTGGGCATTGAGTTAGGAATGATATTTTTGATCACATTAACTATACCGCCCACCATGTTACTGCCATATTGTAGAGCTTCTGGTCCTTTAACGATATCAATTTCAATGGCATTATCCGAATTCATTGTTACAGCATGATCAGAGTAAGTTGCAGAAACATCTTGCATAATATTTCCATCTAACCGCAATTGAACCCGGTAGCCGTCGAGTCCTCTAATTACTGGTCTTGTTGTGGAGACACCATTTGAACGCATTTCAACACCAGGAATTCTTGAAATGGTTTCGCTGAGAGTGATTCCAAAATTCCTTCTAATTTCATCACCGTATAACTTGTAAATTTTACCTGTTAAATGAGATGTAGAATTATAATTATCAGCCGATACGACTAAAGAGTCTGTTGAAAAAGTAATTAAAGATAATTTTATTGATAGAATAAGATTCGGTTTTTCTTTCAGAACTATATTAATATTTCTCTCTTTATATCCCAGCCTACTGATATCAATTTCATACTCACCTTTTGGTAGATTATTAAATATAAATTCACCATTAGCATCGGTTATTGTATAGCGATTAATTTTGTCAATATGTAAAGCTACAAAGGGGATTGGTTTTAACGTTTCACTATCTATTATTTTACCACTAACTTTGTATATGTTACTTATTTCTTTTAAGTGGGAATCTGTTACGTATGAAAATGAATTTTGTAGATTTATTAAAAACGAAAATAAAAATACCAATACACACTTTAAACTGAGACACTTTTCTTTTTTCCCGCATCTATCACATTTTATTGAGTTAGATTTTGTGCGTCTTTTATTAATGATCATTAGTCTATCTATTGAGGTCATCATTTAATTTTTTGATTATTGTTTAAAGGTGTATTGATACTTTTATAAACTCAATTAACTGTGATCGTGATATTTTGAGATGTGAAATCTGAATGACCACCATGCATTAATTTAAGTGTCATAGTAGTGGTACCCACAGCTTTTGGGTGTAAATGAAATCCCCAATCACCTTCAGATTCAAATTCCATCATATCCGAATTAGCAAATTCAGCTGCAAGTGAATAACCTTCATCTGCATGAGGTTGGAATTCATCGCCATCTTCCGCTATGTAATAGATATTTACATGATCTGATTCATTGCCATTTGTTAGGGTAAATGAACCTGTAACAGCTCCGTTTTCTTGTTTTACATGGTCTGTACCGTTCATTTTTAAAACAAATCCTACTGGTTCTAGGTGTTCATCATGATCATGATCGGAATCCGCTGGATTAGAACATGCAAGTATTGCAATAGTTAAGATTAAAGTTGAGAACTTTAAAAACGTATAGTTGTTTGTTTTCATAATGTATTATGAGTGTTTTTGGTTTAGTTAAGAACTATCTCTACTAATACCTTGAATAAATCAGAATGAATTAGTAGAAAATATAATCTTGGTTATTCACGTAGATCCTGTGAATAAATAGTAAGTTTAAAATATTAAACTATATGGACGGTGGGGCTCTATCGCATATTTGACAGTATATATTACTGTCTAAATATGGCTCTTCAATAAAAATAGATAAGAAGGCTAGAGGTTGGTTTATATAGCCCTCAGAGAAGTGATTTAGAGTAATGATCTCCTGATTATGAGCAAAAGGACAACAGAACTCTGTTTCTGTTACCTGATTGATGGAGAGTGTTTCTAAAATTTCAGTAGAATGATGATAATGCAGAGTTGTGCCAACTATTGAAAAAATAGTTGTAATCAAAACGATATATGTACGAAAATCATTTTTCATTACTTCTTTTATCTTTTATCAAGATAAAAAGAAAATATAAAGAGGACTAAAAAAAATAAAGAGGCAAACTAAAAATGTTGTGCCTCTTTAGAGTAAAAAATTTAATTAATGATTTTTTCTTCTTCAACTACCATATGATGTTCGCCATGGTAGCCAATATCCATACCCTCTAACTCAAGCTCTTCTCGAATTCTTCCTCCTCGAGTGATTAATTCAGAGACTTTCCAAACAATTGCAGTAGCTATACCAGAATACAATATTGTTATTATTACTGCTTTACCTTGGACCCAGAGTTGATTTGGATTGCCATAAAGTAGACCTGCTCCACCATTAACATCAGGATTTGCGAAAATACCAGTTAATAAAGCTCCTGCTATTCCAACCAAACCATGGATGCCAAATGCGTCTAACGTGTCATCATGGTTCATCATTGATTTTAGGTGTACTACTCCCCAGTAACCTACTAAGCCTGATATAATACCAATAGCAAGTGCACCTGAAGCATCGACAAATCCCGAAGCTGGTGTTATTCCAACCAATCCAGAAATAGCCCCTGAAGCCATTCCAATTAATGTCGGTTTTTTTACGATAAACCACTCAATTGTTAACCATATTAATGCTCCAGCTGTTGCGGCAATATTTGTAACTAATAAAGCATTGGCGGCAATCCCATCTGCAGCTAACTGACTTCCGCCGTTAAATCCGAACCACCCAAACCAGAGCAATGCTGAGCCAAGAACCATAAACTTAATAGATGAAGGTTTACGCACTTCCTCTAGACTATGAGCTTTTCGTTTACCAACTAGATATGAGAGTACCAAACCAGCTACACCTGCATTAATGTGAATTACAGTTCCTCCAGCAAAATCCATTTCCCCTGAATTGCTAAGAAAACCTTCTCCCCAAACCCAATGTGCTATCGGTGCATAAACAGCCAAAACCCAGAGAATTGAAAATATTCCCCAGGTAGAAAAACGAACCCTTTCAATTACTGAACCACTAACAATAGCAACAGCAATTGCGGCAAAAGTACCTTGAAATACTACAAATAGTAATGTGGGTATGCTCCCACTTACATCATTTACATTGATATTCGCAAGGAATAAATGGCCAAAGTCTCCAATCCAAGCATTTCCAGTCCCAAAGGCAAGGGAATATCCAGCAATGACCCAGACAATTGTGCCGGTACAAAAAGCCATATAAGACATTCCAATTGTGTTGAGAACGTGCTTATTTTGGGTTAATCCACCATAAAATAGTGCTAAACCTGCAGGGGTCATTAGCATGACTAATGCCGTTGCAATAAGCATCCAGGCAGTATCACCTGTATCTATTGATGCGGCTTCTTGAGCAAAAGCAGTTGTTGTACTTAAGGCAAAACCTATTAAAGTACCTAGAAGGTATTTCATAATTATATCGATTGAGTTAGAATTTAAACCCAAAGACGTTATAGGGTAGTCTTTGTATTATCTTAAATAATTATGAATATTACGCATTACAGCCTAAAAATTCATCTGTCTTTACATTTTATTAATTAAAAATATAAAGTAAATTCATGGAAGGGCTTTTTTAGATTCAAGAGAGTGTTTATTTTAAAAATAATACTGAGTTGCTGAATTCTTTAATGTAGAATTATGAAATTCTTAATTGATTGAATCTAATTATTTATTGGTTTTTTGGATATCAAATAATTTATTGAGAGCACGAGACTTTAAATTTTCGAACTCCTTCTCTTTAATATTTGAGCGAGTGTATTCTAGATGTAGCCAAATAATATAGGTTGCTACGACATCTTCGTAACAATAGTTTTCAATGATATTGAAATTACCCAATAAATATTGTTCATAGACTAAGTTACCTTCTGAAACTTGTTTAAATGGGATATTAATGAGCATTCCAAGATGTTTTAATTTAGGCCATGAGCTTGCACCATAATTAGTGAATTCATCCACTAAATCTACATTATTCCCGCTAAATCTATACTTGATTTCTCTATGACTGAGTCTAGGTGGCATCTGTAAGTTAAATCGTAGTGCCCGATACTCTATAACCGGTAGATCGAAGCTTCTACCATTATGGTGAATGAGGTTAAAATCTTTGTAGGTTAATAATTCTTGAAATAATGTGATCAACCCCTCTTTCTCATCTTCTCCAGACCACGCCTCTTTCTGCTTTGGCTGGCCCTTAGCGTCAACCCAAAGTCCTACCCAAGAAACTATTTTGTGAAACATTGGAGGTAAAAAACCCGAAGTACTTCTTCCTACTCTTTTTGTTGCTAAATCAATACAATTCTGATCGCTTAGATCTTCGAGAGTAGGTAACATTTCTCCTTCAATCCATTCATCGGGTTTTAGAGGTTCTTGCTCGAGCATTGACCTTATCAATAACACATCTGGAACTGTTTCTAAATCAAATATAAAATACATAAACGATCTTTGATTAATTAGATGGTTACTTTAGCTTCGTTCCCCACGAAGATTTTCCTGGAACCCTGTTGCTATCCGAAGGTTGGATTCATGGGTATCTTGATGAGCTGAAATCAGCCACATTATCTTAGTAATACTAGCCTCTAAAGTCATATCCCCCGATGAAAGTACACCGATATCTAGTGCGGTCTTGCCTGCAGTATAATTTTTCAGATTTACCGCATCGTAATTTGCCTGTGAAGTAATCACAGTTATTAGATCATTATCCTTGCAACGGCCTAAAAAGGGTATCCATGAATATTCCCCCTTTATTGGGAAATTCCCACTTCCATAAGCTCTAATTATGATTGCATCAATATCTTTTAGCGAAATTGAGTCAAGTTGATTGTTCTGGAAGCCAGGATGTATAGTTAAGACTAGAATATTTCCGCTGAAACCTGAATGAAAACTTGGCCCATTGGTTAAAGAGTCAGTTGGTGAGCTAAGCCAGTTTTTTTTATGAAAATCAATATCCAATCCAATATCAGCCAGAGAAGGGTAATTAGGAGTAGCAAAGGCATCAAAATCACCAACACTCATTTTAGTTGCACGATTACCACGATATACACGGTCATTGAAGCAAATGGCTACTTCAGGTAAGTTTGAAGTGGCGATTTCGACTGAGTTAATCAAGTTACGTTGCGCATCACTTCTAATTCCACTGAGTGGAACCTGACTACCCGTCAAAATAACTGGTTTGTCTAGGTCCTGTATTCCAAAACTAAGAGCTGAGGCGGTATACGCCATTGTATCAGTGCCGTGCAAAATGACGAAACCATCGTACTGTGTATACTTGTGTTGAATTAGATTTAGTAAAGAATCCCAATGGTATGAATGCAAATCTGAACTATCTTCAAAAAAGAGCGGCTCAACATCTATATCCGCAATTTTATTTAAAGATGGTATTTGCTTATAGAGTTGGTTTGACCAACGATCTGGATCTAAAACAACCCCATCTAGTTGGGCTTGCATTGCAATAGTGCCTCCAGTTTGAATAAGCAGAATTTTCTTCATTATATGATCAATTTACCATTCCTATTATCGTTTTTGCTTATGCTGAAAAAAGGAATCAAAATTTTTAACACCGGCGGGTAAATTGTGGTAAGCAAATGGTTCACCATAGGTACAACCACCCAAATGACCAAAATATCTTGCTCTTGCTTCTAACTGTTGAAAGAAGAGTGGGTCGGATATGAATGTTTTCGGTTGTTCATCGTCTGATATTGCATTAAACTGTGTTGTATATGCGGCCATGGCTTTAACTTTTATATCCCATACATCCGAAATATCTAGTATAATTTGATAATCTATAGGTCGATCCTGCATATAATGAAATACGTGATGTGGCCGCCATACTTCTTGTAATTCTTGACTTACTAGATCGTGGGTTTTAATTTTAATGAGCCCAGAATAAAATATGGCATCTGCGCAAAGATCTGTTGCTTTTCCATGGTCTGGGTGACGATCTGATGGTGCACCTATAAAACAAATATTCGGTTTTGTACTCCGAATTTCTTGAATAATTTTTACTTGATTAGCACGATTATTTTTAATGATTGAATCAGCTATTTGTAGATTTTTTCTGTAATGTATACCTAGAATTTCACTAGCAATTCTTGCTTCTTCATATCTTGTTTTAATGGTCCCTCGTGAACCCATTTCACCTTCGGTTAAATCAACTATCCCAACCTTGTAACCTTGTTTTATCATGCTAGCGATCATACCACCACAGCCAAGTTCGGCATCATCGGGATGGGCGGCAAATATGAGTATATCTAAGTTTATCATTTATAAGTCTCTGAGTTATTTATATTGGAACTTAATTGATGGATGATCGTATACCGTCCTAAATAAGATTTAGGATAAATATATCATTAATAACAGAATATAATGAAGTTCATTACTAGCATACAGGAAGGGCTCAAAATTGCTCTTCATGCGCTCAAAACAAATAAATTGAGGGCATTTTTAACCACATTATGTATCATTATTGGGATTACTATGGTGACAGTGGTAGATACAGTCACAACAGGAATGGATA
>CABZVB010000028.1 GCA_902529115.1 uncultured Balneola sp.
GCTCCCGGCAGGCTTCGATTCGTTTAATTTACGTGAAAAATTGGCGGTTGAACGTTCGGATATTCCGGCGATTACTCATATTGATTTTACAGCTAGAGTACAGACTGTTCATCTAGAGTTTAATGCCGATTATGCATCTCTTCTACAAGCTTTTAAAGATAAAACCGGTCTCGGAATGTTGATAAACACCTCTTTCAATGTACGGGGAGAACCCATTGTTTGTAGCCCGGCCGATGCTTATGAATGTTTTATGGATACAGAAATGGATGTTTTGGTATTGAATGAGTATGTTCTACTTAAATCAGAGCAACCTAAGTGGGAAAAAAAACGAATATTTGAAAAAGATTAAGTTAATTTAAACATATACCAAATGGAATTATTAAAAGATTTATGGGGATTTATGAAGGAGCGTAAAAAGATTTGGTTGGCTCCTGTGATTATTGTACTGGTGCTTTTAGGAGCCTTGATTGTTATTGGAGGAGGCTCATCGATTGCTCCATTTATATATACATTATTCTAGAGTGCTGTAAACTTGATTCAAAAAACCTCCAAAGAGTTACAAGATGATCCAATGACCCCTAAGACCCAACTAGTCATGGTAGTGGGATTTTGGGTCATAGCCTGGTTTTTAGAACTCCAATGGTTGGAATATGGGGCCATCGGGCTGGGTGGATTATTCATTGTGCTTCCCAGTTTAGGAATTCGGGTAGTATGGCTTTGGTACCGGCTCGCTTTTGTTCTTAGTCTGATTGTTAATCCAGTAGTACTAGGTGCGGTATATTGGCTTTTTATTAGTCCTATAGCGTTTTTATTTAGGCTTTTTGGCAATGATCCCCTTCAAAAAAAGCCACCCTTGCAAACCAATTACCAGATTCGAAACAAAACCTATGAAGCTAAGGATTTAAAATTTCCTTGGTAGTACGGCAGAGTGCCTATGGAACCTTTGACGGGTACTTATACCTTTTGCAAGCTCAACGCATTCACACAGTAGCGAAGGCCAGTGGGCGCAGGACCATCTGGGAAAACATGTCCTAGGTGAGCATCACAGCAGTTACACACGATTTCGATGCGTATCATCCCGTGGGAAGAATCGGCAAGGTAGCCAACCACATTATCTTCGATTGGTTGGGTAAAGGAGGGCCAACCCGAATGGCTATCGAATTTTTCATTGGCATCAAATAATTGGGTTTGGCAGCATGTACACGCATAGATCCCTGGTTCAAATTTGCTGCAGAGTTCACTCGACCAAGGCCGCTCGGTGCCTTTCAGCCGGGTAATAGCATATACTTCGTCACCTAGGGCCGTTTTCCACTCTTCATGGGATTTTTCTATACGTTTTGGGGGTGTAGGATTACCCTTTATGGCGCGATATTCTACTTCTTTCCAGTTCATTATTTCGGGAGTGGACATGATAGCTTGGTTTTTAAATGTCGGTTGGCCTCGCAATCATTATGCCGGTATGCTTAGACACCGGGCGCAAAAAATAGGACAAAGGTTCTTTAGAAACCTCAACCTTTTGATTGGACTGAGAGGCATGCAAGAGATGAAATTTTCCCTGAAACTGTACAACAACACCTACATGTGAGACGTCGAGTCCGGAAATATCGGTGGTAAAGCCTACTATATCCCCTTCCTTAAGCTGAGCTTCCATCGCCACATATTCTTCCTTTGGGATGTAGGAATAGCTTTTATTAGATAATTCTTGTTCAATTTGTTGAATCTGTTCCACATAGCTTGGGTTGTTTGCCAGATGCTTATATGCATCGGGATGTTCTGACATGAAGCTAAGTTGATTCTGATAGGGTGCACCGAATTGGTCGGTCGGGGTTTCTACCAAACCATTTTCAGCATTATCGTAGATCCATTCACTAAAATAGTGAAGTCTACTTGTATAACCACCCCGCTTGTTATTTCTATACCGAATGGCTTCTAACTCTTTTGCGTAATGTTCAAAACTTTGATTTTCAGACTTTAATGTTCTTGACAAAGCCAGTAGATGTTCAGCATAGGTGGTGCAATCGAGTTCCCGTAAATTTATGATAAGCTGCTCTTGATCGGTGACCTCCAAGGCATGGGCTACATAAGTTTGTCCTTCGAAAAAACGACCAATTTTAGGAATAAGCGTGGCTACCGTTTCATCTTTAGTTGGACTAAATTGCTTCATTATTTCATTAAACATAGCCACATCCTGCTGCGTGTAAACCCAATCATGTTGTTGCATAATCTCACTGGTTGACATATCCGGGATAGCCTTGTAGGAAGCTGAGTTTAAAGTGGACAGTTGGTCACTTTTTTTCGAAGAATATACACTCGAGTCTTCGGGTACAGCCTCATGGTCTTTTGGCATGCATGATAGGCCAACGAATACCCATAAAACCATCAAAATAACGCCAAAACTAGCTACGATTTGGTCCTTAATACGTTTGGCAAAGGCATGTGCTGATTCTAAATTAGGCCCTTCGGCATAGATTCGAACTATTGGTTCGGTGTTAGAAGGGCGTAAATGTACCCATCCTCCCTCAAAATTAACTTTGACCCCATCGGTTGTATCGGGTGAGAGACTTGCATAGTGATCTTCTATCATATTCAGGACCTGGGTTGCTTGAGCGCCTAGATCATTTAATTGAATTTTATTTTTACTCATGTGAAAGGTTGGCCAGCTGTCCCGATATTCGGAGGAGCTAAGATTTCGTTCGGTGAGTAATTGAAGTGTAATCGCAATACCAACCAGCGCGTCTCGGCCATAATGTAGTTCCGGTAGGATAACGCCTCCATTACCTTCCCCGCCTATTACGGCCCCAACTTCTTGCATTTTTTTGACCACATTTATTTCGCCAACGGCCGATCGGTGGCACTTCTGTCCATACTTGGCGGCAACCTCGTCGCAAATCCGTGAAGAAGAAAGGTTAGTCACAGATGGCCCCAGGTTTTTTGATAGTATAAAATCGAAGGCAGTTGCTTGGGTATATTCTTCTCCAAACAAGCGACCTTTATCGTCAACCAAAGCAAGACGATCGGCATCGGGGTCGGTTACCACCCCTAAGTCAGCCTGTTCGGTTTTGACTAATTCACAAATTTCACCTAAATGTTCGGGAAGTGGTTCCGGGTCGTGAGGGAAATGACCATTTGCTGTACAATGAATTGCAGATACGGTTACTCCAAGCCGCTCCAAAAGCTTGGGCACGGCATAGGAACCTGCTCCATTGACAGCATCAACTGCTACTTTTAAGCGTTTACTAGAAATTTGATCGGCATGGATGAAGGGGAGGGCTAAGATGGTATCAATATGGTAATCGAGTAGAGTATCATCGAGTATTTCTTTGCCTAAATGGAAGGCGTCGACATAGGAAAAATCTCCCTTATCAGCCCGCTCTATTACTGCTTTGCCTTGTTCGGCATCTAAGAATTCACTTTTACTGTTGAGTAGTTTAAGGGCATTCCACTCTCCGGGGTTATGACTCGCCGAAATGATAATTCCGCCATGGGCTTTATGTTTAAGTACGCCCATCGCAACTGTTGGTGTGGGGACGATACCCACACGCACAACGGTGCATCCCACGCTTCGAAGAGTGGCGACTACAATATCTTCACACAGCTTTCCAGAGATTCGAGAATCTCGACCCACAACTACCTTTCCACCTTCTAGCCAGCTACCATATGCTGCGGTAAATCGACTTAGATTTTCTGGGGTTAGATCGGATCCAAAAATGCCTCGAATACCCGAGACGGAAATCATTAATGCCATACCATAAATTTTTTAGTTCAAGGCCCGTTGTAGTTGTGCCTTCCATTGTTGTATTCCTGGAAAATTAGGGTTTATTGCGATCACTTCCTCAATAATCTCCAGAGCTTGCCGGTAATTTTTATTTAATCCGTAAGCTCCAGACAAATTGTAGAGCATTTGAGGGTCTCTTGGGGAGAGCGATCTAGATTCTAAAAGTAAGTTAATACCGCGCTGCAAGTCACCTTTTTGGACCATAATGGCTCCTAACATTTTGGTGATGTAAGCATCCTTGGGTTGAATGGAATAGGCCTGTTCTAGTAGTGGTTCTGCGGCGTCAAAATTGTTTTGATTTAGACGAACTCGAGAGGCGAACACATAGGGTGAATCGTTCCAGGGTTGATTTCTAATAAGTCCCATGTATTCCAAGAATGCTTTCTCTGGTCGGTTGGTGCGTTCATACATTCCCCCTAGCTCTACTTTGGCCTCATCCCAATTTTTGGAGGCATGAACCGTTAAAAATGCTAAAGAATCAGCAGGACCGGTGGGCTTATATCCTTGTTGATAGGGCTGGGTGTTATTGGAGATAACAAATGGAAAACCTTGCTTCAGTGTGCGCACGCGATGATAGGCCACTCGGTGGTCAAAATCACTGAGGTACATGCGCTTTTCATAGGGTTTGAGTCCCTGCTCAATGAGTGTGTTGTTTATTTGACGATCACTGCCTGGGTCACTCGATGTGGATGTCTCGTTTGTGGAAGGAGAAGCGAAGTGGTTCAACGTTTCACTTTCTAGCATGGTCTGGGCAAAAATTGCCCCCATTAATAAGTACCCCTTAGCGTTGGGGTGAAGATGTTCAAGCATTAGTTCGCTACCTATAATTCTATTTGGACTATGCTCGACAAAGGTTTCATAGACGGGAACATAATGAACCTGCTCGTATGATCTGGTTTTTTCACGTATGATGCGGTTAATCGACTCCGGCGCTCTGAATTTTAACCCGTCTAAATCTTTTGCATAAGCAAACCTGGTTTGAGCGGCATTTGCGTCTCCATCAACCAGGAGGGATTGGCCTTCTTGGAATACGCTGGAGGCCAGTGGTAGGGGTTGGTCCTGCGTATCAACGGCGTCCGGCACGTCAACAAAAGGGACTTGATCTTTATAATTACTGGCCAAGCTGCCTAACCATACAGGCACTCCCTGCTGGGTAAATGCGTCTAAAATTGCACTTAGGTTACTATCAAATTGGTGCATGGCCAGTTGATGCTTCGGCCCATCAAGGGCGATTGACCGGGAGTTGATAATGCGTTCCATGAGGGTTGCATTCGGATCTACTTCCTGGGCTCCGAATAGGGAGGCCGTCCATTTACCTGCGCCCACGATAGCGTTACGTAGCAGTAAAAAAGTTTTGTACTGCTGGAGTTTAAGGTAGCCGCGAACAAACCATGGGAAGCCACCCAGATTCTCGTTGGAGCCAACCCCTAAAGCTCCATAAAATTCATTATGGCCAGCATATATAAGAATGGCATCAGGTTCATGCTGGAGTATTTCAGCTACCTGATCGTATAGGGTATACGAGCTGATAGCACTGATGCCAACATTTATTACTTCTACCTGTTTATCAGGCATACGATCTTGCAGTATGTCTTTGACCACCCGAGAATAGGTGCCATTAAAACCGTACGGATAACCAGCTGCAGATGAACCACCCATGGCAAACACACGGTAGGTATCCGGGGTTTTTTCCTGCTTGAAAACGTCTATTGAAGGACTAGGGACTGTTTTGGTATAGAAGAAGTAACGGGCTGCAAAATTTGGATTCGGTAAAAAGTATTCATTATTTCCGATTCCCGGATTGGAAAATAAGGCTAAGTCCCCCATATAATTACCCCACCGGAGTCCGATTTCGAGTAAAAGAAAGAAAACGAGGGGGATAACCGCTGTGATTCCATAAAATAGAGCAGTACGCTCTTTAGAACGGGTAGGTTGCATTCCTGCAGTCTTAGATTTCCCATCTTTTGGTGATGAAGGAAGCTTTTTCTTTTTTCCTATTTTTTTGGAATCCAAGGATTTTCTAGACATCCGCTTTCATGGTTTTCATAGCGCGCCAATACAAACAAAAAGTCGCTTAGACGATTCAAGTATTGAAGAACCAGATTGTTAATTTTTTCTTGATTACTGCATACTACGGCTAATCTTTCGGCTCGCCGACAAACCGTTCGGGCATGGTGTAGGGTTGCACCAACCATACTTCCAGATGGTAAAATAAAATTCTTCAGAAGAGGAAGGCTTTCCTCCATAAAGTCAATTTTTTGTTCCAAATACTGCACTTCTTGTTCAGAGATTCGATTGATACGAGCATCTGAGTGAAAAGGGGTAGCAAGGTCAGCCCCTAAAATGAACAATTGATGTTGCACATCGTATATAAGCTCACCTGTGAATGCTTGGTGTTCATTTGCAATGGCCACTCCTAATATAGAATTAAGTTCGTCAACGGTTCCGTAGGTCTCGATACGGATGCTGTGTTTGGATACGCGATCTCCACCGAAGAGTGCGGTTTGACCTTTATCGCCTTGTTTGGTGTAAATTTTCATAATAAAATGCTAAATGAAAATGGATAGGTTTAATAGTACTAAAAAAAAATCGGTGTTAACAATCTTGGATATATAGTATGTTTGAATCAAATGACCTGCATTATTCAAACCAAAAAGATCTATTGTTGCTATGTTTATCTATCTAATTGTTTTGTCCTTCGTATCGTCATCGTTCATGTTAACAAAGGTTGAACCGTATACTCCAATAGAACTTATTGGGCAGATGGTCGAGCGGTATGAGCAAGAATGGTACACCCATTTAACCTTTGATCAAAAGACCACTTTTTATACAGCTTATGGTCAAATAGAACGAATACAGTGGTGGTATGAAGCGTTGGAAGCTCCTGGATCACTTGCCATTCATTTTGATGAAAAAAATTCTGGTAATGGCATATTATTTAACAACGGGGTGCAATACGGTTATGCCAATGGTCAGATTATCCAAGAAATGCCCAGAGTGCACGATTTATTGGTGCTAGGTTTTGACATCTACAAACAAGCTCCACTTAAAAGTGTAGAGCAGCTTCGCTCTGTTGGCTACGATATGTCCAAAATGTATACCGACAAGTGGCAAGGTAAAGCGGTTTGGGTAGTTGGAGTAGATGCTCCCTCGGATAGTTTGGCTCAATTTTGGATTGAGCAAGAGCGGCTTTTATTCGTTCGTAGTTTAAAGCCAGGCAGGGCTGGAACCATGCAAGAAGTGCAATTTAATAAGTATGAGCCTATAAAAGGGGGATGGATAGCTCCTGAGGTTGTATTTAATATGAACGGGCAGCTAATGCTATACGAAGAATATTTCAATATTCAGGTGCCAGCGACACTAGATTCAGCCATTTTTAACCCGGCCACATTTTTAGAGGCCAGTTGGTAGGATAGTTGTATGAGTGCTTGGAGCTTAAACAAAATTAAATGAACGGATGTACTGCGAGATCACTCCGCTGCCACCGAACCGAGCGATGTTCCCAGTTTTTAAGCTCTACGTTCATATCCTCGTATTCATCCCAATCAACCTGAAAGGTGCGGCGCACCTTTATCCCGTATTCTGAGGATTTCAAGGGTAATGGCTATTGATGCATCCATTGTGTGAGTAGATTTTCCTGATCGTACGAGTTTTCAATATGCAATAAATATCAGGCCTGTTTAGGAATAAGCTCAGCATGGCTAATAGCTAGGTTTGTGGCATCTGCATAGGCTGAGATAAGACCTGATTTCCCTAGTTTTGCCCCCCATACTCGTGAATAACAACGTTAAGTTATTCACGATTTCATGATGTTGGAGTCGATGTAGAATTGGAAATCCAGCGGCTCCCCATCAACGCTTTAGTGTTCTTGCCAATTAAGGCCTGTTACGGAAGGTTGCAGTAGCCACCACACCCAACAGTGATGAGCCGCTGTGTAATATAACTGGCTTATTTGATTGGGGACTTCCTGAGGACTTAAAATAGAGATCAAATGACAATTAAAAACAGAAGATTTTAACTTTAGTTAGGGATATGTGTGTTGCTGAGGTAAAAACATAAAAAAATGCTTTTTTATGCGAAATTATACTCGAAATCTAAAGAATTTTAGCCATACAATTTATTATATTCCAATTAATCAAAGTAAAAGGAGCTTAGCCTGAATCTAAGTAACTCAGGAAGTGCAAACTACAGTATAAAATCTATCATCATGCCAACTATTATAAAGGCGTTAAAATCGCAGGTAGGCAGAAAACTAATGACTGGGATAACGGGAATAGCCTTAATGCTTTTTTTAGTTGTTCATTTAGCTGGTAATTATGCCATTTTTGCTTCTGCTGAGGCCTTTAACATATACACAAAGAAGTTAGAAAGTTTAGGGATCCTGCTTTATATGGCTGAGGCAGGTCTATTATTTTTTGTATTGTATCACTCCTATCTTGGCATTTCCATATGGTTGGGAAAGCGTAAAGCTAGGGCAGTTGGCTACGAAGTCTATAAATCTAGAGGGGGAGCAAGTCGCCAAAATGTGGCATCGAGAAGTATGATACTATCTGGGTTTACCATATTAGTCTTTCTTGTTGTACATATTTGGTCATTCAAATTTGGGGAGACTGAAATGATTATGTATGCCGGTGGTGAGCCTATGAGGGATCTTCGACAGTTGGTGATTGATTCATTTACAATTTGGTATATTGCGTTGGGGTATATAGTAGTGCTGAGTCTGATCATGCTTCACTTGTTCCATGGTGCATGGAGTGCATTCACATCATTAGGAGTAACCAATAAGAGTAATACTCAAGCTTTTAAGTTGGGAGCCTACATTTTTACTATTTTACTTATGTTGGGTTTCATTTTTATCCCTATCTACATTTTCGCTACAGGTGGAATGGGTTCATTAATTGCCTATTAAGTAAGGAGCGTTTATCATGATCACATTAGATGCTAAAATACCAGATGGACCGTTAGAAAAAAAGTGGAGTCGCCACAAGAAAGAGATGAAACTAGTGGCTCCTAATAATCGTCGTAAGTATGAGATCATCATTGTAGGGACTGGATTAGCAGGCGGTGCTGCGGCTGCAAGCATGGCGGAGATGGGTTACAAAGTTAAAAGTTTCTGTATACAAGATTCTGCCCGTCGAGCTCATTCCATTGCTGCTCAAGGAGGAATAAATGCTGCCAAGAATTATCCAAATGATGGCGATAGTGTTTGGAGACTATTTTATGATACAATAAAAGGAGGCGACTATCGCTCACGCGAAGCCAATGTTTATCGCCTAGCTGAAGTATCCAATAATATTATCGATCAGGCGGTGGCACAGGGTGTTCCTTTTGCCCGTGAGTATTCTGGTTTGTTAGCTAACCGTTCTTTTGGTGGTGCTCAGGTTAGTAGAACATTCTATGCACGGGGCCAAACGGGACAGCAATTACTTTTAGGCGCGTATCAGGCAATGATGCGCCAGGTAGAGTTAGGCAGGATAGAGTACTATACCCGGCACGAAATGTTCGAGGTCGTACTTATTGATGGAAAAGCACGAGGAATTATTACTCGAGATTTAGTGACAGGCGAGATTTGCCAACATGAAGCTGATGCGGTAATTCTAGCCACAGGTGGATATGGGAATGTATTTTATTTGTCTACCAATGCTAAAAATTCTAATGTGACAGCTGCTTGGCGAGCACACAAAAAAGGTGCATTGTTTGCCAATCCTAGCTTTGTACAAGTGCACCCAACTTGTATCCCTGTTTCAGGAGATTATCAATCCAAACTAACCCTCATGAGCGAAAGTTTGCGCAACGACGGGCGCGTTTGGGTACCTCGTAAAAAAGGAGATGATCGTCATCCAAATGATATACCTGAGGATGAGCGCTTATATTACCTCGAAGAAAAGTATCCTAGCTTTGGGAACTTAGTACCACGCGATGTGGCCTCCCGTAATGCTAAGTTAGTATGTGATCGAGGTCTAGGAATAGGGGGAACCGGCTTAGCAGTTTACTTAGATTTCCGGGATGCTATTGCCCATGACGGTAAGGATGTGATCTCGGCGAAGTATGGAAACCTATTCGATATGTATGCTAATATCGCCGGTGAGGATCCGTACACTAGACCGATGCGGATTTTTCCAGCAGTACATTATACAATGGGCGGTCTTTGGGTGGATTACAATTTAATGACCAACATCCCAGGTCTTTTTGCCGCTGGTGAAGCTAATTTCTCTGATCATGGAGCTAATCGCCTTGGTGCTTCGGCTCTTATGCAAGGTCTATCCGACGGGTATTTTGTACTTCCAAGTACCATAGGTAATTACCTTGCTGATCTAAAACCAGATACACGTTATGGTACCGACCACGAAGCCTTTGATATTGCCGCTAAGAAAGCACAAGAAACAATTGATCGACTCTTAAATATAAATGGTAAGCGAACCATTATCGATTTTCACCGAACACTTGGCCGTATTGTTTGGGATAAGATTGGAATTTCTAGAACCAAGGAAGGCTTAAAAGAAGCTATTGCCGATATTCGTAGTTTACGCGATGAGTTTTGGACTAATGTATATGTTCCTGGAGAAAAGAATAATTACAATAAGTACTTGGAATTTGCCGGTAGAGTAGCAGATTTCTTCGAATTAGCGGAGCTTATGGCCATGGATGCCCTAAACAGAAACGAATCTTGTGGTTGTCACCTTCGAGAGGAATTTCAAACCGAGGAAGGAGAGGCCATTCGCAACGATAAAGACTATTCCTACGTATCTGCTTGGGAGTTTAAAAATCGTAATGGAGTTCTTGAAGAAGCCCTCCACAAAGAAGAGTTAAATTTTGAATTTGTTGAACTAAAGCAACGTAGTTACAAATAAGAGGATATTGTTATGAGTACTAATATGACTATTTATCTACGATACTGGAGACAAAGCGGCCCTAAAGCAAAGGGATATTTTGAAGACAGAACTCTATCGACCGTAAACGAGCATATGTCTTTTTTAGAAATGTTGGATGTGCTGAACGAAGAGTTGCAATTGGAAGGCAAGGAACCCGTAGAGTTTGATTACGATTGTCGAGAGGGTATTTGTGGATCATGTAATTTAGTGATTAACGGGCAAGCGCATGGGCCTAAAAAAGGAACGGCTTGCTGTCAATTACATATGAGAAACTACTCCGATGGTGATCATATTACTATTGAACCACCTCGAGCCTCCGCTTTCCCAGTCATCAAAGATTTAGTGGTTGATCGCTCGGCTTTTGACCGTATTATCGAAGCAGGTGGCTATGTATCAGTTAAAACAGGTTCAGCCCAAGATGCTAATGCTATACCCATTCAAAAAAATGATGCCGACCTAGCCTTTGATTATGCCGCATGTATTGGCTGTGGAGCTTGTGTAGCAGCATGTCCAAATGCCTCTGCGTCACTTTTTACCAGCGCTAAAATATCTCACTTATCTCATCTTCCACAGGGAAATGTTGAGCGTAGTAATCGAGTTTTAGCCATGGTAGAACAGATGGAAGGGGAGGGCTTTGGGGATTGTTCAAACTTTGGTGAATGTGAAGCGGTATGCCCAAAAGAAATCTCTATTGCTGCTATTGCTGATATGCGTCGCGACTATGCCCGAGCGGTTATTCAAGGCTAGATTCCAAACGACTGTTAAGATAAAATTACCTGAAAAAAGTAAAATAAGAGTTTTTATCCTGTGTTTTTGAACCGTTTATGCAATAAAGCGAAATAATTGTGGATGATCGTTTATGTACTCGAAGCTAAGTTGTTTTGCGTTCATACGGTTAATTAGTTGCTGGATATCTTCTCTGTTTTTTAGCTCTAATCCAATAAGTGCTGGGCCTGAATCCTTGTTGGTTTTTTTCGAATACTCGAAGTAAGTGATATCGTCATTAGGACCAAGTATGTTTCCCAAAAATTCACGAAGTGCACCAGCTCTCTGGGGGAAATCCACAATAAAATAATGTTTTAGCCCTTTGTACATAAGTGAGCGTTCTTTGATTTCAGCTGTTCGCATAATGTCATTATTGCTACCGCTGAGCACACATATGACATTTTTTCCTTTGACTTGGTCCTTGCAGTCGTCAAGAGCGGTTATAGATAGTGCGCCTGCCGGTTCAACTACTATAGCCTGTTCATTGTACATATTAAGAATGGTACTACACACCTTACCTTCTGGCACCGTAATAATCGTATCTAAAACTTTAGAGCATATTTCAAAAGTGAACTGTCCAACTTTTTTAACTGCAGCTCCATCTACAAACTTATCAATCTCGTCAAGGCATATTACTTTTCCTGCTTCAATAGATTTGAGCATTGCCGGTGCACCTTCCGGTTCTACGCCAATGAGTTGAGTTTGCGGAGAGTATGCTTTAATATAACTACCAATTCCAGCAGAAAGGCCACCACCGCCAACAGGCGTTATGATATAGTCGATGGGAAAATCGGCATCTTCCCAAAGCTCTTTTCCAACCGTACCCTGACCGGCAATGATTTTTGGATGATCGAAGGGGGGTATGAATGCAGCATTTGTCTGTACACAAAAATCTGTGGCACGAGCAAAAGCGTCGTCAAAGGTATCTCCGTTTAAGACGATCTCTACAAATTCTCGGCCAAACATATTTACCTGCTTAACCTTCTGTTCTGGTGTGGTGACCGGCATGAAGATGGTTCCTTTGATGCCTTTTTTACGACAGGCAAACGCCACCCCTTGGGCGTGGTTTCCTGCACTTGCACAAACTACACCATGTTGTATTTCCGCTTCCTGAAGAGATTGGATCATGTTGTATGCCCCTCTAATTTTATAAGAGCGTACAACTTGAAGGTCCTCACGTTTAAGCCAAATATTGGCTTGATACTGTTCGGATAATAATTCGTTATAAATCAATGGAGTTCGGTGAGCGATGCCTTTGAGCTTATCTGCAGCATTCTC
>CABZVB010000029.1 GCA_902529115.1 uncultured Balneola sp.
AAAGTCTTATGATCATAATTTGATCGATAAGTCAGCTGAAAAAATTATTCAAACAGTGAAGTCAACAGGAGCTGTGGTTTCAGGTCCCATCCCACTTCCAACTCGTAAGAATATCATTACCGTGAATAAGTCTGTTTTCGTTGATAAGAAATCCCGAGAACAGTTTGAATATCGTTCACACAAACGTCTCATTGATATCCTTTCAACAGGATCTCAAACAGTTGATGCTCTAATGAAATTAGAGCTTCCGTCTGGTGTTGACGTAGAAATTAAAGTATAAACTAAGATTAAGAACCAATGCGTGGTTTGATAGGGAAAAAAATTGGTATGACAAGCGTCTACGATGAGATCGGAAGAAGTATACCGGTCACAGTTATCGAAGTTCCAGCCTCTGTTATTACCCAAATCAAAACTGAAGAGTCCGACGGCTATAATGCGGTTCAACTCGCGAACTTTAATAAAAAAAATAAAAGTGTTTCCAAATCTGTTCGTGGTCATCTTACGAAAGCAAACGCAGAACAGGCTAAAGCTGTAGTGAAAGAGTTTAGGGATTTCATTCTAGAAGGTTTTACGGAAGGGGATGAGCTCACTATTGAAGATGTGTTTACTGTCGGAGACATAGTTGATGTGGTTGGTATTTCTAAAGGTCGTGGTTTTTCAGGTGTTATAAAGCGACATAATTTTGGTGGTGTTGGCGATGAAACTCACGGTCAGCACAATCGCCTACGCGCCCCCGGTGCTATTGGTAACGCCTCTGATCCATCTCGTGTGTTTAAAGGGATGAGAATGGCCGGTCAGTATGGTAATACTCGAGTCAAGGTTAAAAACTTGAGTGTTGCTAAGATTTTATCTGATTCTGACATCATGCTAATAACAGGTAGTATTCCAGGACCTAAGGGGAGTTACGTTGAAATTCTCAACAAAACTGTGGGGTTATTTGAATCATGAAGTTAAGTATCTATAAAACAGATGGTAAAAAAAGCAAAAAATCAGCTTTATTGAATGACGATATTTTTGCAATTAAAGCAAACAAAGTTGCAGTATATGAAGATGTTCGAAGAATTATGGCAGCTAAGCGTCAAGGTACGGCAAGTACTAAAGGTCGTTCAGAAGTAATAGGGAGTACTAAAAAATTATATAGACAGAAAGGTACAGGTAATGCTCGGCGGGGTAGTTTAAAGTCGCCGCTACTCCGTAAGGGGGGTACAGTGTTCGGTCCAAAACCTAGAAAGTATACAATCAAATTGAACAAAAAAGTTGTTCAATTAGCACGTAAATCTGCCTTAAGCATGAAGATGGCGTCTGAGAGTATCCTAATAATCACTGATTTCATTTATGAAACTCCTAATACAAAGGCTATGATGGCCTTGTTGTCTGCTTTCGAGCTGAGTGGTAAAAAAGTGACTATACTAATTGCACAGCAAAACATTAACGTTTTCAAATCTGCACGTAACATACCAAGAGTGCAAGTTGTGGTGGCCTCTTCTCTTAATACATATGAAATATTAAACAGTGATATCATTTTAATTCAAGAAAGTGCTGTTGGTATTTTAGAAAATAGTATCCAAACGCAAATTAATGAGGAGGTGGCAGTATGAGCATACTCATCCGACCATTAATAACTGAGAAGTTGAGTCGTATTCAGGATCAGGAAGGTAAATATACTTTTGAAGTACAAATTGCTGCAACTAAGCCAGAAATTAAAAAAGCCGTTGAAATTCTTTACCCTGGTGTAAAAGTGGCAAAAGTAAATACACTGATCATGCCATCTAAACCCAAAGGACGGTATACCCGAAGTGGTTTTCAAGGTGGTAGAACTAAAACCTATAAGAAAGCGATTGTCTCTTTAAAAGATGGCAGCATTGATTTCTTTGAAGAAATTTAATAGAAGCAACTAATGGCTACTAAGAAATTAAAACCAATGACTCCTGGTACGCGACATCGTATCGCACCAGTATTTGATGATATAACTACTCGTACTCCGAATCCTTCTTTGACATTAGGGATAGGTAAATCTGGCGGTCGAAATCATCATGGACGTAAAACTTCACGCCATCGTGGTGGTGGGCATAAACGACGTTATAGAATTATTGATTTTAAAAGAAATAAATTCGATATCCCAGCCAAGGTTCAAACGATAGAATATGATCCTAATAGGACAGCGCGCATTGCGCTTTTGGCTTATGCAGATGGAGAGAAGCGTTATATAATTGCACCAAACGGTCTTAAAGTTGGAGATTCTGTTATCTCGGGTGAACGTGTTGCCCCGGATATGGGTAATGCCCTTCAGTTGAGACATATGCCTCCAGGAACGTTTGTACATGCAGTAGAATTACGTCCAGGTGCTGGTGCAACAATATGTAGAAGTGCTGGAACTGTAGCTCAGATACTAGGAAAGCAGGACAAATATGTAAGTCTAAAACTTCCCTCCGGTGAAGTTCGTATGGTATTGGGTACCTGCATGGCTTCAGTTGGGACGACAAGTAATCCTGATCATATGAATACCACAATTGGAAAAGCAGGACGTAATAGATGGTTAGGACGTCGTCCGCAAACACGTGGTGTTGCAATGAACCCTGTAGATCACCCCATGGGTGGTGGTGAAGGCAAGTCATCTGGGGGACATCCTAGATCACCTTGGGGTCAGATGGCCAAAGGTAAGAAGACAAGAAATCCTAAAAAGGTTTCTTCTAAGTACATCATTCGTCGAAGAAAAACTAAGAAATAAATAGTAAGGTATGCCACGCTCATTAAAGAAAGGGCCCTTTGTAAATTACAAATTGCAACGTAAAATCGATGCGGCCAAAGAAAGTGGAAGTAAGAAAGTAATCAAGACATGGTCTCGGGGATCACTAATAACTCCTGATTTTATTGGACTAACACTTGCAGTCCATAATGGAAAACAATTTATCCCGGTGTTCATCACAGAGAACATGGTTGGTCACAAGCTAGGTGAATTTGCTCCTACTAGAACCTTCCGTGGGCATCCTATTAAGAAAGCTAAATAAGGACTGAGTCATGGAACAATCAGTATTTGAAGCGAAAGCTGTACAACGCCACTTGCGTAAAGCACCACGAAAAGTTCGATTGGTTGCTGACTCTGTACGTGGCAAAAGTGTTGATTTAGCAATAAAACAATTAGAGTTTCTCAAAAAAGGAGCTTCAATCGATGTGGCGAAGGTAGTGAAGTCAGCTGCGGCTAATTTACGGGATAAATTTCAAGATGAACGTCTCGATAATGAAAATTTATATATCAAAACAATATTTGTTGACGAAGGAATAACATTAAAAAGAATTCAGCCAGCGCCACAAGGCCGCGCACATAGAATAAATAAACGTTCTTGTCACATTACCGTAGTGGTAGCGAAGAAAGAATCAGAACTTGTAACGGAATAAACGAGGAATACTTTGGGACAAAAGACAAATCCAGTAGGTTTTAGATTAGGCATTATTAGAGGTTGGGAATCAAATTGGTATTCCGAGGACAATCAGCCAACGCTACTTTTAGAGGACAGCAAACTTCGTGAATATTTACATGCTCGGCTTCGCAATGGTGGATTATCGAATGTAGTCATCGAGCGAACACCAAAGCGCATTCTTTTGACGCTAAGAACATCTAGACCAGGCGTTATCATCGGGAAGGGTGGTGAGCAGATTGAACTATTACGAGAAGAATTAAAGAAAATTACTAACAAAGAAGTACAGATCAATGTTAGTGAAATCAAGCGTCCAGAAGTAGATGCGAGCCTTGTAGCACAAAATATTGCTCAACAGCTACAATCACGTGTTTCTTTCAGGCGTGCCATGAAGACAGCAATCGCTTCTGCAATGAGAATGGGAGCTAAAGGAATTAAAGTTAAATGTTCCGGAAGACTTGGTGGAGCAGAAATGGCTCGTACAGAGCACTATAAAGAGGGGCAAATACCTCTTCACACCATTCGTGCAGACATTGACTACGCAACATCTACATCCAACACTATCTATGGATCTATAGGTGTAAGTGTTTGGATATTTAAAGGCGAGGTAATTGGTGATATAGATTTAACACCAGGTGCACAGGCTAAACAAGAATCTGAATCTTCACGTGGACGACGTAACGATAACAACGACAGAAGAAATCGCCGAAGAAATAGAAATAAGAATCGTGCGAATAACAACTAGGATAAGAAATTATGTTAGAACCAAAACGAGTAAAACGCCGTCGCGTTCATCGCGATAAACTTAAAGGAAATGCAAACCGAGGGCACCAAATTAACTTTGGAGATTTCGGCTTAAAGGCACTCGAGCCCAAGTTTATTACGTCTCGTCAAATCGAGGCATGTCGTATAGCTGTTTCGCGTTCACTTCAAAGAGACGGTCAAACATTCATACGCATATTCCCTGATCGCCCAATGACAAGTAAACCTGCAGAAACTCGCATGGGTAAGGGAAAGGGTGCATTAGATCATTGGATAGCGGTTGTGAAACCTGGTCGAATTCTTTTTGAAATTGCAGGCGTAAGTGAAGAAAGAGCAAGAGAAGCTTTTAGACGTGCCTCTCACAAATTGCCTATAAAAACGAAATTTGTAGCCCGTAGAGATCTAAAAGGGTAATATATTTTGGCATTTAAAGAATAAAAATAATGAAAGCACACGAATTAAGAGATTTAAGTATAACAGAGTTGAAGGCCCGCCTCAACGATGAGAAGACTTCACTTCAAAAGTTAGCCTTCACTAAGTCTGTTACTGGGCAGGTGGAAAATCCTGCTCGATTAAAAGAAATACGCAAAGAAATTGCACGATTACATACCGTAATCACACAGAAAAGTGCTTAATAATTACTAGGAAGAAAAATGGCAGAACAAGCGCAAACGACCGTAAATAGATCAAAACGCCGTGAACGAATCGGTAGAGTGGTCAGTAATAAAATGCAAAAAAGTATAACAGTTGCTGTAGATCGACAGGTTAAGCATCCGATTTACGGTAAGTTTATTACAAAGACTAGTAAGCTGATGGCTCATGATGAGAAAAATGAGGCGAATATTGGTGATACGGTACGAATTATGTCAACAAGACCTCTATCTAAGAATAAGTCTTGGAGATTGGTTGAAATCGTTGAAAAAGCTAAGTAACGAACAACTTTATATTGAAAGATGGTCCAGACTCAAACAATCCTACAAACAGCTGACAACAGTGGTGCTAAGAAAATCATGTGTATTAAAGTCCTTGGCGATTCTAAGCGACGCTATGCACGTGTTGGAGATATAATTTCTGCATCAGTGAAAACCGCAACACCCGGTGGTAACATAAAAAAAGGCGAAGTCATAAAAGCTGTAATTGTTCGAACTAAAAAAGAGTATCGTAGACGAGATGGTTCATATATACGGTTTGATGAAAATGCAGCAGTAGTGATAAACAAAGATCAGGAACCTGTTGGGACGCGTATATTTGGCCCTGTTGCTCGAGAATTACGTGAAAAAAGCTATATGAAAATTGTGTCACTTGCACCTGAAGTACTCTAAATGAACGGAATAATGTCTCGAAAAAAGAACAAACAAAATAAACTACATGTAAAAAAAGGCGATAATGTGGCCCTTACAAAAGCTATTACAAGTGCTAAAGGGCAGCCTTCACGTGAAAAAGGATATCAATCACGAGTACTTATGGTATTCCCTGAAAAACAAAGAGTACTAGTAGAAGGGGTAAATATTCGCACTCACCATGAAAAGCCTTCTCAAGAAAATCAGCAAGGGGGACGTATAAATAAAGAAGCATCCATCCATGTATCAAATATTATGGTTGTAGATCCAACTACTGATGAACCCACACGTATTGGACGCAAAAAAATAGTAGAGAATGGTAAAACTCGTTGGGTTCGCTACTCTAAGAGGAGTGGAGAATTAATCGACAAATAGTTGAGTTTATAAAATGGCAGATTCAAGGTTATATACAATTTACAAAAACGAGATAATCTCTAAGCTTACAGAAGAGTTTCAATACACCAACATTATGGCAGTGCCTAAATTGGAAAAAATTGTGTTGAATGTGGGTGTCGGTGAGTCTATCCAAGACAAAAAAGTATTGGATACCATCGTTTCTAACATGGCTTTGATTACAGGACAAAAACCTGTTACTACAAAAGCCAAAAAATCTATTTCGAACTTCAAATTGAGAGAGGGTATGCCAATAGGCTGTAAAGTCACTCTGAGAGGACGAATTATGTACGAATTTTTAGATCGACTAGTAACCTTAGCATTGCCAAGAACACGCGATTTTCAAGGTGTACCCGACAAAAGCTTTGATGGACGTGGTAATTATACGATGGGTATCAAAGAACATACAATATTCCCTGAGATTGACACCGATAAAGTGACTAAAATGCACGGTATGGATGTTACATTTGTAACAAGTGCAGCAACCGACGAAGAAGCTTATGCCTTACTCAAGCACTTCGGAATGCCCTTTAAGAATATTTAATAAGAATTAATATGGCCAAGAAATCCTGGATAGCACGTAACGAAAAAAGAAAAGTAACCGTAGATAAGTACGCTGAAAAGCGTAGAGCTCTAAAAGAAGCAGGTGACTACGAAGGTTTACAAAAATTACCGCGTAATGCCAGTCCTACACGAGTTCGGAATCGATGCAGTTTAACTGGTAGAGGACGAGGTTATGTAGGTCAGTATGGAGTTTCTCGGATTAAATTCCGTGAACTTGCTTCGCAAGGAAAAATTCCAGGAATACGAAAAGCAAGCTGGTAATAACTATGAATGATCCAATAGCAGATTTTTTAACACGCATCCGCAACGCTCAACAAGCTGGCCACAGAAGAGTGGATGTGCCAGCATCTAAACTTAAAAGAGCAATGGCTAAAATCCTCGTAGATAAGGGATATATTTCTAAGTTCATTGATATTGAAGATGGCAAACAAGGTTTAATTCGTATGTTTTTAAAGTATGATTCCTACGGTCATCCAGTTATAAGAGATATCGATCGAGTGTCTAAGCCTGGTCTTAGAAAATATAGCTCATCAGCTGAAGTACCCAGATCAAAAAATGGCTTGGGTATTGTAATTCTCTCTACGTCTCGGGGAGTAATGACCGACAAAGAAGCCCGCAAATTGAATGTGGGTGGTGAAGTACTTTGTACCATCTATTAAAATGATATTATACCATGTCTCGTATAGGAAAATTACCCATCCCGATTAACAATCAAATTGAGCTCACTATTAGTGCTGACAATATGATTACTGTTAAAGGACAAAAAGGGATTAGTTCATTGCAACTACATCCGAATATTAAACTAGAACAAAATGACGCCGAATTAGTTGTAAAGCGGGCATCTGATATCAAAACAGATCGAGCATTACACGGACTATATCGTTCTCTAATCCATAATATGGTGGTTGGTGTAACCGACGGCTATAGTAAAAAGCTCGAGATTATTGGGGTTGGTTTTCGTGCCGCTATTACCAATGGGGTATTGGAACTAAATCTAGGTTACTCGCACCCAATTTTCTTCGTGCCACCTGAAGGTATAGATTTAGAAGTAGATACTAAGTCTTCCAAAAATCCAATTGTAATCGTTTCTGGTATTGACAAAGAATTGGTTGGTCAGGTAGCCGCTAAAATACGCTCTTTCAGAAAGCCTGAGCCTTACAAAGGAAAAGGCATACGCTATCAAGGAGAAGAGATAAGACGCAAAGCCGGTAAATCAGCTGCTAAATAAGAAACACCGATATGAATAAGAATATTGCAAAAACAGAGCGACGAACAAAAATAAGAAAGCGTATCCGATCAACCATATCAGGTACGGCTGAATGCCCTAGAATTAGTGTATATAAAAGTAACAAAAAGCTTTATATACAACTGATTGATGACGTAGCCGGAGTAACCCTTGGTTCAACAAGTGCAAGATCAACCGTTGAGGGTGGCACGGAAGCTGGTGCTTCAATCGCAAAGATTGCTATTGATAAAGGAATTAAAACTGCAGTATATGACCGCAGTGGATATGAGTTTCATGGCATTATTAAGGCTGTCGCTGATGCTGCTCGTGAGAATGGATTAGACTTTTAATTGAAAGGGAATAGAAATGCCTAAAATAAGAAGAAAACAATCAGTACCTGCCGCGAACCTAAATCTTGAGGAAAAATTGGTTCATGTGAACCGTGTTTCCAAGGTAGTAAAAGGTGGACGTCGTTTTAGCTTCAATGCCATCGTCGTTGTGGGTGATAGAAATGGCGTTGTAGGACATGGACTAGGAAAAGCAAATGAAGTATCCGATGCCATTCAGAAAGGATTTGATAATGCCAAAAAGAATCTTATTCGCATACCATTAACTAAGAGTGGTAGTATATATCACCCAGTAGTAGGAAAAGCAGGTGCGGGTAAGGTATTGTTACGTCCGGCCTCTGAAGGTACAGGTGTAATTGCCGGTGGCGCTGTGAAAAATTTGCTAGATGTAGCTGGAGTAAACAATATTTTATCAAAGTCACAAGGTTCCTCAAATCCGCACAACATGGTAAAAGCAGCTTTTCAAGCATTAAATGAATTAACGGATCCCGTCGAAGTTGCTCAGAGAAGAGGGATTACATTAAATAAAGTATTTGAAGGTTAATACCCAAAGGTAACTAATATGGATTTAAGTAATTTAAAAGCACCTGTTGCAAACAAAAAACCTGGCAAACGTGTTGGCCGTGGTGAAGGTTCTGGTAAGGGTCAAGAATCTGGTCGTGGGATGAACGGACAGAAGTCACGTTCAGGTTTCTCGCAAAGAGCTTGGTTTGAAGGTGGTCAGATGCCACTACAAAGAAGGATACCAAAATTCGGATTTAAGAATCCAAATCGAGTTTCCTATCGACCAATTAATGTCAAAACCATTGCAGAATACATAGAAGCAGGTAAACTTAAAACTACTATTATGTTTAACGATCTAGTAGTAGCTGGTTTGGTACACAAAAATGACAAGGTAAAATTACTTGGTAGCGGTGATTTAGAACAAAAATTTGAAATTGAAGTACATGCAGCAAGTGGTTCGGCTAAAGAAAAAGTCGAAAAAGCTGGTGGAACTATAACCATAGTATAATAAGATTTGAGTTAACGGCGCATGAGTTTGATCGAAAATTTCCGAAATATATTTAAGATTGAAGATTTGAGAAATCGAATTTTTTACACAATCGGAATACTAATGGTATATCGAATGGGCAGTTATATAACTTTACCAGGAGTGGATGCATCTGCTTTACTTGCTTCCACAGCTGGAGCAAATAACAGTTTGCTTGGTCTTTTTGACATGTTTGTAGGAGGAGCATTTTCTCGTGCTGGTGTTTTTGCTCTTGGAATTATGCCCTACATTACAGCATCAATTATTATCCAGTTAATGGGTGCAGTAGTTCCCTATTTCCAAAAATTACAACGAGAAGGTGAAGAAGGACGTAGAAAAATCACTCGACTTACTCGATATGGTACAGTGGCTATTACGGCATTGCAAGCCATTGCATTCTCTATAAATTTAATAGCAACCTCTCCACAAGCAATCATTATAGGTCAATTTGGTTTTACTATAAGTTCTGTGATTGTTTTGACAGCTGGTACAGTATTTGTAATGTGGCTTGGGGAACGAATCAGTGATAGAGGTATTGGAAATGGTATTTCGCTTATCATCATGATAGGTATAATCGCTGTACTACCTGCAAATTTGATAAACGAAGTTACCACAAAAGCTAATGCTATAATTGTTGTAATCGAGATTGCAGTTTTGGTACTTATAATTGCTGCTGTAGTATTATTAACACAAGGTACTCGTAAAATCCCAGTTCAATATGCTAAGCGAGTTGTTGGAAGAAAAGTTTATGGTGGCACTACTCAATATTTACCACTTCGAGTAAATGCTGCGGGTGTCATGCCTATTATTTTTGCACAGTCAATCATGTTTATACCAAGTACAATTGGCTCATTTTTCCCAGAAAATGAAACTATTCAGTTGCTAACCTCATGGTCAGTAGACTACTCAGGATTGTTGTACTCCATAGTATTCTTTTTGATATGTGTGTTTTTTACATTTTTCTATACGGCTATCGCCATCAATCCTAAGGAAATGGCTGATACCATGAAAAGACAAGGTGGATTCATCCCGGGTGTACGTCCAGGAAAATCTACTGTAGAGTTCATTGACAATATTTTAACTAAAATCACACTTCCAGGATCTTTATTTCTATCCTTTGTGGCTATTCTACCCGCCATCGTCATCAACTTTGGCGTGACCCCAGGATTTGCTCTATTCTATGGGGGTACTAGCTTGCTTATTATTGTAGGTGTAGCGTTAGATACTCTTCAGCAAATAGAGAGTCACTTAATGATGCGTCATTATGATGGCTTCATGAAAACGGGTAAGATTAAAGGTCGTAGTCGTCGCATGTGAGAGCTTAGGCTCTAGCATGTAATTTCGCAAGGAATACTTAGGCATGATTTATCTGAAATCTGAGTATGAAATTGAGAAGATGCGTGAAAGTACGCGAATTGTTTCTCAAACATTAGGTAAGATTGCTCAGAAAATTGAGCCAGGAGTAATGACGGCTACTTTAGATCGAATTGCTGAAGATTTTATCGTAGAACAAGGTGGTAGGCCTGCATTTAAGGGGTATGGTTCCCCAACCAATCCATTTCCGGCAACCTTATGTATATCTGTAAATGAAGAAGTTGTTCATGGAATCCCAAGCAATCGAAAACTAAAGGAAGGTGATATTGTTTCTGTAGATTGTGGAGTGGAAAAGAATGGTTACTTTGGTGATCATGCATACACTTTTATAGTCGGAGAAGTAAGTGGTGAAGTGAGAAAGTTATTACAAACTACACTGAACTCTCTTCATCGAGGAATAGAGCAAGCAATTCACGGAAACAAGATAGGTGACATTGGACACGCCGTACAACAAACTTGTGAGCAAGAGGGGTATGGGGTGGTTCGTGATTTGGTGGGACATGGTTTAGGTAAGTCATTACATGAAAATCCATCCGTTCCAAATTATGGAAAGAAAGGCAAGGGTACCCGATTACGGTCTGGTATGACACTTGCGATTGAGCCCATGATTAACATGGGAACATGGAAAGTAAAAACATTATCTGATGGCTGGACAATAGTTAGTGCTGACGAAAGCTTATCAGCTCATTTCGAACATAACATTGTAATTCGAAAAGGCGAGGCTGAAATTCTAAGTACTTTTGATTATATTGCTGAGCTATCAAAAAATTCAGAAAACGTATTTTATCATGGCTAAACAAGAGCCAATTAAACAAGAAGGCGAAATTTTAGAAGCACTGCCCAATGCTCAATTCCGAGTAAAACTCGAGAATGGGCACGAAATATTAGCGCATGTTTCCGGTAAAATGAGAATGTATTACATCAAAATTTTACCTGGTGACCGTGTTTCTGTTGAAATGTCACCTTATGACTTAAGTAAAGGTAGAATAACGTATCGTCACAAATAATCGAGTTTCACCATGAAAACAAGATCATCAGTAAAAAAAAGAAGTTCAGACGACAAAATTGTACGACGAAAAGGTCGTCTGTACGTAATTAACAAGAAAAACCCTCGTCATAAACAACGACAAGGATAATTCTATACTAAGTATATATGGCACGTATTGCAGGAGTTGACTTACCCAAACAAAAAAGAGGCCTTATTGGTCTAACCTATATCTTCGGAATTGGTCGAGCTACATCAACTAAGATCCTTGAGCGGTTGGACATAGATCCAAATATAAAAGTTCAAGACTGGACTGATGATCAGGTTGGTGCAATCCGTAATCTACTAGACACCGAGATCAAGGTAGAAGGAGCATTACGTAGCGAAGTTAATGGAAGCATCCGCCGATTGATTGAGATTGGTTCATACCGAGGGGTGCGCCATAGAAAAGGTTTGCCTGTTCGTGGACAACGCACGCAAACTAATGCGCGGACTAGAAAAGGTAAAAAACGTACAGTTGCGGGTAAAAAGAAATAATTCACTAAGCTAACGGAAGCATTAAAATGGCAAAAAAACAACTAACTTCAGCGGCAAGCAAGCGAAAAAAGAAAAAGCAATTAAATGACCCTAATGGGCTGGCTTTTGTTAAAGCCACCTTCAATAATGTATTAGTTACTATCACTGATAGTGATGGTAATGTTTTATCCTGGTCTAGTGCTGGAAAGGAAGGTTTCAAGGGCTCAAGAAAAAATACTCCATACGCTGCTCAACTAAGCGCAGAAACAGCAGCAAAAGCAGCTCATGAAATGGGGCTACGTAAAGTTGATGTATTTGTAAAAGGACCTGGTTCTGGACGTGAGTCTGCTGTACGTGCAATGTCAAATATGGGATTGGAAGTCAATTCTATTATCGATAAAACACCAATTCCACACAACGGCTGCCGTCCACCAAAACGTAGAAGAGTTTAAACACGTAAATATTATTGACTAATGGCAAGATACAGAGGCCCAAAACAAAAAAAAGCACGACGATTCAAGGAACCAATCTTTGGTGCAAGTAAAGCACTAGAAAGAAAACCTTATGGTCCAGGTCAGCATGGTAGATCTAGGTTCCAGCGCAAGTCTGAATACGCAATTCAA
>CABZVB010000030.1 GCA_902529115.1 uncultured Balneola sp.
TGAAAGTATTTAATAGCTTAGTATGATTATAATCCCTTTTAAGGCTATGCTGACCTGCTTAACTTAGATGTTGGGAAACACGTTGGGAGTGCGATGATTTCTTAATTTTTAGAATTCAATCATTTTTGTAATGTTACGGTATGAAAAAAGCTCTATTAATTACAGCCTTCTTAATACTTATACCATATATATCTGCTCAAGGTCAAGAAACAGATAGTCTAGAAACTAAAAAGGACCGATTTACGACATTAGATTTCAAGTATGGGTTACTTTCGTACCTAGCAATCAATTCTGAAAGGATGTTAAAAGCTAGAGGACGAAGTGCCACTTTATTAAACTTCGGTCCTAGTTATATAGCTGCGATTGTACCACATGCAGGAGGCTCTAATATAGTTCATGGACCTGGTATCCATACAACTGGGACTTTATTGTGGGGACGAAAACCTTATAGATTGAGAGACACTCACTTTGAATTTAATGCTGGTTTAGTTTTTGGTTTAGCATTCCATCAACCAAGTATTGCTCATGAATATGGTGAATTTTTTATTTATCCAAGAACTAATTTAGGTTTTCGACATCAGAGTCCCACTTCGGATAGAATATTTCGCTTTTACATTGGATTCGTATCAATTGGCTTTAGTATAGGTTTTAAATGATAGTTCTAGAACACTCATAACTATGCAGACCTGCTTAACTCAGATGTTGGGGAACAGGTTGGAAGGGTATTTTAATTTCTTATTTCTCGCGACGAACCATGATTCTGTATAATTTTCCAATTCCCATCAAAGTTTTTTAAAACGGAGGTTGCTGTACCCTGTCTCTCAATAATTCTAGGGTTTTCACCATCAAGAATGATTTTATATGTGTAAGTCTCGAATGATACCGCTATTTCTCCTTCAAGACGGATGTGTACTTCATAGTCATTGAAAGTAAACTCCTTAAAATGTCCTAATTCTGGACCTATATGATTATCTAAATAATCCTGATAACTACCCTCAAATTTTCCATTTTCAAAAATTGTAGCATCTTCAGAAAATAAATGCTGGGTATTACTTACATCGAGTGATTCAAGTGCATTTTTATAATCTTTGAGAATTTTTTCAACTGACATTTTAATAGTCATTTCTGCATGATTATGATGTTCTTCTTGTGCCTTTAATGGGAAACTCATAAGCATAAGTAATATAAGACTAAATAATATTTTCATGTTTTTATACCTATAGTTGTGTTAATGTTATTGACTTAATAAACACTTTTCCTTGTCCAGTAAGACCAAGCCCAACATAGCCTCTATTAGGCTCATCTCCATGTCCATGTACTATCATTTTTTCATTTATATACCCACGAAAATGAGTCCCATCACCAACAACACTTATAAATAGTAATCCATCAAAAGAATGCTGTGACTTTTCAAAAATTATAGATTCACCATCTTTAATTCTACCTTGTGTTACAATCCCCTCTAATGATATACTTATAAAGTCATAGCTTTCATCTGCTAAATAATGATGTATAATTTTAAACTCGCCAATCAAACTATCTAAATTTACATACATATCAAGTTGAACGTTTTGATAGGTCTGATGACTTAGGAATTCATTCTTCTCAACATTTGCACCTATTGAGAGGATATCGTTACCTATAATTTTTGGCTTTAAATCAAGTATATCACCATGAATCCAATGGAAGTTTGACCTCAAATCTTCAACAGCATTTTTAGTGATAGTCCATTGCCAATCTTCATTTTCCGATAGAATAAACCCAGTAGTAAGCGAATCCAGTGAACTTTTTTTAGTGGCTATAAGTTCTTCCTCTTTTTCAAGTAATTGCCCAGTTCCTGCTCCAAAACCATACACCATCTTTGTACCATTTTCACCAGTTTTATGAAGTGAATAAATAGCAGGAAATACTAAAATAAACATTAACAATTGCAACCATTTTTTTTCTAACCCACCTATATAGTGTAAAAATATTCTTATTGATGAGTATAGAGCAAAATACCACATCGTTATTTTCGCCCAATCTGCATGATCTGAGAGAATATTTTGTGCCTCTGCTATTAAATAAATTGTATCTGCTGCTTGATTTCCAGAATAAAACGCTCCAATTGTACAAAGTGTCCCAAAGCAATACAATAATGTACTTTTAAATTCATCCCACCAATTTCTTGGTAAAATAAAAGCGAGTCCATTCATAAGTACAGCAAATACCAATATTGCTATTGGGAAATGCACAATCAATGGATGAATATTGGGTAACCAGTCAGGTATCATAAAAGTACTCAGTTGAAGTATTTAAACTTTAATATAGAAATCTAATTTATATCAAGCTCTAACAAACCACTCGAAACTATGCAGACCTGCTCAACTCAGATGTTGGGGAACAAGTTGGGAGGGTAATGATTTAATAATTTGGAATGTGTTAATATGAATTGAATATTTATTAAACATTTAACCAAATAATAGGAACTGATATGAAAATTTTATTAAACATATTAACTATAGTACTTGTATTAAGTACGAGTGCTTTTTCCCAAACAAATAGTGTCTCAGATGAGATTAAGGCTCTCATCTTAGACGATCAGCGCATCGCAAATGAATCAAATGAGCAAATACTAAATTATTCAGAACAAGGTGCACTTGAGTTTTGGTCAAGTGGTGGATTATTACACACTATGACAAATGAATTACAAGTAAATAGATTTGATGATATAAGTTTACAAGCGAAACATATTGAGGTTATTTCTATTGCTGATGGTGAGGCGGCGGTTGCTATGTATTATAATGAAGGAAGCTTGAAACCCCTAAATGGTGCAGCTGTGAGTCACTATTTAACCAGAATTACTCAAGTATTTGTAAAAGAAAATGATAAATGGGTTGTTGCTGCTGCCCACTATTCTCCAGTCACAGGTGGAAGTGGTACCTCGCAATCTAGCGTTGAAAATTAAATAAGAAAAACAATATTTAGAGTCATGGTATTAAGCCCTGCTAGCTTAAAGTTAGTGGGGTTTTTTATTGGCTTAGTTCAGCCATTCATTCAGTTTTTTCCCTAAGTAAATGAATGAAAATTAGGCAGTCTCATAAATTCACCTAGTAAATTCTTGATTTTCTGATAATATCATTTAGACAACTCTAAAAATGAACTTAGTTCTAGTTGATTACTTGGCAATACAGCTAGTGGGTCATCAATATATTGAGTTAATGCTTGGTAAAAAGTATCCACATCTAAACCAAATATTGTTATAAAATCTGTCTTCCAATCCTCATTACCATTTCTTTCCATCCAAAATGTATTGAATACTAGCTTAAAAGATGCAATTTCAGTGAGTCCATTACTTTGCAAAATTTTAGTAAGAACAAGATTCATAAAAATTGTTATATCCCCATACTTACCAAAGGAGTCATATGCACTCTCATATTCCTCATACGTTTCAATATATTCTATTGCTTTAGTGTAATCTACATTATTAAAAAAATTCTCAATATAGTCGCTATCATTAAAGAATTCCCTCAGATACAAAGCCTCAATTGTAGCAGCCTGACCTTCAACCATCCACATAGAAGACATAAAGTCTCTGGAAAGTGAAAGCTGGTATACATGAAAATATTCATGTGCAATTAATGCGAATCTGTGCATATTCCATTCTTCTAACCATTGCTCTTCCTGCATAAGTGACATTACAAGCTTACCCCCCACCTCTCCACAAATACATTGTTCAGTTCTTCCGATTTCATTACTGTACGGATAATCAACCTTATCTTGTAACCACGAATAGACAGCTACACCTGTTATTGATTGGCCATACCTACCAACATATTCGTTAACAGGTGCAGTTATCTCTAGATTTGAAATAATATCTTTGATTGCAGTCTCATAATCTTCTGGTATGCTAGAATGTATATTGAATTCAAATTTTAGATTGGGAATTTTGTTAAATACGGCTCTTACAAATTTTTCGTTGTCTACTGTAACTGTCGTTGTTAAGTCATTACCACTTGCATCGCCTCCCCAACTAGAAAAAACCCAACCTGAATCAGGTAATGCAGTTAAATATACAGACTCTTCTTTATCAAATTGTTCTTCACCACTTGATATAATAATCTTCTCCATATCACCTACTGAATACCCAATTTGACCTTCTCCATTTACTGAGGTATTCAAGATATAGACGGGTGATGGTTCAGTACCACAACTGATTAGAATGCATAATCCGATGATTGTTGGAAATAAATATTTCATTTATAGGCCAAATATTTTAATTAGTAACACTAATAGAGAATATAATGAATACTATTACAGTATTATTAAATACCGTACAGAGATGGATGCGCCACAGCTCAGTGCAGACCACTCAGAACTATGCAGACCTGCTTAACTCAGATGTTGGGGAACAAGTTGGGAAGGCATTCATTCAGTTTATTCTATAAGTAAATGAATTAATGAAAATTACTCTAAGTCAAATCCTAACAAGAATAATCTTTATTGCAGTTTTAAAGACATTTGTTGCACTCTCCATATAGCAAAATTTGGGCAGATTCAATTTTATGATTTTGATACTTAGGGATTTCATATTCAAATGGTACACAAATTGAGGTACCACAAGACTTACAATGAAAATGAGGATGAACCTCTTTTTTATTTGAATTTCTATTTTTTGCATAACATTTTAAGCCATCTCTATCAATAAATGAATGTATTACTTCATCATCTTCAAGTCGCTTCAAAGCTCTATAGACAGTTGTTTTATTCATTTTAGAGCTCAATTTATTAACGATTTCAACTACAGATAGAGCTTTTTCATCGTCTAAAAAAAGAGATGTTAGTTCTTCAATTGCTTTGGTATTTCTAACTACACCCATAAAATTAATGCTACAAAGTTGCAAGAAGAGTATAAAATAATTATTATTGCAACCGAGTTGCACTTACTGATTAAACTCTATTTTAATACTAATAAATAATCTTAAATATCTATTAATGAAAGTAGCATATATTTTTAAAACAAACATGTCCTCAACTTTCCAGTTAGCCACCATGATACTACCACAATTAGAACAAAATAATCATGGCGTTGATGTTGTTGGTATGTTTTTCTTTGATGACAATGCAAATATCCTAAGAAAAGGAAATGATATTGGTGAAAGATTGAATAAAAAGGCTAAAGAAAATGGCATGCTTATTATGGCTTGCGATCAATGTGCACTAAGACGCGATTTAGCTGATGGAAAATTTGAGGAATGTGGAACTGGAAACATTATTCCGAAGAACATGATTGAGGTAGGTATGGTAGGTTGTTTTCCTCAGCTATACGGTGCTTTAAGCACAAACTTACCTAACCTAGTAATTACCTTATAAAAGTTCACCATGAAAACACCTATAACCATATTGACTGGTTTCTTAGGATCAGGTAAAACGACTTTACTTAACCATATACTTGCAAATTCTTCTGGTAAAAAGATTGCCGTAATTGTTAACGAGTTTGGTGAAGTTAATATCGATGCTAAACTTGTAAAACATACAACTGAAGAATTAATTGAGCTCTCTAATGGATGCATTTGTTGTACTTTGCGTGGTGACTTAATTGAAGAAGTTGATAAAATTCTCCATGAAAATGAGATAGATAGTATTGTTATTGAATCCACTGGTATTGGTGAGCCAATACCTATAGCTCAAGCTTTTTATATCCATCCAGAAATTCTTGAAGCTAATCCTGATTTACCTGACATACAAGATAAGGTGTATGTAGATGCGATAATTACAGTCGTAGATAGTCCACAATTCTTTGAGATGTATGAACGTGAGTCACTTATACCAGAAGATGATTTTGGGCGGGGTTACAGTCAATTATTAGCAGAACAAATAGAAGGTGCAGACATTTTATTATTGAATAAAATTGATAAAACACCTAAAAATGAGATAAAAAAACTCAAAAAGATATTACGGCTTATGAATCCCAGAGCAACTATGATAGAAACTAGTTTTGGAGAAGTTCCAATCGAAAAAATAGTTGATACCAATATATTTGATATAAATGTTGCAGAGGATTCATCCCTTTGGGTAACTGAACTTGAAAAAAAGAGTGGGTCTGAGTCTGACGAATATGGAATTGGTACTTACGTATATAGGACTGTGAGTCGGTTTAATGAAGAAAAGTTAATTGAGCTATTTCGAAAAGGATTTCCATCAAATATTCTACGCTCTAAAGGTATAATAACTATAGAAAACACTGATACAGCATTTATCTGGAATCAGACAGGGAAATTCATAACGTTTGATGCAATTGGAAGATTTAATGATCCTAACCATACATACAATGAGATTGTATTTATAGGGACTGATTTAATTGCTACTGACATCCAAAGTACGTTAGCTAAAGCCTTAGCAAATATAGAGGAACCAATAACTTATTTTTAAAAATAATGTAGACTATTAGATGACCTTCAAGCTCTACTAAAATAACCCTACTAACTATAAATTAGTGGGGTTATTTTATTGTCCAAAAACGATGGATGCGCCACAACTCAGTGCAAACCACTCAGAACTATGCAGACCTGCTTAACTCAGATGTTGGGGAACAGGTTGGGAGGGTAATGATTTTATAATTTGGTTAAATCTATTTTTTTGGGATGTTACGTTACATAACACAACTTTGATTAACTAATTATTGGAAACAGTACTAAAAATTTTAGGATGTATTGTATTAATTACTTTGGGGGTTTTATGGAATTGGTTTACAAATTGGTTTGAAACAGAATGGAATAAACCTTCTAATACTGATATCGAAGAAGAAGAAAAAAGTGACTAAACAAATACTCTAGTCAATTAGCCGTTCATTCATTTTATTCCCTAAGTAAATGAGTAAATGAAAATTCCCTAATGGTAATGGTGAATTAATATATGTTTAATAAATTGATGAGAAGGTATTAATAGAAAACTATTTGATTGAGATGCAGGAATTACTTGAATGGTTAATAAATTTTACCGAAGTAACAAAACCTATTAAATGGTTTCTAATTATATTCTTTTCACTACTAACATTTTTATTTTTATTAATCAATAAAGGGGAAGATGAGAGCCTATTTGATATACTGAAAAAAACTGAGTTTTTCTCCGATGACAATACTGAAATAGATCGTAAAACATTTCAGAACAATCAACGAGAGAAGTTTAGAAAGAGAAGAAATAAAAAATAATCATGCTTAAACATTATAATGCCATTATTTTATTTTTACTAGTCTGTTCAGCCTCTAATTTATCTTGTTCTCTATTAGGTATAGATAGTGATATAACTTTCCATGAAGAGCATCATGGAATATGGATGTCTAACGATACAAATTATGATTCTGGAATACATATTACATCTAAACAGTACATTTCATTTAATAGACTCAGTCAATACTGTTATGATTTTTCAAATGTCTGGAAAATACGAAAACTAAAAGACGGTTGGTATCATCTGAAAAGTTGGGGTAATAAACTGAGAATAAAATTTGATGTTGAATCAAATGAGGAGACTGTTTTAAAGGTTAATTATTATGATTGGGTTGATATACCTGACGAACATAATATTTTAGGATTTCAACAAAATACTGGTTACGCAGAATTTGAGCTTTCTGATCGTGATATTTCTCATATCATGCCAATTTGTGAGTGATACTTACTAAAATTTTTAATCATAAGAAGTAATAAACCACTCAGAACTATGCTGACCTGCTTAACTCAGATGTTGGGGAACAAAGTTGGGAGGGTAATGATTTAATAATTTTGGTTACTCAACCATTTTCTAAAAATAATAATATGAAACAGGTTTTACTAATTACATCCTTCTTAATACTTATACCATACATATCTGCTCAAGGTCAAGAAACAGATAGCTTATCAAGTCATTCTAAACTCAATTATTTTATTGATTTTAGAGCATTTATAGCAACATTTCAAGGATCATTAAATCTAGAAAGTCTTTTTTATAAAGGTAGTAATGCTACTATACTCCTAAATACTGGTATTGGTTTTACCACCACTTCTTATGAATTTGCAACAAATACTGGTGTCAGTTTTCCTGCGACTATCAGCGTATTACTTTGGTTCTTTACCATATGATCAACGGTCTAACCATCTAGAAATAAATGCAGGTCTAATTACTTTAGTTAATGGATCAACGATAAACCCTCTACCTAGAGCCTCTATAGGTTATAGACATCAAAACCCACAAACAGGTAGAATATTCAGATTTTATATAGGATTTATACACATTGGAGTGAGTTTTAACTTATAGATTATTAGTATATAAGATATATGCCATATCAAAGTCATCACATTTTTCCAGAACGCCTAATATGGATAATGAACCTGATTGAGTAGCTTTTCTCGCATTGTAATTAATCCCCATTGATAAGTAGGCAACCTAACCCTTTCACAGTTCAATGTCTTGATTACAAAAAAGCCTATAAATCTATAGGCTTTTAAGTTTTTTGAAACAAAATTTTATTCTTCTGGTAAGGCTGCTTTTGTTTGATACCAATTCTGCAGTTTACCGTCAGCAATGTGATACCATTCGATGTAGACGCCATTCGGACCAGTAAATTGTGCATTTACCCATTCGCCTGCTTGGTTCCATGCTTCAGGATCATCAGATCCAGCTGGATAAGCTGCAAAAGCATAATCAGTATTCCATCCCCATTCTTTTCCATCAGCTATTGTTTCTTGATATTCTTGTTCTACAAAATCAACAAACTCTTGTGCTGTAGTAACTACTGTGCCATTTTCAAAAGTGAAGTTTCCGCCATCATTAATTAGGGATTTCATAGCTTCGTAATCTCGTGCTACCCAAGCTGAATCAATAGCCTTAAAAACCTCAACAGTTTCTTGAGATCCCATATAAATTGATTGACCTACAAATGGGCCAAATCCATTAGTTTCTTTTTCACACTCACAAGGAGCTTGGATTTCGCATCCAATTAATAATAATACAACAAATACATAGCCTATATTTTTCATAAAAACCTCCTAATATTATATCAATGTTTTATATAGTTATGTCATTATATTACTATGTAATCTTAATCGGTATTACTTTTTTGTAAACTTTTTAAAAAATTTACCCAGCATAATGCAGACCTGCTTAATTCAGATGTTGGGGAAAAGTTGGGAGGATACTTATTTGAAATGTTAATTTATCAGCTAAGACTCAGGCAATGCGCAAATAACTGTAATCTTTGGACGTGGTAAAATAGCTGTAATTCTATAGTGAACATCAATTGCTGCAACGCCATAAATACAAGTATTACTTACATCTATTTTGTTGTACATGCCATCATAGATAATTTGAACATTAGAAGGCTTAAGACCTGTTCTCACAGATTTTTTAAGGCATGATTCATGAATTATAGTATTTGCGCATGAAGGTGAAACTACAGGCGGAACATTTTTCAGACCATAGAATACACAAGAAGTAGTGAAAAGCAATATTATTAGAGGTAGCAGAATTTTTGTTTTCATTGAATTATCCAATACCATCACTTAACAACCAAATAACAGCTGCAGGGATTGCAACTAAAGTTAATATGGCTAATGACCCGATTATTGACCCGCCAGTCGATAAATTAGTCATCGTCCTTAATGCCTTTTTCT
>CABZVB010000031.1 GCA_902529115.1 uncultured Balneola sp.
AATAATTTAAATTGATTACTTACTAATACATGCCAATCATATAAAGAAAATAAGCTTCGTTTCATCAGGTATAGCTAAACAATAAAGTGTTTGAGATGGTAATGATAAGTATATGCAATCATATTACCTTCTAATTTCCTTGTTTGATGATATTTTTGCTGATGTGTACCTACCCCATTTACTGTGTTATTCTAACTTCTAAATAGTAGATAGGTTCAATATCAAACATTAAAAAATAAATTACAGCTAATTGATGAATGCGATTGCAAAAAAACATTAACAAACAATCAGTTATTATAAATGACGAAGAGAATAATTCGTTCCAATAATTACATGATTTTAATTTCAGCTTGATCGTATGATACTAAATAGTATTTGTTGAGTGCTTCGATATTATAGCCTTAGTATAATTCTAGGTGTGATATTGAAAGTTGTGCAACGTTTATAGAATTAGTGAGCGATTAAAATCTGAAATCCTGCCATACCCGCAATGTTCCTCCACTTCCCAATTTTAAATCCCTCAAGGATAAGATTGAAGCTGGCGGAAAGCATTAGCCCAACAGCTAAAGCGTTTTACTTGGCCAAAAAAATGTTTGAGATATTTCTATGAAAAAAATGGAAGAGCAGCTACACCAGTTGCTAAGGAGGTAATCATGGCATAGTTTAATATCTTAGCCATAGGCTTCTGAAAAAAAAGTAGTATTAGTAATTAACTCCATACTTTTCATATGGTGTGAGTTTGATTGTTTGACGGAATTAAATTGGATGCATCCCGATAGATTTATTCGATAATTGTGATAGTTTTTGTACCATAAGTGCGTACTTATAGCTATACTTTTGCCATGTTAGATCGACGATTTGCAAAACCTCGCCAACGACTAGTTGAACAACTTGTAGAAAAGGGCATCCAAGATACATCGGTCCTTAATGCTATTGGATCCTTACCTAGGCACATACTTATTGATACGGCTCTTCATCATCGAGCTTATGAAGACTCAGCCCTACCCATAGGTCTTGGTCAAACTATATCTCAGCCCTTCACCGTAGCGAAACAAACCGAACTGCTGGAAGTGAATCCGGGAGATAAAATCCTGGAAATTGGTACGGGATCAGGTTATCAGTGTATGTTATTATGCGAGCTTAAGGCTCAAGTTTACAGTGTAGAACGTCATAATGAGCTGTATCATAGGGCTAAAGAAGTATTACGTGATTTGGGATATCGGCCTCAGCTAAAATGTGGTGATGGAACTTTGGGTTGGTCCACCTATGCCCCTTATCACGGTATTATTGTTACCGCGGGAGCTCCAGTAGTGCCAGATGATCTTATTCAGCAATTACATATTGGAGGTCGGTTGATTATTCCTGTTGGAAGTAGCAAGGAACAGAAGATGCTCAAAATTACCCGATACTCTGAGGAAGAATATGCAAAAGAGGAATTTGAAGGATTCACTTTTGTCCCATTAATTGGGCAAAAAGGCTGGAAAGAATAAGTGTAGGTAATCAAATGGCTGAAAAAGCTAAAAAATCTCCATCTTCAGACGTCTCAGCAAAAGATCAAACTTCGCTGAAGGAATTTCCAATGCTCTTGCTTAAAGGGTTCTTAATGGGTTCGGCTGATGTGGTTCCTGGGGTCAGTGGAGGGACTATGGCGTTAATCTTAGGGATTTATGAACGGCTTTTGTCCGCCATAAAAAGTGTGAGTGGATCTGTTATTAAAGATGTATTTACGTTTAGACTGATGCAGGCGGCGGCTCAGGTGCATTTTTTGTTCATGGTGATATTGTTTTCTGGAATTGCCGCTGCTTTGGTTTTTTTTACGAAGGTAGTACCCCTTCAAGTATATATGTTTACAAATCCTGAAATCGTGTTTGGACTTTTTTTTGGACTCATACTCGGATCTATTTATGTGCTAATAAAAGCCATAGAACAACGTCATGGAAGTATGATTATATTTATTGTGGTCGGAACAGCTGTAGGCTTATGGGTAGTCCAATTGGTACCAACCCAAACACCTGAACATCCATTGTTCGTTTTTTTTAGTGGTGTCGTAGCCATAACAGCAATGATATTACCAGGAATATCGGGTTCTTATCTTTTGTTGATTATGCGAAAGTATGATTTTGTGTTGACCAACATTGGTAAATTAGGCGGAGCTGAAACGATTCAGGGATTTTTAGCACTGTTTCCTTTCATCATAGGAGCCGTAGTAGGTCTAGCACTTTTTTCCAGGATCTTGTCTTGGCTTTTGGCACGCTATCATCGGGCCACTTTATCGGTATTGATCGGATTTTTATTGGGCTCATTACTCGTCATTTGGCCTTTTCAAGACAGAGAATATATTGAGCAGGTTCGAGAGGTAGAGCTCCTACAGGCGAACGATTCGTTAGTGTTGGAGATAGCAGGGGCCGGCAATCGTGTTCCAGCTTTACCTGAGTACAAGAGAGTGGCTTCAGAGCCAAGAGAATCTAACTTATATGACAAAGAGTGTTTAGCACTGGAGTCTGAAGAGAGTACCGTTCTGGTAGAAACCGTTAAACGGAAACTTATTTCTTCGAAGCCTTTTTGGCCTGACCCAGTAAGTAACCCTAACCGATGGATGGGTTTTCTCAGTATCTTGGTTGGCTTAGTGTTAATGGTAGGTTTGGAACGACTTAGATAACCTGCATTTTTATCAAGCAGATTGCGCGAAATAATAAAAAACCCACGCTAACTATCCAAAGCCTTAGTAAAGTTATGCGTACCTTAAGGTATGAATATGGATCGATTTAGAACCAAAAAACGCCTAGGTCAGTATTTTCTTTCCGATAAGAATGTGCTAAGTAACATAATTTCAACCTTTCCAGCTACTTCGAATGACTGGGTGCTTGAAATTGGCCCGGGGACTGGTGCTCTGACGCAGTATCTTTGGCCAAGATATCCTCGGCTCGAATTGGTTGAGGTGGATGCGGAAGCCGTTGCTGTGCTTAATGAGCGATTTGAAGGGGTGGTCATACATCAGCAGGATATTTTGAAGGTGAACTTACGAGAGCTAATCCCTAGTCAGCTTAATGTGAACTGGGTTGATTCAGAGCAAGAAGTGGACGATGCTAGAAATTTTGTCATTGGGAACTTGCCTTATTATATCACCAGTCCAATTTTATTTGGACTCTTGGAACATAGAGTTAGATTGACAGGTGCCTTATTGATGATGCAAAAGGAAGTTGCTCAGCGTCTAGTTGCTGTTCCACGGACCAAAGACTATGGAATTTTAAGTGTACAAACTCAGCTAATGAGTACTCCAGAATACCTTTTTGACGTAAAGCCAGGTTCATTTAGTCCGCCCCCTAAGGTAACCAGTGCCATGGTGTACGTACATTTTGACAAGCCGTCATTACAGTGTTCCGACAAAATGCTAAAATCCGTTGTGCGAACTGCCTTTAATCAGCGAAGAAAAAAGCTTAGTAATGCGCTTAAATCCATGATTCAGGGGATTGATTGTTCTTCGTTTGACCTAAATGTGAGAGCAGAAGAATGGACACCTGACATTTATGCAGATTTTACAGCCTATCTAGAAGATCAAAATCCTGAATAGTGCTTTGGTACGAGTTTTGCATTAGTTACATCAAACAATTGTGAGTACAGTTTGATTAAGAACATCGTCTCGCATAAAGAATACAAACCATTAACAAAATTAATATCAAGGAGTCATACCCTATGGCTAGTATTAAACCTTTAGGAGATCGCGTATTGATTCAGGCCGATGTTGCTGAAGAAGTAACCAGCTCAGGTCTATACATCCCAGATACGGCTAAAGAAAAACCTCAACAAGGAACCGTGGTAGCCGTTGGCCCAGGTAAAGTGGAAAACGGAACCAAAGTAGATATGTCTGTAAGCGAAGGAGATAAAGTTCTCTACGGAAAGTATGCAGGTACTGAAGTAACTATCGACGGTGTAGAGTACCTAATCATGCGCGAGTCGGATATCGTCGGTATCCTTGCATAATCCTGTTGAAACAAAATTTTAATCATCTAATTAAAAAAAGAAATGTCAAAATTAGTTCATTATGATATCGAAGCCCGCGATGCCTTAAAGCGTGGTGTTGACAAACTTGCCGATGCGGTTAAAGTAACCCTCGGCCCCAGAGGACGTAACGTAGTAATCGAAAAATCTTTTGGTGCACCAACAGTGACCAAAGATGGGGTAACCGTTGCTAAAGAAATTGAATTGAGCGATAAAGTTGAAAATATGGGCGCTCAAATGGTAAAAGAAGTTGCCTCTCGCACCAGCGACAACGCTGGTGATGGAACGACTACCGCTACCGTACTTGCGCAAGCAATTGTGACTGCTGGTTTAAAAAACGTAACTGCCGGTGCAAATCCAATGGATCTTAAACGAGGAATTGACCAGGCTGTTGAAGCTATTGTAGCAGATTTAAAAAAACTTTCCCGTGATATCGACGATCGTAATGAAATAGCTCAGGTAGGAACTATTTCTGCTAACAATGATGAGTTCATTGGTAACTTAATTGCCGATGCTATGGAAAAAGTGGGTAAAGACGGTGTAATTACCGTTGAAGAAGCCAAAGGAACCGAAACTTACTTAGAAACTGTAGAAGGTATGCAGTTCGATCGTGGTTATTTATCTCCATATTTTGTTACTGACTCAGATAAAATGACTACTGAACTAGAAGATCCTTACATCTTAATTTTCGACAAGAAGATTTCGAACATGAAAGATCTACTTCCAATTTTGGAAAAAGTAGTGCAGTCTGGAAAGCCATTGTTAATAATTGCCGAGGATGTAGAGGGCGAAGCTCTTGCTACATTGGTGGTAAACAAACTACGTGGTAGTTTGAAGATCGCTGCGGTAAAAGCTCCAGGTTTTGGTGATAGAAGAAAAGCTATGCTAGAAGACATTGCCATCTTAACTGGCGGTACTGTGATTTCTGAGGAGCGTGGATATAAATTAGAAAATGCTACTTTAGACTACTTAGGACAGGCTACTCGAGTCAGCATTGACAAAGATAATACAACCTTAGTGGATGGCGCAGGTAAAGAAGGTGACATACAAGCTCGTGTGAATCAAATCCGATCTCAGATCGAAACCACTTCTTCTGACTATGATCGCGAAAAATTACAGGAGCGATTGGCTAAGTTAAGTGGTGGTGTTGCAGTACTTTATATTGGTGCCGCTTCTGAAGTGGAAATGAAAGAGAAAAAAGCTCGTGTTGAGGATGCTTTACATGCGACTCGTGCCGCTGTGGAAGAAGGTATTGTTCCGGGCGGTGGTGTAGCTTTTCTGCGAACAGCTGGGGCTTTAGAAGCGTTAACTGCAGTGAATGATGACCAAGCGGTTGGATTTCAAATCGTACGTCGTGCAATAGAAGCACCGCTCCGCACGATTTCTAACAACGCGGGTGTCGAAGGTGCAATTGTTGTACAAAAAGTACTTAATGGCAAAGGTGCATACGGATACAATGCACGCACCGCTGTGTATGAAGACCTAATAAAAGCTGGGGTTATTGACCCAACCAAAGTGACTCGTACAGCACTTCAAAATGCAGCATCTGTAGCTGGTTTGCTCTTAACCACAGAAGCGGTTGTAAGCGAAAAGCCAAAAGATGAGTCTGCATCCGCTCCTGCTATGCCAGATATGGGTGGCATGGGTGGCATGGGTGGCATGGGTGGCATGATGTAAAACTACCGGCAGAGATCTTGCCTAAGATAAAGATACCTGTCTGGGAATCGATGCAATGCATTCCCGCTGTGCATTTTAATGCAAAAAACTTAAAGCCTCTCCAAACGGAGGGGCTTTTTTATATAAATTATCCTTAGTTATTGCAATTAATGTTAACTTTTAGGTTAGTTGCATAACTAATTGTCATGATAGAGGGAATATTTATTGCAAGCTAACGAGTTCTTAAAAACTCGTATATTTCTTATATCTCAATTACTCAATTTGATGATTTATGACCCTGTTGTTTTTTATTTTAGGTTTGGCCGGTCTTATAGTTGGTGCTGAATTTTTTTTAAGGGCAGTTGATCGATTTGGCTTAAAATGGGGTGTCTCACCAATGGTAATGGGACTTACAGTAGTAGCTTTTGCTACCGGGGCACCTGAACTAGCCATTAGTTTGAAAGCAGCAATGAATGATTCAGCCGATTTAGTCTTGGGTAATATAATCGGATCTAACATTGCGAATATCTTGCTCATTTTAGGGATTACCGGATTCATTACACCTTTGCAAATAAAACTACGTATTGTTCGAATAGATGTACCTATTGTAATTGCAATGAGCATAGTACTTTACTTATTGGCTCTCGATGGGGTACTTAGTCTTACCGACGGAATCGTCTTATTATTGGGTTTGCTAACTTACTCGGTGTTTACCTTTCTCCAAGTACGTAAAAATAAGGTGGATATTAGTGAGCTTTATGGGCATGAAGAAGTTGAATTGGCCACCGGCACTTTGTTTTACGTAAAAAATATTGGTTTTTTACTAGCTGGTTTGGCTTTAATTGCATTAGGAGCTAATTGGATGGTAAGTAGTGCGGTTACTATCGCTCAACTGTTAGGAATGTCGGAATTAGTGGTAGGATTGACCATTGTGTCTATTGGTACATCACTTCCTGAGGTTGCTACATCCATGACTGCTGCACGCAAGGGAAATGCAGATATTGCAGTTGCAAATGTATTAGGTAGCAACATATATAATATCATGCTAACACTCGGACTGACAATCGTAGTCGCCCCTGGAGTATTGGAAGTTTCTAGGAATGCCTTGATGTTAGATATGCCATTCATGATTGCTGTTGCCGTAGGATGTATACCAATTTTTCTTACTGGATTTGATCTAGACCGCAAAGATGCCTCACTATTTCTTTTTTACTACGCAGCCTATCTGATTTATTTGATTTTAGAGGCAACCGGTTCAGAGTACTTGGGCTGGATTGAAAAAGGCTTTTTCTTTGGAATACTACCCTTTACCTTTTTTTATATTTTTTCGAGGCTCATTCGTGAGGTTTTAACTGGCCTTCATAGTGAGGAGCGTAGTTAACTCCTCTGTGGTCGAGCCGTTCAAAATGATGTTGTAGGCGAGCCCAAAAGCTGTACCAATCTTTTTGTATGGGATTCGACCAGAGTACTTCAGATAGTGCTGTAGCTCTAGGATAGGCCATATATTCGACTTTTTGAGGGGTACGGATATATTCTGTCCATACGTTGCCTTGCGCTCCGAGTACATGTTTCGCCTCTTCTTCGCTCAGGGCTACTGGTACAGGTTCGTAACCGTAAACGTCTTCAACCGAGGTAAAACAACAAATCGCCAGTGGCTCACGCATCATATTTCCCTGGTAGTGATCAAAATAATTCGTATTTCCCGGTGTCATGATAACATCATGACCCATTTTTGCTGCTTCAATACCACCTCGTTCACCTCGCCAAGACATAACGGTAGCTCGTGGAGCTAAGCCTCCCTCTAAAATTTCATCCCAACCGATTATTTGCCGGCCTTTACTGTTTAGGTATTGTTCTATGCGGGTAATAAAGTAGCTCTGAAGTTCATGCTCGTCTTTTAATCCTTCGCGACGTATTACTTCTTGGGCTAATTCGCTTTCTTCCCATTGTTTTTTTGGAGCCTCATCCCCCCCAATATGTATGTATTCTCCTGGGAAAAGGGCCATAACTTCGTCTAATACATCCTCCAAAAAATCGAAGGTTTCTTCTGACGGACAAAAGATATCATCAAATACTCCCCAAGTTGTTTGGACCTTGTATTTTTTATCCTGGCAACCGTATTCAGGGTAAGCGGCTAATACTGCAGAGGTATGCCCAGGCATTTCAATCTCAGGTACAATGGTAATGTATTTATCGGCAGCATAAGCCACCACTTTTTTGATTTCTTCCTGAGTATAGTAACCTCCATATGGGCGACTATCATAGATTTTAGAACCATATCTACGAATTAATGTTTCTTCACGGAATGCTGAAATTTCAGTCAACTTTGGATAAGCTTTAATTTCAATGCGCCAACCTTGATCTTCGGTCAAATGCCAATGAAATCGATTCATTTTATGCATAGCCAACAAGTCAATGTAGTGTTTTATGAACGATACAGGCATAAAATGACGCCCTACATCTAAATGTAGCCCGCGATATTGAAATCGAGGATGATCGGCGATATGCACGCCGGGAACCGTCCAAGTAATATTGTTGGATATACGTGATGGATCTTCTTTTTCGATTTCGGTCGGTAATAATTGCCGTAAGGTCATAATTGCATTAAACAGTCCATGCTCTGTAGTAGCCTCTAGTCTGAGTTGCTCTGGGGTAACGTGAATACGATACCCCTCCTTATGACGAAGATGTACATGATCGTCATCAACTTGCAGGTTTTCGAGATTATGTAGTAGCAGCACAATCGCAGAATCTTTCATCGAGCCAGGGTTTGTACCTTCATAGAAAATAAAATCACCATTCAACCAAGTAGTGGTATATATGAGCTCATTTAGGGTACTATGAATGGGACTTCCCTCTAGTTGGTTAGGAAACAGGATGGGTGTTCCTTGCACTATGGTAAATGGATTACCGGTAAATTCCATTGTTTTGGGGATAGGAATGAGGGCTGGTAAGACGGGTTCAGGTTCTTGAGCAATTATGCTGATGGAGCTGCAAAGCAGCAGGCCCAGCAACGAAATAAGTTTTTGAAATATCACGCTTTTGAGCTTAGATATGGGGTTAGTCATGGGCTTCTTCGGTAATGATTAGGATTTTTTTTGACGTTGTTCCTTCTCTTTCATTATGTAATTCAAATACAAAAATTCTAATGCGGCAGACTCGCAGCCTTTCCAGGCTTGAGTGAGTTCCTGAAATCTATCTTCAGTGGTTGCATCTGGGTCTTCACCATAGCTCCAAATGATCCATCTTCGGAGGCCTTTTTCCTGATTCTTTTTCTTATTACTGGGAAACACTGCATCTGTACGCCCTCGCATC
>CABZVB010000032.1 GCA_902529115.1 uncultured Balneola sp.
GCTAACACGCGTGTTTGGCAGCCAGCAATCATGGCAGGGATAGCCAACATCATAGCTGTAGAGGGAAGTATAGCTGTGCCTCCAGGAACATATAGGCCTACTGATTCAATAGCTCGGGTATGCTTTTCGCACATTACCCCAGGCATAGTTTCAATTTGTATGGCCGGTTGTAGTTGGGCACGATGGAATTGTTCGATATTTGTAAAGGCAATATCAATAGCTTGCTTTACAGCACCACTGATTGTGGCCTCTTCGGTGGTAGGAGAACATACTAATGGATCCGCGCTTTGCCCATCAAATTGAGTATTCCAATGAACTACGGCTTGGTCCCCTTTCTCGGCAACTCCGTCAACTACGGGCTGAACGGTTTTGAAGATGGCTTTAAAATCCATTTTTGGACGTTTTAGTAATGCCTTAGTTTCGGTTCTGGATAGATCTGTGAAGGTGTATTGTTTGATCATTTCGGGCATTGATTTAGATGTTACTTAGGCAATCATACTTTCTATCGGTAACATGACAATATCGGAAGCACCTGCATCCTGAAGCTGTTCCATAACATCCCAAAATTGCTCATATGGGATAACGCTATGAATGGCCACCATTCCTGTTTGGGCTAAGGGCATAATGGTTGGGCTTTTCATAGAAGGTAATAGTACTTTGATGGTTTCTACGGATTCTGTAGGTGCATTCATGAGTATATACCTGCTTTTTTTGGCTGTTTGATACCCATCGATACGCTGTAAGAATTTTTGAATGAGTTGCTGCTTACCCTCCGAAAGGGCTTGTTGCGTTTGAATGAGTTTAGTTTCGGACTCCAATATGGTAAAACGTTCAATCAGTCCATTTGCTTTTAGGGTTCCGCCCGTGGAAACCAAATCGGAGATGGCATCTGCTAAATGTAGCTGCGGGGTGATTTCGACGGCGCCTGAAATCTCCACTATTTCAATGGATACGCCTACATTTTCAAAGAAACGCTTAGTTAAAATTGGGTAGGAGGTGGCTATTTTTTTTCCGTCAAATTGAGTAGGCTTTAAGAGTTCAGACTCTTTTTGGGAGGCTACTGCTAGACGGCAATTACCGTAGTTTAGCCCTCTTAATACGCTTACCTTAGAATCTTTTTCTAAGACTTCATTAGCTCCAACAAATCCCAAGTCGCATATTCCATCCTGAACATATTCGGGAATGTCATCATCACGAAGCAGAAGAAGTTCAACATCGAAATTTCTAGTTTTAACCATAAGATTTCTCTTGTAATTATCGAATTCTATTCCAATTCCATGGAGTAAGTCTGTGGTCTTGTCGGTTAGACGACCGCTTTTTTGAATGGCAATACGTAATGAGGTCGTGTGGTCAAGTGATCGGTTCATGAGAGTAGTAAAAAATAGAATGAAAGTGAGTTATCGGGCGCAAATAATTCAGAGAAGGGGATTTGCGCGCATAATCAGTCGAATGGAAATCCATCGGGTGATTAGCAGTGATGAACATGCACAAATCCCATGAGTTGAACATGAGATACATGTACAGAGGTGTGCATAAGAGTCGTATATATTGGTGAGATGTTCATTTGACGTGGTAAATATAGGCATTAAATTCTAAAGTGAGAATGGGAATTTTATTCCTACGAAAAGCAGTTAATGCTACAGAATATTTCCTGCTTTAGTGCTATATTATCTCATAAATGTAATTTTATATTATGCACACAATTGCTCAATTAACATACATTCCCTTAGCTACGCATAACCCAACTGAATTGGTTCAGGATTTGTTAGAGCATTTAGCTCAGTATGAGGTGAAAATTGAGGTTGGTTATCTTTCTTCTACAGTCATCGGGGAGCCTGATGAAGTATTTAAGTTGATTAAAGAAACCTACGAAATGATGTCTTTAGAGCAAGAACGTTTTAGGTTCCATATAGAGTTGCTTAGTCCAGAGAAGTAACGTTATTTATCAAGAATGCCCCAAATGTTGGAGACTTAGGTTAATGTATACCTTATAATTTATGTCTGATATCAGGAATTTTTGCATTATCGCTCATATCGATCATGGTAAGAGCACCCTAGCAGATCGGCTGCTACAGATCACCGGTACAATTACCGAACGTGAAATGCAGGAGCAAATGCTCGATGACATGGACCTTGAACGTGAGCGTGGTATTACTATAAAAAGCCATGCTATTAAACTGAACTATGAGCGTCCAAATGGAGATAACTATTTCTTTAATCTAATTGATACTCCTGGGCACGTTGATTTTGCATATGAGGTTTCCAGAGCACTAAAAGCCTGCGAAGGAGCCATTTTAGTGGTGGATGCCACTCAGGGTATCGAAGCACAAACTATATCAAATTTATATCAAGCGATTGAACAAGGACTCGATATTATACCTGTCCTCAATAAAATAGATTTACCCTCATCCGACCCCGAAGGGGTAGGCCAACAAGTGGTCGATTTAATTGGATGTTCAATGGAGGAAATCATTCATGTTTCTGGGAAGACAGGTGAGGGAGTTCCGGAACTTTTAGAAGCCATTGTAGAACGCGTACCCGCGCCTAAGCAAAAGGTTGATAAACGCTTACGCGCCTTAATTTTTGATTCTATTTTCAATCCGTACCGTGGATCAGTTGCCTACGTCCGCGTGATGGAAGGAGTACTGAAAAAAGGTGATCGGTTTCGATTTATGTCCAATAATATGGAGTATAATGCCGAAGACATAGGCTTCTTGCGAATGAGCTATGAGCCGACTAATGAGCTGCGAGCAGGCGATGTAGGCTATGTAATAGGGAGTGTTAAATCACTTCAAGATGTGCGTGTGGGGGATACCATCACTCATGTTAAGGATGGGGCAACCGAAGCTATTCCAGGTTATCAGGAAGCTAAACCCATGGTCTTTAGTGGAATATTTCCTACCCAGTCCGAAGATTTTGAAGATTTGCGATCGGCTTTGGAAAAACTCCAACTTAATGATGCTTCTTTGACGTATGAGCCTGAAACCTCTAAAGCCTTGGGTTTTGGTTTTAGGGCGGGTTTCCTTGGTTTATTGCATATGGAGATTGTTCAAGAGCGCTTGGATCGAGAGTTCGACATTGATATAATCACTACGGTGCCAAACGTTCAATATGAGGTTGAACTTGAAGACGAATCAAAGATTCGGGTAGATAACCCAAGTCAGATGCCTGAAGTAGGAGAAATAGATACTATTTATGAGCCCTATATCAAAGCGAATATCATCACACCAGCGGAATATATCGGCCCTATAATGAAATTGTGTCAGGAAAGACGAGGTATTTATGTGAACCAGATGTTTATGCAGAATAACAGGGTGGAAATTTCTTACGAATTACCCATGGCAGAGGTAGTGTTTGATTTTTATGATCGCTTAAAATCAGGTACTCGTGGCTATGCATCTTTAGATTACGAGTTTATCGAGTACCGGCCAGGTCAGTTAGTGCGTTTGGATATCTTATTAAATGGAGATCAAGTGGATGCTTTGTCGTCTATCTCGCACCGGGATAAGGCCTACTATCAAGGACGAAAAGTATGTGCCAAGTTAAAAGAGCTGATTCCTAGGCAACAATTTGAGGTGGCGGTACAGGCAGCTATTGGCTCCCGTATCATTGCTCGTGATTCGGTCCGTGCAGTTCGCAAAGATGTAACTGCCAAATGTTATGGTGGAGATATTACACGTAAGAGGAAATTACTTGAGAAACAAAAAGAGGGTAAGAAGCGTATGAAACAAGTGGGCGCAGTGGAAATTCCACAGGAAGCCTTTTTGGCGGTTCTATCTATGGATGACGATGATCGATAATTTTTAATAAGAAATACAGCTAAAAAAGCCAAGAAATCTACTATGATGCATACAGAAAAATTATCACGCAAGGAAACCTCGTTAATTCATACTTGTAATGCAGCTATTGCGGTTTTTTTTCTAATTATGTTGGTAAGTACATCTAAAATTCAGGCTCAATTTGAAGAACCTGAGATAAAAAAAGTGTCTACGGAGGATGCTGCAGTGTTTGAAGCAACATTCAAAGATATAAAATGGACGGGGCAGGGATTCAATTATAACGAGTTAGACCGTGTACCAGCTATTGAACTGCGAGCTCGATTGGAATCTGTCTTTGGAGAACCCACAAAAACTATTGAGGATATATTGGAACGTGGTAAGCTGCGAGCGGGTAAAGCCATACAGTTTGAATATTGGTTTATTGTAGATGGGGAAATACCTATGATGATTTTAGATTTGGATGGCCCATTTGCTGATGGTTTAGTATATGTAGGAGCGAGTCGCTTCATTGACTTAATGCCAGCCGTCAAACGGAGTTTTACTAGGCAATTATTGGAGGCCGAACCCAAAGCTTATTTAGATTATTTTTTCTCACCAGAACGCCAGCAATGGTATGAAGTTCGTTATCAAAATGGTGAGTACACTAAGAAAGAGGTGGATAAACCCTCTCAAATACGATTGTATTAAAGTCACGAACAGAGTATTATATCAGTCAAGATAATTTAGACACGTTAGTGTATGATTTGGTACCCATAATTAATTGGTAGACATATTTGGAAAAACCTTATTCTTCTCATGAACCTGCATCGGCCTCTTCTAAAAATGCGGATAAAACCAGCCAAGAGCGACCTACAAAATTAGTGCTACGCGAGTGGTTAGATGCATTCATTTTTGCGTTCATAGTGGCAGCTATACTTAGGGCTTTCTTATTTGGTTCCTATAAAATTCCCACTGGATCTATGGAGAAAGATCTGTTAATTGGAGATTTTTTAATTGTATCAAATGCAGCCTACGGCGCGAGAACACCTATGTCGGTTTGTGTGCCATTCACGCAGTGGTGTTTGCCAGGGGTTAACCTACCTTTTACCAGATTACCTGGCTATCGTTCAATCACTAGGAACGATATATTTGTGTTTAATGTGCCTTGGGAAGTAAAGCCTATATCTCAAAAGACTAATTATATAAAGCGAGCAGTTGGTATTCCTGGTGATACTTTAGAATTTAAAGACAAAGTACTGTTTGTCAATGGTGAAGCTGAACCTACTCATGATGGGATACAAAAATTTCACACGTTGGTATTGAAGCAAGGTGTTAGATTGACTAATGCTAAAATGGAAGAGATTAATGCTGGAACCATAGGTGCAAGCAGTCGTTATTTTCAGCAAGTATCAAATTTAGAGTATCGAGTAAATCTGACTTACGATGCAGTTAAAAAAGTTATTTCTTGGGCTGAAACCGATACTCTTTACCCAACTGTCATTCCAGCTGATCAGGTGGTTTCTGCCTACACTCAAAGCGCTGGTTATTTTTCGCGCGCGTTTAATAATCCGGACCACTTTGGCCCCATAGTTGTTCCTTTTAATGGTCAAGAAGTTATATTGAATGCAACAAATTGGCCAATTTATAAAGACATAATTGAACGATTTGAAGGAAATCGGGTCCAAACTAAAGGAGGTGTGTTCGTTATCAATGGGGAGGAAACTACACGCTATGTGATTCAGCAGGACTATTACTTTGCTATGGGAGATAACCGTGATTCAAGTGAAGACTCCAGATTTTGGGGTTTTGTACCCAAAGATCATGTAATAGGAAGGGCTGGTGTCGTCTGGATGTCGTTAAATAATGGTTTCCCAAGAATAAACCGGTTTTTTCACATCATTGACTAATTATCACTATTAAAGCGATCATGCTGGGTTCCGATTTGATGTTTGAGGACTAGCTTGAAACTGTTTTAAGCTATGCTTTTCCCTCGAGGAGCCCCTTCCTGTATGGCTAATTGCCCGCAGCCGGCATCAATATCATCGCCCCGAGAACGGCGCACGGTTGCCCTGATTTTATGCTTGGATAATCGGTTTAAAAAAAGATCTAGCCTGTCTTCGCGCGCTCGATTAAGGGCTACTCCTGCCACATTGTTGTACATAATGATATTCACCTTACTTGGAGCCCAACCCACTATGGAGGCAAGTGCATCGGCATCTTGTATTGAATCATTAAATTCATCAAAAAGAAGATACTCGTAGGTAATGGCTCGTTCGGCAGCTTGGTAGTAATACTGAACAGCTTTTTTCAGTTCTACTAAATTCATTGAGTTATTGATCGGCATGATTTTGTCGCGCTTGTCATCAATAGCGGCATGCAAGGAGATGGCCAGATTGAATGGCTGTTGTTCGGTGGCTAATTTTTTTATTTGTTTGGTAAGTCCGACTGTGGATACTGTTATCCGTTTTGGAGATAATTCTATACTTAGTGGATCGGATATGATGGCCGCCGATTGGGTAACGGATGTATAGTTGTGAAGTGGTTCTCCCATACCCATATACACAATATTAGTGATTTTTTTTCCATATTTCTCTAAGGCAATTTCATTAATGTATTGTACTTGATCGACTATTTCGCCGTGGCTGAGATTGCGAAAAAACCCCATTTTACCGGTAGCACAAAATTGACACCCAAAAACACAGCCAACTTGCGAGCTCACGCAGACCGTCAGGCGGTTGGCAGCTCCGTCGGGGAAAAAATCGGGTATTAGTACAGCTTCTATTTTATTGTTGTCCTCCCGGTCATTTAGTTGAAACAAAAACTTAATGGTACCGTCCTTGGATTGTTGCTGCATAGAGGGGATAATGCGGTTGATTATTGCATGTTCTTGGAGGTACTCGCGCATTTTTTTTGGGAGATTGGTCATCACTTCGAACTTATTAACTCCTTTTTGATACAGCCATTGAAAAAGTTGATTTGCTCTAAAACGTGGCCAACCACGTTTGGCACAATAAGCTATGAGTTCTTCTTTAGTAAGCGATTTAACATCCAATTTTTCGGACTTTTCCTTCGAGTTAGAGGGTGAGAGTACAGAAGTGTCTTTTGATGTTGATGAGGCCTCGTCACTGAATAATTCACGCATTTAGGTTTGGGCTATGTATTGTGCTTTAGAAGCGGGTATTTACCACACTATCATAAATGGATCCAAAACTAATTTCAAAACCGGCACTCACGCGATAGGAATAAGAGGTTGCTTGCTGACGAGTATTAGCGATGGCTTCTTTATCAGTCACACCCCCTGCAGAAAGTGACAATTGGTTATTAATAATTGAGTATTCACTATTAAGAAATACTGATAAGCCTCTGATTATTCTCATACTTAACTCAAACTCAACATTAAATCTATTTTTACTCAAATCGTGTAAATAAGTAGTTCCTTCCATAGACGCCTTTAAACTCCCCCAGGGCTTAGTGTAATCCATGTTAAAGTTTAAATCTTGCTCAAGCAATGTTTCTTTTGTTTTACCATAAATAGTCTTTTCAGTATAAAAAACTTTCTGTGGATTAATGCCATATCTAAGAGTCACTTCTCTTCGCGCAAATTCTCTATAGGGATAGAATGAGTATTCAACAGTAGGTGCAATACCATATGATAAATCAATATTTTCTCTGGTAGATGAACGACCGCCGAAATAAGTACCTACTGACCAGTGTTCACTCAAGGAGTAGACTAATTGTCCGTATACATATTGTCTCTCTGTTATGAATTCGTCATATGTTTTGTTGTTTAGAGAGTCTCTGGTAGTAAATGTTCTTCGTCTGTAATTATTGTTAAACCACAGCCTAAACTTCCAAGTTTCAGTTGTATGCCTAACATTGATTCGATTTTCGATAACTAGAGTTTTTTGATTCTCTTCGCCATTTATTGAGCCGTTACTACCAATCTCAAAAATCCAATTATTCCATTTATCTTCTGTAGCGATGGGTATACCTCGAAGGTCGCCTGTATATTCTAGCTCAAAGTCATTGAGGGCATCTCTCTTGCTTAAATATGGAATAAAGCCCAGTTTCACGTATTTGAGGAGTCCATTACGCTCTTCATCATAGGTATCTGAATCGAAGGAGGTGTAAGTAAGGTTTTGATTCATATCTGTATAGCTTTGA
>CABZVB010000033.1 GCA_902529115.1 uncultured Balneola sp.
TTTGCTATCTGGGTCTTTAAGATAACAAGTGCCAAATATTGCTTGATTTTTAATTGCTTCAGCTCTTAATTTTTCTTTTGGTCTATGTGATAAAATGTCGAATTTTATTTGATTTGGTATTTCTTTTTCGATCCATGAAAAGCAAGGGCTAAGGATACTATCTTCTAATCTCTTGGATTGCACTAATTCATCTAAAAAATTGACGCATTCAGCAGGGGGATTTTCAATGGTCTTGAATACTCCTTCGATATATTTATCAAAGTAATGAGTAGATTGCCCATTGGTTGATGAATAAGCGATAAATAGAATAAAAACTGATATAAAGGAAATTTTACTCATACTAAAAAATATAAATAACTATCAAATAAACGAAAATATTTTGATCCGATACTTACTATGTAGATTTTAGGAAATGTATATAATCCATGTAGCAAGATATACACTGAGTAAAACTGCAGATATTACAGTTAATGACCCAATTATTAGCCCAATTGTTGATGTAACAGGCTGCTCCTTTTTTGCTTTTTTATTTCTAATCTCTTTAAGAATGTAATTAGTTTCAAGTTGCATCATATGAAGAGCGTTGCAATGTGAATTAATATTATCTATGTATAACTTTTCTTCATTTGACTTATTGGATTTTACATCCACTTGAGCATAGGATATATCATAGTATTTACTATCTGGGTCTTTAAGATAACAAGTGCCAAATATTGCTTGATTTTTAATTGCTTCAGCTCTTTTTTTTAGATTTGGACTATAAGATAAAATGTCGAGTTTTAATTGCTTAGGTATCTCGTATTCAATTAACGTATAACACCTTACCAAATCTTTATTATCAAGCACTTTAGATTCATTTGATTTCTTTAAAAACTTTAGACATTCAGCAGGGGGATTTTCAATGGTCTTGAATACTCCTTCGATATACTTATCAAAATAATGTGGCTTCTCTGAATCTAATACCTGACCATATGCATGTGTATATATAACAGTAAATAGTGCTATTAATTTTAGAAACTTCATTAGAAAAAGTGTTTAAATGTCTGTAAATAGTTACATATATCTGCTAAATATTCAAAATGATTAACGATAAATTAATATTGAATATAACAGCTCAGTGCAAACCACTCAAAACTATGCGGACCTGCTTAACTCAGATGTTGGGGTACAAGTTGGGAGGGTGATATTTGACTAGATAGAGTTGATATATTATTTTTTTGAATTCATTTTATACAATTTATAACCACATACCTTCCAATTATCTAGGTCATGGATAAAAAAGAAATACTCAAAGTACTTCAAAAGAAAACATACAAAAGACTAATATTAGAACTGATTGTATATACTTCTGTATTCTTGTTAATTATGAACTACAATTGGGAAAAAATAGAAGATATTTCAAGTACATTAAAAACTATAATCAGATTGATTAATATCTTCTGTCTGATATCTATAATAGGAAATGTTATAATTCTAATTTCAAGGTTTATACTAGAAAATAAGTGACTAAACACATACTCTAGTCAACCAGCCGTTCGCTCAGTTTATTCGATAAGTAAATGATTGAATGAAGATTAAATTTAGGGATGCTCCTAAGTTTATGTGTATTAGCTCAAGAAATTACTCTAAAAAGAAATACATATTTTGAGTTATGGTATCAATAAACTTAGATTAATATTACTTATGTGGACATTAACAGCGAATAAGAATATTTCTTATCTAATTATATTTTTTTCCTTACTAATAATTGGATGTAATGAAAAATCTACAGAAACTAACCTAATGATGGACGGTTACAATATGCTATTAATTGGGAATAGTTTTTTTATACCATATGCCCAAAATTTAGAAAAAGTAGCCATTGATGCTGGTTTTGATAACCATAATGCTATTGGTGTTTTTCGTGGTGGAGATAATGGAAGACCAATTAATTTTTGGAATGATTCAGAAACTGAAGAACATCAATTGATTAAATCAACTTTAGACAAAGGGGATATTGAAATTTTTGGAATGACTGCTGGGCATGAAACTGATGATCCTACAGAAGGACACAAAGCTTGGATAAATTATGCAATCCAAAAAAATCCAAATATTGAAATCTTTATAGCTATCCCACCTATTGACTTTCCAGCTGAGTGGAATCAACGAGCAGAAGAGTATGGATTTAATACGATACAAGAACTCAACCATTATTTTATAAATGATATTGTTCATTACACTATGGTAGACTCACTAAGAAAAGAATTTCCAAATACAAAAATATTCACAATCCCTACAGGATGGGCAGCCATAAATTTAGTCCAAATGGAGCTGGACAATTCACTACAAGACGACATTAGTATGTTTGGTCAAAAAGAGACTTCAATATTTACAGATTACAAAGGACATCAAGGTCAAATTGTAATAGAAACTGGAACCTTAATTTGGCTTAATTGTATCTATAATGTAGACCTTACTCAAAACGAATATAAGACTGGTTTTGACACTGATTTACATACCATAGCTAAAAACATAGTTGATAATCATGATACATACTATAAGTAAATCATAGCTCAGTCCAAACCACGCAGAACTATGCAGATCTCCTTAACTCAGATGTTGGGGAACAGGTTGGAAAGGCCCTTAATAAATATCCTTACTAGAATAATTCTCTATTTATTAGTAAAGTTAAAGCTGTTGAATATTCTGATTATAGTAATTATGAAATGTACACTAGCAGTTATACTAATCACATTATCATTTGGAGTAGTTAAAGCCCAAGAAAATCCAAATTTTTATCTTCATGAAAACGGAGTAACGATTATGTGTCCTGATGCTTCTAATGGTGAAACAGGGGATATCAATGGTATAGAATACACAAAGCGCTCAAAGGATCAAATTACTATAGAGAATGCGTCTACAACATGTACGAGCGGTATAACTGACATGAATGGGTTGTTCAGAGATGCGACAACTTTTAATGGTGTTATAGGGCATTGGGATGTATCAAAAGTAACAGATATGAACAAAATGTTTAATACGGCAACAAGATTTAACCAAGATATTTCTCTATGGGACGTGTCTAAAGTAACTAATATGACGTCGATGTTTTATAGTGCAAAGTCTTTCAATCAAGATATTTCTACGTGGGACGTATCAAATGTTACAATTATGAGTGGAATGTTTAATCGAGCAGATTCTTTCAATCAACCACTTAATTCTTGGGACGTATCAAAGGTTACTGACCTCTCTTATATGTTTGCTTTCAATCCACAGTTCAATCAACCACTTTCTGATTGGAATACCTCAAGTGTGACTAACATATATCAAATATTTTCCAGAGCAACTAGTTTCAATCAAAATATTAATAATTGGGATGTTAGTAATATCACTAATATGATGGATATCTTTAATGGGGCAAAAGCATTTAATCAGCCTTTAGACAAATGGGATGTCAGACAGGTATTATATTTCAAAAATACCTTTATGAATGCTACGTCATTCAACCAAGATTTATCAGCATGGAAGTTATACAGCTTTCAGAACACTGAAAATTTTCTTTCAAATACAGGTATTCAAAATTCATATTACACTAGCATGTTGATTAGCTGGGCTAATGATGATTCTACCATGTTATTTGGGAATCTAAATATTTCAACCTCTTACAACCAAGATGCTATTAAAGCACGACAAAAACTTATTGATGATTTTAATTGGACCATCTCAGATGGTGGATTAGCATACTATCCAGACTCCTTAGAATTGATCTCACCAGCTCAAAATGAAATTGACGTTAGTACTACGCCAAAATTAACATGGAAATGTTCTGGAGGTAATGGATCAAGTGAATGTTATACTTTTCAACTTCAACTAAGTAGTGACTCTCTATTTCATGATACTGTAATTGACTCATCTGGATATTTCCAATTATATGTAAATGAAAATTACTATTGGTTAGATGTAGAAGTTCCTCTTGACTTCATTACCGACTACTATTGGAGGTTAAAAGGTTCTAATGATGCTGGTACAAGCGATTGGAGTAGAATTTCATCATTCACTACAAGAAAACAATTAGAGGTCAATAATCTCGCCATAATCAATGAAGATTCATTACATGTTACCGATCATAAACCCACGTTTAAATACGAATACATCAGTGGTGATGGTTCAACTCAAAACTCTTATCAATTTCAGGTAACTACCGATAGTTTATTCGAAACTATAACTCATTGGGATTCTGGTTTTATAGAAACTGACTCAACTGTCTTCAGTTATTCTGGAGATTCACTTATTGATGGCTCTACCTATTACAGTAGACTTAGAATTACAACAGATTTAGACTCTAGTTCTCGGAAAGAGCTCACATTTAGAATGAATTCAAGTCCCAGTATTCCAATCTTAGCTTCACCTTCAAATAATTATTTATTTAAACTTGATGATGAAATTTCCCTTCAAGTAGATGAGGTAATCGATGCCGAAGGAGACTCTGTACAATACTACTTTGAACTTTACAATGAAAAGAATGATGTCATTGAAACTGAATCAGATTTAATAGCATCACCAGCTTGGACAGTGAATAATTTTTCGAGTAAAGAAGAAAATATGAGTTATAGCTGGCTAGTTAGGTCCTATGATGGATTTGAATATTCTGGCTACCCAGATAAAAACTATTTCCATATAAATGATGCTAATGAATCACCATCAAGCTTTAATTTGGTTAGTAACCATCTCGTGCCTGAAGAGGATACTGATGCCTATATAACAGTCAAGTTTACTTGGGGAAATGCCATTGACCCTGATCCATTAGATACGGTTAATTACAAACTATATGTAGGAAGTGAAATAAAAGATTTGACTGCCTATGAAATTGGTAAAGATACCTTGACTACTATTAGCAGTTTGAAAGATAACTCAACCTATTATTGGAAAGTAGAAGCATTAGATCTTAATGGCTCAATGATAACCAATAATGGAGGCTATAGAGAGTTTAAAATTAATTCCTCAAACCAAGCTCCTACTATACCTCGATTGATCACTCCTACTGATAGCTCTGTTGAAATAACTATTAAACCATACTTTGAGTGGGCTAAATCTTCAGATATCGATAATGATACCTTATCCTATGTCTTGCATGTAGAGTCAACAATGGTAGCTAATGATCCTATTGGATTTGTCACTAATCCTCTAACAGAACACAATTTTACTTCCACAATTGAACTTGCTGATAACCATCATTTTGCATGGTATGTTTCGGTAAGTGATGTTGATACTACCATCTATTCAGAGCCATTCACTTTCTGGGTAAATACAGAGTTGGAACCACCATCTCCTTTTGAACTCATCAGTCCTTCTAATAACGAGCAACTAACGACTACTAGACCAACCTTTAATTGGAATAAGTCAATAGACAATGACCCTAATGATTATGCTAAGTACACTTTAGTGGTTTCTAAGGATTCCTTATTTACTGATGTCGTTTTTGAACAGATGACTAATGTCGATACCACCTATACTCCAGAAGTAGATATGCTAAACAACGCTAAATTCTACTGGAAAGTTATAGCTACAGATACCGATAGTTTAGTAACGGAGAGTAAAATACTTACATTCATACTCGGTGACCTAAGTGTTTCCAATGAAGGTGAATCTGTATTTCCTCAACAGTATACCCTATCCCAAAACTATCCTAACCCATTCAACCCATCTACCCAGATTCAGTATGCCTTACCAGAGGCGACTCAAATAACCCTTGAGGTATTTAACAGTGTAGGTCAAAAGGTAATGAACTTAGTAAATGGTCAACAACCAGCTGGTTATCACACCGCTACCTTTGATGCATCTGGATTATCGAGTGGAGTGTATTTGTACAAGCTAACGACTCCATCGTTTACCGAAACTAAGAAAATGCTTCTCATTAAATAAGAACCTCATTGATGGTATTGTACCCTGCTAGCCTAAAGTTAGTGGGGGTTTTTATTGGCTTAGTTCAGCCGTTCATTCAGTTTATTCCCTGAGTAAATGAATGAATGAAAATTCCCTAATGGTAATGATTTATTAATTTTGGAAATTCAGTCATTTTAAAAAAATTATGCTGTAAAAAAGTCTCTACTAATTACATCCTTCTTAATACTTATACCATACATATCTGTACGAGGTCAAGAAACAGATAGTCTATATGAACACTCTAGATCTATCTCATTCTTAGATATTAGAGCAACTGGTTTAGTTGTTCAGGCAGGAATTAATTTTGAAAAGCAGATAAATAATCATAATAAAGCTGCTTTATTATTCAATTATGGAATTGGTCTGACTGGTATCTATATCCCACCTATTTTTAATAGCTCAGTAACATTAACTGCACTATTTGGAAGTAAACCATATAACAAAAGAGCCAAACACTTTGAAATAAATGCTGGTTTATTGGCATTAATCGACCCTATTTACTTAAAGACATGGTTAATGTATCCTCGATTTAGTTTAGGTTATAGATATCAAAACCCTCAATCTGGTAAAATATTTAGATTCTACTATAATATTGTATCCATTGGAGTGAGTTTTAACTTGTAGTCTGTAAATCCTCGAGATGGATGCACCACAGCTCAGTCCAAACCGCTTTAAACTATGCTGACTTACTTAACTCAGATGTTGGGGAACAAGTTGGGAGGGTAATATTTAATAATTTGCTTAGCTCATCTTATATGATTACTGTGTTATAATTTAATAACTCAATAAGGATTCCAAATGAATGTATTAGTTAAAGTTTCAATGAATAACTATGACGAATGGAAAGTAGTATTTGATGGTCATCACGACAGAAAATTAATTTGTGACGAATCAAAAACAACAGTTGCAAAGATAAGTGATAATCAAGCAATTGTAATGCTTTACAATGTTGATATGCCAAAAATGCAAGAATTAATGACCTCTGATTATATGATTCAAATGTCTAAAGATTTAGGCATAGTTAATAATGAAATGCATACTTTTGAAACTATGGATATGTAGTTTAAAATCATATTCCCATATACTTTTAAAATGGAAAATTGTGTATGAAATATCTAATCCAGCATATAAGATGTATATTACACAGCTCTGTATGAATCACTCAGAACAATGCTAACTTGCCCAATTCGAGTGTTGGGAGGTTTCTAAAGAAGGATATTATAATCAAAGCATATATTCACTCACTTACCTATAGTAAATGAATGAATGAAATACTCTTTAGACATCTAAAATTTCATTAATCCTTTGGTTAATGATAAATTCTATTCCACAGTTTAGCTTTTTTGCCAATTTTGAATCAGGATCCACTACCCTCCAAAAAGGCGCCACTTCGGATATATCAATACCTAAACCTAATTCTTCATAAGAGGCATTAGCAACAATTTTTAAAAAAATGGCGGTAGCAACTGGACAGGTCGTATCTACTTGAAATTCATGTGCCAAGTCATCACGCAATGTTGACAAATTTATGACTGTTCCAAATGGTATTTTTTTTATGTAGCTATCAATAATAAGAGGAGTAGCTACT
>CABZVB010000034.1:5000-6486 GCA_902529115.1 uncultured Balneola sp.
GAAAGGCCAATCAAACTTGGAGATAGCTCGTACTCCCCGAAATATATTTAGGTATAGCGTCTGGTTTTGTCTGCCCGGAGGTAGAGCACTGATTAGGCTAGGGGGCTTCACCGCCTACCAACCCTAGACAAACTCCGAATACCGGGTTAGAGCCACCAGGCAGTCAGTCCTAGGGTGATAACGTCCTAGGGCGAGAGGGGAACAACCCAGACCACCAGCTAAGGTCCCTAAATGATGGCTAAGTTGATCAAAGAAAGTTGAGTTGCTCAGACAACTAGGAGGTTGGCTTAGAAGCAGCCATCCCTTTAAAGAGTGCGTAATAGCTCACTAGTCAAGCGACTCGGCGTCGATAATAATCGGGCATAAGTCATCTGCCGAAGCTGTGGGATAGTAATATCGGTAGGGGAGCATTCCAGTCTGCGTAGAAGAAGAACTGTGAAGGTCTTTGGAGCGGTTGGAAGCGAAACTGTAGGCATGAGTAACGATAAGATGGGTGAAAAACCTATCCACCGTAAACCCAAGGGTTCCTGATCAACGCTAATCGGATCAGGGTTAGTCGAGACCTAAGGTGTACCCGGTGAGGCCGGGGAAGCTGATGGCAAAGCGGTTAAATATTCCGCTACCCTAGCAAGCGCTAGGCTAAGGCGTGACGCAGAAGTGACACTCCCGCGTGCTGACGAATGCACGTTGAAGGGTGTAGGCTAGAGAGTAGGCAAATCCGCTCTCTGAAAAGGCTGAACCCCGACAGTACCTGGAGTCTTCGGACAAAAGGATAGCGGAGGTAATCATGCTGCCAAGAAAAGCGTCGTAGTTTGTTTGTTAGGCTCGTACCCCAAACCGACACAGGTGGGTGAGGAGAGTATCCTCAGGTGCTCGAGTGAATCATGGCTAAGGAACTAGGCAAATTAGATCCGTAACTTCGGGAGAAGGATCCCCCTGGCAACAGGGGCGCAGTGAAAAGGCCCAAGCGACTGTTTACCAAAAACACATGTCTCTGCTAAGCCGTAAGGCGATGTATAGGGACTGACACCTGCCCGGTGCCGGAAGGTTAAAGAAGGGGGTTATCTTCGGAAAAGCTCTTGACTGAAGCCCCGGTAAACGGCGGCCGTAACTATAACGGTCCTAAGGTAGCGAAATTCCTTGTCGGGTAAGTTCCGACCTGCACGAATGGTGTAACGACTTGGGCACTGTCTCGGCCATGAGCTCGGTGAAATTGTGGTATCGGTGATGACGCCGATTACCCGCAGCGGGACGAAAAGACCCCGTGAACCTTTACTACAACTTTACATTGGTTTTAGCTGTAGCATGTGTAGGATAGGCGGGAGGCTATGAAGAAGCGTCGCCAGGCGTTTTGGAGCCACCCTTGAAATACCGCCCTTGCTACAGGTGAAGTCTAACCCGCAAGCGGGAACAGTGTATGGTGGGTAGTTTGACTGGGGCGGTCGCCTCCTAAAGAGTAACGGAGGCTCCCAAAGGTACCCTCAGC
>CABZVB010000035.1 GCA_902529115.1 uncultured Balneola sp.
TCTAACCTCTCTGTTTTATTTCTTGATCAAAACCAGACTCCCATTGAAAAGCAGATTCAGGTCAAGATTACCGGTAGAATGAGAGTATATACAGCAAAAAAAGATATACAAAGAGGTACTATCATTGAAGCTGAACATTTGAATGAATCATGGATCTCCTTAGGATCTAATTTCGAAAAAAATTGGATTCAATTAAACGATTTGATAGGATCAGAAACACAAAACACAATAAAAGCTGGAAGGGTAATTCATTTGCATAATGTTAAAAAACCAGTTTTGATAAAGAAGGGTCAACCAATAGAATTGCATAAAAGATCTGGAAATTTAGAGTTAGTTATTGATTGTGTCACTGAATCGGATGCTAATAAAGGAGAAACAGTACTAATCAATTGTGCCAATTTGAGAAAAAAATATTTAGGTCAAATTATATCAGATACTAAAGCCATATGGAGAAAAAGTTTATGAAAAATTTTAATTCAGGGAAGATCACCCAAAATATTATTCTAATAATGCTGCTTCAATTAATAGCGTTTAATTTACATGCCCAATACTCATTATTTAGTGATGTAAAGGCAAAAAAAGTAGGCGATATAATCACCGTTGTTTTACAGGAGAGCTCTCAAGGTAGTTCGACTACTGATAGTAGAAATATTTCTACCAATTCCCTTAATGCCAATGGTGGCCTAAGCGGTAATTTCTTGCCCTTTGAGCCTTTATTTGGTTCAGATGCGCAGTTTCAGTCAAACAGCGATGCATCAAATTTAGCGACTCAAAGGCAACTGCTTGAGGGTTTTTTGAGTGTGCAAGTCCAGGAGCTAACACCTGTTGGTGATTTATTAGTTGAAGGTAATAGAGTAACTGAAGTTAATGGTGAGATACATGAAATGAAAATTTCAGGTGTTGTAAGGCAAAATGATATTCATGGCGATAATCAAGTGTATTCATACCGAATTGCTAATGCATCTATTTCTTACCAAAAAATGGGTGGACTAACCAACAAGAGAAGGGCGTCAAAATTGGTTAATAAAGTAATCGTTTCAGGTATTACAGCTGGACTTTCTGCAGTTGCCATTATGAAAGCAATGAACAAATGAGAGAATCAAACCTAAATATGTTAAAGATGAACAATAAATATCTATATACATTCATTTTAACTTGGCTAGTTGCGGCTAGTGTCAAATTATATGCACAGCAGCTAACAAAAATAAGCGATTTGGTCTACATCCAAAAAGCGGAACCAATTGAACTGATTGGTTATGGTTTAGTTACTGGTTTAGAAAGAACAGGAGATAGGGTTACTAGTGGCCAATCGGCAAATTTTACGGTCCAATCAATTTCTAATATGTTAGAAAATTTTGGTATAAATGTTGATCCATCCGGGTTAAGGACTCGAAATGTTGCTGCAGTAATGGTGACTGCAAGATTAGATCCATTTTCTGCGTCAGGCAGTCGGTTAAATGTTACTATATCTTCTTTAGGAGATGCCTCTAGCTTACAGGGAGGAGTATTATTGCTCACTCCATTAATGGAACCAAATAGTAAGACTGTATACGCCAATGCACAGGGCCCGATCATTGTAGGCGGAGTATCAGCAAATAATGAAAGTGGTGGGTCAATCAGAGTCAATCAATCTCTTACGGGTACTATACCTAATGGAGCTATAGTAAATAAGAGTATGAATTTAAATTTGTCTCTAGATGAATCACTAAAATTAGTGCTTCGCAATCCAAACTATACAAATGCTCGATCAATGGCAGAGGTAGTGAATGCTAGATTTGATCAAGAAATTGCAAATATTCTACATGCTGGCTTAGTTGAAGTTAATTGGCCAGATAGTTTAATCGATGAAAGTATGATGAATATTTTTACTAGCATACTTTTAGAGGAATCGGTAGCTGTTGAAAATGATGCGAGAGTAGTTATTAATGAAAGAACCGGTACTATCGTTGCCGGCGGTAATGTAATTATTGATCAGGTTATGATTGCACATGGTAACCTAAGGATTAGTACAACTCAGGTTCCTGTAGTGAGCCAGCCAAATGCATTAGGAGCAGGAGAAACTGTTGTCTTGAATATTCCGCAAACTCAAGTATCTGAGGATGTAGCTGAATCAATTATGTTGAATCCAGAAACTACAGTTACCGAGTTAAGTACCCAGCTTAATTCTCTAAATTTATCTCCTAGAGACATTATTTCAATCTTCCAATCATTAGACAGAGCAGGCGTTCTTCGTGGAGAACTAATTGTCCTTTAAGTTAAACTATCATGATTACAAATAACCCGATCAATTTAGATACAAGTAAGGCAGAGGATTTAGTTGCTTTAAAAAAAGATAATCGAAAGTCTTTAGAGGATGTAGGAAAAGATTTTGAATTAATTTTTGCAAAAAAATTAGTCAATGAAATGACGAAAAATAGTTTTGACATTGGGGGAAAGGATGCCCCAATGAACTCTGGAAATAGTATGTATCGACATCATATTACTGATACACTTGCTAAAGAATTAGCAAATCAAGGCAGTCTTGGACTTGCTGATTTGATCAAAGAATTTGGAAAATAGATTAACTAATAAAACTATGCTACAAGAAAGTAAACTCAATAAATTAATTGCAAGCTTAAATAAGCTTAATCATCACATACTTGTAATGCATAACGTGATTGACACGTATGTAGATGTCCTTATGGACCTAGATCCAAATTCTTTGGAATTTGTTACTGATAGTTATCACAAAGAATCTTTGAAATATGGAGAACTGCAGAAAGAAATTATTAGTCTAATTAGCTCGGTTGAGACTACTGAAAAAGAAAACACTATTAGATCAATTGTTGAATATTGTGAGAGTTTGGGATGTTTTAAAATAGCTACAGATCTAGAACAACTGCGAGTAGAAACAAAAGAGAATGCAAATCTAATGGATCAAAAGCATTCTAAAATGATCAATCTTTTACTATTTGCATCGAGTTGTAATGCTGACACATTAAAGGACATTTATAGTTTAGCTGACAATAATTATAAGGCGTACGATGCAACTGGTCAAATAGATATGAATGGTATAGGTATTGGCTTGAATCATCAGGTTTAGTTGGATAATAGAATAGAATGAAAACATTATTAGAAATAACTAAAAGTGGGATGGATGTTGCTCAACGAGGACTTGAGACAACGTCTAATAATATTGCCAATGTAAATACAGAAGGTTATTCCAGACAAAGGTTGGTAACTAAACCACTATTTGCTCGTAACGGTCTATTTTTTGATGGATTAGGGGTTAGAGTTACTGATGTTGAGCAACTACGTGATTTCAGAATCAACAATGCAATCTATCAAAAGAATCAAGAACTAAGTTATTTGAACGTAAAATCAAATACTTATTCACAATTAGAAGCATCGTTTATTACTAATTCAGGTAATGATTTAGACAGTAGAGTGAGTACTTTTTTTAGTACTTTTGGAGACTTAGCGGCTAATCCAGCTTCACTGGATATACGAAACAAAGTCATCAACGATGCAGAGCAAATGATTGATACATTCAATAATCTGCATAATAGTATTTCTAATCAGAGAAAGACTATAGCTGAGGATGTTGAATCACTAGTTGGAATTATTAATGAAAAACTAAATGATATTGCTTCTTTAAATGAACAAATAAAGCAATTTCATGTCAATAAACGATCTACTAATGGTTTAATTGACAAACAAACGCTAAAAGTTAATGAACTCTCAAAGTTATTAAATCTTGATGTTCATAGAACAGAAGAAGGTCAAGTTGATTTATCAATTAAGGGTATAAGTATTTTATCAGGCACTAAAGTGCACGAACTATATCTATCAAACGATAGCTCGTCTGATTTAATAAATGTGAGATTGACCCAAGGAGGACAAGGGGTTGATTTAGATGAAGGTGAGTTAGGTGCATATATTGAATTATTTAATAATGAATTACCCGAATTAGAGTCAGATTTAAATGATTTCACAGATGCAATCATGAACCAAGTTAATAATGTGCATACATCAGGTGTTGGTCGCATTGATAGTACTAGTCGTTCATTTTTTGAATTAGAAAGTACGAATCCGAATAAGCTAATTATTAATGAAGAGATTTTAAGTGATGTTCGTAATATCGCTGCAGAAGATCCAAATCAGGTGAATGCTAGTGGTAATGGATTAATTGCTCAGCAAATTGCTGATCTAAAGGATATAGAATTCCTGAATGGTTACAAACCTACAGAGCTTGCTATTCAATTTATATCAGAACCTGGGACTAAGCTACATGCAATAAATAATAATATAGAACTGAGAACATCTGAACTAGATTTACTCAAAAGTCAAGATCAGCAAGTTTCTGGGGTAAATATGGATGAAGAACTGAGTAAAATGATACAATATCAACAGGCTTATCAAGGAGCAGCAAAAATAATGCAGTCTGCTCAATTAATGTATCAGAGTTTAATGTCAATCCTAGATTAATATGAGAATTACGCAACAAACAATATTTGATGGATTTATGAAGCATATCAATGATAATCGCGCTGAAATGCATGATTTACAGCAAGATATTGCTTCTGGGAAAAAAATTTCAAAGGCTTCGGATGATCCTTTAAAATTTAAAAGAGCAAGATTATTACAAGAGCAGATTAGAGAAAAAGAGGGCTACCTGGATAGAATAAATACAGCAAGAAATACTCTTGATATAGCTGAGCAAAGCCTCCAAGAAGTTATTAATGGGCTAATTGAAATAAAATCAAATGTGACCAGAGCTGTAAATGGTACTCATGATAGTGCAAGCTTTACGGCTATTAAACAAGAATTAGAATCACTAAAAGAAGAGCTAGTTGCATCTTTTAATGCGAAAGATGTAAATGGGTACATTTTTGGTGGGGTAGGAAATGATACTCAGCCATATACTATAGATCCAAATAGTGGAGTAGTATCAAATGGTAGTAATGATTCCCTTAGTTTAGAAGTCGATAAAGATTTATCAATCGATGTTACCCAGGATGGTGGTTTCATTAGAGCTACAAAATATGATGATGATTTGGCTTCTAATCCAGACTCCTATAGAAGTTATTTGAGTGATCCAATATTAGACGGTGCAGGAGATCCTGAAGAGTCAGATAGGGAACTGAGAACTTCAAGTCTTGCAGGTACACTAGTTCCAGGTCTAGATGCAATAAACCTTGAAATCACCTTGCCTGATGGAACTCAACGAACTATTGGGGTAGATATTCAAAATGACACTACTCATGAGGACTTAGTTTCAATTTTAAATAATAATCTTGCACCTCACAATCTTACTATGAGTTACGAAGATGGGACTTATTTTATCACATCTACTACGATGGGTGAGAGTCAATTAGTTGTTCAAGGTTTTACTGATGCACCAGGAAATTTTGGAAGTGGTAATTATCCAGCTTTTTCTCAGCAAGCCTCTGGTGTAGTAGATCAAGGAGTAGATCTTTTTAATACAATAGATGAAACTATTGCTAATCTTGAAAATCAAGATATTGACGCTCTATCTACTAAAATAGGGCAATTTGACGAACTTATTTCACATGTAACCACTCATGTTACAGAGATTGGACTTACTAATAATAGATTGAATTTCTTAGAAGAAAAGCATGAAAATTCTAAGATTTTATTGAATGCCGAATTAAGTGGGTGGGTGGATACTGATTACGCTGAAACGG
>CABZVB010000036.1 GCA_902529115.1 uncultured Balneola sp.
TACCATTCAACCCTTATATTCACACAGTATTTGTTGGGTAAGCATTAACTAATCGATTTCATACGATTTTGGGATTTTGGGATTGTGGGTTATTGGAGGTAATATAAGCTACTTTCTTTAGTGTCGAGAGATTTATTTCCCTCATCCCACAGGATTTTGGGAACGATTATTCCTTCTCTTCATTAGCCATTTACCAATGGCAGGAATACAGATAATGGTTGAAAAGCAATTTGGAAAAGGATACCATTCAAGTTGTAATTCTGGAGCTAAGCCAGTAAACCTGACTGGTTTTTTTCACTTTAACAATACTGAAACTCTCGTGGACCCGCATTCAAGAACTTAAACAATATATATTGACATTATGACCATACGTTTCGAACAACAAAATAAGGCCGTACACCTGGTCGCGACGAATGATGATGGGCACCAAGCTCATTTGGATGGATCGGAATCCATTGGAGGAGAAGGCAAAGGGTTTAGGCCAATGCAAATGCTTCTGGTAGGATTGGGCGCATGCACCTCAATGGATGTAATTAGTGTGCTTAATAAGCAAAAACAAGAAATGAATTCGTATAATTTGGATGTACAGGGATTTAGAACATCTGAAAAAATCCCAGCGGTGTTTCAACATATCCATGTACTTTTTAAAGTTAATGGTCTGGTATTGGAGGAAAAATTAGCTCGAGCTATTTATCTTTCGATAACCAAGTACTGCTCCGTGACCCGAATGCTTGAAGGCACTACTAAAATTACGAGTGCATATATTCTAAATGGAGGTAAAGAAATTACAGTGGCAACCGTAGGTCCCAAATACTTAGTGTCTAAATCCGAAGATTAGTTTATCGTCATAAGATCAGTTTGCGAAGGGTTTTTTTAGCAAATATAATCCCTATCCTCACTCTAGTTAAGGATTTGATGATATTATTCAGCTGATTAAAGATGTTAGTAGCGAATTTACGTGCAGCTTTTGGCTGTTATCAGTTTATTCAGTTGTATTATTTAAATAAGAGAAGTGAATTAGATGCTTAGATGAAAAAGGCAAAACCGTGAATATTTATGTATTTATGCTGTAGCTAAGATAGATTCCTCCGAATAGCTGAAATTAGGATCTCCAAATTGCTTAAGTGTACGATAGTGAGAGGCAACCGCTTCGTTGAAAGTTTCATGACAGTTATAAGGTATACCAAATTCATTAGCAGTTTGTTCTACAATCGGACTAATAGCTGGATAATGGATGCTGCACACCTTTGGAAAAAGATGATGTTCTATCTGAAAATTCAATCCACCAACAAACCAACAAAGGACCTTATTGGACCGTGCAAAGTTATTCGTTGTAAGCATTTCATGGATAACCCAGTGGTTTTCAATCATATTATCTTTGTTTGGGATTGGATGTGTGGTTGATTCAACCACGTGGGCCAGCTGAAAAATAATACCTAATATAAGTCCTGCTATTAAGTGTAGGGTGGTGAAGCCAATAAGCACTTGCCACCAAGTAATATTTAGAGTCACCAACGGAAGAATGATAGCATAAGTATAATAGAATGCTTTGGTCACAAATAGTTTTACCCATTCAGAGATGGGATGTCTTTTATCCTCATAGGGTCCTAAGGGGTTTTTAATGAAATACCAATAATCTTTAACAAATACCCAGAAGAAAGTAGCAAAGCTGTATGCAGGAAATGCTAAAAAGTGCTGAAACCTGTGAATCGGTTTATGCTCAGTATGAGGGGAAAGCCGAATAAATTCAGCTACTTCTAAATCCTCATCATGGCCATGGATATTGGTATATGTGTGGTGGATGATGTTATGAGTGATTTTCCAGATATACCCATTTGCCCCAACTAGATCAAAAAATAGCCCTACAAAATTATTTATACTTTGATTGGAAGAATAGGCGCCATGTAGGGCGTCATGTGTAATGGAAAAACCTATTCCTGCCATCCCAATGCCCATTACAGCGGTCAAGCCCCAAATCCAATTCAAGCTTAATCCTCCAAGCATTATAAGTGCATAAGTACCCCAATATACCCCAAGAATGATTACAGTTTTAAGGACCATGGAGGCATTGGCGTGTTTAGAGATATTTTGCTCTTTAAAATAAGCATTGACTCGTTTTTTGACTTCACGGTTAAATTCGCGATTAATTTTGTTATTGAAGGTAACCATCGATGGCATATGCAGGGTACTTTATATAAATGTGAGTAAAAATTTTATGCTAATAAGTGTGCTTAGCAGTCGTATTATAATGTTGTTGTCCTATAAATGTTTTAAGAAACATTAAATTAATTGAAAAAAAATACAAAAAATTCCCTTTCAAATAGTTAATTCGTAACCTTGGCTGGTTATTTGTTGCTCTAGAGCCTCCCCAAAAGCAGTATAAGGAGTATGAAAACCAGGCTGTACCAACGACTTAGCTTCTAGTTCTTTTAAGAGTAAAATCGAAGATTGAACCAGAAAAAAAACAGTGGCCTTGTTGCTTGGATCACCTGAAAAAAAACATTGAAGCTCTTCTTTCTGTCCAGAACTACTTTTTGCAAACACATGTAGTCGCATGAAACCTTGCTCAATAGACTTTTCCGATGGGCCTTTTCCCGGCTCGGGTACTACGTGTGAAAGAATACGTCTAAACCATGCAAAAGGGCCCAGACTAGCCAAACACAATAGTAGAATGCTCGTGGTAATAAATGACATAGGCGCATACCATCGTCCTAAGCTACTTTGCTCAGAGTAGCCAAAACATTTAAACGAATAGTTGCCTGCCTGTTGGATATCACTAACGGAACGGTATACCACACGGGCATTAACCCCACTCATTATAAAGGGAGTGCTCCAACGCTGAATGCGTCCAACAAAACCAAAAAATTGAGCACCTTTCGGTTGAATCAAGGTGGGAGGTTTCGGGATATTGTATTTATCTTCTACATTTTCAGCGTTCTCGATGTACTTGTCCGCTTCGATCAACACATCTGGGCCTACACTTTGGTTATTCCCACCCGTGGCTAATTTATTGAGCATGGTAGCAATAGTTCCTCCGTTTAGTCCTCCTTTGGTGGTATAGTAGGATTGAATAGTGAGCTCTTCTTCAGGGCCAAAGCGTTGGGCAAGTTTGTGGACGGCTACCTCAGCGGGAACACTATCAAAGCCGCAAAATGAAACCAATCGCGCTCCAGAAGCTCTCGCCGTTTCTGCGTAGCGTCCACGCATGCGAGCAATAAAATCAACCTCTCCAGTTATGTCAGTATAATGTGTACCATACTGTGCACAGGCAGCAATCACGGATTCCCCATATAGCGCATAGGGTCCCACAGTACTTATGATTAAGCGGGTACGCCTGACTACTTTTCTGACGATCTCGGTATTGGTGGTATCTACGGTGAAACAATCTTTGGTTGACAGACCAAGTCCAGTTGCTAGAGCCTCTAAGCGTCTTTTATTTCGGGCAGCCAGCCCGATTCGATAGGTAGCGGAGTATTTGTTTATTAATTCACGTGCCGTACGTCGCCCCGTGAAGCCAGTCGCTCCAACAACAATCATGTCATAGTCACGATCTTGCGCTACCACATCTGCTTTTATGTCTAGCGCTCTGTTCATGGAGTATGACTCCTGAAACCATTGTTTTTCGGATAAAATAGCCGATCAATGATGACCATCGTTTCCATTGAATCTTCAAGGGTAATTGGTAAAGTATGCTGCTTTTCAATGGCTTGCTGCATAGCTTGGGCCATTAGCACATAGGCATTGATTTGATCAAAGGTTTTATATAAAACTCCTTTCTTGGTTATGATACGAATGCTACGAAGCTCCTCATCCGAAGTTGAATTAAATGGGATATCCACTTCGATGCGGCCTTTGGTTCCATGAATGCATACTTGTTGAAAGGGAAAGGTCTGGGTAGAGCATACTAGTGTAGCAATACCCCTTTCAAATTCTAGCAAACCGGTGGTTAGCCGATCGGTAGAAAAGATGGGATCATACTCAACATAAGATTGAATGCTTTTAGGAATTCCATTAAAAACCATTTTGGCAACATCCACGCAATAACATCCTATATCTAAAAGAGCACCCCCTCCTAAATTATATTGGTTACGAACATTTGCTGGATCATCATTGAAATAAGTAAAAGTAGCATGTATGTGGGTTAGTTCTCCAATCTTTTTATCTCGAATAAGCTCACAAATATAGCGCCATTGTGGATGAAAACGGTACATAAAGCCCTCCATAGCGCGTGCTAATGGATATTGCTGCTGAGCTTGAATCAGTTGGTCTAATTCGTGGGTAGTCAAAGCAATGGGTTTTTCGCAGAGTACATGCTTTCCGTATTCAAGTGCTTTAATGCTTAAAGATACGTGTAGATGATTCGGGGTTGCGTTGTACAAGATATCGATATCGGGATGTTCCAGCAGTTCCTGATAACTTCCATAGGCCTCGGCAATTCCGCATTCACCGGCAAATGTCTCTGCTTTTTGGAGATTACGCGATGCCACTGCGACTACTTCTACATTAGATATGGATTGAAGGGCGGGGATGAAGCGTGTTCGACCAATATTTGCCGTACTAAGTATCCCCCAACGCCATTTCTTTTCGCTCATTAATTCTTGTAGATATCGTTAATTACTCCAGCCATTCTAACTCCTGCTTGCAATAAACGAAGTTGAACAGTGTCAAAATTCTTAAACATATATTCATAGCTTAAACGCCCATTTTCTGGGAGATCGTATGCCTGGTCTAGAAGTGACTGCGACTCAATAGCCCAGTCGTGCCAATGTGTAGATTGCCACTCTTCAACCACCGATTCGTCTAATCCGTCATCAATAAAGTCAGCTAGTTCAGTAAAGCTAAGCTGCTTAGAGTTGATCATTTCACTATCCCAAACTCGATGTAAATTAGACTGGTTCCCAAACCATTCTAGACGCACATCGTTCCCTCCACGATCTGTGCCGTTCCCCACGTGTAGTGGCTGGTGTAAATCCCCAATTAGATGCACCAATACTTTAAGGTTGATGGCCTCCTGATCAGGGCTTAATCCGCCTTTTTTAAGTTCATTAATCACTTTATCTAGCGCCCAAAGTACATCGCCTCCCTCGGCTTTATCGGCAGTTTCATACGTTTGATCGGGCGGAATGGTTACGTAATGCCAAGGACCCATGTAATCAAAGCTAGGATCTGAGCGAACTTCGTCCATCCAGGTACTCACCTCGGCCAAAGAATTACCCTCCAATATGCGCTCGACCGCCTGCCGAGCTTGTGGATTCAATAAATCTTGTGCAATCCAACCGGTGACGCGATGACCAATTTGTCCCCACCAGAAATGCCCTGAAGGATGAATCAGTTTATCATGGCTCATTTTTGTGTTCTTGCCCTTAATTGTTGAAGCAAATCCTGAATAGCCACTAAGGCTTGGAGAGGCAAAAAGGGCGATGCTTAGTATGACAAAAATACTGGTTATGAGTGTGTTGCAAGTGGATATAATTGTTTGATTGTTGTACATATTTTTTGCTTTTATAGGCATCTGATAGTTAAAAAACATCGGCTCCTATTGCCGGAATTATTACCTGAATCCCTTCGTTTTCTTCCACAAAATATTTGAATTCAACCGGATCTGTAGCAATCACATCCCATGTTCCATAATGAATAGGAATAGCTAAGCTTGGGTTAATTAGTTGAACCGCAAACGCCGCT
>CABZVB010000037.1 GCA_902529115.1 uncultured Balneola sp.
AACACTCATAATTCTTATTTTCATTTTTATAAAATTAATATATATCAATTATGAAAACTTGTGAATGTACTCGTTGCAATTGTAAAAGTGAATGCAAATGCAACAGTTGTGAATGCTGTTAGATTATTAATCTAGATTACTTATAACCAAGTTTATCGAAAAGATTCTCATCTGCATGAATCAGGGTTCCAATATATCTTGACCAATAGTCTTGGACACTCTGAACTGAATTTTGGATCCTCGTATCTCCCCAAGTTGTTGTTGAATTATCAGCTTCCCAATCAACGTTTATATATGTAAATGCTTTTACTGCATCATTTTGTTGAATAAATGTAAAAATATTGGAAAACCATGTATTAGTTGGAATAACCCAATTTGGATCTCTGTTGTTTCCAGTTTTAATTGCTGCTGATTCAGCTATCATAATAGGTTTATCATGATTATTTGCGAATTGCACAAAATAACCCATTGTTGAATTAATGTTTAAATTTCCCCATCCGGAACCAAAAATTGAAACTGCAAGCCAATCAACATAGTCATCTCCGGGATACCACAATTCATGAGTCACTTCTGTAGTTAGTTCTGGATAATATTCTGGATAATCTTCAGTTCCATAGTATGGGCCCACACCCCATGAATGCCACACATACGCAACGTTATCTACATTCTGACTTCTCATCATATCCACAAAATGTTTGTATGCTGCTTTATATTTATCTGGTGGATAAGCATTATGGTACCCATCAAATTCGTATCCAAACCTTATAAATATTGGCCTATCCAGACTCTTACATGCTTCAGCTAGTGTAATTATATTTTCATCATATCTACCTTCAATAATTTCATCCAAATAATAACCTGGATTACCCCATCTCCTTTCACCAGTCCAAATAGCTAATTGAAGCATTGTATTGGGATAACCTCTCATAAAAGTAATATATCTACTCATATCTTCTAATGGTTTACTCCCGCTAAGGCTTGTATAAAATGCGAAACCAGCAGGTAATGGTGTACCCCTAACCTCACTCAAATAATCTCTCATATGTTGTTCATTAGCTTGACCCAATATGAATAAAGCTTCACCATCATCTGGTATAAATCCTGAGTTATTATTTTCTATTATATTTGTTGGCGTTTCTTTACACGTAAATAAAAACAGAGTAAGTAGCAAAGACAAGTAGAATAAAAGTGAATTTGGCTTCATAAAGAATAATTATATCCTTGTTTTAACAGAATCATTCTGTTAAACTAATGACTGTTGGAAGTTCTTAATAATATTTTCATTTAAAATAGCCATTAATTCATTTTAAAATATGGTAAAAGGTATAGTTGTTCTTTTGGTTGGAGTCCTAGTATGTATAATTGGTATACAAGATTATATTCAAGCAGTAGATGAGCCGGCAAGAATGCTAAGTACTACTCTTTCATTATCTGGTTTTATTCTATTTGTAGCTGGTATTTATAAAATTATTAGATCCAAAAAAAATGAATAAGGGATATACATATATCATCACTGGGATTATTTGTGCACTTATTTCAATAATATCAACAAGTTCAACAATAAGTAATATGATGCCTTTTTACGTTCAGATTCAGATTATTCTGAAAGGCATTCTCTATGTAGGAGCGGCAGTTACAGGTTATGGAATATATATTTTGTTAACTGATAAATGATTTTCAAATAAGTTCATGATTAATTCATTTAAATTAACAGCCATTACATTATCAATAATTTTATTTGGTTGTAGTCCAACTGAAAAAGAAATTGTAATTGAAACTTGAGAGAATGGAAATGTGGCTATTTCAGCTACATATCTCATGGATAAATCTACTGAAAAAATGATTCAGAAAGATATCTATACTAGTGATGGTCACCATTTTATGAGTATTGATTTAATAAATAATGATACTTTGAGGTATTATGAATTACCCCAACTATTTGAGGGGGCTGAATTTCAAGGGAAATGGAAAGGTGAAGAGGAGGATGCAGGATTTAAAGAGCTGAATATTGATAGAAGTTCAGTAGAAATGACTTTTAAAGAATCTATTGGTGAATTGAAATGGTTTTATAAAATGACCCAAGAAGATAACACCATATTTTTTGTCTGGGTAGAATGGAGAATTTATTACACTGATGGAGACTATAACTCATTTGTAATTGATGATGAAAATCTTAAAAATGAAGGGCTATTATTACAAAATAGTTTGTCACCATATTTAACACATGATACCCCTAAAATTGTTGATACACTTGGTATTGAAGATTGCAAAGTTAAAATTTTTATCAGAGATGACACCTTGAATCTTTTTGCAAATGATACAGTAGCATTGAAGTTTACCAAGTAAAAATGGAATAATTCTCATATGGTTGGTGGACTCCCAAAGTAACATTCAGTTATCATTATAAATACTTGATCTAATAATTTAGATACCTTTTATCCAACCACCATCAATTGGCAATGATACCCCAGTGATGTAGCTTGCTTTTTCACTTGCTAGAAAAGCGACTGCTGTTGCAAACTCATTAGGTAGCCCGACTCTTTTCAGTGGCACATTAGCTGAAATATTCTCTAACGAAGTTCCTCTCTGTCTGATAAGAGTTTCCAAACGATCTGTTAGTGTATAACCAGGTAATACATTATTAACTGTGATATTGTGTTTACCCAGTTCAATAGACAGAGTTTTTACTAGTCCAAGTATAGCAGATCGAATTGAATTTGATAAAATTAATCCTTCAACTGGTTGTTTTACTGCCTGCGACGTTATGGTAATTATTCTGCCCCATTTTTGTTCTTTCATGTCTGGCAAAACACCTCTAATCATACTAACTGTACTTTCAACCAACAAACTATATGCATCACGCCAATCTTCATTATCATGATCATCAAAACTACCTGGCTTCGGTCCACCTGAGTTTGTTACTAAGACATCTATAGATTTAATCTTTGATTTAGAATAAGATAAAATACGCTTTCTATCATTTTGTGAAGTGATATCACCTTGAACGTAATAACATTCCCTCCCGGACTCAGACGTTATCTCATCTGATGTATTTTTTAAAGTATCATCATTCCTACCACAAATTACCACATTACAGCCTTCTTTAGACAATTCTGCAGCAACAGCTTTACCTAATCCCTTACTCGATGCCATCACTAAAGCACCCTTATTTAATAGCCCAAAATCCATGCTTACTGTTTTAGGTAATCATCTGTCCCATTTAGCCAGTCTTCTCTAGGTGGAGCCCAAGTATCTGTTTCTTCAACTTCACCAATCATCAAAGCTTTATGGGGTACACCTCCCGGTATAATAATAAAATCTCCTTCATTGACATCTATAGGATCGGATTCTTCACTATTAAGCCAAAATCTAATTGTTCCCTTATTTACTTGAGTGATTTGTTCATTTATATGTGAATGCATAGGAACTATAAATCCATCTTTAAACTTCATTTTTACAATCATAAGTTTTTCCCCATGAATAATTTTACGCTTCATTTGGGAATTAACCTCTTCTTCATCAACTGATTCCCAGCTGTTTTTAATGATTTTTTTCATGATTGTAACGTTTGAAACTAATATTAAATCAAAGGACGACGTTTAATATCTTAGGATATCAATATTTTCTAATACTTCCTTCTCATGTCCGTTAATGCCTACTTCAAATATTGTATTTGCAAGACGAGTAGATTTAACAGTCTTGTTAGGTAATAGTCTACTCACAATAGGATAAATCAATCTGAAAAAAGAATAGGCTATATTTGGCTCTTTTCTCTTATTAACTGGATAAATGTATGCTGGTCTAAAACTGTGGAATGATTTAAAGCCTAATGCTGAAATTTTATTCTCGATCATACCCTTGTACTTAGCAAATAAAACCTGAGATTCTTCAGTTCTATCAGCTCCTTGCCCACTAAGCAAACAGAATCTACAATTTGGTGATTTACTAATCAACACTTCTGCTAATTCTAACGGAAAATCTAGTGTCAATTTAATAAACATTTCTTCATTAACTGAGCCAGTGTATACACCAAGACAATAATATACAATATCAATGTCACTGAGATATTCTTCCACTTCTTTATAATCCCATTTGCTACCCATGAATAACTCAGTAAGCTTTTCGCTATTTCTTTCACTACCTCTTCTGGTCAAAGATATAATACTTGTTATCTTTTCAGAAGCAATACAAAGGTCTGTTATTGCGCCGCCGATCATCCCTGTTGAACCAGTAATTAATACTTTCATAAATAAATTGGGTTATTGAATCTAGGTTCAAATATAATTATCACTTGGATAATTACATAATTATACTGTTATTATTGAACTTATACTTATACGCGTTATATCTTACTTTATAAAAATCATTCTCTTTATCAGAGTTGAGTATGAAGTCTCTAATCTATAATAATATATACCACTTGAATAGTCATGAGCATCATAACTAACTGAATAAGAACCTGGTCCTTGTAGACCATTTACCAATTCTGATATTTTATTACCTATACTATTGTAGATTGATAAATTAACCTCAGTAGCAGGATAATGTAACTCATACTGTATTTTGGTAGTTGAATTAAAAGGATTTGGATAATTCTGATACAAAACTATACTTAATGGTGAAGCACTTTCAGAATCTGAATATGTTGACGAAGATGGAAACAATAACTCATAAATACCAACATCACCATTATTAATCCACCCCCCTGTGTATTCCATTACATATATTTTATTATCAACTATTGCTGCGTCTATAGGGTTTTTGAATCCACTTGCAATACGTGTAACTGACACTTTAAATTTTTCTTCATCATCTGGTATTAAAGTAAGGTGAAACATATCCTTTCCTTGATCTGATAATCTTGAAAGTAAATCACTATGATCAGAGCCAGTCCAACCTAAAACAAAGCCATCATTAGTATATTGACCACCAAGTGAACTAGTTTTGTCAAATACTAAACCTAAAGGTGAACGATGAGATGTAAATGTTCGAATTTCTAACCCATTATCACTTGCATCATAGATATTACCATCAGACTCTCTTTTACGATCGGCATCTGGTCCTATATTTATCAACCCTTCTACAAATACAACTGAATCAGGCGGTGATGGATAATTTGGATCATTATAGAAGAATCCACCTCTATAAGCCGTAGAATTTTTACTTACATAAGGATCTTCATTGACATTATAACCCATAAATTGCATCGGAGTAAGATTTCCTCCCATCAGCCATGGAAATCCATAATGTTCACCTTCTTCAAGTAAATTTAATTCTTCTGAATCATCTCTGTCACCTGAATTTTCAGTTCCAAATAGATTACCATCTTTGTCAAAAGCTAAATCAAATGTATTACGTAGCCCTTCTGCATAAATGAAATTATTTGTTTTTAAAAATTCATAATCATTTAACAATATTAAGTCTGCTGTATCGGCAGACACTTGAAATAATTTAGCAGTTAAAGCTACTTCTCTTGTATGAGGATA
>CABZVB010000038.1 GCA_902529115.1 uncultured Balneola sp.
TTGCCAGGGAGCTATAATGTAGGGACCTGTGCGGTCTTGAGCTGAGTAGGTGGAACCCCCGTCATTCCAGAAGGATATATTGTTCTGAATACTACCCCCCGTTACAGTAATCGAATTGGTATTTAGGTTAGAGGCAAAGGGATTGCCTACCAAGGTAAACCGATTAGCCGCACCTCCGTATAAGTTAACCGTTACATTAGAACTAGGCTCAGAACCACTCGCATCCAAGGTAACCGGAAGAGCGCTACTGCCATTGCTGGTATTGTTATAAAAATACATGGCGAAGCCGTAGCCATCACCCCAGGCCGTGGTAGCATTAGAGGGTTCTTCCCAAGCCCCAGAGTTATCATAGATGTAAAAGTTAGATGGACTGCCAGTGTTGCTACCACCAGTAATACCTTGAACCGGAGAATCATCAGAGACATCCGATACATCACCACTCGTTATCGGTAACGATAACAATCTCCAACCCGCATCGCCAGTAATGGTACCAGTAGAGGCTCTTTTAATTTCTAGGTGATTAAAAAACATATTACGATTTCCATTACCATCAGCTTGGTTACCGATATAAAACTTAATCCTATCTACTTCTGCACTAGACGAAATACTTGCAGAAAAAGTGCCTCCACCATCTCTCTCAGTTATTGATAAAGAATAAGAAGATGAATTAGTTCTTGAGAATGTTACTGTCATTGGATTTGTACCATAATCAGTGGATACATTACCTCCTGTGTATGTTATCGTTGCACTACCACCATTATTTACATTTACAACAGTGGAAGCACCATCTAACAAGTCAAAACCTTTACTACCTGAATTAGCATCCCAATTTATTGCCCAATAAAAAGTAAGTGTATCTCCGATTTGCATCCCAAGATCAAAAATTCTTGTAGCATTTACGTACCCACTACCACCCGTTGAATACATACCAAAGGCAGCAGTTCCTATGCCAGTAGTTCCCATTCCGTTAGAACTAGGATTTCCAATAAAAGTACCTGTATCTGATCCATAGGTATTTGACCATGCATTGAAACCTTGTCCTTGATCATCTCCATTGGTCCAAGAACCACTATAACTAGACGCCTCATCATCGGCAATCTTAACCTGTGAATATAAGTTTGAGGTTGGATAAACCTGAATTAATAACATTAATGCCACCAAAGTATAGGCGTTAGCTGAAAATTTACACAGATGTTTCATAATATTTAATTAGTATTGAAAGCGCTTACACCAAAGATTTTAAAAAAAAATGGTAATTTTTCAAAACCTATTTATTTGTTTTTTAAACGTGTATTCGAAAAAATTATAGCCACCAGAGCCATGGAAGCAACTGGAACTAAATAAACAGTGATCAAATCAGATCCAATCCAAAAATCTAAGTCTAATACTAAACCAGCTAGTAGGAATAAACTAGAAAGTAACCATCCAAATAAATGAATGTAGATAAGATATTTCAACGTATTAATATGCTGGTTTATATACCATAGTCCGCTAATCCCTATCAAAAAAAAACTATTAAATGTCGGCGCATAGGTATATTCAAAGATCTTTTGTGAATTCTGTATCGCCTGTTCAGATACCATAAGTATGATAGTTGTTGCTGATTTTTTTAGTGCAGCACTTTCTATTTCTAATATCAAGGGATCAAGAAAAGCAAACAACAGATCAACAAAATGAACCCTTAATGGTCGAATCACTAAGAAATAAATAACAGCAAAAGATATAATACCTAACCATCTTTTTAAGAATGATTTGCTTAATAAACCATCTATAAATGAAATTTGGCTCATAACGAGCCCTTAGCTGTACTTACAGGAGTAAAAGTTTCAAGACCCTCTGAAATCCGCACCCACAACATCCATAAGAAAAATATGATGATATAAAATATAACAGTGGTAGAATAGTCATGCGTAAAGTCAAAGAATTGAGGAGCTAATTCTTGCATCAGAATCAACGTACCTATTCTAAGAATATTAACGATATAAATTACCGCTATACCAAATATTGAAAACAGAAGCCGAGACTTATTCTGACCAGGGAAAGACCATATAAAACCTAAAAATAATCCAATTGCTGAGATACCAGTACATCCATCGACCATTAATATTCCACTATTTCCAACAATACCAACCACTCTTTCTTGTATCCAAACCTCAAATCCTAATACATTAACCATAAATGCTGACCCATCAATTACCCTCAAAGCAACCCAATGATCTAATCTTCCATTAGGTAATAACCAAAGTTCATAAAACCCATACCATAAAATAAATAAGCCTACTGCTTTTAAAGTAAACTTACCTATTGGTGATTTAATAAAAGTTTTATCTAGCATTTGTTAAAAATAATACATGTTTGAAATCCATAAATTATATTATTTAATAAGAGTTATCTTTTTTGTGTCAATAAAATATCCTGCCTGCATCCTCAATAAATAGACGCCAGAAGATAGACTACTAGCATCAAAAATTACCTGATGCCTACCAGGAGAAGTTTTATTATTTACTAAAGTCTTTACCAATCTACCACTTAAATCAAATACTTGAACTTTCACATCTTGTACATTTTTAACATCAAATGTAATTACAGTACTTGGATTGAAAGGGTTAGGAAAATTTTGATGCAAGGCAAACTCTTCAATAACTAATTCATCTTCAGTATTAGTAAGAGATATCAAATTGAAGTTTCTAACTTCTGACCATTCGCTAGTAAATAATCGATTTATACTTTTGAGGCGCCAGTAATACTTTTTTATTTCATCTAAAGCGGCAATTTCAACTGTTTGTTTACTTAGTGTAGAATCAAAAACTATATTTTTAAATAATTCGTCTTGTGATACCTGTAAATGATATGAATCAGTGAACTCAGTAGAGTTCCATCCAAAACGAATAGGTGGTCGCAAATCATCATCGTTTTGTGGGTGAACCAAAACTGGAAAGTCTGGAATAGGCAACCCTGTACTAAAGGAATATACCTCAGACCAAGGGCCATTATCTAGCAAATTTATACCCCTAACCTTCCAAAAGTATCTACTATCATAATTCAAATTTTCTAACGTAACTGTAGTATCAGTTATATCACTTAGAGTTATAGAATTACTTAGTTCTTCAGTATCTCCAAACTTTAATTCATAGTAATCTGCCGTCACTGCTTTCTTCCAAATAAATGTTACGGGTAGATCAATATCTTCTGAACTACTAGCAGGTTGAATAATACTTATTTTGTTTGGTGGCAGTATAGCTGTACTGAATGAATATACCTCAGACCAAGCGCTAGCACTTTCACTATCGGTAGCTCGAACTCTCCAAAAGTAATTCATCCCATTTTCTAAACCTTGCACCAGAAGTTCTTCGTCCATCACCTCGGTTGTATCAATAAAAATATCAACGAAGTCATTAGAATAAGCAATTTGAAGTTGATAATTATCAGCTCCCTTCATAGTCTCCCAAGTTAATTTTAATTGTTCCCCAAGATCTACGCCGTTGTTATCTGGAAATATCAATAGCGGGCCTTCAAAACCTCCAACCCCGATATTCAAATTATTGATCACACTCCAAGACGAAAATCCAGAATCATTTACTGATCTTATTCTCCAATAATAATCGGTACCTGAATTAAAGTTAGACAGCAAAATAGTTGTATCTGTAACTGAAGTATCTGAAAAAAATGAAAAGCCATTGCTATCGCTGATGTGTAACTGATAAGAATTTGCTAAATATGCTTGTCTCCAACTAAATGCAACTGGAATACTTGCATCATTTGTAGAGTCAACAGGTGATTCTACAATTAGAGTATCAGGCTTAAGTTGAGTAGTACTAAATGAATATATATCAGACCAATATGTTATAGTTTTACTAACTTTAGCCCTTACTCGCCAATAATATAATTCATTATCATTAAGATCAGAGATGATTATTTGAGTACTATCATAATCAATAAGATTGATTGTTAAATCATCAAATGATTTATCCTGAGCAATTTGGATATCAAAATAATTTGATTTCACCTGCATACCCCATTTTAATTTCACTGGAGTACTAATCTTAGTAGATCCATTTAATGGTAATTCTAAATTTGGTCTAAAGTCTGTCCAAAAATCCCATACCGAACTCCAGTCTCCATCCCCCGTCGTATTCGTTCCCCTCACTCGCCAGAAGTAATTATTTCCATATTCAAGAGGATTCTTAATTGAGTATATGTTTGCAGATATATTTTCCCTAACTAAA
>CABZVB010000039.1 GCA_902529115.1 uncultured Balneola sp.
AAAAAATAAGTGAAGGCAGAATATAATAGACCCAGTGAATGCGGAAAGTTCAGTTCTTTTATAAGCGTAATTTGAGTCCCAGATCCTTTACTAATCGATGCCGTAGCCCACTCTCCCACTCCATCAATTGTTAATATGGCGGCCTCTTCGAAGGGTGATGGGTAAAACGCACTCGCAGCATGCGAAAGATGATGCTCGGGGAAAAGTAAAGGTATTTTTTTGACTTCTTCAAAGCCCATTTCTGTCAATGACTGCCGAATCATTCGCTTCAGGAACATCTTTTCTTTTAACCATACCGGCATTGCTGCTATGAAGGAGCGGATACCACGAGGAGCGTAGGAGAGATAACTTTCTAAAAGCCGTTCTAGCTTTAGAAAGGGTTTATCGTAAAAGACAATAACATCAACCTGTTGCAAAGAATATCCCGATTCATCGAGTACATATTGTATGGCATTGCTAGGGAAGCCTGCATCTTGTTTCTTACGGGTAAAACGCTCTTCTTGGGCAGCGGCTATAATAGCTCCATCCTCCAAAAATGCGGCAGCCGAATCGTGATAAAAGGCAGATATACCTAAAATATTCATACACTTAAGATAGGATTTCAGCCTCAATAAAACATAGTGTAAAAGCGTGTTTTTAATGTACAGCGTTTTTAATCGACACAGGCATTTTGTACTTTTAAATAACCTTTTATTTCATATACTATGATTATTTCGATGACAGGGTTCGGGCGCGGAAAAGCCTGCGCAAATGGGGTGACAGCCATGGTAGAACTCAAGACCTTAAATTCTCGCTACCTTGATATAAATGTGCGATTACCACAGCAATTTCAAGACAAGGAATTGCAGTTCAAAGAAACGTTAACTCAGCATATTTCACGAGGAAAATTGAACGTTAGTATTCATTTAGACGACACTGAGTCTCAGCGCCAAGCACCTATTGTAGACGCCCAAAAGCTGGCTAACTACATCCAGATTCTACAGGAAATCCAAACAACCATTGGAACTGACGCAAAAATTGAATTAAATCAATTACTACAATTCAATGATTTAATTACCCAACCAGAACCGGTTCATGATCCCGAGCATGACAAACTTTGTTGGACAGTAATCCAGCAAGCTAATTCGATGGCTATAGAGAAATTAATGGAAATGAAGCGTCAAGAAGGAGCCCAGTTAAAGGACGACATTGATAGCCGAATATTGGGTATCCAACAGGCTCTTAATCAGATTCAACAGACAACAGATGGCCGTGGTGATGACCTGAAAAAAAAACTACAAGAGCGTATATCCTCCCTTCTAGATGACGAAAAAATCGATCCCAACAGGCTTGAAATGGAGGTTACTTTGATGGCTGACAAAATGGATATCACCGAAGAAACGGTTCGTCTAGCTTCTCATTTAAAGTTTTTTACTGAAGCTATCGAATCTGATGAACATGCAGGTCGTCGATTAAATTTCTTGACTCAAGAGATTAACCGAGAACTTAACACCATTGGATCCAAAGCAAATGACTCTAGTATTGCACATGAAGTAGTAAAAGCCAAAGAGATGCTTGAACAAATTAGAGAACAAGTTCAAAATATTGAGTAATGCAACCTTTAATAATTTTGCTCGCAGCGCCTAGTGGTACTGGTAAGTCAACGATGGCAAAACTCTTACTCGAAGACTTTCCAAATTTAAAATTCAGTATTTCTGCAACGACCAGACCGCCCCGAAAATGTGAATTGCATAAGACTGACTACTACTATCTAAGTATTGATGAATTCCAGCAAAAAATAGATGATGGAGACTTTATAGAATGGGAGGAATTTTATGGCGGTACTCGTTACGGAACATTACGTTCAGAGCTTGTAAAAAATACAGAAAAAGGATATTATACCTTGCTCGATGTGGATGTAAAAGGTGCTGTTAGAATAAAATCCTTGTTCAATGAACGATGCTTAGCTTTATTTTTACGACCTCAATCACTCGAAATTTTGGAAGAGCGACTCAGAAATCGCAATACCGAAAGCGAATCTTCAATAAAACTACGAATAGAAAGAGCAGAAGAAGAACTTAGGTATGCAAGTCACTTCGATAATATTATCACCAATGATAATTTAGACAAGGCCTACAGCGAATTAAAAGATGTAGTTCAAAACTTCATAAATTCATATTAAATCTATGCCGATTAAAACACTCGATATCGAACACCTAAAGGGAATAACCGGAAACAAGTACGAACTTATGGTTATTTTGGGGAAACGAGCCCGTCAAATTGCAGCTCAAGAAAAACTCGAATTGGACGAAAAACTTCAATACTTCGAAGGCTTCGAGGATGACGATGAATTTTCTTTTAATGAGGAGCAAGAGCAAATCTCTAAGGCATTCGAAAAATTACCTCACGCCACTCGTCGCGCGATTATTGAGATGGAAGACGACGCGATCTATTACCGCAGACCTGAAGTTGATTAATATATGCTCTCCGGGAGACACATCCTTCTCGGGGTCACCGGAGGTATAGCGGCGTACAAAGCGGCATACTTAGTACGTGCTCTTCAAAAAAAAGGAGCCCTCGTTAGAGTAATTATGACTCCTGCCGCAACAAGGTTCATAGGCGAAGAAACTTTTTCTGCATTGACTGGTCATGAAGTAGGAATTCACACCTTTGTACAGGACGATAGCCTACAAAATTCAATCACTGATGCAGAGTCCGCTCATTCTAATGCATCTGAACAAATCCATAATCCATGGACACGCCATATCCAGTGGAGCGAATGGGCTGATCTATTTGTAATAGCTCCGTGTACGGCCAATACCATCGCCAAAATTACTCACGGAAATTCCGACAATCTACTCACTGCCGCTGTTTTGGCTTCTAGAACCCTTATTCTAATCTGTCCTACCATGGATGGGGAAATGATAAATGCTCCCGCTACTACTCATAATTTGGAGCTACTAAAAAGTCGTGGTTTCCATCTACTAGAACCCGAAGAAGGATATTTAGCCAGCGGGCTCATGGGCAAAGGGCGATTACCAGAGCCCGATAATATTGTGGCACATGTTGAGTCACTGTTAGCCAACGAAACAGGACCTCTCTACGGTAAAAAAGTAGTTGTTACAGCAGGGCCTACTCGTGAACATATTGATCCAGTCCGTTTTTTATCCAACCCAAGTTCGGGCAAGATGGGCTTGGCAATGGCCAAAGCAGCACAACGTTTAGGAGCACAGGTTCATTTGGTCCATGGGCCCATTTCACTAGCCATTCCAGAAGGTATCCAAAGTTATGCTATACTGTCTGCCCAGGATATGTTTGAACAAGTAAAAGCTCTTCATCCAGCCGATATTTTTATAAAAGCAGCTGCGGTATCCGATTTCAGCCCCACCACCACTCACAATCACAAGGTCAAAAAAAGCAAAGAAGAGTCCCACATTTCCTTAGCACCAACCCCTGACATACTTAAATGGATTGGGGATCATAAAGACCAAGATACCATAAGTATTGGTTTTGCCATGGAGACAACGGATTTACTAGAACAGGCCAAAACAAAAAGACGTAAGAAAAATGCTGACTGGATCATAGCTAATTTTATTGAGTCTGAACAGCAGGGCTTTGCAAGCAACTACAACAAAGTAACCCTAATTGGTGATGGTGTAGAAGAATCTTTTGAAGGGCCTAAAGACGACTTGGCCATGAGTGTGCTGCGCAGTATATTTTTAAGC
>CABZVB010000040.1 GCA_902529115.1 uncultured Balneola sp.
CGTCTCCTGGAAAGAGACTAAGATAAATATAGTAGACACCCCTGGTCACGCCGATTTTGGTGGAGAAGTTGAGCGTATATTAAAAATGGTTAATGGGGTTATCCTATTGGTAGACGCTGCAGAAGGCCCATTGCCACAAACTAAATTTGTGCTTCGAAAATCCTTAAGCCTTGGTTACAAGCCAATTGTGTTGATCAACAAGATTGACCGAAAGGATGCACGTCCAGATGATGTGCTAAATGAAATTTTCGACCTTTTCGTAATGCTCGATGCTACGGATGAGCAGTTAGAGTTCCCCGTACTTTACGCGGTGGCAAAAGAGGGAGTTGCAGGAAGAGAACTCAATAATATGGATGAGGATTTATCCAGTTTAATGGATACTATTATTGATCATGTTCCCCCGCCAGATCAACCTATGGATGTCCCATTCAAAATGCTTATTAGTAGCATAGATTGGAATGACTATGTGGGCCGGATTGCGGTAGGTCGTATCGAGCAGGGTGTTGTGAAAGTGAATCAGAATCTCTCGTTAGTAAAAGGTAACGGTGAAGTTAAAAGTAAAGGCCGAGTGACCAAACTATTTTCTTTCAGTGGACTAAAGCGCGAGCCAGTAGAACAGGCGATAGCAGGTGATATTGTGGCAATAGCTGGATACGAAGGTGTGCATATTGGCAATACCTTAGCCGACTCATCCGATAAGGAGCCCTTATCATATGTTGACTTAGACAAGCCAACTATTGCTATGTATTTCAGGGTAAACAATTCCCCATTTGCCGGGTTAGAAGGGAGTTCTGTTACCTCGAATCAGATAAAAGACCGCTTGGAGAAGGAAGTCCGCACTAACGTGGCAATGAAAGTAGAATTTACGGATAGTCCTGACGTGTTTAAGGTGTCTGGAAGGGGTGAGTTACAGATGGCTATATTGATAGAGACTATGCGACGCGAAGGGTACGAATTTGCGGTATCCCGTCCAGAAGTACTCTTTCAAGATGTAGATGGTATTCTCCACGAACCAGTAGAAGAAGTTGTTGTTGATGTACACACGGACTATTCCAATCGGGTCATCGATAATTTGCAGAAGCGAAAGGGAATCATGCAAGGAATGAGCCAAGAAGGAGAAAATAATCGAATAGAATTTAGGGTGCCATCAAGAGGACTTATTGGATTTCGGGGTGAATTACTCACCGAAACCAGAGGAACGGGAATCATGCACCAACAGTTTGATACATACGAGCCATTTGCAGGGGAAATTCCAGGCCGAAGCCGCGGCGCACTCATTGCGTTAGAAAAAGGTGAGACGACCAATTATTCTTTAGAAGGTATTCAAGATCGAGGCACCTTCTTTGTGGAAGCTGGTAACCCAGTGTATATGGGGATGGTAATTGGGGTAAACAACCGGGCGGATGACATGGTAGTGAATGTCGTAAAGAAGAAAAACCTGACCAACCATCGTGCTACTCAGACAGCTGACGCCGTTAAAATTTCACAGGCCAAAAAAATGAGCTTAGAAGAGTGTATTGAATTCTTAGCTTCGGATGAATGGCTAGAGGTAACTCCAGAAAGTTTGCGAATTCGAAAACGCTTCTTAGATCATAACGAGCGTAAGCGCGAAGAAAAGAAGAAGCAAAGCTAGTGGAAGTCGTCTTGGTCTAGTTGTTTTAAGAATTCAGCATACTTCTTATCTTGATAATAGGTAGAGTTATAGCCTACGTTTTCGGCAATGGTAAGTATGTTTATGTTATGCTGTTGTTTTATATCGTGAATAAACCTTAATCTATAAAACGTATTATTATCTTTAGATGTCATATAAATATATCACTTACAAAAAAAATTAGGGCTGTACTGCAAGTAATAGTACAAGATGAGTTAAAATATTGAAACGTACCTACTTTAAGAATGTGCTTTAATTGTTTTATGCTAATCCATAAAAGAGTTTTTTTTCACGGTGGTAGGATTCAAAAAAATGTTTTAATTCTAAATGCTCTTGTTTTGAAAGTAAAAAATCCTGCTCCATTAATTCTCTCGCCTGTTTTTTCGCCAATTCCAATAGGTCTTGATCCTGGATAATATCACCAAATCTAAAGTCAGGCAATCCACTTTGTTTGGTACCTAGAAAGTCACCCGGTCCCCGGAGTTTTAGATCCACTTCGGCAATTTCAAACCCATCGGTAGTTCGTTCCATAGTTTTAAGTCGAACGGCACCTGATTTACTTACTGCATGATCAGGCATTAATATACAGTAGCTCTGCCGGGTGCCGCGACCAATCCGACCTCTAAGCTGATGTAACTGAGAAAGTCCAAAACGCTCGGCATGTTCTATGATCATGACGGAAGCATTCGGTACATTTACTCCCACTTCAATGACGGTTGTTGAAACCAAAATATCAATCCCACCTTTGGCAAATGACTGCATTATGGCATCCTTCTCCTCGCTTGGAATTCGTCCATGCAATAAGGCTACCCGAACAGAGGGAAAGCGCTCGCAAATCTTTTCATAACCGGCGGTGGCGTCCTTCAAATCGAGGGCTTCTGATTCTTCAATTAATGGATATATAATGTATATCTGTCCACCGTTCTTAATTTCCTGTTCTACAAAATGATAGACATCTGTTCGTTTTTTTTCGGAGCGAATGGCAGTTCGAATAGTTTTTCGCCCTTCAGGTAGTTCCTTTATTAGAGAAATGTCCAAGTCGGCATACAAGGACATAGCTAGGGAGCGAGGAATAGGTGTCGCACTCATTACCAACATGTGCGGATTATTAGCTTTGTGCAATAATGCAGCTCGTTGTTGAACCCCAAATCGATGCTGCTCATCAATCACCACCATTCCCAAGTTATGAAACCGAACCTCCTTCTGAATTACAGCGTGAGTTCCAATTACAATATCACAACCACCGCCCTCAATGTCAGTGAGCACATCGCGTCGCAACCCTACTTTTTGCCCTCCTACTAAGAGTCTGATGGATAGGTCAAGCTGTGAAAAAGCTTCCTTCAAGGTGGCATAATGCTGTTCTGCAAGAATTTCGGTTGGTGCGACTAAGGCCCCTTGAAATCCATTATCCACTGCCATTAGAAGTGCGCCCATGGCGACAGCAGTTTTGCCGGCGCCAACATCACCCTGAATAAGTCGATTCATCTGACGCCCCGATCTAACATCATCCTGTATGTCTATGAGTGCCTTTTTTTGTCCGGGTGTTAGCTTAAAAGGGAGTATATGTTCGAAGTAATGTCTTGTATTGGGGGTATTTTTGGTTAAGCTAGGCCCAGCTTTGGCTGCTAAACGTTCGCTGTGAATACGTTCCATACTGAGCTGGAACAGGAAAAACTCTTCAAATTTAAATCGCTTAAGTGCTTGCTTATGGGAGTCATGAGTGCTTGGATTATGTATAGCTCTGATCGCTTCTGTTCGATTAGGGAAGCCATAAGAACTGCTTATGTATTCCGGTAAAAATTCAGGAATTAAGTATCTGAGCGAGGGGTGATTCAATAATTGTGCTATCCATTGTTGGATATTGCTATTATATACCCGTGCTTTATGGAAGTGTTGC
>CABZVB010000041.1 GCA_902529115.1 uncultured Balneola sp.
TCATTAAATAATTATCATTTCAAACTAGTGAAAGTAAAAGGTGATTTTATTTGGCATGATCATCAAACTACTGACGAAGCCTTTATAGTTCTGTCTGGAGAATTACGAATAGACTACAAAGACCATTCGATAATTCTAAAAGAAGGAGAAATGCATATAGTAAAAAAAGGAATTGAACATAAACCATATGCTGATAATGAATGCTCAATATTACTTGTTGAACCCAATGATACAATAAACACCGGTACAATTATTGATAGTAAGACTGCTAAAGCTGAATGGATTTAAATACTACTTAATTAACGCCATTTTTTTCGTTATTGAATTATGAGCCGTTATTAACGTGTAAAAGTATAAACCACTTGCATAATTATTAAGATTTAACATTACTGATTGGTTTCCTATAAGAAATTCACCGTCAATTATATCAATAATTCTTTGTCCTATTTGATTATAAAGTGTTAAAGATACTTGCGTCATCTGAGGTAAATAAAATTCTATATAAGTACTAGGATTGAATGGATTAGGATAATTTTGCTCAAGATAAATACCATATCCTACATCACTATTTATTTCGTCTTCGGTATTAGTTGATTGGTTTAAGATCAAACCATTAATATCATATTTAGATACAAACTTCCAAATCTCAGATGTCGCTCGTATATCCATATTACCATAACGACCTGGCCAAGAATGACCACCATTTATAACTTTAAAATGATGAACCGATGTACCATTAGTACCGCCATCATATTTATAAAGTTCTACCTGACTTCCATCATTCTTATCAAAATCAGGTAATTCAATAATTTCAGGTGATGTATTTGTCTTATTATAATCAACCCAGTATTTAAGAGCTTCAACTTGTGACTTAGAATTGTAAGGTCTACCACCAGTATAGTACACAATTGGATCTGAAGTCCCGTGAACAGTAATTACGGAAGTATCATGACTTGGTTCACAAGAATCATAGGATTCAGTACTCATAGTACCTCCAATTGACCCTATAGCTGCAATCTTATCTCCTAATTGACAGGCCAATTCAAAACTAAAATATCCACCATTGGAATTTCCATAGCTATAAACTCTATCCAAGTCTACTTTATAACTTTCACTTATTTTATCAATCAATGCACTTATAAAACCTATATCGTCTACAGTACTACCACGCGTCCATGATCCAACATTCCAATGTGGAGATCCTCGATTATCATTATAGCCCTGTGGTACAATCAAAATAAAACCTGCTGTATCGGCAACAGACTTCATATCCCCCCATCTCATTAAATTTCTAGCATTGCCCCCATAACCATGGAACACAAGTAATACTGGTACATTAATAATCTCATCGTAGGATTCTGGAATGTATATATGATAGTCGCGATCAAGCCCATCATGTACCAATCTATTAGTTATGGTTTGTTGGGCCTCTAAATAACCAAAATCCAAAAAAAATATCACCAGTAGTAAAATATATTTCATGACTCAATAAGTAATAAGCAAGTATTCAACTATTAAATGATACTATTTGATCAAAAGCATTTTCTTAGTTTTGATAAAAGATGACGTAGAAAGTTTATAGAAGTAAACTCCACTTGATAAGTTGCGTGCATTAAAATGTACGCTATGTTCTCCACTATGTAATAACTCATCTATCAGTTTTACGACAGATCTTCCCTGTAAATTAAATACCTCTAAGCTAACATTTTCATTTCTAGCCAGAGAAAAACTAATCATTGTATTAGGATTAAATGGATTTGGATAATTTTGTTCGAGATTATAGTAAGGTTTTAGATTAGATTCTTCATCAGAATTTGTCACCTCATTACAATCTAAACGGCCGTATAAATTATATTGTGCCATGAAATTCCATATCAAATTATTTGCATCGATATCCTTATTGACTCCATCATTGCCTTTCCCTGAATCTTGGCCACCTGAGTTTGGCCATGAGTGTCCACCATCTATAATTTTAAAATGATTGACAGATGAACAATTAATGCCATTTTCCCATGAATATAATTCTACAGAACTACCATCTTCATTATTTGTATTTATTTCTGTTATTTTTGCGTTTGTATCGGTTTCATTGAAGTTTGACCAGAATTCATTTATTTCATCATATGAAAGATTATATCCTTGAATGCCATTATATGGACTATCATTATCAGCTGTCCCATGAAAAGATATTACACTTGTTGGTTTGGTAGCATCGCATTCATCAAAAGAAACTTGCGGCATTGTTCCTGCAACTGGGGCGATTGCAGCTATTTTATCAGCTAATCTACACCCTAAATCATATGTGAAAAAAGCACCATTTGAAAAGCCAGTAGCATAAACTCGTAAAGTATCTATACTAAACAGATTAACTAAACTATCAATCATTATAGATGTAAAGCCAAGATCGTCTATATCACTTTTGGAATAATCACTCTCAATATTCCAGTGTGGATATCCATCTGATCCTGCAGCACCTTGAGGATAAACTAAAATGAAATTCGCGGTATCAGCTATATTTGTCATGTCAGAGTAATACCTATAATGAGTATAATTGGATGTGCCAAAACCATGAAAATTCAAAACTAAAGGTACTTTTACAGAACCATCATAGATACTAGGAACATAGACCATATATTCTCGTTGTACACCATCATGAACTAACTCTTTCTGAATAAAATCTTGAGCATTAAGTGAGAAAATAAATAATACTGTTAGAATAGTAATTAATGTAACTCTCTTAATTGTATGTTGTAATAATTCATCTAGCCTAAATGACTTAAAATTTGTGGAAAAAGGGTTACGATCTATAATCTTCACAACCCCACCCCTCTTTATTACCATATTGTAAATATTGTCTTAGACTTTCGAGATATTTACCCAAGCTAAAGTTAAAGTTAGCACACATATCAGATTCAAGATCAAAACCATTTTGTTCAGCTAGTACTTTAGTTTTATTTTC
>CABZVB010000042.1 GCA_902529115.1 uncultured Balneola sp.
TAAAGATCAAGGAATTGGCGCTAAAGTTAGAGTTGGTGTGGGCGTAATTGGCATGGTAGCTAAACGTAAAAAGTTAATGAGAATGGCCAATATGCGAATGCAAATGAATTATATGCATGCTGTAAAAAAGGAAGTAATCAAATCAAATAGTGATAAAGTAAAAGAAACGGTTCCCCTACCAGGTCTGAAAGATGTTGAATCACAAATTGCTATACCAATGATATTAGATGAGGAATTGGTTGGGGTATTTTCTGTTGAAAGCCAAAAATTAAATCTATTTGACAAAGAGGACGAATTAGTTATAACAATTTTAGCAAACCAAACAGCAAGTGCACTCAAGCATGCCAATCTCTACAAGCTCGAACAAGAACGATTAAATCAACTAAACAAAGCACACTCAGAGCTAGCTGATCTTAATCAAAATCTAGAGAAAAAAGTAGAGGAGCGAACATCTGAATTAGTTGAACTATCAAAAAAGCTAGCTAAATATTTTTCCCCTCAAGTTTATGAATCAATTTTTTCAGGAAAACTTGATGTAACTGTAAAAACTCAGCGTAAACAATTAACAGTTTTTTTCTCCGACCTACAGGGGTTCACTGAATTAACAGAACGTTTAGAGCCTGAAATTCTTACTGAGCTATTAACTGATTATCTAACAGAGATGTCTAAAATAGCTATAAAATGGGGCGGAACAATAGATAAATATATTGGTGATGCTATGTTGGTTTTCTTTGGGGATCCATCGTCTAATGGACATCGAGAAGACGCTATAAATTGTGTTGCTATGGCATCTGAAATGATTGAGAAATTGAGTAGTATTCGAAATAAATGGCTAAGTCGTGGAGTGTCAAAAACCTTAAATGCTCGCATAGGTATACATTCAGCTGTTTGTACCGTTGGAAATTTTGGGTCTCAAGATCGGTTAGACTATACAGTAATTGGCAACGGGGTTAACTTAGCGTCGCGGTTAGAGTCTAATGCAAGAGCAAATAAAATTCTTATTTCTGAAGACACTTTTTTATTAATAAAAGAAACCTTTGCTTGTATTGAAAAAGAAACTATTTCAGTAAAAGGTGTTTCGTATCCGGTAAAGACTTATGAAGTACTTGAAAAAAAGGAAGCTTCAAAAGTAAAGACTCAAACTATTAATAAAGAAATGCCAGGATTTTCTCTAAAGTATAATCCATCTGAGCTCTCAGATAATGATACCGCGATTAAGTTAGTCTCTGATGTGCTAAAAAGACTTGAAAAACAAAAAAGCCTTGATGATTAATTCATACCCATCATATACTTAACATCATTCGTCTAGAACTCTTGTTATCTCATTAAAATTTATGCGGCTTAGTTTTATACTATTTTCAATTATTTGTTTCATTTCCCCGACAAATCTATACGGTCAAACTGATGCAATTGGGAGTAACTTAGTTGATGCATCCTTAATTAGTTTTTTAAAAACAAATTATTACCCTAGTTCTCCGAAAAATTACAACACAGCAAGAGATAGTATGTTTATATCCATAGATGTGGATGCATCTGATTCAGTCAGAGGAGTTTATACAGGGCTAAAAGTTAAAGCAGATGGTTCAAGAACCCCAGCAAATGGTAGTTTAAGTTTAAATACAGAACATTCATGGCCACAAAGCTTCTACGATGGTGGGGAGCCAATGAAGAGTGATATTCATCATCTTTATCCTGTTTGGAGCTCTGTTAATTCATCTAGAGGTAATCATCCTTTTGCAGAAATAGCTGACAACTTAACATCTTCTTGGTGGTACTGGGAAAATGGTGGTAGTGTCTCTAGTATTCCAAGCCAAAATATTGATAGTTATAGTGAGTACTACAATAACTCTTTCGAGCCACGTGAGGATCATAAAGGAAATGTTGCTAGAGCAATGTTTTACTTTTGGACAATGTATAGTGATAACTCCGATATAGTGAATGATGATTTTGATAATTCAGCTTTTTTTGAGGGTATGAAAAGCACCTTATATAGCTGGCACAAGTCTGATCCAGTAAATAGTGCCGAAGTTGCTAGAAGTAATGCAATATATGCTGTTCAAGGCAACAAGAATCCTTTTATTCATGACACTACATTAGTCAGGAGAGCTTTTTTTAGTACACCAGCGTGGATTAACGAATTTCATTATGATAATGCAGGTAGTGATACTGGAGAATTTGTTGAAATTGTAATTGAAAATCCGAATAGCTATACCTTAAATAATTTCAAATTAGAATTGTATAACGGCAGCAATAGCCAGGTATATGATTCCCAAACAGGCAGTAATTTTACAGTTGGATCATCAATTGGCAACTATACAATTTACTACTGGACTCCTTCTTCAATTCAAAATGGTGGACCAGATGGAGTAGCCTTAAGTTATAATGGCGATCTTATTCAATTCTTAAGTTATGAAGGGCAAATAACAGGAGCCGATGGAACAGCAAATGGAATAACTTCAACTGATGTTGGAATTTCTGAAACATCTAGTACTTCTGCAGGACATTCACTCTATTTAACAGGAACAGGTACAAAATATTCCGATTTTTCTTGGACTGGCCCAAATACTGATTCC
>CABZVB010000043.1 GCA_902529115.1 uncultured Balneola sp.
CGATCCCTGTTTGGCTTCTGAGTAATATACCCATTCAAGTCCAGCTCTAAGACTTTCTTGAACGACACCACTTAACACAAAGTTGGGCACAGGCTCTAATTCATTTACATTCTTATCTTTTTGGGATAACGGCGAGCCAATAAATTCCTTGTCTATAACCTGTTCGCCTTGTAACAAACCGCCCAAATACGGCGTTATTCGCATTCCTTGAAGTGTACCACCCGGAAATACATCGGCCCGAAATTCTCCAAATACATAATCGTTAAATTGCGTAGCTATTCCCCTGCCAAGATACAGATAGCGACCTTGAGCTTGGTCGGTGTTATAAGATTGAGCGCTAACCATTTCTGCGTTTATTTGCAGGGTAAGGCTATGCTGACTTAAGGCATAGGCGACGTTAAAAAAAACATTGAAGTTACTCAGTTCATCAATGCCGCGACGGTCCCGGAAGAAAATAATATCATCAATGATCACTTCGGTATGCACTGTAAGTATATTTTGTGATCTCATTTGGGATATTGCATCGGAAATTGCATCTGCACCTACCCCAATACTAGAACTCGCACTAGAACTACCTCCAAACTGACCCCAAAAGGCAATCCCTGTTAAGTAATTTATAAAATCATTCTGCGGTGCATTATCCGCCTGAAAAAATCCGATATAACCTGGAAGCATGTATTTAGGCTGAGGCACTGCATCCCAACCCGAAAAAATGATACTTTCTCGATATGATAACATCAGATGTTCACGCGGGCGCCAGTCCAACCGCTTGGCAAACAAATAGCGCTTGACCGATAAAGGATCTTCTCTAGTGTCTCCATTAAACATATCATCGCTCTTCAAATTATCTAAATAACCCATCACCGAGGTGAGTTGCAGATGCTTGGTTCCCAGATTAATTTTGAACTGATCATAGGTTACAGATTGGTCGGATAAAAGCCCAGATGACTGCCCATAGACTCCCCAATGATTAAGCACCCGGCCTCCGTAGACCTCTAAAAATTCATTTGCATACCCTAGATATGTTTCTTCATTTCGGACCCAAAATCGATTTACCGCGTCCAATCCGTCGATGTTTCGATCCTCGTAATACTCAAAACGAGCATGCGCCTGCACTGCCCATCCTTTGTAGCGAATGCCCGGCGCCAACTCAATCATGGGCCACAAATACACAATCTCATCACTTGGACGGTACATATGATCCCGCTCCGTATTATTCACTTGTAAATAACTAGCACCACGCAGGTCCAAAACCGGCCTCTCGGTGGCATCGAAACCTATTCGATCTTGCAAATAACGAATCCATCGTGCATTAACCCCAGTAAAATCATACTGCTCTATGCCTGACAAAGCCGCGTATAAATCATCATAGCTATACGGCATGTCGGTCGGATGGAGCTCCAATAAGTGTCCCCGATCCTGCAAATGCTTTATGTATTCGTAACTTTGACGGTCATAAAGTGATAAAATCCGTGAATCCTGCTGCGCCTTTGCCACATAAGAAGCCATCAAAACTATGACTATACATATAGAAAAGGATAACACTCGACCCATCAGTCACCACATTTTAGAAGCATTAGTAAACATTTCATCCAATATACTAGCTGCGTGACAGATATGCATCCGCCATTATTTGCGCTTTACTTTATTCAATGTTCGATCTACCTCAATATCCACGCTATCACCATACTTACTGTATTTATAGCCAGCTCAATGAGTTGACACATTTCCAGGGTTCAAGGAGTATTGAATGAAACAAAATCGACTTAAAATACCCAATTAAAGGAACGAAAAGGCATTTTATTCAAGTTATGTTCTTTAACTATTTATTAAGAAAGATCTGCTAAAGCAGAGATCAAATTAATTAAAAATCCGAAAAGGTACTGCTCATGGCCAAAGAAGGCTTGGCCAAAAGAGAATAAAAAAACAAAACTGGCATCAAAGATATGACAGACGAGCACAAAGCAACACAAACCAATGATTTTTCCCATTTAATGAAAGTATCCAGTTACCTAGATACTCAAGAACATTCTATTGTAACTACCTCCAAGGTTCTAATGAGTGGTAGAACTAGCTCGCGAGTAGAATTTCTTCGAACAGCAACTCCATTGGCTTTAATTGTCGCATTAGGTATTCCATTGGGTTCTTGCGGAGTTACAGATTCCGGAGACAGCTCAGACCTGAATACAAATGACAATAGTGATGACACTGGGAATGACGATTCAAACAATGATGGTAATAGTAACACCTCCGCTTTTAGTGTGGATGGAAACACTATTACTATAGATACCTCAGTAAGTGGTGGAGAAGCATTGGCCTCGGCGGGTGGATGGCTTATTGCGAGCGAATATGGTTTCTTAGCCATCAATATTGATGGTACTCGCGTGCGTGCTTTCAGTGATGTATGTACACACGCTAGTTGCAGAA